>NZ_JBFUFH010000002.1:549509-895245 GCF_056403535.1 Aeromicrobium sp. P2_G6 | reverse complement strand
CATGGCATCCGTCCGAAGTCATCGAGTGGGACGGGCAGGACTGGGCCGGCTGTCTCGTCGCAGGGCCGAACGCCGACAGCACGGGCGCGGTTGCAGTCATCAGCACCGGATCGACAAGGCAACCGATCGTCCGCGATGTCGACAGCCCCGAAGTAGTCGTCCGCGACGGACCCACCATCAGCCTGACCTAGCCACCACAACGCAACACACGGGACGCCGCAAGCCGCCGCGCTCCTAAGTCGCACCGACCAAGGAGCCATCATGGCCTTGCCCGTAGGAATCACCACATGCGCCCTCAACGTAGGCCCACTGATCGACTTCGGCGGCGACGCATACATTGAGAAGGTCGAGTGGCAGCCCGTCCTCGACGGCCGCGGTTCTGCGGGCAACGTCCGCTCGATCACGTGGACCGCAACCGGTCAGGCTCTCGCATCGTTCCCTGAGAAGGTCGAGTCGAGTCCGGGCGGCACGGTCACACTCCCGTTGCCGCACGTCGACCAGTCAGGATTCATCGACGGCAGCGGCGATGCGGTCACCAATTGGACATACCGGATCAAGGTCACCGCACGCGACAGCGCACGCAAGACCTACACCAAGGTCAAGTACATCCAACCCGTCGTGGGCCAGACGACGCTCGACTTCGACCTGATCGAAGACGGCACAGTCGTTGTACCCGTCGTCACCCCAACCGGCCGAGTGACATCGGTGAACGGTGACACGGGCGCGATCACGGTTCCCTCGGTCGCCGACCTCGCCGACGAGATCGAGGCACGCGCGGATGCCGACGCGCTCTTGCAGCCCATTGCCACCCTGCCCGACGCCATCGAAGCGCGAGTCGGCGCGCTCTACGCAGGCCCAACACTCCCCGCCTATGACCCGGGCGCGAAATACGTCTGGATCAAGACCGACGCCGTGACGGGCGACCTCATCGACATCATCACGGGAGTTGCATCATGACCAGCCTCACAACCGCGCTCGGAGCCAAATATCCGGACAGCACAGTCCTGTACGACTACGACTTCCTCGCCAGCCCCGACCTCCACGGGTTCGAGCAGCTCTACTCCGGAACCTACAACCCGCCAATTGGATGGGACCGCAACGGCATGTGGATCGGACTGGACAACACCAACAGCCAAATCTCCACCGCCATCAAGCGCCTCACCCACCTCGACCGGTTCAACAGGATCACCGTTGAGTGCTGGGTTTCGTTGGCGCAGTGGTACGGCGACAACAACATCCGCTCCATCGAGATCGGCGTCGACCAGGCCGACAATGCTGGTGCACGCAACTACTACTCGTTGCGGCGTGTGTTCACTAAGACCACGGGTGCGGCCGATCCGACCAACCGTTTCGATGTGAAGACCGGTACTGATTCGGTGCCGTCCTACACGATCCTCCCCGGCCATGGTGGCGCATCCTTCACCGTGTTGGGTGCGGCGGACACGGAGCCAACGATCAGCACGTTCGATTGGTCCGCGTGGCCACCGAACGAGAACAAGCGCAACGTCGTCCTGATGGCGCTCGAGATCGACCCTGTTGCCAACGCATACAAGGGCGCGCGGTTCAACGACAGCAAGTACGGGACGCTCCGAGACTCCGGCGCGAACGACGCCACGATCTCCGCACTCCAGGGCCAGTCGTCCACGCTGACCCGATTCGCAAACGGTCTCAACGTCTCCATTGACCTGCGCGCACTCACTACCGGGTCACGCACAGCAGCAGACGCCTACGTGTCACGGATTCGCCTGACCGGAAGGAATGTCTGATGACGATGCATAAGGTCGGCTTCTACCGAGGCCAGGCGTTCACGGCGTCGTTCGGTTCGTTCCGCATCCCCGCACGCTGGGCCACCGAGATCGACTGGCTACTCACCGTCGAAGGCGTAACGGGCGCACCGACCACGGCATCGCTGCGAGTCATCCCGCAAATCGCGGCCATGCACACCCGCAACCAAACAGAAGACGTCCGGTTCGCCTCCACACAAGATCCGCTGTGGCTGTCACTCAACCCCGTCGAACACCGCGGCATGCTCCCCGATGGCACGTTCGGTGAAGTCGCAACAGAAACCATCGGCGCCGTCAACAACGACGGCTCCAACAGCCTCGTGATCCCGAAGCGGCAGGCGGGCGGCTACTGGTCACGCCTCTACTTCGACATGACATTCACAGGCGGTTCGACACCCGGATTCCAAATCTCCCTAGAGGCGGTCCTGAAATGATGACCATCCCATTCACCGGCAACCTCGACGCCGCACGCAGAATCAAAACCTGCCACCGCATCGACGTCACCGAGAACGCCGGCACATCAGCCGTCGCACGCGTCCAGCTCAAAGACACCAACTCATCCGGAACGCTCTACTGCGACATCCGCCTCAACCTCGCCGAAGACAAACACATCACGTTCGATCCGCCGCTGCAGTTCCCGGGCGGCATGTACGTGCAGGTTTCCGCTGGCACCGTCCGCGGCTCCGTCACCGGCCAGTAACCACCACAAACGCAACGACCCGACACGTTCGGGCACTTTCGCGAGCCATCAGGAGACACGCATGGCAACACCGCTGACACCATCCGCACTCAAAGCCGTGTACGTCGCTGAAGGCATCGTCGTCCGCGAATACCCAAACTGGCGTGACCGTTGCCGCTGCCACACCGGAAGCCACGAGAAGGGCATCGGTTGGGCTGGTCGCGCGTGGGGAACGCTCAACGGTCAGGTCAACCACATCACGGCGGGCGACCTTGGTGGGCGCACGGTTGAGCAGTACATCGCCGCCGCCATCCTTGGTGACCCGAACATCCCGTGCAAGGTGCAGTCCGTCATCGCCCCAAATGGCGACCTGTGGCTTGTCTCTGCCGGCCGATCGAACCATGCAGGCCTCGTCGGCTCCAACGTCCAAGCACACCTGGTTGCTGCGGACTTCTCAACGTCCGATGACTACGACGACCGGTTCCGTGGCGGCAGTGCTGACGGCAACGCATTCACCATCGGCTATGAGGTCATCACATCGAAGACGATGACCGCAGCGGCTCGAGCGACGTTGGTCAAGGCCAACGCTGCTGTTGCACGGAAGCTCGGCTGGACCGGTCAAGAGTCGGTCGGTCATGGGGAGATCTCGTCGGCGCGTTACTTCGTTGACCCCGGCCTGAACATGGGCCAGTTCCGCCGCGACGTCATGGCACGCGTCAAGGCCGGACCGAGTGTTGTACAAGACTCTGCGCCTGTTGTACAAGATCCTGTACCTACGCCGACACCCACGGTCAAGGTCATCTCCGCGTCGCAGAACTTCGCCGGCAACAACGCCCGCGGAATCGCCACAGCATCAACACGCATCCCCCGCTACGTTGCTGCACGCAAAGCCTCACCCGTCAACGTCATCAACGCGCAGGAATGCACCGTCGCATCCACGGTTCGTTCGCGTCTCGACTCCGGTCTCGGCGCACTCGGTTACAAGCGCAATGACGGTGGCAAGGGTCGCTACACGTACACCCGTGGCGTCAAGGTCATAGCGCACGGACTCATCACCACACCCTCGAGCACCTGGTATCAAAGCGACGACAAGCAAGCCGCGTGGGTCATCTACGAACTCGACGGCGCAATCGGCATGGATGTCAGCGGACACCTCGAGTCAGACTCCGGAGCCACCGCTGATGCGAAACGAGTCGCACAGGCCACGTACATCGCGGCCAAAGCGCTGTCGATCGCCAACGCCCACGGCTGCCCACAGAAGAACGTCATGATCGCGTGGGACACCAACAGCGAAAGCATGGTCGTTGACGCGTTGGTCAAGGCTGGTTGGCGCAACTGTGCATCCGGCACGCCGTTCGTCAACGCGTACACGTTCATGGGCTGGGACGGGTTGAGCCGCAAACGGTTCGACTACGCGCTGGTCCGTGCTGACGCTGGCCCGGCTGAGGTTGTCGCTGTCACACGCGACACCAGGATCGCCGACCATGCGGGGCTGCGTGTCGTCCGCGAGCTCACCAAGTAGCCATTCGCTTCAATCCGCCACCTATAAGGAGTCCGCATGTCGAAGTTCACCAAGTATTGGAAGTCCATCGCTGCGTTCTTCGGTGGCGCCGTTGTCCCGATCGTTGCACCGCTCACTCAGGGTGAGTGGCCGGATGCTCCCGACTATCGAATGTCTCTCGGCCTTGCGCTGTCTGCTGCGTTCTTTGTCGCCGTTGCACCGAAGAACGCCGAGTAGCCCGCCATGGCGCTCGGTGGCTTCTGGGCCGACTTGGATCGCGAACTGGAAGACCCCGAGTTCCGTGCCGCGTATGAGGCGGCGTGGGACGAGGTGGCACTGATTGATCGCATCGCCAACGACAACGGCGCGCGCCATGAACTCGACGACGTGATCGCCGCATTCGGTCTAACACGGGGCGAGCTCGAAGCCGACGACCAATGAGGCGCGAACAGTTCGCTGCGGTCGGCTGGGTCTTCCTCGTCGCCGCAGCGTTCACATCGCCCATCACCGCACCAACACTCGCATTCCTCATCGGCCGGTGGACAGCATGAACCCGCTACTGCCCGCCGTCATACTCCTGGGCCTTGGCTTCGTGTATCTCGTCGTCATGGTTGCGTGCTGGCTGGCATCGGACATGACACAACCCTTGTCGCAGGACAAGAGAAGTGGCGCACCATGAGCGAGCATCGGGCGTTGAGCGATGTCGACGAGGGCCACCCGTACAAGGTCCACTGCTCGTGCGGCGCGTGGAGTTACGACCATCACGCACACGTCGAACGCGTCAATGGTCGCCCTTGCCCGACGTGCGCAACACCATGACTCATCGTCCGCCGTTTGAGTCCTGGCATCGCCTCCCGTACGACATTGGTGTCAGCTTCGTACTCGTCACGGGTGCGCTTGTTGCTATCGGGTGGGATTACGTCCGCCCACACATGTCACACACACTGTCGTCATGGGGCAACCGTTTGGCGTAACCGGGAATAGCGACGCCGTTGTTCCCACTTAGCGTCACTAAAGTAGAATCGCACCACACACAGAGAAAACCGCCCACTCAGACTCCGGTCTGGGTGGGCGGTTCTTTGCGTTCAGGCAGCCAGATCCCCATGGGTAAATTACCCGGTTGAGACGATGCTCCCGCGTAACGAGACCGACCGAGACGAAACAGGAGACCCTGAAACGACGGGAAAAGTGCAAAGTTGAGCGTGGGAATAGAGGGTTTCGAATCCCGCACCCGGCACGGGGACTTGAGCCCTCGCTGGCGCTCGGGCTCAGTCCCAGCGCCGGAAGCAACGGCCGAAGGCCGCCGTGCCGGCTTGCCGGCAGTAGCGCAACCCAACCCAGGTCCAACCCAACCAAAAGAGGCCGCCGTGTCGGCTTGCCGGCACATGGCGAGATGCCAACGCAACGCGCGAAAGAGACCCAGGCTTTCAAGCACCAGAAACGTGACTGCTTGACGCGATGAGACCCGCATGGGCCCCGACCTGCACAGACACCGTGACTGTCCCGCGATGCAACCACTACGCACCCGAAATTCCTTGAAATTCCGGTCTATCCACGCAAGGATGAACAAGGGTGGAGTTGGGTCCGCAACACCGGGGATCTCCCTCCCTAGGGCTGCAACAGGTGCACTACTCCCTGCCGACCGTCAGCACGTTGCGTGCGGTTTCCGCAGGCCCGCTCCGCCCCCCAAACCATCCCAGGAGCGCGCGGGAATGACCCTCGACGAGGGGTTCTACTCGTCGGTGTCCTGGTAGGCCGGGACGACGCCGTTGATCGCGTCGCCCATGTTGTGGATGCGCAGCGCGTTGGTCGAGCCGGGGATGCCCGGAGGGCTCCCGGCCACGATGACGACCTGCTGCCCGTCGGCGCAGCGGCCGATCTCGAGCAGCGCCTTGTCGACCTGCAGCACCATCTCATCGGTGTGCGTGACCTCGGGGACGAGGAACGTCTCGATGCCCCAGCTGAGGGCCAGCTGCGAGCGTACGAGCGGGTCGGGCGTGAACGCGATGACCGGGACCTTGGAGCGGTAGCGGGTCATGCGTCGCGCGGAGTCACCGCTGGTCGTGAAGGCGACGACATAACGGGCGCTGACCGACTCGGCGACGTCTGCGGCCGCGCGGCAGATGATGCCGCTCTTGGTCTTGGCCTTCCACGTGAACGCCGCCATGCGGGGCAGGCCGTGCTCCTCGGTGGACTCGATGATGCGAGCCATCGTCGTGACGGTGTGAATGGGGTACTCCCCCACGCTCGTCTCGCCTGACAGCATCACGGCGTCGGCGCCGTCGAGCACCGCGTTGGCGACGTCGGACGCCTCGGCGCGGGTCGGCCGCGGGGCGGAGATCATCGACTCGAGCATCTGCGTCGCGACGATGACCGGCTTGGCGTTGCGGCGGGCCTTCTCGACGATGAGCTTCTGGACGATCGGGACATCCTCGAGCGGCAGCTCGACGCCGAGGTCACCGCGCGCCACCATGACGCCGTCGAAGGCGTCCATGATGCCGTCGAGGTTGTCGACAGCTTGCGGCTTCTCGATCTTGGCGATGACGGGGCGAATGATGCCCTCTTCGACCATGATCTTCTTGACGTCGTAGTAGTCGTCGGCCGAGCGTACGAACGACAGCGCGATGAAGTCGACACCCAGGCGCAGGGCGAACCGCAGGTCGTCGATGTCCTTCTCGCTCATCGCGGGGACGCTCACCATCACGCCGGGAAGGTTGATGCCCTTGTTGTTGCTGACCGGGCCACTGGTCTCGACAAGGCACGTGACGTCCGTGTCGGTGACCGCGGTCGCGCGCAGGCGCATACGGCCGTCATCGATCAGGATCTCGTCGCCAACGGAGACGTCGCCGGGCAGGCCCTTGTACGTCGTCGAGCACCGCTCGACGTCACCGAGGATGTCGTCGGTCGTGATGGTGAATGTCGAACCGACCTCGAGCTGCACAGGTCCGTCGGCGAACCGGCCGAGCCGGATCTTGGGGCCCTGCAGGTCGGCCAGCACGGCGATGGCCTTGCCGACCTTGTTGCCGGCTTCGCGGACCCAGGCGTAGTTCTGCTCGTGGTCGGACTGTTCGCCGTGACTCATGTTGAGTCGCGCGACGTCCATGCCGGCCTCGGTCAGCTGCAGGATCTTGTGGGCGTTCCCGACAGCAGGGCCGAGGGTGCAGACGATCTTCGCTCTTCTCACTTGAACGAGCCTATCCAGTGGTTCGCCTACCGGCGAGTCACTTAAGTGGTCTGGGGCAACAAATTGGATGAGACATCACGTCACACCGTCAGCGGGCGTGCGTTGGGTGGGATCGGGGCCGGCAGGTTGGTCGATCCGGACAGGAACGCGTCCACTCCGGCGGCCGCGGAACGGCCCTCGGCGATCGCCCAGACGATGAGCGACTGCCCGCGTCCGGCATCTCCGGCGACGAAGACGCCCTCGACGCTCGACATGTACTTCTTGTCGCGCTTGACGTTGCCGCGTTCGTCCAGCTCCACACCGAGCTGGTCGACCAGGCCCTCCTTCTCGGGACCCGTGAAGCCCATCGCGAACAGCACGAGCTGAGCGGGGACGACCCGCTCGGAGCCGTCGACCTCCTGGAACTTCCCGTCCACCATCTCGACCTCGACGAGCCGCAGGCCACTGACCTGCCCGTCATCGCCGATGAACTCCTTGGTCGAGACCGAGTAGACCCGGTCCCCCGCCTCTTCGTGCGCGGACGAGACGCGGTAGATCATCGGGTACGTCGGCCACGGCTGCGACTCCGGACGATCCGTGCCGGGGTTGGGCATGATCTCGAGCTGCGTGATGGATTTCGCGCCCTGACGGACCGACGTACCGAGGCAGTCCGCGCCCGTGTCGCCGCCACCGATGATGATGACGTCCTTGCCGGTCGCGACGATCTGGTTCTCGACCTCTTCGCCCAGCGCAACGCGGTTGGCCTGCGGGAGGAACTCCATCGCCTGATGGATGCCCGCGAGCTCGCGGCCCGGGACCGGCAGCTCACGGCGCACGGTTGCGCCGATCGCGAGCACCACGGCGTCGTAGCGGTCGCGCAGCTGGTGGCCGGTCAACGTGTCGCCGACCTGCACGCCGGTACGGAACACCGTGCCCTCGCGCTGCATCTGGTCGATGCGACGATCGACCTGGATCTTCTCCATCTTGAACTCGGGGATGCCGTAGCGAAGCAGTCCGCCGGGCTTGTCGTCGCGCTCGTACACCGCGACGGTGTGGCCCGCACGGGTGAGCTGCTGCGCGGCCGCGAGGCCCGCGGGGCCGGAGCCGACGACCGCGACGGTCTTGCCGGTCAGCCACTCGGGCGGCTCGGGGCGGACCTGACGGTCGTCCCACGCCTTGTCGATGATCGAGACCTCGACGTTCTTGATCGTGACGGCGTCGCGGTTGATGCCGACGACGCAGGCCGTCTCGCACGGCGCGGGGCACAGCCGCCCGGTGAACTCCGGGAAGTTGTTGGTCGCGTGGAGCCGGTCGAGCGCCTCGTCCCAGTCCTCACGCCACACGAGGTCGTTCCACTCGGGGATCAGGTTGCCCAAGGGGCAGCCGGAGTGGCAGAACGGGATGCCGCAGTCCATGCAGCGGCCGGCCTGCTCGGTGATGATCGGCAGCAAGGCGCGGCCGGGCCCACCGGGGTAGACCTCGTTCCAGTCGTTGACGCGCTCCTCCACGGGGCGCCGTTCGGCAACCTTGCGGGGCGTCGTGATGAATCCTCGGGGATCAGCCACGTGCGGCCACCTCCATCATGCGTGCGGTCGTGTCTTCCTCGGACAGTCCTTCGGACTCGGCGGCGTCGCGCGCCTCGAGCACCAGCCGGTAGTTGACCGGCATGATCTCGGTGAATCGGGTGAGCGACTGCTCCCAGCTGCCGAGCAGCTGCTCCGCGACGACCGAGCCGGTCTCCTCCATGTGCTTCTGGACCAGCGTTCGCAGGTCCCCCGCGGCGGCACCCTCGACAGGCCTCAGCTCGACCATGTCCATGTTGACCCGCGTCTCGTCGAGATCCAGGACGTACGCCGCACCGCCGCTCATTCCTGCGGCGACGTTGCGCCCGGTCGGACCGAGGATGACCACACGGCCACCCGTCATGTACTCGCAGGCGTGGTCGCCGACGCCCTCGACGACGGCGCTGACACCGGAGTTGCGGACGCAGAAGCGTTCGCCGACCTTGCCGCGCAGGAAGATCTCGCCGCTGGTGGCGCCGAATCCGATGACGTTGCCGGCCACGATCTGCGCCTCAGCGGTGAACTGGACCTCGCGCGGCGGGCGCACGACGATCCGGCCGCCGGACAGGCCCTTGCCGACGTAGTCGTTGCCATCGCCCTCGAGCCGCAGCGTGACGCCCTTGGGCACGAACGCGCCGAAGGACTGGCCGGCCGAGCCGAGGAACGTGATGTCGATCGTGTTCTCCGGCAGGCCTTCACCGCGGTAGCGCTTGGTGACCTCGTGGCCGAGCATCGTGCCGACCGTACGGTTGACGTTGCGGATCTCGACCTGCGCGCGCACCGGCTCGCCGCTCTCGAGCGCATCGGCGCTGAGTGCGATGAGCTCGTTGTCGAGCGCCTTGTCGAGACTGTGGTCCTGGCCCGTCGTGTTGTGCAGGGCCGCTCCCTCAGGGAGCTCCGGGACGTAGAGGATCGGCGTCAGGTCGAGCCCGTCGGCCTTCCAGTGGTCGACGGCCTTGCGGATGTCCAGCATCTCTGCGTGGCCGACCGCCTCCGCGATCGACCGGTAGCCGAGCCGCGCCAGCAGTTCCCGCACTTCCTGGGCGATGAACTCGAAGAAGTTGACGACGTACTCGGCCTTGCCGGCGTACTTCTCGCGCAGCGCCTTGTTCTGCGTCGCGACACCGACAGGGCACGTGTCGAGGTGGCACACGCGCATCATGATGCAGCCGCTCACGACGAGCGGAGCCGTGGCGAAGCCGAACTCCTCAGCGCCGAGTAGCGCGGCGATCATGACGTCGCGGCCGGTCTTGAGCTGGCCGTCGGCCTGCACGACGATGCGGTCGCGCAGCCCGTTGAGCAGCAGGGTCTGCTGGGTCTCGGCCAGGCCGAGCTCCCACGGTCCACCGGCGTGCTTCAGCGACGTCAGCGGGGATGCGCCGGTGCCGCCGTCGTGGCCCGAGATGAGGACGACGTCGGCCTTGGCCTTCGAGACACCCGCCGCGACCGTGCCGACACCGATCTCCGACACGAGCTTGACGTGCACGCGTGCCGCGGGGTTGGCGTTCTTGAGGTCGTGGATGAGCTGCTTGAGGTCCTCGATCGAGTAGATGTCGTGGTGCGGCGGCGGCGAGATGAGCCCGACGCCGGGCGTGGAGTGACGCGTCTTGGCGACCCAGGGATAGACCTTGGGGCCGGGCAGCTGGCCGCCCTCGCCGGGCTTGGCGCCCTGCGCCATCTTGATCTGCAGGTCGTCGGCGTTCGTGAGGTATTCCGACGTGACACCGAAGCGGCCCGACGCGACCTGCTTGATCGCGGAGCGGCGCTCCGGGTCGTACAGGCGCTCGGGGTCCTCGCCACCCTCGCCGGTGTTGGACTTGCCGCCGAGGCGGTTCATCGCGATGGCCAGGGTCTCGTGCGCCTCCTGGCTGATCGAGCCGTACGACATCGCGCCGGTCGAGAACCGCTTGACGATCTCGGACACCGGCTCGACCTCGTCGATCGGCACGGGCGGGCGTTCGCCGTCCCGGAAGCTGAAGAGCCCGCGCAGGGTCATGAGCCGCTCGGACTGATCGTCGACGCGAGACGTGTACTGCTTGAAGATCTCGTAGCTGCCCGTGCGTGTGGAGTGCTGGAGGCGGAAGACCGTCTCGGGATCGAACAGGTGCTCCGGTCCCTCACGACGCCACTGGTACTCGCCGCCGACCTCGAGATGGCGACGCGACGCTGCGATGCCGCTCGTCGGGTATGCCTTGAGGTGGCGTGAGCGGACCTCCTGCGCCAGCACGTCCAGGCCGACGCCGCCGAGCTTGGACGACGTGCCGGTGAAGTACGCATCGACGAGCTCGGGCGACAGCCCGACGGCCTCGAAGATCTGGGCGCCGGTGTAGGACGCGACGGTCGAGACGCCCATCTTGCTCATGACCTTGAGGACGCCCTTGCCGAGGCCATAGGCGACGTTGCGCAGCGCCTTGCTGGGCTCGACGCCCTCGACGAAGACCTTCTCGCGGGCGAGGTCCTCGGCGGACTCGAGCACGAGGTAGGGGTTGACGGCGGTCGCGCCGTAACCGATCAGCAGCGCGACGTGGTGCACCTCGCGGACGTCACCGGCCTCGATGATGAGCCCGGCCTGCGTACGCAGCTTCTCCCGCACCATGTGGTGGTGCACTGCACCGGTCAGCAGGAGCGACGGGATCGGCGCAAGGTCGGCGTTGGAGTGGCGGTCCGAGAGCACGATGATCCGGGCGCCACCCTCGGTGATGGCTCGCGACACCTCAGCGCAGATCTCGTCGAGCTTGGCCTTGAGCGCCGCGCCTCCGCCGTGGACGTCGTACAGACCGCGCACGACGTGGACGGAGAAGCCCGGCATGTCGCCGTCCTTGTTCATGTGCCGGATCTTGGCGAGCTCGTCGTTGTCGAGCACCGGGAACGGCAGCTGCAACATGCGGCAGGACGCCGGGCTGGGCGCGAGCAGGTTGCGCTCAGGACCAATCGTGCCGGCCAGCGAGGTGACGACCTCTTCGCGGATCGCGTCGAGCGGCGGGTTGGTGACCTGGGCGAACAGCTGTGAGAAGTAGTCGAACAGCTGACGCGGGCGGTCCGAGATCGCGGCAATGGGCGTGTCGGTGCCCATCGAGCCGATGGCCTCGGCGCCGGTGCGGGCGATCGGCGCGATGAGGATCCGCAGCTCCTCCTCGGTGTAGCCGAACACCTGCTGGCGCCGGGTGACCGACGCGTGCGTGTGCACGATGTGCTCGAGGTCGGGCAGGTCCTCGAACCGCACGAGCCCGGAGTAGAGCCACTCGTCGTACGGGTGCTCCGAGGCGAGCGTGTTCTTGATCTCGTGGTCCTCGATGATGCGGTGCTCGTCGAGGTCGAGCAGGAACATCTTGCCCGGCTCGAGGCGGCCCTTGCGGGTGATGGTCTTCTGGTCGAGGTCGAGCACTCCGGCCTCGGAGGCGAGCACCACGAGCCCGTCCTCGGTGACCCAGTAGCGGCCGGGGCGCAGGCCGTTGCGGTCGAGGACCGCGCCGATCTGGTTGCCGTCGGTGAACGCGATCGCGGCAGGCCCGTCCCACGGCTCCATGACGGAGGAGTGGAACTCGTAGAACGCCCGGCGGGCCGGGTCCATGTCGTCGTCGTTCTCCCACGCCTCGGGGATCATCATCATCACGGCGTGCGGCAGGCTGCGGCCGCCGAGGTGCAGCAGCTCGAGCACCTCGTCGAACGACGCGGTGTCGCTGCCGAGCGGGTCGCAGACCGGGAAGAGCCGGTTCAGGTCGCCCGGGATGAGGTCGCTCTCGAGGAGCGCCTCGCGTGCCCGCATCCAGTTGCGGTTGCCCCGCGCGGTGTTGATCTCGCCGTTGTGCGCGATGAAGCGGAACGGGTGGGCCAGCGGCCAGCTCGGGAACGTGTTGGTCGAGAAGCGGCTGTGGACAATCGCCATCGCCGACTCCATGCGCGGGTCGGCCAGGTCGGGGAAGAATCCCTCGAGCTGCTCCGGCGTCAGCATGCCCTTGTAGACGAGTGTGCGGCTCGACAGCGAGGGGAAGTAGACCGCGAGCTCGTGCTCGGCGCGCTTGCGCAGGCAGTACGCCGTGCGGTCGAGCTGGATCCCGCTCTGCGCCTCACCCGTCGCAGTCACGAAGACCTGGGCGAAGGCCGGCATGGCGGCGCGGGACATGCCGTGGCCCAGCACCTCGGGCTCGATCGGCACGTCGCGCCAACCCAGGACCGTGAGGCCCTCCTCAGTCGCGATCTCCTCGAACCTGACGCGTGCCTCGGCGGCCTCGGTCTCGTCCGTCGGCAGGAATGCCAGGCCGACGGCGTACGTGCCGGCGTCGGGCAGCTCGACTCCGCTGACTCCCCGCAGGAAGGCGTCGGGGACCTGGATCATGATGCCGGCGCCGTCGCCGGTGTCCGGGTCGCCACCGACGGCTCCGCGGTGGTCGAGGTTGCGCAGGGCGGTGAGGCCCTGGAGGACGATCTCGTGGCTCGGCACACCGGTCAGCGTCGCGACGAAGGCGACACCACAGGCGTCGTGCTCGTTCTGCGGGTCGTACAGACCTTGCGCAGGAGGCTGAGCCGAATAGAGGGGGGCGCGCACCATGGGCCTCACTTCACGTCATCAGGATCACGAAAATTCTCGTACCGGGGACGACGTTGGCCTCGGACAGCAGATCAAGGCTACACGGCGGACGCCGTGGATGCCGCATCAGCCGATCGCGCCGCCCACGGCGTCGCCGACGAGGTAGGTGAGTCCGGCCGCCGCGCCGCCCAGCACGAGCTGTCGGATGCCGCCGTACCACCACGACCGCGCCGTGATGCGCGTGACGATCGCACCGCAGGCGAACAGCGCCACGAGCGAGAGAGCGATCGCTGTCCAGGGCGACTCGATGCCGATCAGGTAGGGGAACACCGGGAGCAGTGCACCCAGCGCGAACGAGAAGAACGACGACACCGCCGCGAGCATCGGCGAGGCCAGGTCGTCGACGTCGACGCCGAACTCCTCGCGGGCATGGACCCTAACGGCGTTCTCCGGGTCACGGTGGATCTGAGACGCCACCTCGCGAGCGACCTTCTCGTCGACGCCCTTCTCGACGAACATCACAGCGAGCTCAGCCTCTTCGGCGTGCTCGTTGTTGAGGATCTCGTCGCGCTCGATGTCGACCTGCGCCAGAGCGAATTCGCTCTGGCTGGCCACCGAGGTGTACTCCCCCGCCGCCATCGAGAATGATCCCGCAGCCAGCCCCGCGAGACCCGCAAGGACGACCGGCTTGGTGTCGTTGGCGCTACTTCCACCAACGACGCCCATGATCAGCGCGAAGTTCGACACCAGCCCGTCCATCGCGCCGAACACCGCGGGCCGGAGCCAGCCGCCCGTGACGTCGGGGTGCTCGTGGTCGACATGGTCAGGATCAGGCATGGGTTCGGTGCTCTCGACTGCTTCGGTCATGATGAAAACGTACGTCCGACAGTGCGATCGCGCACCAAAGGTCAGGCTTTCCTGAGGTTGCGGTCGACGGATGCTGGCGATGCCCCCCGAAGGTGCGTCAACCCGGTCGAGTGCCGGCCGGAGGGGTTTGAGCCACGTCGGTCCACACCTCGGTCATCTCCGAGATCCGACCATCGTGAACCGTGACGAACGTTGCCACCTCGAAGTGGATCAGCTGACCGTCGGCACGACCCGTCACGTGACAACGAGCCACGGCGCGATCCTTCGATCCGACCAGGTCCTCCACGGTCATACGGTCGAATCCGGGATAGTCGGCGTTGAGACGCACCCACGACTCGCCGTCAAAGGTCTCGCCCGTGTGAACGTATCGGCAGACGAAGTCATCGTGGAGCAATGCCGGGAGGTCGTGCCACCTGCGCTCGTCGATCGCGGCACAGAGGCGAGTCAGCACGATGGACGCGTCCACGGCTAGCTGGCCGATTCCGACTCGTCCGTGCTCTCGTCAGCCGGCGCGTCGACCGACTCTGGCACCGACTCCTCGTCGGTCGCCTTGGCAACGGGCTCCTCGGAGCGCGACCGCTTGCGGGTCGCGACGAAGTAGGTCGCCGCCACCGCGAACACGATGATCGACGTCCAGATGTTGAGGCGGAACGGGCCGATGTGGTTGGCGGTGTCGATGCGCAGCGCCTCGATCCACACCCGCCCGGACGTGTAGAGCATCGCGTAGAGCGCGAACGCCCGCCCGCCGGTGAGCCTGACCTTGCGGTCGATCGCGATGATCAGCGCGGCCGCGGCGAGGTTCCACAGCAGCTCGTAGAGGAATGTGGGGTGGAACGTCGCGAACTGCGTGTAGCCGTCGGGGCGCCTGTCCAGGTCGATCTCCAGGCCCCACGGCTTGGTCGTCGGCTTGCCGAACAGCTCCTGGTTGAAGTAGTTGCCGATGCGGCCGATCGCCTGGGCCACCAGCAGCCCGGGCGCGAGCGCGTCGGCCACCGACGAGAACGAGACGCCGTATCGACGGCAGGCGATGTATGCCCCCAGGGCCCCGCCCGCGATGGCGCCCCAGATGCCGAGGCCGCCCTCCCAGATCTTGAGCGCGTTGATCGGGTGCTTGCCGTCGCTGAAGTAGAGCTCCGGGTCGGTCGCCACGTGGTACATCCGAGCGCCGACGATGCCGAACGGGATCGCCCAGATCGCGACGTCGCCGATCAGGCCTTCGCGACCGCCCCGTGCCTGGAACCGTCGCTCGCCGATCATGATCGCGACGATGGCGCCGACGATGATGCCGAGCGCGTACGCCCGAATCGGGATCGGCCCGATGTCCCAGACGCCGTGAGACGGGCTGGGGATGTATGACGCGACGCTCACGTGGCTAGTTCCTCTCGACGCCGGCGCGCAGGTCCTGTGCCAGCCGGCGGATCGCCTCGAGCCCGGCGGACTCGTCCTCGGCATCCAGCAGACAGCGTACGAGGGCGGACCCCACGATCACCGCGTCGGCGAAGGCGGCGACCTCACGAGCCTGGTCTCCGTTGCTCACGCCCAGTCCGACCCCGACCGGCTTGTCGGTGACCTTGCGCAGGCGCGCGACGAGCTCCGGGCCCAGCGCGCTGGTCTGCTCACGGGCACCGGTGACACCCATGACCGCGGTCGCGTAGACGAATCCGCTTGCCGCATCGGMGGTCATCGCCAGCCGCTCGTCAGTCGAGGACGGGGCGACGAGGAAGACCCGGTCGAGGCCGTACTGCTCCGACGCGGCGACCCACTCCTCCGCCTCGTCGGGGATCAGGTCCGGGGTGATGAGGCCCGCTCCCCCGGCGTCGGCCAGCGCCTCGGCGAACCGGTTGACGCCGAAGCGCTCGACCGGGTTCCAGTACGTCATGACGACCGTCGGCGCGCCGGTCGCAGCGCTCGCGCGCACGACGTCGAGGACATCGGTCGTACGCGTGCCGGCCCGCAGCGCCTGGTCGGCAGCGGCCTGGATCGTCGGGCCGTCCATGACCGGGTCGCTGTAGGGCAGGCCGACCTCGACGAGATCGACGCCGCCCTCGACCATCGCCTCGATGGCCTTGATCGACAGCTCCTTGGACGGGAAGCCCGCGGGGAGGTAGCCGACCAGCGCGGCACGGTTCGCCGCGCGGGTACGCACGAACAGCTCGTCGATCGAGCTCATTCCTCGACCCCCTGTTCGAGCACGACCGGCTCGTCGATCAGCCCGAAGTACTCCGCAGCGGTGTGCACGTCCTTGTCGCCGCGGCCCGACAGGTTGACGAGGATCGTCGAGTCGGGGCCGAGCTCCTTGGCGAGGGCCAGGGCGCCGGCGAGTGCGTGGGCCGACTCGATCGCCGGGATGATGCCCTCTGTCTTGCAGAGCAGGTCGAACGCCGACATCGCCTCGGCGTCCGTCGCAGGCACGTATGACGCGCGGCCCGTGTCGGCGAGGAAGGAGTGCTCCGGCCCCACACCGGGATAGTCGAGCCCTGCTGAGATCGAGTGCGACTCGATCGTCTGGCCGTCCTCGTCCTGCAGCAGGAACGAACGCGCACCGTGCAGCACGCCGACGTCGCCGCCGGTGATCGTCGCCGCGTGGCGCCCGGTCTCGACCCCGTCGCCGCCGGCCTCGATGCCGACAAGCCTGACGTCGGCGTCGTCGATGAACGCCGTGAACAGCCCGATCGCGTTGGAGCCGCCGCCCACACAGGCGACCGCGGCATCAGGCAGCGAGCCGTCCAGCTCGAGGACCTGGGCCCGCGCCTCGTCGCCGATGCCCCTGGTCAGGTCGCGGACCATGCTCGGGAAGGGGTGCGGACCGGCGGCGGTGCCGAACAGGTATGAGGTCGTGTCGACGCTGGCGACCCAGTCACGCAGCGCCTCGTTGATCGCGTCCTTCAGCGTACGACTGCCGGTCGTCACCGGGACGACTTCGGCGCCCAGCATCTTCATGCGCGCGACGTTGAGCGCCTGCCGCTGCGTGTCGAGCTCGCCCATGTAGACGACGCACTCGAGGTCGAGGTAGGCGCAGGCCGTCGCCGACGCGACGCCGTGCTGGCCGGCACCGGTCTCGGCGATGGCTCGCGGCTTGCCAATGCGCTTGGCGAGCAGGGCCTGGCCGATGACGTTGCGGATCTTGTGCGCGCCCGTGTGGTTGAGGTCCTCGCGCTTGAGCAGGATGCGGGCGCCCGCAGCCTCGGAGAAGCGGTGGGCCTCATACAGCGGGCTCGGCACGTTGGCGTACTCCCGCAGCATGCGGTCGAGCTCAGCCATGAAGACCGGGTCGGCCTTGGCGTCGGTCCAGGCGTGATCGAGTTCGTCGAGCGGGGCGATGAGTGCTTCGGGCATGAAGCGGCCGCCGAAGCGTCCGAAGTGCCCCGTGGCGTCAGGCTGTGCGTACATGGGTCCTCAAAGGTGTGGAAGTGGCAGGGCGAAGGCGCGTCACCGTCGAGACGATGACGCTGCTACCACCGGTGCTGGAGGGCGGGGTGCGCTCCTGCGGCGACCAGGTCCGCGACACTCGCGCGGGGGTCGTCGCCGCGTACGAGGGTCTCGCCGACCAGGACGACATGCGCACCGCACTTGGCGTACTCGATGACGTCATGGGGTCCGCGCACGCCCGACTCGGCGACCTTGACGACGCCGTCGGGGATGCGCGGCGACAAGCGCTCGAACGTGCCGCGGTCGATCTCGAGGGTCTTGAGGTTGCGCGCGTTGACGCCGATCAGGTCGGCGCCGGCCTCGACCGCGCGGTCGACCTCGGCCTCGTCATGCACCTCGACGAGCGGTGTGAGGCCGATCGAGCGAGCCCGCTCGATGAGGCTCTCCAACGCGATCTGCTCGAGGGCGGCCACGATCAGCAAGGCCATGTCAGCGCCGGCAGCTCGTGCCTCCCACAGCTGGTAGGAGGTCGTGATGAAGTCCTTGCGCAGCACCGGGACGTCGACGTTCGCGCGTACGGCCCGCAGGTCGTCGAGCGTGCCGTTGAACCGTCGTTGCTCGGTGAGCACGCTGATCGCGGCGGCGCCACCGGCGGCGTAGTCCGACGCCAGCGCAGCGGGATCCTTGATCGCGGCGAGCTCACCCTTGCTGGGGCTCGCGCGTTTGACCTCGGCGATGACCGAGACACCGTCGCCGCGGAACGCCGGCATCGGGTCGAGGGCTTCCTTCTGGCGAGCGGCTTGAGCCTTGAGCTCGTCCAGTGAGGTCACGTCCATGCGCTCGCGGAGGTCTTCGGCCGCACCGGCCAAGATCTCGTCGAGTACGGACACGGGACCCTCCTGACTCGCAATGGACTTGTTCAAGAGTATCCCCGGTCCGAGTCACGTCTCGCAGGGGTTCCCCGGAGTCTCCTTGTCACTATGCTCTCCGCATGACGACGAACGAGCCGCCTCCCTACCCGGGCGAACCCAACCCGTCCACGAACGATCCGCAGACCCCGCCTCCGCCGCCGAGCGAACCGCCCAATTACGGTTCGGCTCCGCCGCCTCCCGGCGGTGGCTATCCTTCCTACCCGCCGCCGCCTCCCGGCGGCTACCCGCCGCCAGCGCCGGGCGGTTACGGCGGACCACCACAGCAGAACAAGAAGGCGCTCTGGTCGATGATCCTCGGCATCATCGGGATCCTGTGCTGCGGGTTCTTCACCGGCATCCCGGCCTTGATCCTGGGCAACCAGGCCAAGAGCGAGATCCGTGCCTCGGGTGGCAGCCAGACCGGCGAGGGCATGGCCACTGCCGGCTTCGTGATGGGCATCATTTCCATCGTGTTTGGTGTCATCTCGGTCATCCTGTTCGCGACCGGCACGTTCGACTTCTCCACATCGTGAGCCAGGAGCCTGCCCCGCCGCCGGGTGCGCCCGACGGCGGGGCCGGGGTCCCCACCAACCACAAGGCGATCGCCAGCGTCATCCTGGGGGCGGCGGCGTTTCCCAGCCTGTTCATCCACCCGTTCCTGGCGTTCGTGCTGGCCGTGCCCTCCGTGACGAGCGGCGTCTACGCCCGCCGCGAGATCAGTGCGTCGAAGGGCGACGAGGGCGGCGACATGACCGCGGTCGTCGGGCTCACGATCGGAGCCACCACGCTCGGGCTCGTGTTCCTGTCGTGGCTGCTGTCGCCGTACGTCACCGGATGACCGCGAAAGACCCCGGTCGGCAGCAGGCACCCTTATGCTCACGACATGACGAATGAGCCGCCGCCGTATCCCGGAGACCCCAACCCCTCGACGAATGATCTCCCGGCCTACGGATCGACTCCGCCGCCCGAGGGCGGTTACCCACCGCCACCACCACCCGGCGGCCACCCGCCCGCGCCGGGCGGCTACGGCGCGGCGCCTTACAGCGCGCCCGACGCGATCGGCTACGGCTGGCGCAAGTTCAAGGAGAACGCCGGCGTGATGATCGCCGCGACGCTGATCGTCGCGGTTGGTGCGATCGTGCTCGGCATCCTCGGGGAGGTCATCGCCCCTTCCCCCAGCATTGTGACGAACGGCGGGGAGTTCGACTTCGAGCTCGGCGCGACCATCGCTTCTCTGATCGTCCAGACCATCACCGGCACGATCGGCTACATCCTGTTCGCCATGATGGCCAAGGGGGCTCTGGACGTCGTCGATGGCGGGTCGTTCGACATCGGCCGGGCCTTTGGCGCCCTCGACATCCCCAAGGTGCTCCTGGTCGGGCTGCTGCTCAGCGTGATCACCACGGTCGGCTACCTGGCGTGCGTCCTGCCCGGCCTCGTCTTCTCGATCTTCTCGTTCTTCACGGTCTACTTCGTCGTCGACAAAGCCAAGGAACCCGTTGAGGCGATCGGATCGAGCTGCACGCTGGTCGGCCGCAACTTCGGCAACAGCCTGCTCAGCGGACTGCTGGCCGGGCTGGTGCTGATCGCGGGAGCGGTGCTCTGCCTCGTGGGCCTGCTTGCTGCTGTTCCGGTCGTCACGCTCGCCGGCGCGTACGCCTACAGGCGGTTCCAGGGCCAGCCTGTCGCGCCGTAGGCGTCAGGGAGCGAGCCAGGAGCCCCATGGGGTGTTGCGGAGAATCCCGAAGACCACGACTAGACCGAGCAGGACAAAGCCGGCCTGCAGGTTGAGCGTGATCATCGGGCCGACCCTGCCCCGCAGCCGACGCGCGACCCACAGCACCCATGCCGCCGCGAGGGAGGCCACCAGTGCCACCGCGAGGACGTTGCTGCTCGCCGCTCCGACGACGTCCCCACGGGTCAGGTCGTTGACGGCGCGGAGGCCCCCGCACCCCGGGCACGGTTTGCCGGTCAGCTGCAGGAACGGGCAGTAGCCGTACGACCCCGACTCATGTGGGTCGTGGAGGTGAAGCAGCAGAGCGGCACCGAGGCCGGCGGCGCCGACCAGAGCCGGGGCGCGAAGAGCGGCCGCCGTCACGCGGCGCCCGGAGTCCAGCCTCGGCATTGGTGTCACCAGTTGTTCAGCTCCGCAAGGATCAGCAACGTGTCGAGGGCCAGCCAGAGCACCGTGCCGACGATGCCGGTGATCAGGCCGGCGGTCGCCATGCCATCACCCGACTGGGTGCCGTTGCTCCGCTTGATGTCCTTCTTGCCGAGCGCCGACAGGACGATCGCGACCGGCCCGATCAGCACGCCGAGGTAGCAGAACACGATCGCGATGATCCCGACGATCATGCCCCACATGGCCTTGCCGTTGGTGCGCTGCTGTGGCGGGTAGCCGTAGCCATATGCCGGCGGGCCGTACGCGGGCTGCCCGTACGCAGGCTGACCGTACGCAGGCTGGCCATACGCAGGCTGCCCGTAGGCAGGCTGACCGTAGGCGGGTGGACCCTGCGGGGCCTGGCCGTAACCCGGAGGAGGGGGCGGCGGCTGCTGCCCCGGCTCCTGGCCGTGCGGCTCCTCGGAGCCGGGATAGCTCGGGTACTGCGGCGGTTCGTTGCTCATGCCTGCGGCGCTCAGTGCTCCGAGTGCTCAGCGCGGTCGACCCCGAAGCCGGCGGCCGACATGCCGAGGCCCACGAGACCTGAACCGACCGCGACGACGCAACCCACGATGAACCACACCCAGTGCGGATCGGGAATCAGAGCGACGCCGCCGATCGTGATGCCGGCGAGGCACAGCAGGACGGCGGTCCAGGCGGCGGGCGATGATCCGTGCATGGGTGAAGTCTCCTCGTGGTGGTGATCTGCGCTCAGACTACTGGGTGGGATCGCGGCCCTCGTCCAACGCCTTCCACATCTCGGCATCGGACTGCGGAGTCGCGGCCGCCGGCCGGGCAGCCGGGGCGTCATAGCGGCTGCTCATCGTCGGCCAGGTTGCCCCGAACTTCGCCGTGATGGCGCCGAGCAAGGCCGCGAGCACGAAGGCGAGCGCCGTGACGAACTTCCAGGGCGACGTCGTGAAGTCGTGGTCGCCGGTGCCGGTGTAGGCCGGTGAGGCCTCGACCGCACGGTCGACGGCGCTGTCGAGGGACGAGCCGACCAGCACCACGATGGCGGCGCCGACAGCCACCAGCACCGTGAACACGCCGACCCCGCGACGTACGCGCGGCGACGCTGCGAGTACGGCGAGGGCAGCCGTCACGACGACCAGCGCCAAGGCTGACACGAGCGGCTGGGCATCGGCCCCGCTGACATCGACGGAGTCCGACGGCAGGCCGTCGGTGGCGACGCGCACGTGCGCCCAGGTGCGTGACGCGGCGAAGAACGCGAGCCCGCCGGTTGCGAGCGTACCGAGCACGACAGGCGCGTAGAGGCGGCGGGGATTCACAGCAAGCGGTCCGCGTCGAAGCAGGTGCGGGCGCCCGTGTGGCAGGCGGGACCGGTCTGGTCGACCAGCACGAGCAATGTGTCGCCGTCGCAGTCGAGCCGCACCTCGCGCACGGCCTGGGTGTTGCCCGAGGTCTCACCTTTGACCCAGTACTCCTGACGGCTGCGGCTCCAGTAGGTGCCGCGTCCGGTCGTCAAGGTGCGGTGGAGCGCCTCGTCGTCCATCCAGCCGACCATAAGGACGTCACGGCTCTCGGCGTCCTGGATCACGGCGGTCACGAGGCCGTTGGCGTCGCGCTTGAGGCGCGCGGCGATGGCAGGGTCGAGGGAGCTCACGCCCACCATTGTCTCAGGCCGCACTGAACGTGACGGAGTCACACGGGGTCGACGACCGGGTGGTGGCTCGACAGCGACGCCTGGGCGACCCAGCTCGCGTGCAGGCGGGCGTAGACGCCACCGAGCTGGACGAGCTCGGCGTGGGTGCCGTCCTCGACCAGACGGCCTGCGTCGAACACCAGGACGCGATCGGCGTTCTCGGCAGTCGAGAGGCGATGCGCGATCGTGACGCTGGAGCGACCTTCGAGCAGTCGGTCGAGCGCTCGCGTGGCTCGCAGCTCAGTCTGCGGATCGACCGCGCTGGTGGCCTCGTCGAGCACGATGAACTCCGGATCGGCGAGCGCGGAGCGTACGAGCGCGACGAGCTGGCGCTCCCCCGCCGACAGGGACTCGCCGCGCTGGCCGACCTGTGAGTCGAGACCGCGCGGCAGCGAAGCGTACCAGTCGGTCAGGCCGAGCCGGTCGAAGACGTCCAGCAGCTCGGTCTCCGTCGCGTCCTTCTTGCCGTAGAGCAGGTTGTCGCGCAGCGTGGCGTCGAACAGGAAGCCTTCCTGCGGGACCATCAGCACGTGCTTGCGGAGGTCGTCGAACGAGACGCGGCTGATGTCCGTCTCTCCGAGGCGTACGACGCCGGCCGAGGGGTCCATGAGCCGGGTCAGCAGCTTGGCGAACGTGGTCTTGCCGGACCCGGTCTCGCCCACGACCGCGACCCGCTGACGTGGTGCGATCTCGACGTCGACGTCCTTGAGCACGTCAGGACCGCCGGGATAGGCGAACGTCACGCCTTCGAATCGGGCGCCGAGCGTGCCGCCGGGCAGCGTCGTGCCGGCCTCGCCGGGGTCGACGACATCGGCCGGGGTGTCGAGCAGGTCGATCACGCGGCGCCAGGACGCGATGGCGTTCTGGGCATCCGTGAGGACTTGGGTGGCCATCTGCACGGGGCCGACGAACAGGCCGACGAGGAACGCGAACGCGATCACGGTGCCCATCGACAGCTGCCCGGACAGGCCGATCGCGACACCGAACGCGATGACCGCGGCGTTGGCAAGGCCGCCCGCGACGCCGGCGGAAGCGAACGTGACCGCGACGAGCTTCTGGGCCTTCACGTTGGCGTCGAGGTTGCGGGCGATGCCGTCGTCGACGCGCTGCTGGGTGCGGCGCTCGATCGCGTAGGCACGGACGACGGAGGCGCCGACAACGGGCTCGGCGATGACCGCGAGCATCTCGCCGACGGTGCGGCGCACGATGTCGTAGGCCCGGCTGAGTCGCTCGGCGAAGTACCTGAGGCTGATGCCGAGCGGCAGGAAGCACACCCACACGACGATCGTCAGCTGCCAGGAAAAGTAGGCCATGATGCCGGTGGCCACGATGATCTGGCCGATGCTGACGACCATCATGATCCCGGTGAACTGCAGGAACTGCGAGACCTGGTCGATGTCGGAGGTCACCCGCGAGACGAGCACGCCGCGGCGCTCGGAGTTCTGGGTCAGCATCGACAGGTCGTGGACGTGCCGGAACGCGTCGACGCGCAGCTGGGCGAGGCCCCGCTCGCTCGCGACGAACAGGCGTACGCGCATCCAGTAGGCCAGCAGCCCGGAGACGATGATCACCGCGAGCGCAGCCAGGAGGTAGGGGGCGACGTCGCTCAGCTCGGTGCCGTTGCCCTCGCCGAGGCCGGAGTCGACGGTCTCCTTGATGACGATCGGCACGACGGACCCGCCGATCGTGCTGAGCATCGCCAGCAGCAGGGTCAGGCCGAGGCCGTCCTTGATCGCCGGCGAGAGTGCGAGGCCGCGACGCATGATCGCGATGCCGGTCAGCCGGTCGGCCTGGGTGTCGGTGTCGGTCGCAGTGCTCATGACTCCACCTCCCTGGCGTGGTCGTAGGCGTTGACGAGGTCGCGGTAGTCGGCGGAGCGCGCCACCAGGTCGGCGTGGCCGCCCCGATCGGCGATGACGCCCTCGTCGAGGAACACCACCTCGTCGGCGAGCGCGATGGTCGCCTTGCGGTAGGCCACGACGAGGACCGTCGGGCCCTCGTCGTCGGCCGTGTGGGCCGCGAGCGCCTTGAGGATGCGCTGCTCGACCTCGGGGTCGACCGCGCTGGTCGCGTCGTCCATCACCAGCAGGCGCGGGCGGCGTACGAGCGCGCGAGCCAGTGAAAGTCGCTGCCGCTGGCCGCCCGACAACGTCGTGCCGCGCTCGCCGAGCTCGGCGTCGAGTCCGGCCGGGAGATTGGCGACGAACCCATCGGCCTGGACCGTACGCAGAGCGGCCCAGACCTCCTCATCGGTGAAGTCGCCGCCGAGCGTGACGTTCTCGCGCACGCTGTCGTCGAACAGGAACGTGGCCTGCGGCACGACCGCGATCGCCTTGGCGAGCTCAGCGTGGGTGAGCTCGCGGATGTCGTGGCCGTCGACCCGGATCGCGCCGTGCTGCGGGTCGACGAGCCGGGTCAGCAGCGACGTCAGGGTGCTCTTGCCGCTGCCGGTCGCCCCGACCACCGCGATGACCTTGCCGGGCTCGACCTCGAAGTCGATGCCACGCAGGACATCGCGATCCCCGTCGGCGAACCCGAACGTCAAGCCGTCGACGTCGAGAGACACCGGCCCAGCGCCGGGCAGGTTGCGGGAGCCGTAGGCCATCGACCCCTCGGCCTCGAGGACCGACGACACGCGCTCCCACCCGACGACGCTGCGCGGCAGCTCGCCGAGCACCCAGCCGATCGCACGGACCGGGAACGCCACGACCGTGAACAGGTAGGCGACCTGGACGACGTCGCCGGGGTCAGCGGCGCCGCTGGCCACCCGGCCGACGCCGAGCACGATGACCAGCAGGATGCCGAAGTTGGGCAGCGCCTCGAGCAACGGGTCGAACATGCTGCGGATGCGACCGACCGCGATGTTGGCGTCACGCAGCTCGTGCGTCACGCGGGTGAACCGCTCTGTCTCGTCGGCCTCACGGCCCAGCGACTTGACGACCAGCGCACCGTCGAACGACTCGTGAGCCACCGAGCTCACGTCGCCACGGAGCGACTGGGCGTAGGAGACCTTGGGCGAGAGCCAGCGCTGGTAGAACACGTTGATCGCGAACAGCGCCGGGAAGACGATCAGCCCGACGATCGTCAGCACGACATCGGCGGCGAGCATCGCGATGATCGCGGCGAGGAGCATCGCGATGACGCCCACGGCCATCGGCAGGGGCATGAACACCGACCACGTCGCCTCGACATCGGCGTTGGCGTTGGAGAGCAGCTGGCCCGTGGGGTGACGGTGGTGCCAGGCCATCGGCAGGGAGATGTACTTGCGCGTGACGCGGCGCCGGTAGTCGGCGATGAGCCGGTAGAACACGATGCCGCCGATGAGCCGGCGGCCGATGATGCCAAGCGCACGGAGGATCGCGACGGCGAGAAACAGCGCGATGGCGGCGGCCAGCGCTCCCTTGGCGATCTCACCCTGCGCGAACGACGGGCGGATCACGTGATCGGTCGCCCAGCCGAGCACCCAGGCGTCGGCGACGGTCATGGCGCCGTAGAGGATGCTGCCGATGACCGACAGCGAGAACAGGAATCGCTGCTCGCGGATGCCGCGCCCGAGCAGGGCGAATCCTCGGCCGGTCACATGCGTGTGATCGGCCGATCCGAGGTCACGCTCGTCCGGATCGGGAGCGGCGGACTCGATGGGGTCCGCCGTGGTCCTATCGGACACAGTGTCCTGCTGCTCGCAACGTCTCTTTCACCTGTCCGATGGTCATGTCGCCGAAGTGGAACACGCTTGCGGCGAGCACTGCGTCGGCGCCGGCATCGATGGCCGCGGGGAAGTGCTCGAGCCGGCCGGCGCCGCCACTCGCGATGAGTGGCACTTGTGTAACGCCACGGACCGCCCGAATCATTTCCAGATCGAAGCCGTCCTTGGTGCCGTCGGCGTCCATCGAGTTGAGCAGGATCTCTCCGGCGCCGAGCTCGGTGGCCGTGCGCGCCCACTCGACGGCGTCGAGTCCGGCCGACGTACGACCGCCGTGGGTCGTCACCTCGAAGCCACTCGGCTGGTCGCTGCTGCGTCGCGCATCGACGCTCAGCACGAGGACCTGGTTGCCGAATCGCTGGGCGATCTCGGCGATGACCTGGGGCCGCGCGATCGCCGCGGTGTTGATGCCGACCTTGTCCGCCCCGGCACGCAGCAGGCGGTCGACATCCTCAGGCGTACGCACTCCGCCGCCGACCGTCAGGGGGATGAACACCTGGTCAGCCGTGCGCCCGACCACGTCGAACGTCGTGTCGCGGCTGTCCGATGACGCCGTGATGTCGAGGAAGGTCAGCTCGTCGGCGCCCTCGGCGTCGTAGACCTTGGCCATCTCGACGGGATCGCCCGCGTCGCGCAGGTTGACGAAGTTGACGCCCTTGACGACCCGGCCGTTGTCGACGTCCAGACACGGAATGACACGCACGGCGAGGCTCACTGGATGAGCCTATCTGTCGGCGCCGACAACGCGGCCGTCGGGGAAATCCCTCCGGCCACCGGCGCCAGCCACTACGGTCGACTCACCCAGCCCGGTCGGAGGACTCATTGAAGCGCATGCTCGGCACTCTCGCGGTGCTCGCCCTGCTCACCGCAGGATGCGGCAGCGATCCCAGCAGCGACGGCGGCTCGACACCCGCCGAGCAGACGTCTTCCGCGCCCAGCGACACGCCTGAGACGACCGCACCGCCCACCGACTCGAGCGGACTGGTGGTGACCCCCGGAAAGGTCGGCGACGTCAGGGCCGGGATGACAAAGGACGAGGCGCTCGCCACCGGGTTCTTCGACGCCGACGTCGAGGGCGTCGAGGGCTGCACGTTCCAGCTGCAGTGGAAGAAGCAGTACGAGGGTGTCGACGTGCTGACTCACGAGGACGGCGCGATCGGCTCGCTCGGCGTCACGGCGGGCGGGCCCAAGACCCTGGAAGGCGTCGGAGTCGGCAGCACGCTCGCCGAGGTCAAGGCCGCCTATCCCGAGCTCTCCTCCGTCAAGGAGGCCGGGTTCGACCAGGCCGGCTCGTTCCACACCGTCGGCGAGGACCACATCGGCTTCCTGTTCGGGGATGCCACCCCGGCGACGATCACCAACTCCTCCAAGGTCTCGTTCATGGAAGTCACGTCCGGCAAGCTCCCGGAGCTCATGCGTAGCGGCTGCTGAGCCGCTGGAGCGCGCGACCTAGGATCAGCGGGTGACCGACACCTTCAGCTGCGACTACTGCCGGGCCACGATCGACACGAGGACCGACACGGCGCTGATCGTGGGCGTGCATCGGCGAGTGGACGCCAATGAGTGGGACGACGCGCCCGACGAGCTGGTGTCCGGGGAGCGCCTGACCTTCCGGTACTGCAGCCAGCAACACCTCGGCGCGCACATGGAGCGGGTGCCCCTCCCCCCGGTCAGGATCGACGACAGCGTCTCGCCGGGAGGCGTGGCCGGATGCCTTGCCTTGACGCTCGTCATCCCCGTGATCGTCGCGCTGACGGTCTACGGCGGGATCCAGTTCTGGCAGGAAGTCCTCCAGCGCTGACTCAGGCCTCCGGCTTGGTCGTCACGAACATCGTGTCGAGCGGATCTCCGGGTGTCTCGTGCGTCGTCACGTCCCCGAACCCGGCGGCGGTGAGCATCTCGCGGGCTCGCTGCTCACCCCACGCCGTACCCAGTCCCGCTCCGCCATGGGCCAGCGACACCGTCAGGCAGTGGAGCGTGCTCACTCCGTAGATCCATGGCGCGAACGGGTTGCTGACGTTGTCCTCGAGATTGCTCGACGCGGCCGGCTCGACCATCACGTACGTCCCTCCGGGAACGAGCGCCTCGAAGATGCTGCGCACCGCGCCGACCGGGTCGACCTGGTCGTGGATCGCATCGATCGACGTGACTAGGTCGAACGGCGTCTCGGGGACGAGGGTCGCGGCGTCCTGCGCTTCGAAGACGACGTTGGTGAGCCCGCGCTCATTCGCTTCGGCGC
This sequence comes from Aeromicrobium sp. P2_G6, assembly GCF_056403535.1. Taxonomy (NCBI): domain Bacteria; kingdom Bacillati; phylum Actinomycetota; class Actinomycetes; order Propionibacteriales; family Nocardioidaceae; genus Aeromicrobium; species Aeromicrobium sp. P2_G6. The sequence continues at coordinate 867,115 of NZ_JBFUFH010000002.1, read as the reverse complement.
GACCACGCTCGAGGGCCTCCTCGGCGATGTCGTAACCCACGAACGTGGAGGCCGGGAACGCCGCAGCCATCGTCACGACCGCGTGGCCGGTCCCGCAGCCGATGTCGGCAACCCGGATGCCCTGGACCAGTCGTTTCGTGAGGCCTGGCACCAGAGGCAGCCACGCGTTGACCAGCAGCTCGTCGTACGTACCGCGGCTCAGGCTGTCCATGACGTCGGTGAACTCGGGCCGGAACTCCGAGTACGGCACCCCGCCACCGTCGCGGAACGCCGTCGCGACCTGGTGCAGGTGCTTGCCCAGATGGGTGTTGATCTGCGCCACCGTCGCGAGATTCGCCGAGCCGGGCCCGGTCAGGCATGCCGCGTGCTCGGGCGGCAGCGTGTAGGTGCTGGTCCGCGGGCTGTAGCCGAAGATCCCGGCCGACACGACCGAGCCGAGCCACTCGCGGACGTACCGCTCGTTCAGGCCGGCGCGGTCAGCCAGCTCTTCGCTGGTGGCCGGGCCCTCGGCGGCCGCCTCGAACAAACCGCTGCGATGGCCGATGTCGACCATCATGGTCACCATCCCGCTGGTGTAGTGCCCGATCAGCTCCCCCGCGAACTTCTCGACGAGCTGCTCGTCGACCGTTGCCATGGCTCCGCCTCCTTGGACTCACGGCCGTGCGGCCGCTGCACTCGAATGCTCGTCCGTCCGGCTCCCCGTGCGTCAGCGAACTCACCTTTTCAGGCTGTGGCTCGTCGCCTGTCCACCGATCGTACGCCCGGGAATTGCAGGATGTTCAGGCTTTTCCGGCCCGTCCGACTTCACTCGAGGTCGCGGTTGCGCCTGCGTCTGACACGGCGCGTCTCTGCGATCTTCTCCTCGTACCTCTCGATGCGCGACTCCGCGTTGGCGCGGGTCGAGACGTAACCGATGCCGACGCCGACAATCGGAAAGACCGGCCAGAAGAAGAGCCATTGCCCCGACGCCAGGCTCGTGACGCCCCAGATCACCAACGTGACGACGGAGACGAACATCCAGCCGTTGCGGGCATCGTGGAGATCGCGTTCGTAGCGCTGCACGGCCTTGGCGCGCAGATCGGCCGAGGGATCGTGGATCGCGGCGGCCTGGCCTGCAGGGAGGAGATCGACCAGCAGTGGCAGGAACGTGCCGATCGTTCGCGCCCCGAGCGCCGTGGCCGAGCGCTCGTCGTACTCGGGCCGGGTCAGCCGCCCGTCCGCGTACGCCTCACGAAGCGCATCTGCGGCGACGTCGCGGTCGGCGTCAGTCGCTTTCAGGTCGGCCGAGGCGGGATCGCGGGGATCGGCGGAGAACGCCGACCAGACCGCCTTCCCGGAGGCCATGTCTAGACCTCGGCGACGGCGGCGAGTGCCTCGGGGAGCGTGAACGCACCGGCGTACAGGGCCTTGCCGACGATCGCGCCCTCGACGCCGACCCCGGTCAGCGAGGCGATCGCCCGCAGGTCGTCGAGGCTCGAGACCCCGCCGGAGGCGACGACGGGCTTGTCGGTGATCTCGCACACCTGGCGCAGCAGGTCGAGGTTGGGACCGGTCAGCGTGCCGTCCTTGGTGACGTCGGTCAGCACGTAGCGGGCGCAGCCGTCACGCTCCAGCCGTTCGAGCACCTCGAACAGGTCGCCACCCTCCTGCGTCCAACCCCGTGCCGCCAGCGTCGTGCCGCGCACGTCGAGGCCCACCGCGATCTGGTCGCCGTACTGGCTGACGACCTTGCGGCACCACTCCGGGTTCTCCAGGGCGGCGGTGCCGAGGTTGACCCGGGTGCAGCCGGTGGCGAGCGCCGCTTCGAGCGAGGCGTCGTCGCGGATGCCGCCCGACAGCTCGACCTTGACGTCGAGCCGGTTGACGACATCGGCCAGCAGCTCACGGTTGGAGCCCTTGCCGAAAGCGGCGTCCAGGTCGACGAGGTGGATCCACTCCGCACCATCGGACTGCCACTGCAGCGCGGCGTCGAGCGGGGATCCATAGGTCGTCTCGCTGCCGAGCTCGCCCTGGACGAGGCGCACGGCCTGTCCGTCAGCGACGTCGACGGCGGGGAGGAGTTCGAGGGTCACGCAGGTGATCGTATCTGTCGGCACTCACCCCTACGGTGGTCGGTATGAAGGTCATCCTCGTACCCGGTTTCTGGCTCGGCGCATGGTCGTGGGACGGCATCACTCCCGCGCTGGAGTCGGTCGGCCATGACGTCACCGCCCTCACGTTGCCCGGCGTCGAGTCGATCGACGCCGATCGCTCGGGCATCGGGCTCGCCGACCACGTCAACGCCATCGTCGCGGCGATCGACGAGGCGGGCGAGCCGGTCGTGCTCGTCGGTCACAGTGGTGGCGGCGCGGCGGTCCACGGCGCGGTCGACAAGCGGCCGGACAAGGTGGCTCGGGCGATCTACGTCGACAGCGGCCCGCTCCCGCACGGTGCGGCGATCAACGCCGGGCTGCCGGACGTGAGCGGCGAGATCCCGCTGCCGCCCTGGGAGGTCTTCCGCGAGGATGGCTCGCGCGACCTCGACGACTTCACCGAGGCGCAGCTCGACGACTTCCGCGCTCGCGCCGTGCCGATTCCGATCGGCGTCGCCAGGGACCCACAGGACCTGGGCGACGAGGCTCGCTTCAACGTGCCGGTCACGCTCGTCAGCACGACGTTCACGCGCGACGAGATCGACAAGTACGTCGCCGCCGGTGAGGCCTACTTCTCCGAGTTGCCCAAGATCAAGGACGTGACGATCGTCGAGCTGCCGACCAGCCACTGGCCGCAGTTCACCAAGCCCGAGCAGCTGGCCGAGGTCCTGCGCGACGCGATCTGAACCGCAGGGTCAGAGTGTCGCGAGCCAGTTCTTCAGCAGCTGGGATCCGGCGTCGCCGGACTTCTCGGGGTGGAACTGCGTTGCCCACAAGGGCCCGTGCTCGGCGGCTGACACGAAGCGGTCCCCTGCATAGTCGGTCCACGTGACCGCCGGGTCCGGCATGGCCGGTGGCTGGCTGAGCACCCAGTCGCGCACGCCGTAGGAGTGCACGAAGTAGAACCGCTCGTTCTCGATGCCGGCGAACATCCGCGAACCCTCGCCGGGCTCGACGGTGTTCCAACCCATGTGCGGCACGATCGGTGCCTGGAGCCGCTCGACGACGCCAGGCAGCTCGCCACAACCCTCGGTGCGTACGCCGTGCTCGATGCCCTCGGCGAACAGGATCTGCATGCCGACGCAGATGCCCAGCACTGGCCGGTTGGCGATGAGCCGACGCTCGACAATACGCACGCCGTCGACGCCTTGGAGCCCGCGCATGCAGGCCTCGAACGCGCCGACGCCAGGCACGAGCAGGCCGTCGGCCTCGATCGCCGTGGACGCGTCGCTGGTGAGCTCGGCATCGGCCCCGGCGCGCTCGACTGCACGAACCGCCGATCGAAGATTCCCAGAGCCGTAATCCAGCACCGCGACGCGCGGACGCGTCACAGAGCACCCTTCGTGCTCGGGATGCCTGACTCGCGCGGGTCGATCGCGACGGCGTCACGCAGGGCGCGGGCGACGGCCTTGAACTGGGCCTCCGCGATGTGGTGCGGGTCGCGGCCGTCCAGCAGGCGTACGTGCATCGTGATCCCGGCGTGGTGGGCGATGGACTCGAAGACGTGTGCGGTCAGCGCACCGGTGTACTGGCCGCCGATGATCGCGGTGATCTGCCGATCCGGCTCGCCGGAGTGCACGAAGTAGGGACGGCCCGACACGTCGACGACGGCCTGTGCGATCGACTCGTCGAGCGGCACAAGCGCGTCGCCGTAGCGACGGATGCCGACCTTGTCGCCGAGCGCCTCGCGGATCGCCTCGCCGAGGCAGATCGCCGTGTCCTCGACGGTGTGGTGAGCGTCGATGTGCAGATCGCCCTCGGACTTGACCGTCAGGTCGATCAGGGAGTGACGCGAGAACGCCGTCAGCATGTGGTCGTAGAACCCGACTCCGGTCGAGATGTCGTTGATGCCGGATCCGTCGAGGTCGATCTCGACGACGACATGGGACTCCGAGGTCTTCCGCTCGATGCGCGCTGTGCGGGTCATCGGGTCACCTCCAGGAGTGCGTGTCGGAACGCGTTCATTTCGTCCGGCGTGCCGATCGACACGCGCAGCCATTCTAGGGGTCCGACCTCGCGGATCAGGACGCCGTGGTCGAGCAGGCCCTGCCAGACGGCATGGCGGTCATCGAACCGGCCGAACAGGATGAAGTTCGCATCGGACTCCGCGACCTCGAATCCCTGCTCCCGAAGCCACGCCGCGGTCTCGTCGCGGGTGGTCCGGAGCGCATCGACCTGGGCCAGCAGCTCGTCCTCGTGCCGCAGGGCCGCGGTCGCCGCTGCCTGGCTCACGGTCGACAGGTGATAGGGCAGCCGGACGATCCGCAGGGCGTCGATGATGGCGGCGTCCGCCGCGACATAGCCGAGCCGTCCTCCGGCCAGCGCGAACGCCTTGCTCATCGTACGTGTCACCAGCAGCCGTGGGAACTCGTCGAGCAGCTCGAGCGCGCTGGGCGTGCCGTCGCGACGGAACTCGGCGTAGGCCTCGTCCACGACGACGATGCCGGGCGCAGCCTCGACGATCGCGCGGGTGTGCGCGGGGTCGAGGGCCGTGCCGGTCGGGTTGTTGGGTGACGTGAGGATGACGACGTCCGGCCGCTCGGCCGCGATGAGCGCGAGTGCCTCGTCGACGTCGACACCGAAGTCCTCGCGCCGGCGCCCCGCCACCCAGCGCGTGTGGGTGTTGCGGGCGTACTCTGGATACATCGAGTACGTCGGGGCGAACGACACCGCGGTCCGGCCGGGTCCGCCGAAGGCCTGCAGGACCTGCTGCATGATCTCGTTGGACCCGTTGGCGGCCCAGACCCGGTCGGGCGTCAGGCCGTGGCCGAGATAGGCCGCGAGGGACGTACGCAGCTCGGTCGCCTCACGGTCCGGATAGCGGTTGAGCGACAGCGCAGCCTGCTGCACCGACTCGCCGATGTCCCGGGCAACCTTCTCGCTGGGTCCATAAGGATTCTCGTTGGTGTTGAGCTGCACCGGGACGTCGAGCTGCGGCGCACCGTACGGCTCGTCGTCGCGCAGCTCTTCGCGGATCGGCACCCAGGCCGGCAGCGGCATCAGCGGGACATCCGGATCGACACGGCTGCACCGTGCGAGGGCAGGTTCTCCGCCTCAGCGAGGGTCACGACGTGATCGCCGACCTCACGCAGGGCGGACTCGTCGTAGGTCACGACGTGCATGTTCTTGCAGAACGCCCGCACCGAGAGGCCCGACGAGTGGCAGGCGCAGCCGGCCGTGGGGAGGACGTGGTTGGAACCGGCGGCGTAGTCGCCGAGGGAGACCGGCGTGTGCGATCCGACGAACACCGCGCCGGCGTTGACGATGCGTGCCGCGACATCGGCGGCGCCTGCGGTGTGGATCTCGAGGTGTTCGGCGGCATAGCCGTTGGCGACCTGGACCGCCTGGTCGACATCGCGTACGAGCACGGTGGCCGACTGCTGCCCCTCCAGTGCCGTCCGGATGCGCTCGGCGTGCTTGGCCGAACCGATCTGGTCTTTGAGCGCCGCGTCAACCTCGTCGGCGAGCCGCTCGCTGTCGGTGATGAGCACGCTGGCTGCCATCGGGTCGTGCTCGGCCTGGCTGATCAGGTCAGCGGCGACGAACGCGGCGTCGGCGGTGTCGTCGGCGATGATCGCGATCTCAGTGGGGCCCGCCTCGGCGTCGATGCTGACGGTGCCCTGCAGATAGCGCTTGGCCGCGGCGACGTAGATGTTGCCCGGGCCCGTGATGAGGTTGACCGGCCGGCACTCCCCCGCCCCGTAGGCGAACATCGCGAGCGCCTGGGCGCCACCAGCGGCGTAGACCTCGTCGATGCCGAGGAGCCCGCAGGCCGCCAGGATCGTCGGGTGTGGCAGGCCGCCGAACTCCGCGTTGGGAGGGCTGGCGAGCGCGATGCCCGGGACACCCGCGACCTGAGCCGGAACGGCGTTCATGATGACGGTGCTGACCAGCGGCGCCAGGCCACCGGGGACGTACAGGCCGACGCGCTGCATCGGGACGATCCGGCGCTCGACCGTGGCGCCCGGTGCGACATCGCTGACCAGGCTGTGCTCGAGCTCGGCCTCGCTGGTCTGGCGCAGCCGGCGGATCGACTCCTCAAGACCGGCGCGGATGTCCGGGGCGAGCGCTTCGAGCGCGCCGGTGATCGCGGCCGACGGGACGCGAAGCTGCGCAGGGCGTACGCCGTCGAAGCGCTCCCCCGCGTCGAGCACGGCATCCGCCCCGCGTGACTTGACGTCCTCGCAGATCGGCCGGATCGCGGCCATCGCGTGCTCGACATCGACCTCGGCGCGCGGCACGGCAGCGCTGTAGACCCACTGCCATTCCTCGGCAGCAGGGTCGAGACTTCGCAGGTCGAGACGTCGCATCACGACGCCAAGTCTACGGACGGGCTACCGTGGGTTGGTGGCCGCCAACAGGAAGCCGACTGACGCAACGCCGGCATTCGCCGCGCTGCACCGCGCCAACATCCCGTTCACCCCCCACATGTACGTCCACGACCCGCGCGCGGACTCGTTCGGCATGGAGGCGGCCGAGGCGCTCGGGGTCGAACCCGGCCGGGTCTTCAAGACGTTGATGGCCGAGGTCGACGGCGAGCTGTGCGTCGGCGTGGTCCCCGTGATGGGATCCCTCGATCTCAAGGCTCTCGCCGATGCGCTGGGCGGCAAGCGTGCCCAGATGGCCGATGCCGCGCAGGCCCAGAGAGCCACGGGATACGTCATCGGCGGGATCTCGCCACTGGGTCAGAAGCGGAAACACCGGACCGTGGTCGACAAGACGTCCGCGCAATGGCCGACGATCTTCGTGTCGGGTGGGCGCCGGGGCCTGGAGGCTGAGCTGCAGCCGAACGACCTGATCGTGCTGACGCAGGCTGTCGTCGCCCGCATCGCCCGCTGACGTCAGTAGGTCTGCGTCAGCTCATCGCGAGTCGTGACGATCAGCGTCGTTCCGATCAGGCCGACGAGCCCGGAGATCGGCCACACCAGGAACGGCGAGACACCGTCGATCGTGAACCTGGCCGGGATGTGACCGCCGACCGAGACGCCCTTGACCGATGACGGGTCTGGTGGACCGAGGTGGATGCCGAGCCGCCAGGCGATCACGGCCGCCGCCAACGTGGCCACGACGACCAGCGGAGTGGTCACCCAACCGGTGTCACGCAGCGACCACGCCATGAACGAGCCCAGCAGCAGCGACGCGACGCCGCCGACGAGGATGAACACCACGATGACCGAGAATTGCCCCTTGGATGCGGCTTCGTCCATCACCAGCCCGCGGTTGGTGACCTCCCACTCGGCCGGGGTGGCGAGGAGCTCCCACACGAAACCTGCCGCGACACCCAGGATGAGCATCGCGGCGGCAGACAGCAGGAGTCGTCTCAGGAGAGGCAATGGGGGCCCAACAGCTCTTTCAGGTCAGCGATCAACGACGATGACTGTGCCACACGCAGGCTGTCGTCGAGTCGCATGACCTTGGTCGAGCCGTTGCCGATCAGGCGCAGGTGCACCTCGGAGACGCCGGGATGGGTCGCGAGCACCTGCTTGAAGGTGCTGATCGTGTCGGTCGTGCAGCGGGCCACCGGGAGGCTCACGACGAGCGGCCGCTCCGGGCCGCCGGTGTTCATGGCCGGGAGGGTGACCTCGAGCGCGTTGAGCTCGACGCCATCGTCCTTGCGGCGGATGCGGCCCTTGACGACGACGATCGTGTCGGGGATCAGCACCGGCATCGCCAGCTGGTAGGCGCCCGGGAACACCATGACCTCGATGCCACCCTCGAGGTCCTCGATCGTGACCGACGCCCAGGAGTCGCCCTTCTTGCTCATCCGGCGCTGCACCCCGGTGATCAGGCCGCAGATGCGTGCGGTGCTGCCGTCGGGCAGCTCGGCGTTGGTCAGCAGCTCGCCGACCGTGCAGTCGCTGCTGGCTCGCAGCACGTGCTCGAGACCCTGCAGTGGGTGGTCGGAGACGTAGAGGCCGAGCATGTCGCGCTCGAAGGCCAGCAGCTGGGTCTTCTCCCACTCCGGCATCGTGTCGGGCACCGCGATCGTGCCGCCGGTGAACGCGTCGTCGACGCCGCCGAACAGCGAGTCCTGGCCGATCGCGGCCTGCCGCTTGAGGTCGATGTAGAGGTCGACCCCCTCCTCGGCAACCGTCGTCAGCGCGCGACGGCGATGTCCCAGTGAGTCGAAGGCGCCGGCCTTGATCAGCGAGTCGAGCACGCGCTTGTTGCAGACGTGCGTCGGCACCTTGTTGAGGAAGTCGTTGAAGTCGCTGTAGGGGCCGCTCGACGTTCGGCCCTCGACGATGCCGGCGACGACGTTCTCGCCGATGTTGCGGATCGCTCCGAGCCCGAAGCGGATGTCGGCGCCGACCGACGCGAAGTTGGAGACCGACTCGTTGACGTCCGGCGGCAGCACCTTGATGCCCATGCGCCGGCACTCGTTGAGGTAGATCGCCGACTTGTCCTTGTCACCGCGGGTGCTGGTCAGCAGCGCCGCCATGTACTCGGCCGGATAGTTGGCCTTGAGGTAGGCCGTCCAGTAGGAGATGACGCCGTATGCCGCGGAGTGCGCCTTGTTGAACGCGTAGTCCGAGAACGGCAGCAGGATGTCCCACAGCGTCGTGATCGCCTTCTGGGAGTAGCCGCGCTCGAGCATGCCGGCCTGGAAACCGGCGTACTGCTTGTCGAGCTCGGACTTCTTCTTCTTGCCCATCGCGCGCCGCAGGTTGTCGGCTTGTCCGAGCGAGAACCCCGCCAGGACCTGAGCAATCTCCATGACCTGCTCTTGGTAGACGATCAGGCCGTACGTCTCGCCGAGGACCTTGGCGAGCGGCTCCTCGAGCTCAGGATGGATCGGGTCGATCGGCTCGCGCCCGTTCTTGCGGCGGGCGTACTTGTTGTGCGAGTCCGCGCCCATCGGCCCGGGCCGGTAGAGCGCGCCGACGGCCGAGATGTCCTCGAACTTGTCGGGCTTCATGCTGCGCAGCAGGGCGCGCATCGGACCGCCGTCGAGCTGGAAGACGCCGAGTGTGTCACCGCGGGCCAGCAGGTCGTACGTCGCAGGGTCGTCGAACGTCAGGTCCTCGAGGACCAGGTCGATGTCACGGTTGCGCTTGATGTTCTCGAGCGCGTCATCGAGCACCGTGAGGTTGCGGAGACCGAGGAAGTCCATCTTGACCAGCCCGAGCGCCTCGCACATCGGGTAGTCGAACTGCGTGATGATCGCGCCGTCCTGCTCGCGCTTCATGATCGGCACGATGTCGATCAGCGGATCGCTCGACATGATGACGCCGGCGGCGTGGACGCCCCACTGACGGATCTGGCCCTCGAGCCCCAGCGCGGTCTGATAGATCTTGCGGACGTCGGCGTCCTCGTCGTGCAGGCGGCGGAAGTCGGCGCCGTCGCCGTAGCGCTTGTCGTCCTTGTCGAACAGGCCCTTGAGCGAGACACCCTTGCCCATGACGTCGGCGGGCAGCGCCTTGGTGATGCGCTCGCCGTGCGTGAACGGGTAGTCCATGACCCGGGCGGCATCCTTGATCGCGGCCTTGGACTTGAGCCGGCCGAACGTCGCGATCATCGCGACGCGCTCCTCGCCGTACTTGTTGCTGACGTAGCGGATGACCTCACCGCGACGGCGCTCGTCGAAGTCGATGTCGAAGTCGGGCATCGAGGGGCGCTCGGGGTTGAGGAAGCGCTCGAAGATCAGGCCGTGCGTCAGCGGGCAGAGGTCGGTGATGCGCAGGGCGTATGCGGCGATCGAACCGGCACCCGAACCGCGGCCGGGGCCGACCCGGATGCCGTTGTCCTTGGCCCAGTTGATGAAGTCGGCGACCACGAGGTAGTAGCCGCAGTAGCCCTTGTCGCGTACGACGTCGAGCTCCATCTCGGTGCGCGCCCGGACCTCGTCGGTGAGCTTGTCGCCCGGATAGCGGGACTCGATGCCTCGCCACACCTCCTTGACGAACCACGACTCCTCGGTCTCGTCCGGGGGCACGTCGGCGCGCGCCATGTAGCCGCCGTTGGACTCGCGGAACTCGACGTCGCACCGCTCGGCGATCAGGAGCGTGTTGTCACACGCCTCCTTGAGGTCGAAGCGGTCCTCCCACAGGTCGCGCATCTCCTTGGCGGACTTGATGTAGAAGTCGTTGGAGTCGAACTTGAAGCGATTGGGGTCGGTCAGCGTGCTGCCGGACTGGACGCACAGCAGCGCCGAGTGCGCCTCGGCGTCCTCGGGGGCGGTGTAGTGCGAGTCGTTGGTCGCGATCGCCGGGAGGCCGAGGTCCTTCTTGAGCCGGAGCAGACCTTCGCGCACCTGGGACTCGATCGCCAGGCCGTGGTCCATCAGCTCGAGGAAGAAGTTCTCCTTGCCGAAGATGTCCTGGAACTCCGCTGCCGACGCACGTGCCTTGTCGTAGTTGCCGATGCGCAGCCAGGTCTGGATCTCGCCCGACGGGCAACCGGTCGTGGCGATGAGCCCCTTGCCGTAGCGCTGCAGCAGGTCGCGGTCGGCACGCGGCTTGCGGTATTGCCCCTCGAGGCTCGCGTAGGAGCCGATGCGGAAGAGGTTGTGCATGCCCTCGGTCGTCTCCGACAGCAGCGTCATGTGCGTGTATGCGCCGCGGCCCGCGACGTCGGCGTCCTTGGCTCCCTTGTTCCACTGCACGGCCTTCTTCTCCGTGCGCGGGATGTTGGGCGTGAGGTAGGCCTCCATGCCGATGATCGGCTTGACGCCGTGCGCCTTGGCCTTGCTGTAGAAGTCGTAGGCGCCGTGCAGGTTGCCGTGATCGGTCATCGCGATGGCCGGCATGCCGAGCTGTGACGTGCGTTCGAAGAGACCGTCGAGCAAGGCGGCACCATCGAGCATCGAGTACTCCGTGTGCACGTGCAGGTGCACGAATGGCGAGTCGCTCGACATCGAAAAATGGCCTCCTCGGCGCGATCGTGGGGGAAGGTCTTCAGCCTAGTCGAGGGCTCCGACGCTCCGGACCAACATCGACCGTGTCGACCCGTCCCCACGCTGAAAATTGTCCTTCGCGACGAATCTCGACTACACCTGAGTGGTGACTGACGACAAGCAGAGATTCACCACGGTCGACGAGTACCTCGAGGCGGCCACGTACGACGTCGAGCCGCGGCTGGTCGAGATGCGGCGGATCATCCGCGCGGCGCTCCCCGACGCCGAGGAGACCGTCAGCTACAACATCCCGGCGTACAAGCGGGACGGCGTCGTCGTGATCCAGTTCGCGGGGTTCACCCACCACACGTCGCTCTCGTTCTTCCCGACGGCCGCCACGTTCGCGCACTTCCGCGAGGAGCTGGCGCCCTACCCGACGAGCAAGTCGGCGATCCAGTTCCCGATCGACGAGCCGCTGCCGGTCGACCTGATCGACGCCATCACCCGGTTCCGCGCCGAGGAAGCCGCGGCGTACGCCTCGCGCAAGAAGGCCGGCCGCTAGCTAGACCTGTCGGTAGGTGCTGAGGAAGTTGCCGAGCCGCTGGATCGCGTCCGAGAGGTCGCGGGCCCACGGCAGCGTGACGATGCGCAAGTGATCCGTCTCGGGCCAGTTGAAGCCCGTGCCCTGGGTCAGCAGGATCTTCTCCTGCAGCAGCAGGTCGAGCACGAGCTGCTGGTCGTCCTTGATCGGGTAGACCTCGGGGTCCAGGCGCGGGAAGGCATACAGCGCGCCACGGGGCGTCACGACGCTGACACCCGGGATCTTGCGCAGCTCGGTGACTGCCGCGTCGCGCTGCTCCAGCAGCCGCCCGCCGGGCAGGATGAGCTCCTTGATCGACTGGTAGCCGCCGAGCGCAACCTGGATCGCGTTCTGCGCCGGCACGTTGGGACACAGCCGCATCGACGCGAGCAGCGTGATGCCCTCGAGGTAGTCGCCGGCGCGTTCCAGCGGCCCCGTGACGACGAGCCAGCCGGCCCGGTAGCCGCACACCCGGTACGCCTTGGAGAGCCCGTTGAACGTCAGCGTCAGGACGTCCGGCGCGACGCTGGCCAGCGGGATGTGGACCGCGTCGTCGTAGAGGATCTTGTCGTAGATCTCGTCGGCCATCAGGACCAGGTCGTGCTTGCGGGCCAGATCGGCGATCGCGTCGAGGGTCTCGCGCGAGTAGACCGCGCCGGTGGGGTTGTTGGGGTTGATCACGACGATGACGCGGGTGCGATCGGTGATCTTGGACTCGAGGTCCTCGAGGTCGGGGTTCCAGTCGTTGGCCTCGTCGCAGCGGTAGTGCACAGGCACGCCACCGGCGAGGTTGGTGACGGCCGTCCACAGCGGATAGTCCGGCACCGGCACGAGGACCTCGTCGCCGTTGTCGAGCAACGCCTGCAGCGCGATCTGGATCAGCTCGGAGACGCCGTTGCCGATCCAGACGTCGTCGATGTCGATCGTCGGGAAGCCCTCTTGCAGCTGATAGTGGTGCACGACCGCGCGCCGGGCCGACTGGATGCCGCGCGAGTCGGAGTAGCCGGCCGAACCGGGCAGCGCGGCGATGACGTCCTGCAGGATCTCCGCCGGGGCGTCGAAGCCGAAGGGTTGGGGATTGCCGATGTTGAGCTTCAGGATCCGGTGGCCCTCGGCCTCCAGGGCGGCGGCTCGTGACGCGACGGGTCCACGGATGTCGTAGAGGACATCCCTCAGCTTCTCGGACTGGCGCACGACAGGACTCATGGACTCATTGTCCATGACCGCGATCTGTGAGGTTGGAGGCGTCTCCCGGGCCGGATAACGCCTCTGTCTTCACAAATCGCGGGGACTGGCCTCAGTCGAGGTCACGTACGACCTCGAGGGCCTCGTTGAGGTCGTCCGGGTAGTCCGAGTCGAACTCGACGTGGTCACCCGTGCGTGGGTGGATGAAGCCGAGCTTCTTGGCGTGCAGCCACTGGCGGTCGAGCCCGACCTTCTTGGCGAGCGTCGGATCGGCGCCGTACATGAGGTCGCCGACGCACGGGTGGTGCAGCGCGCTCATGTGGACACGGATCTGATGCGTGCGACCGGTCTCGAGCTTGATCGTCAGCAGGCTGGCGTAGCGGTGCGCCTCGAGCGTGTCGTAGTGCGTGATGCTCTCGCGGCCGCCGTCCTTGACCGTGAACTTGAAGTCGTGCTTGGGGTGGCGCGCGATCGGTGCGTCGATGGTCCCCATGTGCGGATCAGGGTGGCCCTGCACGAGCGCGTGGTACGTCTTGTCGACCGTACGGTCGCGGAATGCCTGCTTGAGCACGGTGTAGGCGTGCTCGGACTTGGCGACCGCCATGAGGCCGCTCGTGCCGACGTCGAGACGGTGCACGATGCCCTGACGCTCCGGAGCACCCGATGTCGAGATCCGGATGCCGGCGCCCGCGAGGTGGTCGAGGACCGTGGGGCCGTACCAGCCGACGCTGGGGTGCGCGGCGACGCCGACCGGCTTGTCGACCACGACGAAGTCATCGTCCTGGAACACGATGCGCATGCCCTCGACCTCGGCAGCGACGACCGCGATGCGTCGCGGGGCCGGGATCGACGCCTCGAGGATCGAGCCCGGCGTGACGCGGTCGGACTTGGCCGGGGCCATGCCGTCGAGCGTGACAAAGCCCTCGGCGACGAGCTCGCTGGCACGGGTGCGCGACAGCCCCAGCAACCGGGCGAGGGCGCTGTCCACGCGCTCGCCGGCGAGTCCCTCGGGGACCTGGATGACCTTGTGCTCGAGTCCCTCGGCAGTCATGACTTCCCCTGACGTGAACCGTCGAGACCGATCCCGCGCCACGTGCGCCAGACGATGACGACGGCGGCGAGCGTCAACGCGATGTCGGCGACGTTGCCGACGAACACGTTGTAGTCGATGAAGTCGACGACATGGCCCTTGAACGGCGCCGGCTCCCGGAAGATCCGGTCGCACAGGTTGCCGACCGCTCCCGCGAACAGCAGGCCGAGCCCGACGGCCCAGCCGCGGTCGCGCAGGCTGGCGGCCATGCGTACGACGGCGATCGACACCGCGATCGCCACGACCGTGAGCACGACGGTGAACCCGGCGCCGGTGCCGAGCGCGGCCCCGCCGTTGCGCATGAACGACAACGACAGCACGTTCGGGATGAGCTCGATCGACTCGCGGCCCTGCAGCTTCTCGACCGCCAGCACTTTGGTCACCTGGTCAACGACGAGCGTCAGGGCAGCAACAACCGCAAACAGTCGTACGTATGTGTGTGTGGCAGTCGGGCCGTGGTCGTCGCCAGGGCTCAGCGACGCTCCTCGCGCTGCTTGCATGTCATGCACAGTGTCGCACGGGGGAACGCCATCAAACGATTCTTGCCGATCGGCTCCCCGCAGATCTCGCACTGGCCGTAGCTCCCCTTCTCGAGGCGATCGAGCGCCTTCTCGGTCTGGAGCAGCAGCTCGCGCTGGTTGGCGGCGAGGGACATCTCTGCGTCACGCTCGAGGCCCTTGGAGCCCACATCGGCCTGGTCGTTGCCGGCACCGTCGACGCCGTCACGCAGCAGGTCCTGCAGCTCGCGGGCCGACTGGTCGAGCTCGCCTCGCAACCTCACGAGGTCGGCTTCGAGCTCGGCACGGACGGCCTTGGTCTCGGCAGCGGTCCAGGGCTTCTCGTCGGCTCGAACGGCGAGCTTGGTGTTTGGCATGCACGAAGATTAGACCCCCGGTGGGGCAAAGCCAACTCGCACCGCCGCAGTGTCGCCGCTGGTCACCCGTAGAATTGAACGTGTGACCCAGCACGCTTCCTATCGCCCCGTCCCCGCCCACGTCGATCTGCCGGCGTTGGAGCGCGAAATCCTGCAATTGTGGGCTGATCAGGGCACGTTCGCCGCGAGCCTCGACACCCCGTCCGACGCGCCGCGCTGGACGTTCTACGAGGGTCCTCCGACCGCCAACGGAACCCCCGGCACCCACCACGTCGAGGCCCGGGTGTTCAAGGACATCTTCCCGCGGTTCAAGACCATGCAGGGCTACCACGTCGACCGCAAGGCCGGGTGGGACTGCCACGGCCTCCCGGTCGAGATCGCGGTCGAGAAGGAGCTGGGCTTCAACGGCAAGCCCGACATCGAGGCATACGGCATCGCCGAGTTCAACGCCAAGTGCCGCGAGGCCGTGGTCCGCAACGTCGATCTCTTCGAGGAGATGACGGATCGCATGGGCTACTGGGTCGACATGGCGAACCCGTACCGCACGATGGAGTCGTCGTACGTCGAGAGCGTCTGGTGGGCCCTGTCGACGATCTTCGACAAGGGCCTGCTGACCGAGGACTTCCGCGTCGCGCCCTACTGCCCGCGCTGCGGCACGACGCTGTCCGACCACGAGCTCGCGCAGGGCTACGAGACCATCACCGACCCCTCGGTCTACGTACGCTTCCCGCTGACCTCCGGCCCGCTCGCCGGCCAGGCCTCGATGCTGGTCTGGACCACGACGCCGTGGACGCTGGTGTCCAACACTGCGGTCGCGGTCAACCCCGACGTCACCTACGTCACCGCGTCCAACGGCGAGGAGACACTCGTCGTCGCCGAGCCCCTGCTGGCCAAGGCACTGGGCGAGGGCTGGACGCCCACCGGTGAGTCGTTCAGCGGCCGCGAGATGGAACGTTGGACGTACCAGCGGCCGTTCGAGCTGGTCGAGTTCCCCAGTCCCGCGCACTTCGTGGTGCTCGGCGACTACGTCACGACCGAGGACGGCACCGGACTGGTCCACCAGTCCCCCGCTTTCGGCGCAGACGACCTGGCGGTCTGCAAGGCGTACGACCTGCCGGTGGTCAACCCGATCACTCCCGACGGCCACTTCGAGGCCGACGTGCCGCTCGTCGGCGGGCAGTTCTTCAAGACCGCCGACCGGGCCCTGGCCGACGACCTCGCCGCGCGCGGGCTGATGTTCAACGAGCTGGCCTACGAGCACTCCTACCCGCACTGCTGGCGCTGCCACACGCCGCTGATGTACTACGCGCTGCCGGCCTGGTACATCCGCACGACGGCGATCAAGGACAAGCTGCTCGCCGAGAACGCCGGCACCAACTGGTTCCCCGAGACGATCAAGAACGGCCGCTACGGCGACTGGCTGACCAACAACATCGACTGGTCGCTGTCGCGCAGCCGCTTCTGGGGCACGCCGCTGCCGATCTGGCGCAACGACGAGGACCCGAGCAAGCTCGTGTGCATCGACTCGCTCCGCGAGCTCTCGGAGCTGACCGGGCGCGACCTGACCGACCTCGACCCGCACCGCCCGTTCATCGACGAGGTGACGTTCCAGATCGAGGGTCAGCCGGGCACCTACCGACGCGTGCCCGACGTCATCGACGCGTGGTTCGACTCCGGCTCGATGCCGTTCGCCCAGTGGGGCTACCCGCACGTCGAGGGGTCCAAGGAGAAGTTCGACCAGGCCTACCCGGCTCAGTACATCTGCGAGGCGATCGACCAGACCCGCGGCTGGTTCTATTCGCTGATGGCGGTCGGCACGCTGGTGTTCGACCAGAGCTCCTACGAGAACGTCGTGTGCCTCGGTCACATCCTCGCCGAGGACGGCAAGAAGATGAGCAAGCACCTGGGCAACATCTTGCTGCCGATGCCGCTCATGGACGAGCACGGCGCTGACGCCCTGCGGTGGTTCATGGCATGCTCCGGCTCGCCGTGGTCACCGCGGCGCATCGGTCACACCGCGCTGTCGGAGATCGTCCGCAAGGTCCTGCTGACGTACTGGAACACCACGGCCTTCCATGTCCTGTACGCCGGCACGGAGGGCTGGACGCCCGCCACCGGTGAGGTGCCGCCGGTCGCCGAGCGCGAGGTGCTCGACCAGTGGCTGCTGTCCGAGCTGCACACGCTGACCCGCGACGTCACGGCATCCCTCGAGGCGTTCGACACGCAGGCCGCCGGAGCCCGCATCGCGACGTTCGTCGACGACATGTCCAACTGGTACGTCCGCCGGTCGCGTCGCCGCTTCTGGCGAGGCGACACCGCGGCGTTCGCGACGCTGCACGAGACGCTCGACGTGCTGACGCGGCTCATGGCGCCGCTCACGCCGTTCATCGCCGAGCGGGTCTGGCAGGACGTCATCCTGCCGGTGACCCCGGGCGCCCCGCAGTCGGTGCACCTGGCCGACTGGCCGGTCGCTGATGAGTCGCTCATCGTCGACGGGCTCAGCGCTCGCGTCGACCTCGCGCGACGGGTGACCGAGCTCGGACGGGCAGCCCGCGCGGAGGCCAAGGTGCGTACGCGCCAGCCCCTGCGCCGTGCTCTCGTGGCGTCCGGCGCCTGGCAGCAGCTCGGCGAGGAGCTGCGCGGCCAGGTGTGCGAAGAGCTCAACGTCGGCTCCCTGGAGTCCCTCGCGGACGCCGGCGGCGACCTCGTGGACCATTCGGCCAAGGGCAACTTCCGCAACCTCGGCAAGCGGTTCGGCAAGCAGACGCCGCAGGTCGCTGCCGCCGTTGCGGAAGCCGACGCCGCCGAGCTCGCCGCCTCGCTGGCTGCCACCGGCACCGCGACGGTCGTCGTGGACGGCTCGCCGGTCGAGGTGGGCCCTGACGACGTCATCATCTCCGAGCGCCCCCGCGAGGGCTGGTCGGTCGTCAACGACCAGGGCGAGACCGTGGCGCTCGACCTCGAGCTCGACGACGAGCTGCGTCTGGCTGGCTTCGCCCGCGAGGCGATCCGGGTCATCCAGGAGGCGCGCAAGTCCACCGGCCTCGCCATCAGCGACCGCATCACGCTGTCGTGGTCTGCTTCTGGGCCGATGGCCGACGCGCTGCGGGCGCACGACAGTCTCATCGCCGACGAGGTGCTGGCGACGTCGATCAGCGAGAGCGACGGTGCGTCGGACTTCACCGACGAGGAGCTCGGCTTCGGATTCGCCCTCGCCAAGGTTTAGCGCCCTGGTCCCAGGCATGACGAAGGGCCCGTCACCTTGCGGTGGCGGGCCCTTCGTTTGTCAGATGCTGCTCAGAAGCTCTCGTCGTCGCCCAGCAGCGACCGGAGACGGCGGGGACCCGCCTCAGCCGGAGTCTGGACAGCCTGCGAGTTGTTGGTGCTCTCGTTGGCGGCAAGCTGATCGAGCTGGCTCTGGAAGTAGTTCTTGAGCCGGGCCCGGTACTCACGCTCGTACGCTCGCAGGTGCTCGACCTCGCGCTGGATCTCGTAGCGATCCCGCTCGATCGTCGCGACGGCCTGCTGGCGGCGCTCGTTGGTCTCGTCGTCGAGCTTCTGCGCGCGGATGCGGGCATCGGTCTCGAGCCGGTCAGCCTTGCCACGTGCCTCGTTGACCAGACGCTCAGCCTTGGCGCGAGCCTCACCGACGATCCGATCCGCTTCTTCCTTGGCCGCATCCATGAGCTGGTCGGCGTTGGAGGACGCGATCTCGAGCAGTCGAGCCGCAGCAGACGACGCGTCGCCCATCGACGGTGCGGCGCGAACCGGCTCCGGCGTCGGGGCAGGAGCCTGCTGGACCGGCTCCGGCGGAGGCGGCGGCGTGTATTGCTGCACGGGCTCCTGGACGGCCGGGGTCGGCGCAGCCTGGGGAGCCGGGGTCGCCGGCTGGACTGCGGGGATGAGACCGGTTGGTTCGCCGGTTGATGCGGCGGCTACCTTGGCGCGAAGTTCTTCGTTCTCGACCGTGAGTCGCTCGAGCTCGGCCTCGACCTCGTCGAGAAACTGGTCCACTTCGCCCATGTCATAGCCTTCGCGAAGACGGACAGGCGTAAAACGCTTGTTACGCACGTCCTCTGGCGTCAATGGCATGAGTACACCTCGGGGTTGGGGTTAGTCCTGGGGACTCGGAGCCTCCACCGTACTCTGCCCGCGTTCACTTCTTCCACAGGAGTCCCAAACTCAGCGGGTCGCGAGACAGACTCTTGGGATCCTCTTAAGAGAAGAAGATGCTCTGGACGATGCTCCGAAGGATGAAGATCGCGATCAGCAGGATCATGGGCGACAGGTCGAGCATCACCGCGCCCAGGCGCAGCG
The DNA here is from genome assembly GCF_056403535.1 of Aeromicrobium sp. P2_G6. Lineage (NCBI taxonomy): Bacteria > Bacillati > Actinomycetota > Actinomycetes > Propionibacteriales > Nocardioidaceae > Aeromicrobium > Aeromicrobium sp. P2_G6. The sequence continues at coordinate 848,101 of NZ_JBFUFH010000002.1, read as the reverse complement.
GTGGAATCACGCGGCGCACGGCACGAAGCGGAGGGTCCGTGATCGAGTAGAGGCCCTCACAGAACACCAGCACCAGGCCGCGTGGCCGCCAGTGGCGTGCCAGCATCTGCACCCAGTCCAGGACGAACCGGGCGATCAGCAAGATGATGCAAAGGAGCAGGATCAGGTCGAGAATGCCGCCAACCAGCTCCATGCGTCAGCTCTGGTTGTAGAAGCCGCCGGCAGCGATGCGCTGCTTGTCCTCGTCCGTCACCGTGATGTTCTCGGGCGACAGGAGGAAGACCTTGGCGGTGACACGGTTGATCGAGCCGTGCACGGCGAACACCAGTCCGGCGGCGAAGTCGACGAGGCGCTTGGCGTCGTCGTCGTCGATCTCCGACAGGTTCATGATGACGGGGACGCCGGAGCGGTAGTGCTCACCGACGGTGCGGGCGTCGTTGTAGGTGCGAGGGGTCACGGTCTCGATGCGTGCGAGGTCCGACGCAGTGGACGCACGGCGCTCGGGGCGTCGCTCGGGACGGCGGTGGTCGTCGATGCTCGAGACCGGCGCCGGGCGCACGACAGCAGGCTGCCGGCTCACGGGTGCGGGGTCGTCGATGTCATCCTCGAACTCGTCGTCGAAGTCAGCTTGTTCCACGAGGCCGAGATACTCGCCGACCTTCCGCATTGCGCCAGCCATGAGAACTCCGTGTGTGCGATCGGAAATGACATTACTGAGATTACCCCGCAGGTGGACGCTCGCCGAGCACTGAGCGCCCGATGCGCAGGTGTGTCGCGCCGGCGGCGACCGCGGACTCGAAGTCGCCGCTCATCCCCGCAGAGATGATCGTGGCGTCCGGGTGGTCCTGGCGAAGCTCCTTCGAGAGGCGCACGAGGTGGTCGAAGTGCGGCGCCGGGTCCTCCCCCAACGGTGCGACGGTCATGAGCCCGGCCAGGGTCAGGTGGTCCGAGCCGGCGATCGAGGCGGCCAGCTCGGGTATGCCCGAGGGCACGACGCCTGACCGCCCGGGGTTGGTCGCGTCGAAGTCGACCTGGACGAGGCACGGAAGCGTACGCCCTGCGGCCTCGGCACCGCGCGCCAGTGAGTTGGCGAGCTTGACGCGGTCGACGCTGTGGACCATGTCGGCATAGCGAGCGACGGCGCCCGCCTTGTTGGTCTGCAGCCCACCCAGAAAATGCCAGCGGACATCGGCCTCGACCTCGGCGGCCTTGTCGCCGGCTTCGGGGTGGCGGTTCTCGCCCACGTCGGTGACGCCGAGCTCGGCCAGCAGCTCGACGTCCGATGCCGGATAGGTCTTGGTGACGACGATCAGCGTGATCTCGGAGCGGTCGCGTCCGGCTGCTGCGCACGCGGCGGCAATGCGCTCCTCGGTCGTGGCGAGACCCTGGCGTAGCTCGTCGAGGCGGTTCATCTGATCACCGCGACGGCGCCGAAGCGGCCGGCGTCCTGGCCCTGGCGGCGGTAGGAGAAGAACCGCTCGTCCTCGATCGTGCACTCGTGCGCGCCGAGGTCCGTGACGGGAATCCCGAGCTCGTGCAGCTGCGCCACGACGCCCGCGCCCACGTCGATCGCGGGCGTGCCCCACGACGTCGTCGACCGGGCCTGGGGCACGACGGCGGCGACGGCGTCGGCCATCTCCTCGGGAAGCTCGTAGCAGCGCCCACAGGCCCGCGGCCCGACCCAGGCCTCGAGCGACTCGGTGCCGTGCTCGCGGATCGAGGCCACCGCAGCCAGCACGACACCCTTGACGAGTCCTTCGCGCCCGCAGTGCACGACCCCGGCGACCGGCTCGTCGAGGCCTACCAGCACGATCGGCGTGCAGTCGGCCACGCGTACGAGGACGCCGACGCCCGGCTCGTCGGTCAGGAGTGCGTCGACGACCGGGATCTCACCCTCGGCAAGGTCCCTGGTCCACGCGACGTCGGCTTGGTGGACCTGGGTCATCCGCACGAGCCGGTCGAGCTCGAGCTCTTCGGCGAGGAGGCCGAGATTGCGCTCGACCAGATCGGGATCGTCACCATTGGACGTACCGAGATTGAGTGAGGCCCACGGGCCGTCACTCACCCCGCCGTCACGATCGGTGAACGCGAGCTCGACCCGGCCTACCGTCTCTCGGTGGAGGAACAAGCTCAGCGAAGGAAGTCGGGCACGTCGAGGTCGTCGCCGTACTCGGTGGGTACGGGGTCGGCCGGGACCGTGGCGTTGCCGGCGCCGTCCTCGGGGACCTTGGGCCCGTCGAGGTAGGGATCCGGCTCGAGGAAGCTCTGCGCCGTCGGCGGGGTCGTGACGTCGGCCGGCTCGGGCTTGGTCTCCTTGAGCAACGCCGGCTTGGTCGCGTCGCGGAGCATCGGCTCGCCGCCGTCGAAGCCTGCCGCAATGACCGTCACCCGCACCTCGTCGCCGAGGGCGTCGTCGATCACGGCGCCGAAGATGATGTTGGCGTCGGGGTGCACCGCGTCGGCCACCAGGCCGGCCGCCTCGTTGATCTCGAACAGGCCGAGGTCCGAACCACCGGCGATCGACAGCAGGACGCCGCGCGCGCCCTCGATCGACGCCTCGAGCAGGGGGCTCGAGACGGCGCTCTCGGCGGCCACGGCCGCACGGTGCTCGCCACGGGCCGAGCCGATGCCCATCAGGGCCGAGCCGGCATCGGACATGACCGACTTGACATCGGCGAAGTCGAGGTTGATSAGGCCGGGGGTCGTGATGAGGTCCGTGATGCCCGAGACGCCCTGGTGCAGGACCTGGTCGGCCTGACGGAACGAGTCCAGCAGGCTCACGTTGGGATCGCTGATCGACAGCAGCCGGTCGTTGGGGATCACGATGAGGGTGTCGACCTCGTCGCGCAGCGCCTGGATGCCGGCATCGGCCTGGCCCGAGCGGTTACGGCCCTCGAACTTGAACGGCCGGGTCACGACACCGATCGTCAGCGCACCGAGCGAACGGGCGATGCGGGCCACGACAGGTGCGCCACCGGTGCCGGTGCCGCCGCCCTCGCCGGCCGTCACGAAGACCATGTCGGCGCCCTTGATGGCAGCCTCGATCTCCTCGGCGTGGTCTTCTGCTGCGCGCTTGCCGATCTCGGGGTTGGCGCCGGCGCCGAGGCCCCTGGTCGAGTCGCGTCCGACGTCGAGCTTGACGTCTGCGTCGCTCATCAAGAGCGCCTGGGCGTCCGTGTTGATCGCGATGAACTCGACTCCCTTGAGTCCCACCTCGATCATGCGGTTGACGGCGTTGACGCCGCCACCGCCGATGCCGACGACCTTGATCACGGCGAGGTAGTTCTGTACCGCCATCGTGTGTCCCTTCCGGGGATTCGAAAACTCTAACCCTGAGGTGGAGGTTTATAGTTATGTCAACCTGTGACTCATGTGAAACGGTACGCGGACCGGCCAGTCTGGCCGGAGCGACACGCCGCGACTACCCGGTTGTCGTGGGTTGATCGGGCGCGCTGACGTCGTAGCGGTCCGCCTTGATGCGCAGGAGCGCCCGCAGCACGGTCAGCTTGTGCGCCGAGTCGGCCCGGCTCCCCCACACGACCGTCCGCCCCTTCGTCAGGTTGAGCTGGATCGAGTCCTTGGTCGCGGCGCTGACCGCCTGCATCTGCTTGCGCAGGGCCGGGTCCTCGTCCTCGATCAGCTGTACGACGGCCGCCACGGCCTCGAGGGTCTGCTGACGTTGGCGCGGATCCGTGGCGGTCACCTCGGCCTCGAGGAGGCCTTCGGGCGCCTTGTCGTACGTGCGGAAGTCGATCCCGTAGCGATCGAGGGCACGGATGGCACCGCCCACCGTGAGCCACGCGACGGGCGTGCGCTCGACCACCGTGACGCGCACGGTGTGCAGCCACGATCGCGAGACCGTGACGCTCTGGATGCGCTCCATCGAAGCGACCCGCGCCTCGATCGCCGCGACGTCGATCCGTGCCAGCGGCTGGCCGATGCGCACGTCCGCGGCTCGACGCACCTGCGACTCGCTCAGCGTCGTCTCGCCGTCGACTGCGACCCGCCGGACCGCCAGGACGCTCGAGAACATGACGAGCCAGATCAGCGTGCCCACGACGACGAGTGCCAACACACCGGCTGCGACTCGCTTGAAGCGACGCCGGCGCTCGTAGGCGGAACGCGCAGCAAGCCGCTCATCCAAGTCGGTCATGTTCCGAGCGCCGCCAGGACCGCGGGGCCAACGGTCGTGATGTCGCCGGCGCCGAGCGTGAGGAACAGGTCGCCGGGGCGCAGCTCAGGCGCAACAACTGCGGCCAGCCCCTCGACCGGACCGCCGAGCGAGGCCTCGGTGCCGCGGATCGCGTCGACGATCAGGGCCGACGTGACCGCCGGATCGGGATCCTCGCGCGCGAGATAGATGTCGGCGACGAAGACCCGGTCGGCGCTCGACAGCGCCTCGCCCATCTCCGCACCGTAGAGACGGGTGCGGCTGACGAGATGTGGCTGGTAGGCGACGACGAGCCGGTCGCCGCCGGCGATCGAGCGGGCCGCGGCCAGGTCGGCGCGGATCTCGGTCGGGTGATGCGCGTACGAGTCGTAGACCCGCACGCCACCGGCCGCGCCCAGGAGCTGCATGCGGCGATTGGCTCCTGTGTAGGCAGTGAGCCCCGCCGCGAGCAGATCGACGTGCTGGCCGACCAACAGGCCCGCACCCAGCGCCAGCAGAGCGTCCAGCGCGTAGTGGGCGCCCGGCACCGAGAGGCGTACGGGACCCAGGTCGACCCCGTGGAGCGACGCTGAAAACGTCGATGACGATCCCTCGACGACGAGGTCGCGACCGCGCAGGTCGGCGTCGTCGGCGAATCCGGCCAGCAGGACCTCGAGGCCGCGTTGCCGTGCCGGGGCGATCAGCGCGCGCGCCCCCGGGTCGTCTGCGTTGAGCACGAGGAATTCGCTCACCGATGCGACGAACTCATCGAATGCCGCGGCGTAGGCCTCGACAGTCCCGTAGTTGTCGAGGTGGTCGGCGTCGACGTTGGTGACGATCGCCCCCTCCGGCGAGTAGTGCAGGAAGGCGCCGTCGCTCTCATCAGCCTCGGCGACGAACAGGTCGCTGCGGCCGAGGCGCGCGTTGGCACCGAGGCTCGCGACCTCGGCACCGATCGCGAACGACGGCTCCGCGCCGGCCGCGATCAAGGCGCAGGTCAGCATGCCGGTCGTCGTGGTCTTGCCGTGCGTGCCGGCGACCGCGACTGTGCGGCGGCCCTCCATGAGCGAGCGCATGCCGGCCGATCGCGGCCACAGTCGCAGCCCTCGACGCTGCGCCTCGACGATCTCGGGGTTGTCCTCGCGCACCGCGGTCGAGGCGATCACGGTGTCAACGCCTGCGAGGTGGGCCGCGTCGTGGCCGACGAAGCACGTGATGCCCTCGGCTCGCAGCGCTTCGACGACGGCGGACTCGCTGGCGTCGCTGCCGCTGACGCGGATTCCCTGTTGCGCCATGAGCCGCGCGATGGCGGACAGGCCTGCGCCGCCTATGCCGACGAAGTGGACGGCGCCGAGCTCCCGAGCCGCGGGAATCGTGTCCGGTACGGGGATCCTCACGGCCTTGCCGCCTTCAGGACGAGATCGGCGAGCTTCCGGTCGGCGTCGCGCGGCACGATGCCCGAGGCGGCTGCCGACATCGCGGCGAGGCGGCCGGGGTGCGAGACGAGCGGGATCACGACGTTGTCGATCCACGCGGGAGACAGCGCGGCGTCGTCGATCAGCAGCGCTCCCCCGGCCTGCACGACAGGATGCGCGTTGTGCGCCTGCTCGCCGTTGCCGATCGGCAGGGGTACGAACGCCGCGGGCAGTCCGACCGCGGCGACCTCGGTCACGGTGTTGGCACCGGCTCGGCACACGATGAGGTCCGCCGCGGCATACGCGAGGTCCATGCGGTCGATGAACGGCAGCACGACGTACGGCGGGTCGCCCGGGCCGGGATGGACCGGCACCTCGTCAGGGCGGCCTGCGGCATGCAGCACCTGGACTCCGGCATCAGCCAAGTCCCGCGCCGCAGCCGCGATCGTCTGGTTGATGCGCCGGGCGCCCTGCGATCCTCCGGTCACGAGCAGCGTCGGCCGGTCCGGGTCGAGGCCGAAGTGGGCCCGACCCTCGGCGCGTACGGCCGCCCGGTCGAGGCTCGAGATCTCGCGACGGATCGGCAGGCCGATGTAGTGCGCGTGCGGCAGGTTGGTCTCGGGGAAGCTCGTCGCCACGTGCTCGGTGAACCGTGCGCCCAGCTTGTTGGCGATGCCGGGGATCGCGTTGCCCTCGTGCACGACCAGCGGGATGTGCCGGCGCCGGGCAATGAGGTAGGCCGGGACCGAGACGTAGCCGCCGAACCCGACGATGACGTCAGGGCGTACGCGGTCGATGACCTCACCCGTCGCCTTGACCGCGGCCCGCAGCCGGCCGGGGACCTGGACCATCGCCTTGCCGGGCCTGCGCGGCAGCGGGACCGGCGGGACCAGCTCCAGCGGGTAGCCGGCCTGTGGGATCAGTGTGACCTCGAGGCCGCGCGGGGTCCCGAGGCAGGTGATGTCGACGCCGGCCTCGCTCAGCACTGCAGCGGTGGCCAGGAGCGGCGACGTGTGACCGGCGGTTCCTCCGCCGGCGAGCAACGCACGCACTGGTTCAGCTCCTCCGTGAAACGCGGCCCCGTGCGCGGTTGGCACGGCCTGCGGCGAGGGCGCGCCGGGCGCCGGGTTCGGTCTTGGCACAGTTAAGCAGAACGCCCATGGCGACCAGTGTCACGAGGAGGCTCGAGCCGCCGTAGGAGATCAGCGGCAGCGGGATCCCGATGACCGGGAGCAGGCCCAGCACCATGCCGATGTTGATGACGGCCTGCGCCATGATCCAGATCGTGATGCCCGCCGCGGTGTAGCGGACGAACGGGTCGTTGGTGCGGCTGGCGATGCGGATGCCGGCGAAGGCCAGCACGATCAGCAGGATCAGGACCACGAACGTGCCCAGCAGCCCGAGCTCCTCACCGATGACCGCGAGGATGAAGTCGGTGTGCGCCTCCGGCAGGGAGCCCCACTTCTGCCGACTGCCACCCAGCCCGACACCCCAGAATCCACCTCGGGCGAGGGCCATCATGCCGTGGATGGCCTGGAAACCGGCACTGTCCGGGTCGGACTGCGGATCGGTGAAGTTGAACAGACGGGCGACACGGTGCGGCGCCGTGGCGACGAAGAACACGAGGATCACGACGATGCCGGCGATGACCCCGCTCATCTGCTTGGCCGGCAGGCCAGCGACCCAGAGCATGCCGCCGATCAGCGCGAACAGCACGAGTGCCGTGCCGAGATCGTGCTGGCCGACGACAAGGGCGGCCACAGCTCCGGCGACGGGCACCATGGGGGTCAGGACGTAGCGCGGGGTGCCGAGGTGCTTCTGCCGGCGCGCGTAGAGGTCGGCGATCCACAGGACGAGCGCCAGCTTGGCGAACTCCGACGGCTGCAGCTGGAATCCGCCGGGTAGCGCCAGCCAGTTGCGGTTGCCGTTGACGTCGACGCCGATCACGAACGTGGCGGCGATGAGCGCGACAGTGCTCAGCAGGAACGGCAGGATCAGCTTGCGCAAGAACTTCAACGGGACACGAGCGGCGATGACGGCGCCGATGAGACCGAGCACGGCGAAGATGACCTGACGCTCGACGATCGCGAACGAGTTGCCGTCGTAGTTGTGATAGGCGTAGACCGAGCTCGCGCTCAACACCATGATCAGGCCGAGCCCGACCAACAGGGCGGTCGATCCCAGCACGAGCTGGTAGGACGCGAGCGGGCGCTCGAGCGTACGACGGGCAGCCTCGACGATCGCGGGCGATCGGCGCTCAGTGGTGGCGCTCATGTGCCACTACCTAGCGTCATGTCCTGGTCGTCCTCTGCCTCGGGGAAGGAAGGTTCAGGACCTGTCACGCAACCGGTGGACCGCCGCGGCGAAGCTGTCGCCTCGTGCGGAGTAGTTGCGGAACTGGTCCATGGACGCGGCGCCAGGAGCCAGCAGCACGGTGTCACCCTCGCGGGCGAGCGATGCCGCGACCTCGACGACGCGATCCATGGGATCAGTCTCCCCGGTGTCGACCTCGACGACGGGCACATCAGGCGCGTGTCGCGCCAGCGCCTCGGCGACCAGTGCGCGGTCGCGGCCGATCAGGACGGCCGCCCTGAGGCGGTCACGGGTCGCGATCACGAGCTCGTCGAAGCTGGCCCCCTTGGCCAGTCCCCCGGCGACCCACACGACGTGCTCGAAGCTCTGCAGCGATGCCTGGGCCGCATGCGTGTTGGTGGCCTTGGAGTCGTCGACCCAGCGGACCCCGTCGACGCGGGCGACCTCGGAAATGCGATGGGCATCGGGCTTGAACGACCGGAGCCCGTCCCGTACGGCTCGGGGGGCGACACCGTGCGCCCGCGCCAGCGCCGCAGCGGCGAGCGCGTTGGCGACGTTGTGCGGGGCCGGCGTCTCGCCCTCGGCCGGCGCCAGGTCGTGGATGCTGCCGAGCTCGGCGGCGGACGAGAGCCGCCCGGCGATGAAGGCGCGGTCGGCGATCGCGTCGTCGACCAGGCCGATCATGCCCGGAGCGGGGATGCCGAGGGTGAAGCCAATGGCCCGGCAACCCTCGATGACATCGGCTTCCTCGACGAGCCGCTCGGTCTCGGAATCCTGGACGTTGTAGACGCAGGCGAGCTGTGTGCGGTCATAGATTCGCGCCTTGTCGGCTGCATACGCCTCGAGTCCACCGTGCCAGTCGAGATGATCGGGGGCGAGGTTGAGCACGACGCTGGCCTCTGCCGAGATCGACGAGCTCCAGTGCAGCTGGTAGCTCGACAGCTCGACAGCCAGCACGTCGAACGGCTCGGGGTTCATGACGGCCTCGAGCACGGGTGTGCCGACGTTGCCGACGGCAAGCGCGTTGAGGCCTTCGGCGCGAAGGATCGACTCGAGCATCTGCACCGTGGTGGTCTTGCCGTTGGTGCCGGTGACGGCGAGCCAGGGCGCAGCGCCCTCGCCGCGCAGGCGCCAGGCAAGCTCGACCTCGCCCCATACGGGGATGCCACGGCCGGCCGCCTCAAGCAGGATCGGGGTGCTGGGACCCCAGCCCGGCGACGTGACGACCAGGTCGACGTCGGCGGGGAGGCTCGCGGTCGAGCCCGGCCCGAGGCGTACGTCGACGCCCAGGATCTCGAGGAGGGTCGCCTTCTCACGCAGGGCGTCGTCGTCGCCGTCGTCGAGCGCGATGACGCTCGCACCGAGGTGCTGGAGGGTGTCGGCTGCGGCGAACCCGCTGACGCCGAGCCCGCCGACGACGGCTCGTACGCCCTCCCACGACGACTCCCGTCCCAGGGTGTCGACGCTCGTCATGCTCCGGTGACCCACTCGGCGTAGAAGATGCCCAGGCCCGCCGCGACGCACAGGCCGCTGATGATCCAGAACCTGACGACGATCGTGATCTCGTCCCAGCCCAGCAGCTCGAAATGGTGCTGCAGTGGTGCCATGCGGAAGATGCGTCTGCCTCCGCTGAGCTTGAAGAACCCGACCTGCAGGATCACCGACGCCGTGATCGCGACGAACAGGCCGCCGATGACGACCAGCAGGAGCTCCGTGCGGGTCATGAGCGCGAATCCGGCCATCGCGCCGCCCAGGGACAGCGAGCCGGTGTCACCCATGAAGATCTTGGCCGGCGACGCGTTCCACCACAGGAAGCCGAAACAGGCTCCCGTCAGGGCGGACGCCACCACCGCCAGGTCGAGCGGGTCGCGCACCTCGTAGCACTTCGCTCCGGCGCCGATGGCCGAGCAGCTCTGGTTGCTCTGCCAGATGTTGATGATGACGAAGGCACCGAACACCATCACCGAGGCGCCGGTCGCGAGTCCGTCGAGGCCGTCCGTGAGGTTCACGCCATTGCTCGCGCCGGCGATCAGCAGCAGCACCCAGATCACGAGCAGAGCGGTCGGCAGCTCAGGGCCGTTGAAGTCCCGGGTGAACGAGATCGCGTGGGTGATCGGGGTCTCTCCGGTGTTGTCCTCCATGCGGATCGCGAGCCACGCGAAGATCAGGCCGACGACCACCTGGCCGATGAACTTGGCCTTGCTGCGGAGCCCGAGGTTGCGCTGCTTGAAGACCTTGATGAAGTCGTCGAGGAAGCCGATCGCGCCCAGGCCGGTGAACAGGAACAACAGCAACAGGGCCGATGCGCTGGGCTCGGTCTGGGTCGCCAGCTTGGCCATGAAGTAGGCGAACAGCACGGACCCGATCACGACGAGGCCGCCCATCGTCGGCGTGCCGCGCTTGGTGTGGTGCGAGGTGGGACCGTCGTCCCGGATGAGCTGGCCGTATCCCTTCTTGACCAGGACCGAGATCGCGAAGCGGGTGCCGATGAGGGTCCCCAAGAGGGACAGTGCTCCTGCGATCAGGATGGCCTTCATCGGGTGGCTGGTCCTTTCCCCGGGCTGTTGGGCATGCTCGGTCGAGTATGCCGTCAGCCCTCCAGTAGGGCGTCCGCGACCCGCTCGAGCCGGCCGCCCCTCGATGCTTTCACAAGAACGACCTCGTCCCCGGACAGGCTCGCGGACAGTGTGCGAACGGCCACATCGACATCCTCGACACTGACCGCGATGTCGCCCGCGCCTTCGGCGATGCCGCGAGCCCCTTCGCCGACGACGACGACCCGCGTGAACCCGAGTTCTGCGGCGAGTCGCCCGATCTCGACATGGGCTGCATGGCTGTCGGCGCCCAGCTCGAGCATCTCGCCGAGCACCGCGACCGCCCGCCCCGCTCCGATCGCGGATGCTGCGCGCAGGGCGGCCGCCATCGACTCGGGGTTGGCGTTGTAGGCGTCGTTGATCACGACGACCCCGTCGGCGCGCACATGGCGCTCCATCCGCATCGGAGATCGGGACCCGGCCGTGGCCAGGCGCTCGGTCGCCGTCGCGAGATCAACGCCGAGCACGATCGCCACGGCGACCGCGGCCGCGGCGTTCCACGCGTGGTACTCGCCGATCAGCGGGACGTACGCCGGCACGCTCCGGCCACCGTGCGTCAGGGTGAAGCGCGGGTTGCCGGCAGGGTCGACCTCGAGGTCGCTCACGCGTACGTCACCGGTCTCGCCGAAGGTCACGATCGCAGCGTCTGTGCGGGCAGCCATGGCCGACACGAGCGCGTCATCGGCGTTGAGGACGACCACGCCGTCGCTCTCGACCGCTTCTGCGAGCTCGCCCTTGGTCTGGGCGATGACCTCGGCCGAGCCGAACTCGCCGATGTGCGCGTGGCCGACGTTGAGCACCACGCCGACGTCTGGCGGGACGACCCGGCACAGCTCGGCGATGTTGCCCAGGGCGCGCGCGCCCATCTCGACGACGAGGAAGCGGGTCAGCTCGTCGGCGCGCAGGACGGTCAGCGGGACGCCCAGCTCGTTGTTGTAGTTGCCGGCCGTCGCGACCGTCATCCCATCGGGCTCCAGGAGCTGCGCGATGAGGTCCTTCGCGCTGGTCTTGCCGCTCGATCCGGTGATCGCCACGACCGTGACGTCCTGCAGCTCGTCGATCACGTGGCGAGCCAGCGTGCCGAGCGCCACGACGACGTCGTCCACCACGACCGACGGCGCGTCCACCTGGCGGGAGGCGAGCACGGCCGCCGCTCCACTGGCGACGGACTGCGCCGCGAACTCGTGGCCGTCGGCGTGCTCCCCCGCGATCGCCACGAACAGGCCGCCGGGTTCGGCCGCGCGCGAGTCGAGAGTTGCCGGCGCATCGACGACGATCGCCTCGTCGCCGTGGACCGTGCCCCCCGTGATCTCGGCGATGTCGCGAAGCGTCAGAGGGATCACGCCTGCTCCCCGATCAGCTCGACCAGGACCTCGCGGTCGTCGAACGGGTGCACGACACCCTTGACCTCCTGGCCGCGCTCGTGCCCCTTGCCGGCAACCACGACGGTGTCGCCGAGGTGCGCCATCTGGACCGCGTGGGCGATCGCCTCGCGGCGGCCCGGCACCTCGATCGCGACGCCCGGGCCCGCAGCGGCACCCTCGAGCACTGAGGCCCGGATCGACGCGGCGCTCTCGGTGCGCGGGTTGTCGTCGGTCACGATCACGACGTCGGCATGGCGTGCTGCCGCCTCACCCATCAGCGGGCGCTTGCCGTGGTCGCGGTCGCCGCCCGCGCCGATCACCATGATGAGCCGGCCGGCGGTGACCGGACGGAGCGCCGTCAGGACGGCGGTCACCGCGTCGGGCTTGTGGGCATAGTCGACGATCGCCGTGAACGGCTGTCCGGCCTCGACGCGCTCCATGCGGCCGGGCACGCCGGTGCTGGCGGCGATCCCGGCGGCGAGCTCCTTGGGGTCGTGCCCAGCCTGTGACAGCGCCGCGATGACGGCGAGTGCGTTGGAGACGTTGAAGACGCCGGGCAGCGGCACCGACAGGTCGACCGCGATCTCGTCAGGTCCGAGCACCTCGAGGTCCGTGCCTAGGCGGTGCGGACGGATGTTGACGGCACGCCAGTCCGCGGGATTGCCGTCGGTCGAGAACGTCGTGACCGGCAAAGGCGTCAGCTCACGGAGCCGGCGGCCGTGCGGGTCGTCGATGTTGATGACGGCGTGGCGGGCATGGTCAGGCGTGAACAGCGCGGCCTTGGCGAGGAAGTAGTCCTCGAGGTCCTTGTGGAAGTCGAGGTGGTCGCGCCCGAGGTTGAGGAACACCCCGATGTCGAACACGAACCCGTCGACCCGGCCCTGCACCAGCGCGTGGCTCGAAACCTCCATCGCGCACAGCTCGACCTCTTCCTCACGCATCACCGCGAACAACGCCTGCAGCTGAGGTGCCTCGGGGGTCGTCAGGGTCGATGGCGCCGGGACGCGGCCGATGCGGGTGCCGATCGTGCCGACGACGGCCGACACCCGGCCGCCGAGCGCCGACTCGGCCAGATAGGTCGTGGTGGTCTTGCCCTGCGTGCCGGTGATGCCGACCGTCGTGAACGCCTCGCTGGGGTTCTCGTAGAACGTGCTGCTGAGCTTTGCCAGCTCACGGCGCGGGTCCTCGACCACGATCATCGGCAGCTCGCTGACGATCGCGGCGCCCTCGGAGTCGGTCAGCACCGCGCTGGCACCGAGGTCGCGGGCGATGCCGGCGAATGCCGCACCATGCGAGTTGGCACCCTGCAGCGCGGCGTAGAGATCGCCCGGCTCGAGGTGCTTGGTGTTGAGCGAGATGCCCGTGACGATCGCCTCCGAGGTGGCCACGGCGTCGAGCTCGGCGGCCAGCTCCGTGAGGGTCCATCGCGGCGTCTCCCGCGGCCGTACGCGCATCTCCTCAGTCACTCCTCGACCCTATCCGTCGATTGATTCCGGTCACGGCCAGGCACGGCGCAAACCCGACCCAGCGATCACGCGAGATGAAGGTCGGGCGAAGCCCGACAGTCGGCAGCGGCGAAGCCGCTCAGAAGGGCGACGAAGCAGCCCTCCGACTTACCAAGTTTGCTTCACCTTCGGGCTCTTCGAGCCGGTCGGCGCGACGCCGAAGCGCTCGAGGGCCATCGACATGATGTCGTGGAACACCGGCGCTGCGGTGGAGCCGCCGCCCGCGTTGCTGTACGGCTTGTCGAGCACGATGTACGTCAGGAACCGCGGGTTGTCGGCGGGTGCGAAGCCCATGAACGACACCGTGTTCTGGCCGCGGATGTAGCGACCCGTTGCCGGGTCGACCCGCCAGGCCGTGCCGGTCTTGCCGGCGACGCGGTAGCCCTTGATCGACGCGGCCGGTGCGGTGCCGTCCGGGGCCGTGACGGCCTCCATCATGCGGGTGACGGTTGCCGCGGCGTCCTTCGAGACGACGCGCTTGCTCGCCTTGGCCGGGATCTTGATCTCCTTGCCGTTGGCATCGGTCGTGGAGCTGACGACGGACGGCTCGCACATCTTGCCTGCATTGGCGATCGCTCCGACCGCGCGGACCATCTGCATCGCGGTCACCGAGATGCCCTGGCCGAACGCGATCGTCGCGTGGTTGGCCTTGGTCCACTCCTTGCCGTTCCTGAGGATGCCGTCGGACTCGCCCGGCAGGTTGACGCCGGACATCTGGCCGAGCCCGAACTTGCGGAAGTAGTTGTACATCACCGAGTTGCTCATCTGCTGCGAGGCGACGATCGTGCCGAGGTTCGACGACTTCGCGATGACGCCCGCAGCGGTGAGGTGCAGGACCCCGTGCTTCCAGTAGTCACCGATGTGGAACTTGTCGATGTTCATGCCCGAGGGGACGACGATCGGCGTGTCCGACGCGATCTTGCCCTGGTCGGCGAGAGCCGCCATCGTGACGGTCTTCATGACGCTGCCGGGCTCGTAGACGTTCTGCACGGCGCGCGAAACGGTGTTGGAGTCGACCATCCCGGTCTCGTCGTCAGGGTTGAACGTCGGCGCCTGCGACATCTGCACGATCTGGCACGTCTTGGTGTCCATCGTGATCGCGAGACCCCAGTCCGAGCTCGACTGCCGCACGGCGTCGGCGAGCCGCTGGTCGGCGTACCACTGCAGGTCACGGTCGATCGTGGTCGCGACGTTGCGGCCAGGCACCATCTTGGTCACGGTGCTGTCGGCCATGGGGATGCGGACACCGGTGTTGGGGTCGACCTCGTACGTGCTGGCGCCGTCGGTGCCGGTCAGCGTCTTGTCGTACTGCTGCTCGATGCCGGCAACGCCCTTGCCTGCACCGTTGACGTAGCCGAGCAGGTTGGCTGCGAGCTTGCCGCCGGGGTAGGTCCGCAGGGTCTCCTTCTCGCTGAACACTCCGGTCATCCCGGCGTCGGAGATTGCCGTCAGGGCCTTCTTGGCGGTCCAGGCCGGGACGTCGCGGGTGAGGTAGACGAAGCGCGAGTCCGGCGTGCGGAGCTTGTCGATCGTGTCGAAGTAGTCGATGCGGTCGCCGAGCTTCTCGCGCAGGATGCGGGCGATCTGCGGGGCGTTCGGGGCCGTCATCTTCGGGTCCGCGGTCAACGTCAGGCCGTCGACGTTCGTGGCCAGCTCGGCGCCGTTGCGATCGAGGATCGCTCCGCGGGGTGCGGGGACGGTGCTCTTGGCCGTGCCGTCCTCGATCGCCTTGGCGGCGTACGCACTCGCATCTAGTCCCTGGATCTGGAAGAGGCGGACGCCGAAGACCATGAACACGCCGACGACCATCGCGAGGCACACCCGCAGGCGCCGGCCGGACACTGCCTTGCTCACGGTGTCACGCTCCTGATGTTGGTCTTGCCGGGCTGGGCCGCCTCCGGCTTGCCGAGGACCTTGCCGTCGGAGAGCCGCAGGAACGCCGGGTTGGTGTTGGGGACCATGCCGTACGCGATGGCCCGCCGCGCGACGTTCGCGGGGCTCTGGAGCTTGTCGACCTCACGGGACAGCAGCTGCTGCTGGGTCTCGAGCTCGGCCACCTGACGGTTGAGCTTCTGCGCCTCGAACGACTGCGCCTGCAGCACCGTGCTCATGATGATGAGCCCGACGAGCCCGATGGACAGGATCGTGAGGATCACGACGACGAACGGCGCCTTGCGGGCCCGGCTGCGTACGGGTCGGACGAGGCGAAGCCCTGCGGCCTTGGCACTCTCCGGTGAGAACCGCGGCGCCGCCGACGAGGCCGCGTTCACGGCGCGCGCAAGTTGGGGGCTCATGCGGCGACTCGCTCGACGACGCGAAGGCGTACGGACCGGGCGCGGGAGTTCTCCTCGATCTCCGCGTCGGTCGCCATCTCGGCACCGCGTGTGACGAGGCGGAACCGCGCCTCGTGCCCCTCGGGCACGAACGGCAGGTCACGCGGCACATCGGTCGTGGTGACCTCCGTGAACGCGCGCTTCGTGATGCGGTCCTCGAGCGAGTGGTACGCCAGGACGACGACCCGGCCGCCGGGCGCCAGGATCTCCAGCGAGGCGGGCAACGCGCGGCGGTAGACGCCGAGCTCGTCGTTGACCTCGATGCGCAGGGCCTGGAACGTCCGCTTCGCCGGGTTCCCGCCGGTGCGTCGTGCGGCCGCCGGGATCGACGTACGGATGAGGTCGACCAGGCGGGCGCTGTCCGTGAACGGCTCACGCGCGCGCTCGGCGACCACCGCGTCGGCGATCCGCTTGGCGAACTTCTCCTCGCCGTACTCCCGCAGCACCCTGGCGAGATCGCGTGAGGTGTACGTGTTGAGGATGTCGGCGGCGGTCAGCTCGTCCTCGGGATTCATACGCATGTCGAGCGGCGCGTCCTGGGCGTACGCGAAACCGCGGTCGGCGAGGTCGAGCTGCATCGACGACACCCCGAGGTCGAACAGGACTCCGGACACCGTGCGGAAGCCGGCCTCGGCGACGACGTCGGCGATCTCGTCGTAGACCGCGTGCGCGAAGGTCACCCGGTCACCGAACCCGGCGAGCCGGGTCTTGGCTCGTGCCAGCGCCTCCGGGTCGCGGTCGATGCCGATGACGTGCAGGTCAGCGAAACGGTTGAGCATCGCCTCCGTGTGTCCCCCGAGGCCCAGCGTCGCGTCGACGACGACGGGCCGGTCAACGGCGACAGATGGTGCGAGGAGGTCGAGGACGCGCTCGAGCAGGACCGGAACGTGGCTCGCCTCGGTCATAGCGACCCCAGGAGGAGAGCGACGAGCACGGCGACCGCGACGGAAGAGCCGAGGGAGAAGGCCATGAGCCGCACGCCGTCGGCAACCTCGTGCCGTACGCGCTTCGTGCCCTGGTCGATCCTCATGCCACCTCGTCCTCTCCGCTTGTCGTACTGCCCGGCTGATGTCGTGTGGCCAGATCTGCGTCCGCTGGGTCTGACACCGGGGAAGTGATGTCAGAACCACGCGGGCGCAGATCTCGCCACGCGACCGTCAGAAGATGCCGGGCATCACTTCCTCTGACATGTCCGCGAACGGACCTTCCTGGGCGTTCGAGAAATCGGTCCAGCGGCCCGAGTCCCAGATCTCGATGCGGTCCATCGCTCCGACGACCGTGCAGTCGCGGTCCAGATGGGCCCACTCGCGGAGCACCGGGGGTACGGAGATGCGTCCCTGCTTGTCCGGGACCTCCGAGGAAGCGCCGGAGAAGAACATGCGGGTGAAGTTTCGGGCGGCCTGGTTCGTGAACGGCGTGTCCCGGACCCGATCGGTGAAGGCGTTGAACGCCTCGGTCGTCCACCCGTAGATGCAGTTCTCCTGTCCGCGGGTGAGGACGATGCCGTGCTCGAGCCGGGGGCGGAACTTCGCCGGGAGGAAGAGCCGGCCCTTGTCGTCGAGACGAGGGGTGTAGGTGCCGAAGAAGTTTGCGACATCCGGGTTCACCTCTCTCCTCCTCGCCGCCGAACAGTTCCTCCATTTCGCCCCACCATACCCCACGATCCCCCACCTGTACGCCAAATCGGAGACGTTTACGGGAATTCCTGGGCATGCGCTCCCCGTAGTGGGGGCTGCCGAAAATGCCGTCAGGGCAAAGAAAAACCGCCCCCGAGGGGGCGGTCATGGTGAAAGTGGAGTGAAGTGGGGCGGATCTAGCGTTCGTCGCCGTCCCGGCGCCGCTGCCAGCGCTCCTCCATGCGATCGACGAAGGTTCCGGAGGACTTCGCGGGCCTGCCCGAGCTGCGGGCGGGCTCCTCGTTGGTGCGGCCGATCCCGCGCTTCCACGCATTCATGAACAGATAGGCGGTGGCGAGCATCGTGACGAATCCGAAGACCCCGAGCCACGTCATGGCCGACACAGCGCCGGCGAACAGCAGAACCAACCCACCGATGAACCCCAGGACGGCCAGGATCGCGATGCGGCGGTTGTGTGCCATGAACTTCGAGCCACGGAGGGTGGACGCGAAGTCAGGGTCTTCGGCGGCCAATGACTGCTCGAGCTGGT
Organism: Aeromicrobium sp. P2_G6; assembly: GCF_056403535.1. Lineage (NCBI taxonomy): Bacteria > Bacillati > Actinomycetota > Actinomycetes > Propionibacteriales > Nocardioidaceae > Aeromicrobium > Aeromicrobium sp. P2_G6. Next base: position 830,261 of record NZ_JBFUFH010000002.1, on the reverse strand, counting down.
GGAGCAGCCGGGCCTCTTCATCAGAGAGCGGCACTTTTGCCTCCTGGATCGGGTGTTGCTACTGACAAGTCTAGGCGCGCGATCGTGTGCAGACCAGCCGAAAGCGAGGTGAAGTCCTCAGAAGTGCTCAGGAGACGCTCCAGGGCGTACAACGCATCACGAGCTCCCGGCTCGGTATCCACGATCGCGCTGGGCACGAGGTCGGCGAAGACACGCACGCCGGTCGTCGCGACCGGCACGAACCCGTGTGACGTCAGCAGGTCCTCGAGCTCAGCAACGACGAACCGTCGAGGCCCCATCGTACGGACGTCCCACGTGCTGGAGGAGCGGCCCACGAGGGACTGGGCCGTGACGAAGTCACCGGCGAGGGCACGAGCCGCGACCGCGGCATTGCGCCCGGCAACGACGACGCTGACGTGGCCACCGGGGCGCAGCACCGTCGCGATGGTCGAGAGGGCCTGGCCGGGGTCGTCCACGTGCTCGATGACGTCGTGACAGATGACGAGGTCGAACGAGGACGGCGCGACGTGCTCGAGCAGATCGGCGGCATCGCCCTGAACGGCGTTGACCCCTTCGTCGAGTCCGGCCTCGACTCCGCGACGGTGCAACGACGCCAACGCATCGGGGCTGGGGTCGACGACCGTGACGCGGTGGCCCAGGGCCGCGAGGCGTACGGCATCACTGCCCGTGCCGCCGCCGAGGTCGAGCACGTCGAGCGCGTCACCGGATCCCGCAACGTCGACGGCATCCACGACGGACTGCCACATCAACTCGGTGCGGACCGGACCCATGACGGACACTGTGCCACAGCGTGGATCGCGGTTTCCGATAGCGTCCCCAGCATGGAGTCACTGACGGCCCTCGTGTTCTCCAGCGGCCGGGCCAGCGGCGTCAACGCATGTGCGACGGTGGCGGTGCTGGTCTGGTCGACCGCCTCAGCGACACCGTTGCGATTCCGGACAGCCTCGGGCGTACCGATGTCCTGGTGATCTCGCTCGTGATGGCGTGGCGCAGGCGTCGGCGGGCCACCACGTAGTCTGCGCGCATGGCCAACGTCGTGATCGTGGGTGGCGGTTTCGCCGGCATGTCGGCCGCGGCTCGGCTGGCCAAGCTGCGCCACCACGTGACGCTGCTCGAAGCCGGTCAGCAGCTGGGCGGCCGGCTCAACGGCATGACCGTCGATGGGCGCACGTGGCAGACCGACCTCGACACCGTGACGCTGCCGGGTGTCTTCCGTGACCTGTTCCGCAAGTCCGGCCGGCCGTTGGAGCGCGTCCTCGACCTCACCAAGACCGAGGGGCGGCGCCACGTCTTCAAGGACAAGTCGGTGCTGGATCTCCCGCTCGGCAACCGCGGCGACCAGCACGGCGCGCTGATGGAGGCGTTCGGCGAGGACGAGTGGTCACCGTGGGTCGACAGCTACGCGGAGACGTGGGACGTCATCCGCCGTATGGCGCTCGACCAGGTGTTCGCCGGCAAGCCCGCGATCGACCGGACCGTCCGCAAGGCCTTGCAGCCTCGCCGCACCATCGCAACCCTCGCGGAGAAGGACCTCGACGACGACCGGCTCCGCAAGCTCGTGCTCGACCCCGTGCGGCTCGCCGGACATGACCGGCACGCCACTCCCGGATTCGTCGCGGTCGGCCACTACGTCGAGCGATCGTTCGGTCGCTGGCGGTTCGTCGGCGGCCTGCCGGCTCTGGCGGCCGCCCTCGAGACGAGGCTCGGCGAGCGCGGGGTCACGATCGAGCTCGGCGAATCGGCCCACGAGCTGATCCTCGAGGACGGACACGTACGCGGGGTCGTGACGTCCCTGCGCACCGTGCCGGCCGACCTCGTCGTGTGGTGCGCGCCGACCTGGCCCGCTCCCCTGCCGCCGGTCACGCTGATGCCGGTCATACCGGCGTCGAGGACCTTGGTCGCCCTGACATCCGAGGCGCCGTCGATGCCAGACGAGATCCTCGTGCATGCCAACCCGCCGATCAGGATGTGGTCGGGCGGAGAAGGCCTCTGGACGATCGAGCACCGCAGCGGCGAGGACCCGTTGCGTGCGCTCGTACGCTTCGGGATCGACCTTCGGCCATACGTCGACGAGCAGATCGACCTCAATCCCAGCGACCTCGTGAGGCTCGGCCACTCGGGGTGGGCGTGGCGGGGCTGGACCAGCGCGTTCGAGCTGCCTGGCGTCGCCCCGACTGGCGGGCTCTACTTCGCGGGCGCGCACGCCCACCCGGGCGCGACGCTCGAGGCCATCGGCATGGCCACCGCTTCGATCGCCGAGGCGATCGGCCCCGTGCCGCGCTAGACGAGGTTGTCGGCGCGGAGCGCCTCGAAGATCTCGCGGGTCGCCTTCGACCGGTTGAGGGTGATGAAGTGCAGGCCCGGCGCTCCCCCGGCCAGCAGGTCACGGCACATCTGGGTCGCGAGCTCGATGCCCTTGGTGCGCACGGCGGCCTTGTCGTCCTGGATGGGCTCGATCTGGTCGAGCACCTCGCGCGGCAGCTCGGCACCCGACAGCTCGGCCATGCGGGCGACCTGGGCGAAGTTGAGGATCGGCATGATGCCCGGAACGATCGGGATGTCGCAGCCCTTGGCGCGCACACGGTCCACGAGGGCGAAGTAGTCGGACGACCGGAAGAACAGCTGCGTGATGGCGTACTCCGCGCCCGCGTCGGCCTTGTCCACCAGCACCTGGGCGTCGTGGTCGAGGCTCGCCGCGTCGGGATGGCCTTCGGGGAACGCCGCGACACCGATGCGGAACCCGCCCAGAGCCGTGGCGAGCTCGACGAGATCGATCGCGTGGTTCATGCCATCAGGGTGGGGCTCCCAGGCGGCGCGCGGGCCGCCCTTGGGGTCGCCGCGGAGGGCGAGCACGTTGTCGACGCCGGCCGCGGCGTACTGCTTCAGCACCGACTCGATCTCGCCGCGAGTCTGCGCGACGAGGGTCAGGTGGCCGACCGGGCGCATGCTGGTCTGCTCGGCGATGCGAGCGGTGATGCGGACCGTACGCTCCTGGCTCGTGCCGCCAGCGCCGTAGGTCACCGAGACGAAGGTCGGCGCGAGGGGTTCGAGATCGGCGATGGTCTGCCACAGCACCGCTTCGCCCTCGTCGTCCTTGGGCGGAAAGAACTCGAACGAGTAGCTCGGCGACGGCCCCTTGATGGCGTCGACGAGGGACTGGTCTTCGGATGGCATGCCCCAACGGTATCGTCCAGGCTGTGAATCCACGTGCCGATCATCCCGAATTCCGGACGCGTATAGATCACACTCTGGACTCCTTCGTGGCAGGACAGCGCCTGATGCTCGCCGAGCTCGGACCCGACCTCGAAGGCCTCGCCGACGCCGCCATCGGGTTCGTCGCCGGCGGCAAACGCCTGCGTCCCCAGTTCTGCTACGCCGGATGGCTCGTCGCCGGCGGCGACCCCGACGAGCCCGGAATCGTCACAGCGGCGGCAGCCCTCGAGTGGCTGCAGGCCAGCGCGCTCGTGCACGACGACCTGATGGACGGATCAGACACTCGCCGCGGCAGACCCAGCGTGCACCGCGCGTTCGAGGCGCAGCATCGCGAGGAGTCCCGCCACGGCGATCCGGCCGGCTTCGGCGCCTCGGCTGCGGTCCTGCTGGGTGACCTGCTGTTGTCCTGGTGCGACGAGCTGTTTCGCAGCAACGGCCTCCCGCACACCGACGAGGCCTTCGGGTTCCTCGACCTGTGCAAGACCGAGGTCGTCGCCGGCCAGTTCCTCGACGTCGCGGGACAGACCCGCGCCTCGTTGTCGGTCGCCGAGGCGATGAAGGTCGTGCGCTACAAGTCCGCCAAGTACACCGTGGAGCGGCCCCTCCACATCGGCGCGGCTCTGGCCGGCGCCGGTCCAGACCTGATCCAGGCACTGAGCGAGGTCGCACTCCCCCTCGGCGAGGCATTCCAGCTGCGCGACGACGTGCTTGGCGTGTTCGGCGATCCCGACCTGACCGGCAAGCCCGCCGGGGACGACCTCCGAGAGGGCAAACGCACCGTGTTGGTGGCTCGGGCTGCAGAGCTGACCGACGAGCCCGGCCGAGAGCTGCTCCGCTCGTCCCTCGGCACGTCCGAGGGCGTCGCCCCCGTGCGCGACCTCATCCGTACGTCGGGAGCACTCGCCGCCGTCGAGGACGACATCGCCCGGCTCGAGGCGGAGGCCGATGAGGCGATCGACCGCCTCGGTGCGAGAGCGCGCGACGTATTGGGGCCGCTCGCGCTCACAGCAACCCGTCGAACACGCTGATCCCGAGCTCGTCGCGCACGATCATTCCGAGTGGCGAACGTCACGACAAGACCGTGACACGCCCACCGTCACGTTCTCCATGTGGAAGAGTCTCTAGAATCAGTGGACGGGTCGGGGGATCCAAGGATCGAGGGAGAGCGGCGTGACGGTGACGGGCGACGAGGCCCTGGTCGGGCGCGTCCTCAGCGACCGCTACCTGATCGGCGATCGCATCGCGCGCGGCGGCATGGCCAGCGTCTTTCTCGCTGTCGACCGCCGGCTCGACCGCGACGTTGCGATCAAGGTCATGCACCACGGCCTCGGCGACGACCAGCAGTTCACCGACAGATTCGTCCGTGAGGCCAAGTCGGCCGCCAAGCTCAACCACCGCAACGTGGTCTCGGTCTTCGACCAAGGGCGCGACGGCGACGTCACCTACCTCGTCATGGAGTACGTGCCGGGGCGCACCTTGCGCGACCTCATGCGCGAAGAAGCGCCGATGCCRCCCTATCGCGCGCTCGAGCTGCTCGAGCAGGTGCTCGTGGCACTTTCGGCAGCCCACGCGGCCAAGATCATCCACCGCGACGTCAAGCCCGAGAACGTCCTCATCACTCCCGACGGCGACGTCAAGGTCGCCGACTTCGGCCTGGCGCGCGCGGTCAGCGCGGCCACGACGGCGACCGGCGGCACGCTGATCGGCACGGTCTCCTACCTCGCTCCGGAGATCGTCACCAACGACGGAGCCGACGCCCGATCCGACATCTACGCGTGCGGCGCGATGCTCTACGAGATGCTCACGGGGCTCAAGCCGCATGCCGGCGAGTCGCCGATCCAGGTGGCCTACAAGCACGTTCACGAGGACATCGGCGCGCCGTCGGCGGTCGTGCCCGGCATCCCGGCGTACGTCGATGCGCTCGTCGCGCGGGCCACCGTCCGCGACCGCGACCAGCGGTCCACTGATGCGCGCGTCATGCTGCAGCAGGTCCGGTCCGTGCAGCGGGCGCTCGACGCCGGCCTGACCGACGATCCCGATCTGGTTGCCGACCTCCTGCCCGGAGCACGCCACGCCGACGACGATGCCCCCACGGTCTCGGTGCCTCGCGTCCCACCCGTGGCGCGCCCGACCTCGTCCTCCGCGTCCGAGCCGACCGAGGCAGTCCACGTCGACGAGGCCACGGTGCAGTGGTCCGCCGGGTTGGCCCCGCTGGCGCCGGTGGACCCCCCAACCCGCGCAGGCCTCGACGCCCCGCCCGTGCTCCCGGAGGCCGCCGACCGCCCCGCGGGTCTGCATCCGATCATGTCGGCCGAGGACTACAAGAAGGCGCGCGCCGGCGAGCCGAAGTCGCACCGTGGACGCAACCTCCTGATCCTGGCGGTCCTGCTGGCACTACTGGTCTTCGCCGTCGGCTACTGGTTCAGCGTCGGCCGCTACGACGACACGCCGGTGCTCGAGGGCAGCGCCGTCGCCCTCGCCAAGGAGACGGCACAGAAGCAGGGCTTCGAGCTCAAGGTCACCAAGGAGGCGTTCTCGGAGAATCGGCCCGCAGGCACCGTGATCGACACCAATCCCGAGCCGGGAGCCAAGATCCTGCCGGGCAGCACGATCGATGCGGTCGTGTCCAAGGGTCCTGACCGCGTCCACGTCCCCGCAGATCTCAAGGGCATGACCGTGACCGCTGCGACCGCGGCGCTCAAGAAGGTCGACCTCGTCGTGGGTGACACCAAGAACGTCTACGACGAGAAGGTCGACAAGGGTCGCGTCATCGGCGTGACCAACTACGCGGTGACCGATGACCTCAAGCGCGGCACAGAAGTCGTCCTCGGGGTCAGCAAGGGCCCCAAGCCGATCAAGGTCGAGGACTATCGCGGTCGCCCGTTCGCCGACGCCAAGAAGGGGCTCGAGGACGCCGGCTTCAAGGTCTCGGCGAGCCAGGTCTTCAGCACCGACGTCGACGAAGGCAACGTCGTGTCCCAGACACCGTTCCAGGGCACGCAGGTCAAGGGCGACACCATCACACTGACGGTCTCCAAGGGCCCCGAGATGGTCGAGGTGCCCAACCTCGTCAATCACAGCCGGGCGTTCGCCGAGAAGATGCTCGCGAAGGTCGGCCTCAAGATGACGGCGTTCGGTGCCGGCAACTTCATCGTCAAGGCACAGACCCCGCCGGCAGGGTCGAAGCGGCCCAAGGGCAGCACCGTCACCGTCGTCGGCTTCTGACCCGTGCGCACCAGGCTCGCCGCGGCAGCACTCCTCGGTGTCACCGCGGTCTGGGGCTCCACGTTCTTCCTGATCAAGGACCTGCTCGATCGCATTCCGGCGCCGGACTTCCTCGCCGTACGCTTCGCGATCGCGTTCACCGTGATGGTGCTGCTCGCACCCCGCGCGATCGCACGCCTCTCCCCCGAGGTGCGTCGCCGCAGTGCGTACGCCGGCGGCATCTATGGTGTCGCGCAGATCATGCAGACCGTCGGCCTCGGGCACACCGATGCGAGCGTGTCGGGATTCATCACGGGCCTGTACGTCGTCGCGACCCCCGTGCTTGCGTCGTTGGCCTTCCGGCAGCAGGTGTCCCGGACGGTGTGGTTCGCGGTCGGCCTGTCGACCGTCGGCCTCGCGATCCTTTCCCTCCGTGGGTTCGCCGTCGGGTTCGGCGAGTCGATCACGTTCGTCTGCGCGATCCTCTACGCGGTGCACATCGTGGTGCTGTCACGGTGGTCGTCGGCCAAGGATGCGTACGCGATGGCGACGATCCAGATGGGCGTCATCGCGGCGCTGTGCTTCGTCGCCGCCGCGCCCGGGGGCGTCACGCTGCCGGACCGCTCCGGCGACTGGATCGCGACGGTCTACATGGCGCTCGCCGCCGGTGCGCTGGCGATGCTGGCGCAGACCTGGGCACAGAGCCAGCTCGACGCCTCGCGTGCGGCGCTGCTCATGACGATGGAGCCGGTCTTCGCGGCGACCTTCGCCATCTGGCTGGGCAACGAGGGAGTGGGCTGGCGTCTCCTGATCGGCGGTGCGCTTGTGCTGGCCGCGATGATCCTTGCAGAGACCTCCGGACGTAGCGAGACACGCGTCGAGGCGGATTCGCGTCCGAATCCCGGGGACTAGAGCGCGTTGAGGTAGCGCTGCGTCATCGCCCGCTGCAGGATCCGGCCGAGCGGCCCGGCGAGCCTGGTCCGCCACAGCGCGGGGTTGGAGAATGCCGTGACGATCGCGGTCACCTCGCCGGACGCGGGGTCACGCTCGACGGTGAACCGCTCCTCCCCAGTCTCCGGGTGACCCGGCAGCGTCCCGTAGGCGAAGCCGCGCCGATCGGGCTCGTCGACGACGTCGACGACGCGGCACGGGACCTTCTGTCCGAAGAACCGGAACATGACGTCTGCGCCAATGGTCGCTCGCGGCGGCCCACTCACCAGGCGTACGCCCGACCGCTCCTGCATCTGCCAGGTCATGAGCGCCTCGGCAACCTCCTCGAGGTCGACGACGCCGAGCGATCGCGTCGCGCGTACGTGGTGATAGCCGACAGGCAACGGCACATGAGCCGTCGCCCCCACCTCCGAATACGTGAGCTCACTCATGACTCAGCCACCCCTGACCCGGCCACTCGAAGGCTCCGTCACGACGCGACGCGTGGACCAGCGCGCGGGGACCAACCGATGCACCTCGAAGGAACTACCAAGGACCCTGCAACGTCGATCAGAAGTGAGCGGACGACCAAGAGCAGTCATCGACCCCGACCCCATCGAGAAGCGAGAAAACTCAAGAACGACCAGACAGCATTTCGGCCACCAGGAACGCGAGCTCGAGGCTCTGGGCACGGTTGAGGCGCGGGTCGCACAGCGTCTCGTAGCGGTGCGTCAGGTCTTCGGCCGACAGCTTGGCGCCGCCGCCGACACACTCGGTGACGTCGTCACCGGTCAGCTCGACGTGCACGCCGCCGGGCCAGGTGCCGAGCGCGCGGTGCACCTCGAAGAACCCACGGACCTCGTCGATGACGTCGTCGAACTCGCGGGTCTTGTACCCGTTGGAGGTCTCGAACGTGTTGCCGTGCATGGGGTCGCACACCCACGCGACCTCGATGCCGGCAGCGGTGACCTTCTCGACCAGGTTGGGCAGGCCCTCACGGATCTTGCCGGCGCCGAAACGGGTGATGAAGGTGATCTTGCCCGGCGTGCGCTCGGGGTTGAGCTTCTCGTAGAGCGCGATCGCGTCGTCGGCGGTGCTGGTGGGGCCGAGCTTGACGCCGATCGGGTTGGCGATCTTGCTCATCAGCTCGACGTGCGCGCCATCGAGCTGGCGCGTGCGCTCGCCGATCCACACGAAGTGGCTCGACACGTCGTACGGGCGCTCCGTGCGCGAGTCGATGCGGGTCAGCGAGTGTTCGTACTCGAGGATCAGGGCCTCGTGCGAGGAGAAGAAGTCGACGGTGTGGAACTCGTCGGGGTCGACGCCGATCGCGTCCATGAACGCGAGCGCGCGGTCGATCTCGGCGCCGATGCGCTCGTAGCGCTCGCCCACCGGGCTGTTCTTGACGAAGTCGGTGTTCCACGCGTGCATCTGGCGCAGGTCGGCGTAGCCACCGGTCGTGAAGGCGCGCGCGAGGTTGAGCGTCGAGGCCGAGGCGTTGTAGACGTCCACGAGCCGCTGGGGGTCGTGGGCACGGGAAGCGGCGTTGAAGTCGAAGCCGTTGACGGCGTCGCCGCGGTAGGCCGGCAGGGTCACGCCGTCGCGGGTCTCGGTGTCGCTGGAGCGCGGCTTGGCGTACTGCCCGGCGAGGCGGCCGACCTTGACGACCGGGACACTCGCGGCGTAGGTCAGCACGACGGCCATCGACAGCAGCACACGGAGCTTGTTGCGAACGTTCTCGGCGGTCACGCCCTCGAACGTCTCGGCGCAGTCACCGCCCTGGAGCAGAAACGCCTCGCCGCGGGCGACCTCGGCGAGCCGGTCGCGCAGCGCGTCGCACTCGCCGGCAAAAACCAGCGGCGGCATCTTCCGCAGCGTCTGCACCGCGGCGTCGCGGGCGGACGGATCGACATACGTGGGCTGCTGGGCAGCGCCCATCGCATGGAGGTCGTCAAGGCTGGGAATACTCACCCCAGAATGATACGCGGGTCTCGTCATGCCCCGCGCACGCCGTGATGGGATGGGACAACCGATGGTTGAGGTGCGAAGGCCGCCCGCGGCCCCACTCGTCCGGACCATGGGCCGAGCGCAGCGAGGCGGGCGCCCGGGCGGAGCCCGGCAGCGGCGACGAAGGAGTCGCTGGAGCGGCGAGGAACGAGCCGCGCGCCTCAGCCAAACAGAACTTCGGCTTCTTCGTAGAGCTCGGGGCGTACGACCTTGAGCTCCTTGGTGCCCTCCGACAGCGGGACGCGGGCGATGTCGGTGCCGCGCAGGGCGACCATCGTGCCGAAGTCGCCCTCGTGCACCGCCTGGATCGCGTGCAGGCCGAATCGCGTGGCGAGCCAGCGGTCGAACGCCGTGGGCGTGCCGCCACGCTGGATGTGACCCAGCACGACAGCGCGAGCCTCCTGGCCCGTACGCTTTTCGATCTCCGACGCGAGCCGGTCGCCGATGCCGCCGAGGCGTACGTGGCCGAAGGCGTCCTTCTCGCCGCTGACCAGCGACATCGACCCACCATCGGCCGGCACGGCACCTTCCGAGACCACGATGATCGGTGAGTAGTGCGTCGCGAACCGGCTCTCGACCTGGGCGCACACCTTGTCGATGTCGAACGGGCGCTCGGGGATCAGGATGATGTTGGCGCCGCCGGCGAGACCGGCATGCAGCGCGATCCAGCCCGCGTGACGGCCCATGACCTCGACGACGAGCACGCGGTGGTGCGACTCGGCGGTCGTGTGCAGCCGGTCGATGGCCTCCATCGCGATGTTGACCGCGGTGTCGAAGCCGAAGGTGAAGTCGGTGCCGGACAGGTCGTTGTCGATCGTCTTGGGCACGCCGACGACGTTGACTCCCAGGTCCGCGAGCTTGGTCGCCACGCCGAGGGTGTCCTCGCCGCCGATCGCGATCAGCGCGTCACAGCCGTTGGCCGCGAGGTTGTCCTTGATCAGCTCGACGCCGTTCTCGATCGCGAACGGATTGGTGCGCGACGAGCCGAGGATCGTGCCGCCCCGGGGCAGGATGCCGCGGACGGCATTGATGTCGAGCGTGATGGTGTCGTTCTCGAGCGGCCCGCGCCAGCCGTCGCGGAACCCGACGAACTCGTGGCCGTACGTGGACACACCCTTGCGCACGGCGCCTCGGATGACCGCGTTGAGTCCGGGGCAGTCGCCTCCCCCAGTGAGCATGCCGACGCGCATCGAGCTTCCCTTCGTTGGTGGGTTCGTTACTCAGGTTTGATCTGGTCCCAGACCTCGTCGGCCTCGGCCCGGGCGGCGACCTTGGCGGCCTCACGCTCCGCGTCGCGATCGCGCTTCTTGGAGTCCTGGGCGTAGAGGTCGACGTACTCCTGCTCCGAGAGTCGCATGATCTCGTACATGATCTCGTCGGTGACCGCACGCAGGATGTAGCGATCGTCCTGCATGCCCTCGTAGCGGCTGAAGTCGAGCGGCTTGCCGAAGCGGACGCCCGGCCGGGCGAACTTGCCGAAGATCTTGCCGGGAGGCGCGACGACGTCCGTGCCGATGACCGCCAGCGGGATGACCGGGACGCCGGCCTCGAGCGCGAGCCGTGCCACTCCGGTGCGTCCGCGATAGAGCTTGCCGTCGTGCGAGCGTGTGCCCTCGGGATAGATGCCGCAGACCTCGCCGTCGGCGAGGAGCCGCAACTGCGTCTTGATCGCTCCTGCGGCGGCGGAGCCACTCGTGCGGTCGATCGGCACCTGGCCGGCACCGGAGAAGAATGTCTTCTGCAGCCAGCCCTTGACGCCCGAGCCCTCGAAGTACTCGGCCTTGGCCACGAACGTGACCCGGCGTGGGATCACGAGCGGCATGAACAGCCAGTCGGCGTACGACAGGTGGTTGCTGGCCAGGATGACCGCACCTTCCTTCGGCACGTTCTCGGTGCCCTCGGCCCACGGCCTGAAGATCAGCTTGAGCAAGGGGCCCAGTGCGAGGAACTTCAGGAACCAATAGAACACGGACAGGACACTACTCTGAACCGCATGCCTTTCGCATGATGCGACCCGATCGAAACGACGATGGGGGAAGATGAACCCATGACCTCGACGACGTCACCTGCCCTGCTGCCCGGCGCCGAGCCGTTCTCCGCGGACGGCGGCCGCACTGGAGTGCTCCTGAGCCACGGCTTCACCGGCTCCCCCGCCTCCATGACGCCGTGGGCCAAACAGCTCGCGAGCCTGGGCCACACGGTGCGTGTGCCGCGGCTCCCCGGCCACGGCACGACGTGGCAGGACCTCAACACGACGCGGTGGGAGCAGTGGTACGCCGAGGTCGACGCCGCACTGACCGAGCTCCGCGCGAGCTGCGACCACGTCGTCGTCGCGGGCCTGTCGATGGGTGGTTGCCTCGCCCTGCGGCTCGCTGAGCAGCGACCGGATGACATCGACGCCGTCGTGGTGGTCAATCCCGTCGTCAACCTCGCCCGCTTCGACCTCAAGCTCCTCCCCGTCCTCAAGTGGGCCGTGCGCTCGCTGCCGGGCATCGGCAACGACATCAAGAAGCCGGGACAGGACGAGGTCGGCTACACCCGGACGCCGCTCAAGGCCCTCGCGTCGCAGCTCCAGATGTGGAAGGACGTCCGCGACAACCTCGACAAGGTCACCCAGCCGCTGCTGATCTTCAAGTCCGACGAGGACCACGTCCTCGACGCGACCTCGGTCGACCTGATCCGGGCGGGCGTGTCGTCCAAGGTCCTGGACTTCGTCGCCTTGCCCGAGAGCTATCACGTCGCGACGATCGACAACGACGACCAGGTGATCTTCGACCGCACCGCGGCGTTCATCGCCGAGCATGTGGGGAATCCCGATGACTGAGCGCGACGACTTCGACAAGATCGTCGAAGGGCTCGAGCTCGACCTGTCATTCGTCGACCAGCCGCAGGAACCGGCTGTGGAGCCGAAGCCGGAGTGGTCACCGATGACCGAGGACAAGGTCGACGCTGCCGACGACGTGGAGGAACCGTTCTACCGGCAGGTCGACTCGACGCCGCTGATCCCCCGTCGCCGCAGCGTCCTGCTCGCCTGGGTCGGCGTGCTCGGCGCGCCGCTGTCGCTCGTGCTCGCGACGGTGTCCGGGGTGTTCCTCGACCGAGCCATCGTGGCGGCCGCCTCGCTCATTTTCGTCGGCGCGGCGATCTACTTGATCTTGCAGTTGCCCGAACACGGGCCCTCGCGGAAGGATTGGCCGGACGACGGCGCCGTGCTGTGAGTCGTGCCATGTCCGCAGCACCGATGAGGCCGGCTTCGGGCCCGAGGTGGGCTCGTACGATCCGCGCCTCGGCACGGTAGCCGCGACCCGTCAACGTACGACTGAAGGCCGCGCGCGCCGGGCCGACGAGCAGCTCGCCGGCGTCGCTGACGCCACCGCCGATCACGAACATGCCGGGGTCGAGCGCCGCCGCGAGGTTGGCGATGCCGACACCGAGCCAGTCACCGACCTCGGCGATCCACTCGATCGCCTCGTCGTTGCCGGCCTGGGCGTGCTTGGTGACGAGATGACCCTCGATCGACGTGACCTCGCCGCCGGCCTCGGCCAACAGCTTCTTGCCGAACACCGTGCCCTCGGTCGCAGCGGCGCGGGCGCGGCGCGTCAGGACACGGCCACTGGCGTACTGCTCCCAGCACCCCAGGTTGCCGCACTCGCACTGGTTGCCGTTGGGGACGACCTGCATGTGGCCGAACTCCCCTGCGATGCCGAACTGGCCGCGATAGGGCTGGCCGTCGATGACGATCGCGCCGCCGATGCCGGTGCCGAGCGTGATCAGGACGAGGTCGGCCTCGTTCTGCGCCGCTCCGTAGCGCCACTCGGCCCAGCCTGCCGCGTTGGCGTCGTTGTCGACCAGCACCGGCAGGCCCGTGCGCCGGGCCACCGCGTCGCGGAGGGGCTCGTGACGCCACGCCAGGTGCGGTGCGAAGAGAACCGTCGACTGTGTGGCGTCGACAAAGCCGGCCGCGCCAACGCCGATCGCACGGATGTGATGCTCGCGGCGGAACTCCTCGGTGATGTCGGCGATCGCGTCGATGACCTCGAGCGGCTCGGTCGTCGGGGTCTCCCGCTTGAGCCGGGCCAGGATGTGACCGTCCTCGTCGACCACGCCGGCGGCGATCTTGGTGCCGCCGATGTCGATCCCGACGGCGAGCTTGTCAGCCATCGGTCGGCTCGACCCGGGCGAGATCGGCGGCGCCGATGATGCCGGCGTGGTTGCCAAGGGCGGCCAGACGCAGGGCCGCCTCCGGTCGGTGGGCGCGGGCCGGCAGATTGGCCTCGAACGCCTCCACGACCGGGTTCATCAGCAGGTCGCCGGCCGCGCCGACGCCACCACCGATCGCGATGACGCTGGGGTCGAGGATCGTCGTGAGGACCGCGATCCCCTCGCCCATCCACCGCCCGAGCTCCGCGAGGAGCTCGATCGACAGCGGGTCACCGGCCTGGGCCAGCTTGGTGATGCCGGGGCCGGTGATCTTGCCGAGGTCACCGTTGCCGAGGGCGGCGATGGCCGCGGCGCCCTCGTCCTCGTTCGCGACGCGCTCACGCGCATTGCGTACGAGGGCGCTGCCGCTGGCGTACTGCTCCCAGCACCCGTGCTGGCCGCAGCCGCACAGGATGCCGTCAGGGACGACGCGCATGTGGCCGATCTCGGCTGCGACGCCGAAGCCACCGCGGAACAACTGACCTCGGTGCACGATGCCGCCGCCGATGCCGGTGCCGATCGTCACGAGCAGCAGGTCGTCGGTGTCCTCGCCGGCGCCGAAGCGGAACTCGCCCCACGCCGCCGCGTTGGCGTCGTTCTCGACGACGACGGGAAGGCCCACAAGTGCGCGCACCTGCTCGCCGAGCGGCTCCTCGCGCCAGTCGATGTTGGGCGCGAAACGGATCGTCGAGCGGTCCTCGCCGACGAATCCGGCGGCACCGATGCCGATGCCGGCAGCCTTCTCGTCACCGACGAGACGCTCGACGAGGTCAGCCACGATCGCGGGGATCTTGGTCGCGTCGTCGGGCGTGGGCTCTGAGACCGAGTCGAGGATCTTGCCGTCCTCGGAGACGAGCCCTGTCGCGATCTTGGTTCCGCCGATGTCGACGCCAACGGCCAGTGTCATGTCTCTTCCCGAGGTGTCAGTGCTGTGTCGATGAGCTCGCGGAGCGAGCGGGTGAGCTGTGCCGCGGACTCCGACACCTTGGCGAGGGCGTCCGGGTTGTCGCGCACGAAGCCGGCAACCTGGCACACGGGGCACCACGACGTCGTGCACACGTGATGCCCGCCATCGCCGGTCTCTGCGTTGGGCTGGGACGCCATGGTGCGGAACAGCTTGAATGCCTCCTCGGCGACCGAGCCCACCGGGTCAGATGCCGCGGAGCCAGCGCTGGAGCTGTGTTCGGTCACCGGGCCTCGACCTGTTTCTTCAACCCCTTGAGGGCCGTGTCGATGATGACCTTCTCGGCCTTGCGCTTGAGCATGCCGAGCAGCGGGATCGAGACGTCGACGGCCAGCTGGTAGGTCACGCGGGTCTGTGCGCCGTCGATCGGCTCGAGGATGTACGCCCCGTCCATCGACTTCAGCATCGAACCCTTCTCGGCAAGGCTCCACGAGACGGACGTGTTGCCGTCCCACGTGTAGCCCAGGTCGTACTCGTCGCGGATCGGTGTGGCGTCGAGGACGAAGTGGACCTGCTTGGCCCGGCCGTTGTCCGACGCGACGATCTCGGCGGTCTTGACGCCCGTCGCCCAGTCCGGATAGGACCCGAAGTCCGCGATGACGTCCATGATCCGGTCCGCTGGAGCATCGATGACGATGTCGCTCGTGGTTCGCGCCATCACCCCTCCTCGTCCGGCTCGATGTGTGTCCCCATGCTAGTGGTGTGGCGGCTGGGCACTGTCCCCGGGAGGTCGCCGGCTCCGCCACCGATTCCGTGCGCCGGAGCCCGTGAGAGTAGCCTGCCGTACGTGACACAGGCGCATGCACCCGAACTCGGCAACCTCTCCCACGACATTCTCGACCGTCTTCCCGGACATGCCGGCGATGTCGCCCTCGCCAGGATGGTGGACGGTGAGTGGCAGGACGTCACACTCGGCGACTTCCACCACGACGTTCTCGCCGTGGCCAAGGGCCTCGTCGGGTCCGGGGTCTCCCCCGGCGATCGTGTCGCACTGCTCTCCAAGACGCGTTACGAATGGACCGTCGCCGACTACGCCATCTGGTGGATCGGCGCCGCAACGGTCCCGGTCTACGAGACCTCCTCCACAGCGCAGATCGCCTGGATCCTCTCCGACTCCGGGGCGATCGCGGCGATCGTCGAGTCCGAAGCGCACCTCGCCAGGGTCAAGGAGGCGATGGCCGAGGCGCCGGACCTCCGCGACGTCTGGGTGCTGGACGACGGCGCGATCGACCAGATCACCGAGCGCGGCGCAGGCGTCAGTGACGCCGACGTCGAGTCCCGCCGCTCCGCGCTGACGAGCGACACGCTCGCGACCCTGATCTACACGTCCGGAACGACGGGACGCCCCAAGGGCTGCAAGCTCACGCACGGCAACTTCCGCTACGAGCTCGGTGCCGCGCTTCCCGAGCTTCCGGAGCTGTTCGAGCACGACGGCGCATCGACGCTGCTGTTCCTGCCGCTCGCGCACGTGTTCGCCCGCATCATCCAGGTCGGTGCGATCCGCTCTGGAGCCAAGCTGGGCCACACCGCCGACGTCAAGGACCTGGTGACCCACCTGGGGTCGTACCAGCCGACGTTCGTGCTCGCGGTCCCGCGCGTGTTCGAGAAGGTCTTCAACACCGCGAGCAGCAAGGCGTACGCCGACGGCAAGGGCAAGATCTTCGACCGGGCCGCGCAGACGGCGATCGCGTACAGCAAGGCGCTCGACAACGGGAAGCCCGGCATCGCGCTGCGCACGCGGCACGCACTGTTCGACCGACTGGTCTATGGACGGCTGCGCGACGCCCTCGGCGGCCACGCGGAGTGGGCGATCTCCGGCGGTGCGCCGCTCGGCGACCGCCTCGCGCACTTCTACCGCGGCATCGGCGTCTCGGTCCTCGAGGGCTACGGCCTCACCGAGACGACCGCAGCGCTCTGCGTCAACACGCCGGACGACCAGCGCATCGGCACGGTCGGTCGACCGCTGCCCGGCACCGAGGTGCGGGTGGGGCCGGACGGCGAGCTCAGCTTCCGCGGTCCGCAGGTCTTCACCGGCTACTGGCACAACGACGAAGCGACGGCCGAGGCCCTCGACGCCGACGGCTGGTTCGCGACCGGCGACCTCGGCGAGGTCGACGACGACGGCTACGTACGCATCACAGGGCGCAAGAAGGAGATCATCGTGACGGCGGGCGGCAAGAACGTCGCTCCCGCCGTGCTCGAGGACCGCGTGCGCGCCAACTCGTACGTCAGCCAGTGCCTCGTGGTCGGCGACGGCAAGCCGTTCGTCGCCGCCCTCGTCACGATCGACGCCGAGGCCTGGACCGGCGACCTTGACGATCCGGCGCTGCAGGTCGAGGTGCAGAAGGCGATCGACGACGCCAACTCACAGGTCTCCCAGGCCGAGTCGATCCGCAAGTTCGTGATCCTGCCCGAGGACTGGACCGAGGACAACGGCTATCTGACTCCGTCGTTCAAGGTCAAGCGCAACGCCGTGCTCCGCGACTTTCACGACACGGTCGAGGCGCTCTTCTCGAGGTAGTCCTGCCATTGGGTGGTGAGCTGCGCGGTGGTGAGGCCGAATGACGTCGCCAACGCGTCGTCGAGCGTGGTGCCGGCCATCACGGCCTTGTAGAACTCCACCACGCGGGCGTCGCCGTAGCGCTCCCCCAGCATCCGGAAGATCATCCACGCGGACTCATAGACCGCACCGAGGCCGTGCGACTCGGCGTCGAAGTCGGTGGCGGAGGGCAGGTGCTCCGGCGTTCGGCCCGCCTTGACCTCACCGAGGATCTGACCGGCGCTGACCGACAACGACGCCGAGTCGTCATGGAGTGCGACGTAGTCGGCGAATCCCTCGACCACCCAGCTCTCGGCTGACGTGCCGACCGCGTGGGTGAGCAGGTGGGTGGCTTCGTGCGTCAGGACGACCTGGGCGGCGCGCCGGTCCATCGTCGAGAACACTGCGGGATTGAGCACGATGACCGTGTCGGCCGACGTGCCACCCCGGCCGTCCAACCGGGTCGTGACGGCCGCGATCTGGCGGACCTGGTCGAGCGGCTGCCCCACGAGTCGCGCCATCTGGTTCTGGGTGTGCGGCGAGACGACCGTGACATCGCCCTTCGTCCCGGACACCACCCGCCCGACAGCGGCGCGCGCACCGGTGGCCATCGACTCCACCGGCAGCTCCGAGTCGCCGCCGTCGACCCGGATGACGACCGCGCCGGAGCTGCGCTCGACCGCCACGTCGCCGGCCAGCCAGATCGGCAGGGCGCCCTCGCGCGGCCTTGCACCGATCAGCGAGAAGTGACCGTTGGCCTGCGGCGTGACCCGGAACGCGACCGACGACGTATGGACCGTGGTGTCGCTGAGCCCGATCTGTTCGCCCGCGCGCCAGCTGACGTCGACCGTCGCCAGCGCCGAACCGTCAGCGCGGTCAGCGACGTCGCCACCGCTGACGTACCGGAGCTCGACGGCGTTGGCGCCGAGCGCCTCGCGCGCCCGCCAGGCGCGGCGGGCGAAAGCCTTCGCTGCCTTGGACCTGCCGGCCGCAGAGATGAACTCCGACTCCGAGCCCGCCTCGGTCAAGCTGCGGAACTGGGCCGTGAGCTCCGAGGAGGCGTCGGCAGGGATGCCGACGACGGGGCCGCCGGATTCCTGCCATGGGCGCTGCCAGACCAGCAGCGCCGCGCCCATTGCGACCAGGACTAGGACTGCGACCGCATTCGGCCCCAGCCTTCGGCCTGGGTCAGCCAACCCGCCCGCCGACGCTGAAGCCGCTGAGGCTCGTGATCTCGACGCTCTTGCCGGGTCGGGGCGCGTGGACGACCTTGCCGCCACCGAGGTACATGCCGATGTGGGACATGTCGCCGTACGCCACGAGGTCGCCGGGCTGCAACGCGTTCATCGCGACGCGGGTGGTGGCGGCCATCTGCGGACCCACGACACGCGGGAGCGAGACACCGGCCGCGGCCCACGCCTTCATGATGAGTCCGGAGCAGTCCCAGCTGTCGGGGCCGGTGCCGCCGTAGACGTAGGGGTCACCGAGCTGCGCGAGCGCGAAGTTGATCGCGGTCTTGGCACGGCCCGAGGCGTCGACCTCCGGCATGTCGGTGTCGCTGGCGTTGAACGTGGCCTGCTCAGCCGCGGTGAGGCGCGCGAGCTCGGCCTTGGCGTCGGCGTACTGCTTGCGGATCTTGTCGCGCTTGGCGTCAGCGTCCTTCTGGGCTGCGGCCAGCTCGGCCTTGCGGTCCTGGAGCTGCGCCCGGCGGTTCTTGAGCTCCTTGCTGATCTCGCCGAACTTCTCGAGCGCGTCGGCGCGGGTGCTGTTGAGCGCCTGCACTGCGCCCAGGCCGGCCAGGAACTGGTCGGGGTCGCCGCTGGCGAGCAGGTTGACGCTCGGCCCGAGGGGCGCGTCCATCTGCTGCTGGGCGATCGCGTCGCCGAGCTCGGCCTTCTGGCGGTTGTACTCGCCGAGGTCGCGGTTGATGTCACCGGTGAGGTCGTCGATCTCGGACTGCGTCTGCTTGGCCTGGACCTCGAGCTGGTTGACCTGCTCGTTCATGGCCTCGGCCTTGTGGAACGCGGCTTTGACGTCCTTGGGCGTGACAGCTGGATCGGCTCCGGCCGACGGCAGGGCGAACAGCCCACCGATCAGAGCGAGCACCGCAGCTGCGGCAAATCCTTGACGACGTGTTCGGGTAGCGGGCAAGCGCACGCAAGACTCCTATGTTGCCTCGACGCCTACCGGGTGAGCTGACGGGTTCGGGCCAAGGTCTGCCCTACGGTCCGCGCCGATCCTTTGACAGATCAGCGCGATCCGATTCACCCCACACACATGGGTCCCCGGTTCGCCTCAGACATCTTCCCCATGACTGTGGCAATTCGGCGGTGCGCCCGACGCCGCCCGGGGGGGACGGCGTTCACCGGTCACACAAGGCCCCACTGTAGGGGGAGGTCGGGGTCAGTTCAACTCTCAACCAGCTTGTGTCTCGGGGCCGGTGACCGGGGTCACAAGGCGCAGGGGCGGTGTGAGGCCCGCATCGGCGAGCACGCCGAGCGCCGCCATCTCCTCGGGATCGATCTCGATGCCGGCGGGTGGAGCGCCGAGCAGGACCGTCACGATGCAGTCGCCGCACGCACTGGGGCTGCGTACGAGACACCGGTCGCAATCGACGACCACGGAGTCGGTGGGGGAATTCTCGATCATGGCTTGCACCTCCTGCTGTTGCCACACGCCCCGTCGTTCGGGGACAGGTATGACGCTAGGAGGAGGTCCGGACAAAAACGCCGCGCGTTGCAGGTTCCAGGACCACATCCGGTGTGTCTCCGGCACTGCACTCCGTGCGCCTCCGGCACAGTGTCCGTACCCCCACCTACGGTGAACCACATGGAGGTAGTTCAGGGATCGTTCGACGAGCTCGGCCGTCCCCTGGCTGACACGACGTTCTGCGTCGTCGACCTCGAGACGACCGGCGGCTCGGCTGCCAAGGGCTCCAAGATCACCGAGTTCGGAGCCGTCAAGATCCGCGGCGGCGAGGTGGTCGGCGAGTTCCAGAGCCTGGTCAACCCCGACGAGGCGATCCCGGCCTACATCACGGTGCTGACCGGCATCACCAACCAGATGGTCATCGGCGCTCCGCGGATCGCCGAGGTGCTGCCGAGCTTCCTCGAATTCGCCCGAGGCAGCGTGCTCGTGGCCCACAACGCGCCGTTCGACGTCGGTTTCCTCAAGCACTTCAGCCGTGAGCTGGGCATCCCGTGGCCGGGGTTCGAGACGCTGGACACCGCGATCCTGGCCCGGCGCGTCCTGACCCGCGAGGAGGTGCCCAACTGCAAGCTCGTGACGTTGGCTGCGAAGTTCTCCGCCACGACGACGCCCAACCACCGCGCGCTCTCCGACGCGCGAGCGACGGTCGACGTCCTGCACGGCCTGTTCGAGCGCCTGGGACCGCTGGGCGTCACGACGCTCGAGGAGGTGTCGACCTACACCGCCAAGGTCAAGCCGGAGCAGCGCCGCAAGCGCCATCTCGCCGAGCACCTCCCCGAGGCACCTGGCGTCTACCTCTTCCGCGACGCCCGCGACGAGATCCTCTACGTCGGCACGTCGCGCAACCTCCGTGTGCGCACACGTTCCTACTTCACCAAGGCCGAGACGCGCACCCGGATGGGCGAGATGGTCATGCTCGCCCAGCGCATCGAAGGCATCGTCTGCGCGACGTCCCTGGAGGCCCAGGTCCGCGAGCTCCGCCTGATCGGCAAGCATCGTCCGCCCTACAACCGGCGTTCGCGATTCCCCGACCGGCTCAGCTGGCTCAAGCTGACCCGCGAGCCGTGGCCCCGGCTCTCGATCGTCCGCAAGATCCTCGACGACGACGCCGACTACATCGGTCCGTTCCGCGGCCGCGCGGCCGCTGAAGGGGCCCTCACGGCGCTGCACGACTCCTTCCGCATCCGCCAGTGCACCACCAAGCTCGCCAAGAAGTCACACATCTCGCCGTGCGCCCTCGCCGAGATGGGCCACTGTCTCTCCCCCTGCGACGGATCGGTCGACCTCGAGACGTACGCCGTCGAGGTGTCACACGTGCGCAAGGCCATGACGGGTGACCCCGAAGAGCTCGTCACGGCGATCCGTGGCCGCATGCTCGACCTGGCCCGCACCGAGCGGTTCGAGGATGCCGCGATCTGGCGCGACCGGCTCACCGGCTTCCTCCGCGCTGTCGCCCGCACCCAACGGCTCCGCGAGCTGACCGGCACCGACGAGCTCGTCGCGGCGGCACCACACCCCGAGGGCTGGGAGATCCACGTGATCCGCTTCGGCCGGCTCGCGGCGGCCGGCGTCATGCCGCGGGGCACCCACCCGATCGGTTGGGTCGACGCGCTCCTGGCCACCGCGGAGTCCGTCGAGCCGGGGTTCGGGCCGATCCCCGCCGCGACCGCCGAGGAGACCGAGACGCTGCTGCGCTGGCTCGAGTCCCCCGGCCTGCGCATGGTCCGCGGCGCGTGGCACACCCCGCTGAGCGGCGCGGCCCGCCACCTCTCACCGTTCGAGGACGCCAGCGCGTCGTGGCAGGGACTCCAGCGGCCGGGTTAGGCACCTCGTTCCGCCCAGGCTCGATCAGCGAGCGTGGCATCCGCGCCCGGCTGGCAAGGCAGAGGAGGGAGGCGCACCGGGGTTGTGCGGCGACCGACGATAACGCCGCCAGACGGGATGCGGGGCCGCGCGCGCCGTGCCTGGGCGGGACGAGATGCCTTAGTGTGCTGATCGTGATCACCGCCATCGTCTTCATCCAGGCCGAGGTCTCGCGGCTCTCCGAGATCGCCGAGCAGATCGCCGACATCGACGGGGTCAGTGAGGTCTATTCCGTCACCGGTGACCTCGACCTGCTGGCGATGGTCCGCGTACGCCAGGTCGACGACGTCTCAACGGTCGTTGCCGACCAGCTCAACAAGGTCGACGGCGTGCTGTCGACGCAGACCCAGATCGCGTTCCAGACGTTCAGCCAGCACGACCTCGAGGAAGCGTTCTCGATCGGGCTCTAGGCCAAGGTCTGCGTGGTCCTGGCCCAGTTCTCGAGGACCTTCGTGGCGGCGCCGGTGTCGATCGACCCCTTCGCCCGCTCGATGCCGGATCGCAGTCTGCTCTCCAGGTCGCCTTCTGCCGCCTCGTGCGCTGCGATGGCGGCGCCGGCGTTGAGCAGGACTGCCGTTCGTACGGACGACTCCTCGCCACCCAACACGCGCTCGAAGACCTTGGCGTTGAACGCCGGGTCACCACCCGTGAGCTCGGAGACCGGCGTGTAGTCGAACCCGAACGCCCGCGGGTCGATCGTGTCCTCGGAGACCTCGCCGGTCGCACCATCGGCGATCCACACGTGCGTCGTCGTGCTCGTCGTGATCTCGTCGAGCCCGTCGTCCCCGCGGAACACGAAGGCGTCTGCTCCCCGCGCGCCGAGGACGCCAGCCATGATCGGCGCCATCCGCGCGTCCGCCACACCGACCGCCATCGCCGCGGGCCGGGCCGGGTTGGTCAACGGGCCGAGGAAGTTGAACGTCGTGGGGATGCCGAGCTCACGTCGAGGCACCGCCGTGAAGCGGTAGGACGCGTGGAACACCGGGGCGAAGCAGAACGTGATGCCGCACGCGTGCAGCACCTCGACGATCTTGGTGGGCGGGACGTCGAGGCGTACGCCCAGCTGCTCGAGCACGTCAGCCGAGCCGCTCGCGCTGGACGCCGCCCGGTTGCCGTGCTTGACGACGGGAATGCCGGCGCCGGCGATCACGACGGCGGACATCGTCGAGATGTTGACGGTCTTGGCGCGGTCGCCCCCAGTGCCGACGATGTCGACGACACGCCCGTCGACCTTGAGCGGGACGGCGTGGCGATACATCGAGTCGACGAGCCCCTGCACCTCGGCGAGGGTCTCGCCCTTGGCGCGAAGCGCAACGGCGAAGCCGGCGATCTGGGCGGGCGTGGCGTTGCCGGAGAGGATCTCCTCCATCGCCCAGGCGGAGGAGGACGCGTCCAGGTCCTCGCCCGACACGAGAGCGGAGAGGACGTCGGGCCAGGTCGTGGACATCGAGCGGCCCGTCAGCCGGGTTGGAGCACGCCGCGGGCGAGGTCGATGACGACCTCGGCCAGGCGGATCGGCTCGATCGGGTGGGACACCGCGGCCTCGGCACGCGACCACGTGGCGAGCCAGGCGTCCTGCGGGCGTCCGGTCAGCACGAGCACCGGCGGTGCCAGGTAGATCTCGTCCTTCATCTGCCGGGCGATGCCGAGGCCACCTGCGGGCACGGCCTCACCGTCGAGGATCACCAGGTCGATCTTGCCCTCGTCGAGGTGCTGGAACACGACCGGCTCGGTCGCGCACTCGACGTACTCGAAGGGCGGAAGGTCAGGATGCGGGCGAGCTCCGAGGGCTGAAAGCACGGCAGCGCGGACATCACGATCGTCGCTGTAGACCAGGACACGTAGGGGCTTGTGCTCGCTCACGGGTCGATCGTACATAATGATCGCGTGGCGACTACATCCGTGATTCCTGCTTCCCGACTCCATGGCCAAGAAGGCCGTCCGTCGATGGTGACGGTGGGGACCATCGTGTGGCTCTCCAGCGAGCTCATGTTCTTCGCCGGCCTGTTCGCCGCGTACTTCACGATCCGCAACATCTCCCCCGAGCTGTGGGGGCAGGAGACCGAGAAGCTCAACATCCCGTTCGCGACGGCCAACACCACGATCCTCGTGCTGTCGTCGGTCGCCTGCCAGTTCGGCGTGTTCGCCGCGGAGCGCGGCAAGCCGGGCCGCTCCGGCCGCCTGTTCCAGGTCAAGCTCTGGGGCATGCGCGAGTGGTTCATCCTCACCTACCTCATGGGCTCGATCTTCATCGCCGGCCAGGCCACGGAGTACGCCGCACTGGTCACCGAGCACGTCACGATCTCCTCCTCGCCCTACGGCAGCCTCTTCTACCTCGCGACCGGGTTCCACGGCCTGCACGTCATCGGCGGCCTCATCGCGTTCCTGCTGGTCATCGGCCGTACGTTCGCCGCCCGCAAGTTCACCCATGAGCAGGCGATCTCCTCGATCGTGGTGTCCTACTACTGGCATTTCGTGGACATCGTCTGGGTCGGGCTGTTCGCGACGATCTACGTGCTCCGTTAAGGCTCCCCTCACTGCATGTCGGGTCACCGCCCGAAGGTATTCTCAGCAGCACTTCAAGGAATGAGGTTCTCGGTGCGGAAACTGTCCACCAGACGCCGGCATCCACTCGCCGGCATCGTCGTACTCCTGATGTCGCTCGTCGTCATGGGAGGCCTCTCGGCGGCACTTGCACCGAAGCCCGCGCAGGCTGACACCGCGTCGACGCAGGACGTCGAGGCCGGTCGCCAGCTGTTCCTGGTCGGCTGCGCCAGCTGCCATGGCAAGAACGCCAGCGGCATCGAGACCAAGCGTGGCAGCAACTACGGCCCCTCGCTGATCGGCGTCGGCGCTGCCGCCGTCGACTTCCAGGTCGGCACCGGCCGCATGCCGATGGCCAAGTCGGCTCCGCAGGCCCCGGTCAAGGACCCCGAGTACACCGACGAGGAGACCAAGCAGCTCGCTGCCTACATCGCGTCCCTCGCACCCGGACCGGCCATCCCCGACTCCGAGTACACCGACATCTCGGGCAAGACCGTCGAGCAGATCCGTGAGGGCGGCGAGTTCTTCCGCACCAACTGCACGGCGTGCCACAACTCGGTCGGCGCCGGTGGCGCCCTGCCGGGCGGCAAGTACGCCCCCAAGCTCGACGGCGTCAGCGCCAAGCACATCGCTGAAGCGATGATCACCGGGCCGCAGCAGATGCCGGTGTTCTCCGACGACGTCATCACGCCCGAGGACAAGAGCAACATCATCGCCTACATCAAGCAGGTGCAGAACCAGCCCAACTACGGCGGCATGGCCGGTGGCGGCCTCGGCCCGGTGTCCGAAGGCCTGTTCACCTGGCTCATCGGCATCGGCGGACTGCTGATCGCGGCGATCTGGATCGGCGCGCACGGAGCGAGAGTGAAGAAGAAATGAGCGACGAGCTGGACCTCGTGCCTGATCACGAACCGGTCAAGGACCCCGGCCTGCCGGATCACCAGTACCGACCGACCGACGTCGACCCGGCGCAGGACAAGCGCGCCGAGCGACAGATCTCCGGCATGTTCACGGTGGCGTCGCTGCTGCTCGTCGGGTTCTGCGTCGGCTACATCATGATCGACAAGGACCAGACGTTCCTGGGCTGGTCGGCGATGAACTTCACGCTGGGTGCGACACTCGGCGGCGCGATGCTGCTCATGGGCGTCGGCATCATCCAGTGGGCCAAGAAGCTCATGGGCGACCACGAGATGGTCGAGCTGCGCCACCCTGCGAGCTCGAGCGCCGAGGACCGTGCCGACACGCTCAAGGACCTCAACGACGGCATCAACGAGTCCGGCTTCGGCCGTCGCCCGATGATCCGCCGTTCACTGTTCCTCTCGATGGGTGCCCTGGCACTGCCGACGGTCATCCTGCTCCGTGACATGGGTCCACTGCCCTACGGCCACAAGAACACCGTGTGGAAGAAGGGCATGCGCGTCGTCAACGACGTCGCCGGCACGCCGATCAAGCCGTCTGACCTGCAGGTCGGCCAGCTGGTCAACGCCGAGCCCGCGATCATGTACGAGACCGACAAGGACGGCCACCCCGTCCTCCACGGCACCGAGCTGCTGCAGGAGAAGTCCAAGGCAGCCGTGATCGTCGTCCGGATGCGCCCTGAGGACATCTCGCCCGCCAAGGGCCGGGAGAACTGGGGCATCGACGGCATCCTCTGCTACTCCAAGATCTGCACGCACGTCGGTTGCCCCATCAGCCTGTGGGAGCAGCAGACCCACCACCTGCTCTGCCCGTGCCACCAGTCGACGTTCGACCTGGCCGACAACGGCAAGGTCATCTTCGGTCCCGCGCACCGGCCGCTCCCCCAGCTGCCCCTCGCGCTCGACGCCGAGGGCTACCTGATCGCCGTGAGCGACTTCCCCGAAATCGTGGCGCCCAGCTATCCAGAACTGGCACGCGACCAGAAGAGGTTGGACGATAAGTCATGAGCACCATCGACGACAGCACCAACATCGAGGACACCGGCTTCGGCAAGAAGGCCGCCGGACCGGTCGAGTGGCTGGATGACCGCCTCGGCCTCGCCGGTGCCAGCAAGCGTTCGCACCTGCTCCGCAAGGTCTTTCCCGAGCACTGGTCGTTCATGCTGGGCGAGATCGCCCTCTGGAGCTTCGTCGTCCTGCTGCTGACCGGCACGTTCCTGACGTTCTGGTTCCAGCCGAGCATGGCGGAGACGACCTACAACGGGTCCTACACGCCGCTCAACGGGCTCGAGATGTCCCAGGCGTACGCCTCGACGCTCGACATCTCGTTCGACATCCGCGGCGGGCTGCTGATCCGCCAGATCCACCACTGGGCGGCCGCGCTGTTCGTCGCCGCGATGATCGTCCACATGCTCCGTGTCATGTTCACCGGCGCCTACCGCAAGCCGCGTGAGCTCAACTGGCTGATCGGCATCGGCCTGATGGTCCTGGGCCTGGTCGAGGGGTTCGCGGGCTACTCGCTCCCCGACGACCTGCTGTCCGGCACGGGCCTGCGCTTCGTCGACGGGTTGCTGAGGTCGATCCCGATCGTCGGCTCCTACCTCGAGTTCTTCATCTTCGGTGGCGAGTTCCCCGGCGACGTGATCATCCCGCGCCTCTACATGGCGCACATCCTGCTGATCCCGGCGCTGCTCCTGGCGCTCATCGGTGCGCACATGATCCTGCTCGTCTTCCACAAGCACACGCAGTGGCCTGGCCCTGGACGCACCGAGAAGAACGTCGTCGGCTACCCGATGCTCCCGGTCTACGCCGCCAAGGCGGGCGGGTTCTTCTTCGTGGTCTTCGGCTTCACTGCCCTGCTGGGCGCCCTGCTGCAGATCAACCCGATCTGGGCCTACGGCCCCTACAACCCCTCCGAGGTCACCGCCGGCTCCCAGCCGGACTGGTACATGGGCTTCGTGGAGGGCGCGGTCCGCATCATGCCCAACTTCGAGAGCACGTTCTTCAGCTACACCTGGAGCTGGAACGTCTTCCTTCCCGCGGCGATCCTGCCGGGTGTCTACCTGGGCATCGGCGCGGCATGGCCATTCCTCGAGCAGTGGATCACGGGTGACAAGCGTGAGCACCACCTGCTGGAGCGCCCGCGCAACGCGCCGTTCCGGACTGCGTTCATCGTCGCGGCCATGACCTCGTACGGCGTGCTGTGGATCGGTGGCGGCAACGACATCATCGCGACCAAGTTCCACCTGAGCCTCAACGCAATCACCTGGTTCTGCCGGATCGGCTTCTTCGTCCTGCCGGTGATCATGTTCATCATCACCAAGCGGATCTGCATCGGCCTGCAGCGTGCGGATGCCAACCGCATCTTGCACGGCTACGAGACGGGCGTCATCGAGCGCTCGCCCGACGGCGGCTTCACCGAGCGCCACGCGCCCCTGCCGGTCGGTTCCCAGTACACGCTGACCGTCCACGACCGGCTACCGGTGCTCGAGGCTCCCCCGGAGACCGACCACAACGGTGTGGCCGCGCCGCACGGCCGCATGGCCAAGATTCGCGCCAAGGCGCGGGCGATCTACTACGACGGTGCGGTCGACAAGCCCACCGTCGAGGACGTCCACCACGCCGAGGAGCATCTCGCCCATCACAACGGGCACCCGGTCGAGCTCGGCGACGAGTTCCAGGGCGTGTCCGAGACCGGCATCCCCCGGGTGCACTGAGCTCCCACGACACGAAGCCCCCGTCAGCGACTCGCGGGGGCTTCGTCGTGTCGCCTGTGGAGGTCTCGATTCGCTGAACTGGCAAACTGAGTTGTCGGATTGGCGATGCCGCGGCAGGCTGGAGTCATGTCATCCTCACGAGTCACTCCCCCGCGTACGCCCGTCCCGCCGCCCACCAAGCACCAGCTCGCGCTGATGATCTGGATCGCGGTCTTCCCGACACTGAGCGTCATCAACCTCGCCCTCGGCGACACGCTGAAGGACCTGCCGACCGTCGTGCGGACCCTGGTGCTCGCGACCGTGGCGGTCCCCATCGTCATCTACGGCCTGATGCCGCACCTGCACAAGGCTCGCGCAGCGCTCGTCGTACGTCGCTCAGGCGCTGTGGAGCGCTGAGCCCTTGAGCCAGGTCGACCAGCTGACGTTCCAGTCGGTCCAGCCGTTGCGGTCCTCCAGCGGCCTCGGGCTGTGGACGTAGCGGACGACGTCACCGCGGCGGGAGTGGTGGTAGAGCCAGCTCGCGTTGGCGGTGCTCATGCCGGTGCAGCCGTGGCTCACGTTGGCCCGGCCCTGCGAGCCCACCGACCACGGCGCGGCGTGCAGGAACTCCCCGGAGTTGGTGACTCGCATGGCCCAGCGGACGTTCTCGATGTTGTAGTAGCCCGGATCCTCCGAGTCGACGCCTGTGGTGGCCGCGTCCATGTCGATCGAGGAGAACTTCTCCATGATGACCTTGGTGCCCTCGCGCGTGCGGTGGCCGTTGTCGCCAGTCGTCACCGGGATGGTCTTCTCGACCTTGCCGTCCACGGTGTACTTGAGTCGGTGCTTCGCGACGTCGACGACCGTCACCCGCTTGCTCCCGACCTTGAAGTCGACGAGCTGGTCCTGCTGGCCGTAGATGCCGGCACCGGCGGGCAGGCCGTTGAGGCGCAGGTTGATCTTGACCCGGGCATGGGCCGGCCAGAAGGTCTGCGGGCGGAAGTGCGCTTCGCGGTCCGAGAACCAGGTCCATGAGCCCTCGACAGCAGGGGTCGACTGCACGTGCATGTTGCGCTCGAAGAGCGCCCGGTTCTTGACCGGGACGTCGAACGTGACGATGACCGGCATGCCGACGCCGACGGTCTCACCCTTGAGGGGCGCCACGGACGGGTAGGTTTGCTGGGCGAGGGTCAACGCCTGGGTCGTGAAGCGGCGGATGATGTGTCCGGGCTTGCCATCCTCTCCTGTGCCCTCGACCTTGAGCGTGTAGGCCGTGCCAGGCTCCAGACGCTGGCTCGCCAGCCATGAGTCGCCAGCCACCCGGCCCTTGACCGTGGACATGCCGTCGTCGCTCTTGAGGACCGCGCTGGTGATCGACCCGTGTGCCGCTTTGACCGCGACGATCGTGCTGACCTCGACGTCGGCAGCCTTCTGCTCGACGTTCGCCGTCAGGGTGATGGGATCCTTGGGGTCGTCGGGAGTGACGGCGTCCTTGACGCCGTCGGTGGTGCAGGCGGACAGAGCCACAAGAGCCGCGCACAGGAGCGCGGCCGGCAGACGAAGATCCCTCACCAGATCATTCTAGGTGGTGACAGGTCGCCGTCCGGACACGCTCGGAGCGTCATCCGACGCGTCGCGATGTCGCGCAGGTCAGGCGATCAGTGGGCGTGGATGCCGCGGTAGTACTCGAAGATCCAGCCGATGGCCGCGACCGACAAGAGCACGGCGCCGATGATGAACAGCCACCAGCCGATCACGACGCCCAGCACCACGACCGCGAGCGCCGAGGCGCAGAACAGGGGCCACCAGCTGTAGGGCGGGAAGAACCCCTGCTCGCCGGCGCCGTCCGCGATCTCGCCATCGCTGCGGTCCTCGGGGCGGTCGGGGATCTGCTTGGCCACGACGCCGAGGTAGAACCCCAGCAGGGCGGTTAGAAGGAACGTCATGGTCAACGCCGACGTGCCGGTGGGGTCGTGCGTGAGAACCCAGTAGACGGGCGCGACGATCGCGAAGAAGATCCCGCACGCGATGATGGTCCAGTACTCGGCCTTCATGGATCAGCGACCGTCCTTGCCGTCGTCGGGGTGGTCTGTCGGCGCCTGACCCTCGCCCTTGCCCTCGACGTCAGGCGCGTCGGCGAACGTCGAGGTCTCCCCCGGGTTCTCGAGCAGCTCGAGCCTGGCGATCTCCGGGTGGTGCAGGTCGAACGCCGGGCTCTCGGAGCGGATGCGCGGCAATGACGTGAAGTTGTGGCGCGGCGGCGGTGAGGACGTGGCCCACTCGAGCGAGCGGCCCCAGCCCCACGGGTCATCGAGCCCGACAAGCGGCCCCTTGCGCGACTTCCACACGTTGAAGAAGAACGGCAGCGTGGACGCACCGAGCAGGAACGCACCGATCGAGGAGATCTCGTTGAGCGTCGTGAACCCGTCGGTCGGGCTGTAGTCGGCGTAGCGGCGCGGGAAGCCCTCGACGCCCAGCCAGTGCTGCACCAGGAACGTCATGTGGAACCCGATGAACAGCAGCCAGAAGTGGATCTTGCCGAGCTTCTCGTCGAGCATGCGCCCGGTGAGCTTGGGCCACCAGAAGTAGAACCCGGCGAACATCGCGAACACCACCGTGCCGAACACGACGTAGTGGAAGTGGGCAACCACGAAATAGCTGTCAGACAGCTGGAAGTCCAGCGTGGGCGACGCCAGGACGACCCCGGTCAGACCACCGAAGAGGAATGTCGTGAGGAAGCCGAGCGAGAAGATCAGCGGGGTGTCGAAGGACAGAGATCCCCCCCATAGCGTGCCGATCCAGTTGAAGAACTTGACTCCTGTCGGCACCGCGATCAGGAAGGTCATGAACGAGAAGAAGGCCAGGTCGACCGAGCCCGTCACGAACATGTGGTGCGCCCACACCGCGACGGACAACGCCGCGATCATGAGGGTCGCGCCCACCAGGCCCATGTAGCCGAAGATCGGCTTGCGGGAGAAGACCGGCAAGATCTCGGTGATGATGCCGAAGAACGGCAACGCGATGATGTAGACCTCAGGGTGCCCGAAGAACCAGAACAGGTGCTGCCACAGGATCGGACCACCGTTGGCGGCGTCGAAGACGTGGGCGCCGAGACGGCGATCGGCCTCGAGCGACAGCAGCGCGGCGGCGAAGATCGGGAACGCGATGATGACCAGGATGCTCGTGACCAGGGTGTTCCACACGAAGATCGGCATCCGGAACATCGTCAGGCCCGGCGCTCGCATGGTGAAGATCGTGGTGATGAAGTTGACCGCGCCCAGGATCGTGCCCAGACCCGACATCCACAGGCCCATGACCCATAGGTCACCGCCGAGGCCTGGCGAGTTGACCGCATCACTCAGCGGCGCATACGCGAACCAGCCGAAGCTCGCCGCTCCCCCGGGCACGAAGAACCCGGAGACGACGATCGTCGAGCCGAACAGGTAGAGCCAGTAGCTGAACATGTTGAGGCGCGGGAACGCGACGTCGGGCGCACCGATCTGCAGGGGCATGACCGCGTTGCCGAAGCCGAAGAACAGCGGCGTCGCGAACATCAGCAGCATGATCGTGCCGTGCATCGTGAAGAGCTGGTTGTAGGTCTCCTCGTCGACGATCTGCGTGCCGGGCTGTGCCAGCTCAGCGCGGATCAGCAGCGCCAGGATGCCGCCGATGATGAAGAACGCGAACGACGTGAAGAGGTACATGTTGCCGATCACCTTGTGATCGGTCGTGGTGAGGACCGTAACGACCTTCTGACCGAGGGTGCGCTCGTGCGTCACCTCGCGAGGTGTCTCGAATGCCGCCGTGGTGGTGGCCATTATTTACCGCCTCCGTTGCCTTGGACGTCGGTCACGTGCCCGCCCTTGCCGAGGCCTGCGATGGTGTGGGCCTCTTCTGCGCCCTTGGGCGCGCCCGTCTGACCGGCGCTCTCGAGCTTGGCCAGGTGCGCTTCGTACTCAGCGTTGGACACGACGTGGACCTTGAAGATCATGCGTGAGTGGTAGAGGCCGCAGAGCTCGGCGCAGCGTCCGGTGAAGACACCCTCGCGGGTCGGCGTCATGTCGAACGTGTTGATCTTGCCGGGCACGACGTCCATCTTGAAGTAGAACTCAGGGACCCAGAACGAGTGGATGACGTCCGGCGACACCAGGTTGAACCGAATCGACTCGTCGACGGGAAGCCACAGGTCTGCGGGGTTCTGGGGCGTGCCGACATCGAACACGTCCTCACCCTGCGTCGCGTCCTCGTCGAGGTAGTTGAAGGCCCACTGCCACTTGCTGCCGACGACCTCGATGGTGTGGTCGGGATTGTCGACCTTCTCGAGCATCTCGTTCTGCGACGTGACGGTGTGGAAGAAGAAGACCGCGACGATGATGACCGGCGCGAACGTGTAGAGCGCCTCGATCGGCAGGTTGTAGCGAATCTGGACCGGGACCTCGTCGTCGCTGCGGCGGCGGTAGCGGACCATCGAGAAGACGATCAGGCCGAAGACCAGCAGGAACACGGCCAGCACGGCGATCCAGGCGCCGAGCCACACGTTCCACATGGCGTTCGATCGATCGCTGCCCGCGACAGGCAGCGCAAGGCGCTTGAGGTCGTTGTCACCGACCTCGGAACAGCCGCTCAAAACGACAGCAGCCACAACGGCGATAACCGCCAGCTTCATCCGACCCACGGGGCGCCTTTCTGAACCATGACTGTCACGTGACGACACGTGAAGCACCTTACTGGAGCGAGGCCGGTCACCTGCGGTGAGGTCTGCCTCTGTTGAACGTACGTCTGAAGGTCGGGTCACGCGAGCGAAAGTGCCGCGTCGATCTCAGCCTTGGCCTGCTCACCGTACGCCGCGCTGATGCGCTTGAGGAACCCCTCGCGCTCGAGCTCGTACTCCTGGGTGCCCTTGGTCTCGACGACGCTGGCGGCGATCGTGCAGCCGATCTGTGCCGAGCGCTCGAAGTTGAGTCCGCCCGCGATTCCAGCCAGGAATCCGGCGCGGAAGCTGTCACCGACGCCGGTCGGGTCAACCGCGACGATTCCCTCGTTGGCCTTGACCTCGATCGGGTCGCCGTCGGCCGGGTAGACCGTCACGCCGGCCTTGCCACGCGTCACGATGCGGGTGCCGACGTGAGCCTGGACGTCGGCCGAGGACCAGCCGGTCTTCTGCTCGATCAGCGCAGCCTCGTAGTCGTTGCTGAACAGGTAGGCAGCGCCGTCGATCAGGTCGCGGATGACGTCGCCCTCGGCCCATGCGAGCTGCTGCGAGACGTCGGCCGCGAACGGGATGCCGTGCTCACGGCAGGCGCGGGTGTGGCGCAGCATGCCCTCGGGGTCGTCCGGGCCGACCAGCACGAGGTCGAAGTCCTGGCCGAGCGCGAACAGGTCGATGTCGCGCGACTCGGACATCGCGCCGGCATAGAACGTGGCGATCTGCGCCATCTCGGTGTCAGTCGTGCACACGAAGCGCGCCGTGTGGCGGGTCTCGGACACCAGCACGCCGGACGTGTCGACGCCCGCGTCGTCGAGCCAGCCGCGGTACTCGACCTCGAAGTCACGGCCGACGGCGCCCACGAGCAGGGCCCGGTAGCCGAGGCGCGCGAGCGCGTAGGTGATGTTGGCGGCGCACCCCCCACGGCGTACGTCGAGGTCGTCCACGAGGAAGGACAGCGAGATCTTGTCGAGCTGGTCCGGCACGAGTGAATCGGCGAACTTGCCCGGGAAGGTCATGAGGTGATCAGTGGCGATCGAACCGGTGATGGCGAGGTGCACCCCCACACAATAGACAACGGCCTCCCGCAATGCAGGAGGCCGTCGTGTGTCTTATGTCTTAGTGGAACGAATCGCCGCAGGCGCAGGAGCCGGTCGCCATCGGGTTGTCGATCGTGAAGCCCTGCTTCTCGATCGTGTCGACGAAGTCGATCGTCGCGCCACCGAGGTAAGGAAGGCTCATGCGGTCGACCACGACGTTGACGCCGCCGAACTCGAAGATCTGGTCGCCGTCGAGCGAGCGCTCGTCGAAGAACAGCTGGTATCGCAGGCCCGAGCAACCGCCGGGCTGCACCGCGATGCGCAGCGCGAGGTCGTCGCGACCTTCCTGGGCGAGCAGGCTGCTCACCTTCTCGGCAGCGCCCTCGCTGAGGGTCACCCCGGTCGCCGGTGCGGTCTCGACGGTGGACTGCTCAGTCTCGATCGTCATCTGGTCTCCCATGGATCTGGTCTTTTGGTCACGACACGGTGGTCAACATGCTCCGTGCCGATTCCATTCCATCGTACGCCGTCAATCCTCAGACCGTGGCGACCACGTACGTGCGACACGCTCGGCGAGCGCTGCGAGGCTGGCGTACGCCTCGCCCATCGCCGCGTCGATGCCAACCAGCTCGGTGACCGAGTACGCGCTCTCGATGCCCATCGCGCGCATTTCGCGGGAGCCGACCAAAACCTGGCCCGCGAGCACGATGCACGGGCGAGCCGCCGCGCCGGCCACGGCCGCGACGCCGAAGACCACCTTGCCGGCACGGGACGAGAAGTCGTACTTGCCCTCCCCCGTCACGACGAGGTCGTGGGCGCCGGCCTGACTCGTGAGCCCGACGGAGTGCGCGACGAGGTCGATGCCGGAGACCACCTCGCCGCCGAGGAGCATCAGCGCGAATCCCAGCCCGCCCGCAGCACCCGCCCCCTTGGCATCGGCCACGCGGCGCTCCGCCGGTGTCGTGCCGCAGGTCGCGGCGACGAACCGGTCGAGCGCACCGTCAACGGCGATGATCTGGTCGTCGGTCAGGCCCTTCTGCGGGCCGAACGTCTTGGTGGCGCCGAACATCCCGAGCAGCGGGACGTCGACATCGGCGGCGATGACGAGCTCGACGCCGTCCAAGCGAGCGCGGGCCGGCGCCAGGTCGACCTGTGTGATGCCGGCGAGGCCCCCGGGCCCGGCGTCGAGCGGCACGTCTGCTGTGGCGCCCAGCGCAGCGAGGAGTCCCGCTCCCCCGTCGTTGGTGGCGCTGCCGCCGAGTCCGACGACGATCCGGCGAGCCCCCGCGTCGAGCGCAGCACCGATCGCCTGGCCGACGCCGTACGTGGTGGCGTTCAAGGGGTCCTGCGGGACGACCAGGTGGAGACCGCAGGCCTGGGCACTCTCGACATACGCCGTGCCGTTGGCGTGCAGCACCGTCACGGGCACGTCAGCGCCCACCGGGCCGCGCACGGTCACGATCGCCAGGTCTCCGCCGATGCCCTCGTGCAGGACGTCGACGAACCCCGGGCCACCGTCGGCCATTGCGGCGGTGGTCAGCTCGTCGTGGGGCGCGTAGCGGTGCCAGCCCTCGATGATCGCTCGCGCCGCCTCGGGAGCTGTCAGCGTCCCTCCGAAGGCGTCCGGCGCCACCAGAACCCTCACGCGTACGTCAGCGGTCTACTGGGTGAGGGCTTGCTCGGCCGCGGCGATCAGCACGCACGTCGCGAGCACGTCGATCGCTGCCTCGAGCTCCTCCGGCGAGGGGTACGACGGCGCGATGCGAATGTTGCGGTCACGCGGGTCGTCGCCATAGGGAAATGCGGCACCGGCGGGCGTCATGGCGACGCCTGCCTCCCGGGCGAGCTGGATGACCCGCGACGCCGTGCCGTCGACGACGTCGAGGCTGACGAAGTAGCCGCCCTTGGGCTCGGTCCAGCTCGCGACGGCGTAGTCGCCCAGGCGAGCGCGCAGGATGTCGACGACGGCCTGGAACTTCGGCGCCAGGATCGCGCGGTGGCCGTCCATCAGCGCGTGCACGCCGTCGACGCTCTTGAGGAACCGGGCATGCCGGAGCTGGTTGACCTTGTCCGGGCCGATCGTGCGCTTGGCGAGGTGCTTGAGGTACCACTCGATGTTGGCGGCCGAGCTGCCCAGGAAGCACACGCCGGAGCCCGCGAACGTGACCTTGGAGGTCGACGCGAAGATCACGGGGCGGTTGGGGTGTCCCGACGCCGAGCAGAGACCCAGGATGTCGGCGGTCTTGGTGTGCTGCTCGGTGAGGTGGTGCACGGCGTACGCGTTGTCCCAGAAGATCCGGAAGTCCGGCGCCGCGGTCTCGAGCGCAGCGAGCTCGGCGGCAACCGCCTCACTGACGACGGCCCCTGTCGGGTTGCTGTAGGTCGGGACGAGCCACATGCCCTTGACCGCAGGGTCCTTGACGAGCTCGCGCACGGCGGCGACGTCGGGCCCGTCGTCGAGCAGGTCGACCGGCAGCATCTCGATGCCGTACTCCTCGAGCAGCGCGAAGTGCCGGTCGTAGCCGGGGACGGGGCAGATGAACTTGACGGCCTCTTCGACGCCCCACGGCTGCTCGGAGTCGGCAACGCCGTGGAACAGCGCGAACACGAGGTTGTCGTGCATCATCGCGAGGCTCGCGTTGTCGCCGGCTACGACCTGGTCGACGGGCACCTGCATGATCGGGGCGAAGATCTCCCGCAGCTCGGTCAGCCCGGTGAGCCCGCCGTAGTTGCGGGTGTCGGTGCCGGCGGCGTCCTTGAAGTCCGGGCCGGGCATCGACAGCAGCTCGTTGGACAGGTCGAGCTGCGCCGGCGACGGCTTGCCCCGCGTGAGGTCGAGCTTGAGGCCCGAGTCCTTCAGGGTCTGGTACGCCGCCGTCTGCTCGTCGAGCAGGGCCTGGATCTGGTCACTGGAGAGGGTGTCGAACGTCACCCGTCCAACCTATCCGGCCGGGTCGATTCAGCCGAGACCGGGAGCGCCCCAGATTGCGAGCCACTTGGTGAGGTCGGGCTCGATCGGCACGTCCTCGGAGACGACACCACGCACCTGCAGCTCGAGGGCGTTGTCGCGCTTCTCCCCCTCGAGCGGCACGAACGGGTAGAACGTGCCGCGCTTGTAGAGATAGACCAGCGCGAGGGGCTTGCCGTCCGCCGCAGTGAAGCCGATCGTCGAGCACAGCAGGGCCGAGCCGAACCCGGCGTCGGCGAGCGAGCTGTTGACCGCGTGCAGGTCGGTCACGAGCCCCGAGACGTCCTTGTCGGTACGTGTGACGGTGAGCCAGTGGAACCCGAACCGGTCCGTGCTGCGCGTGACCGTGGCCCCGGCGTTGGTCGTGATGAGCTTCTCGGCGTCGGCCATCACGGCGTCGTCGGCGTTGCCCTCGACGTCGCGGAAGCACACCGACCCCGAGCCGGTCGTCGCGAACCCCTCGGTCTGCAACGACAGCGCGGCCTGCGGGACGGCGAACAGCACGTCGAGATCGGCCTGCGGCGGCTTGGTGCGACCGAGGATCGCGTCGAAGATGCCCACCGCCGGTCAGCCCTGCTCGGAGAGCTCGGCGCTGACCTTGGCGAGCTGGTCGAGACGCACCTGCAGGGGCGGGTGGGTCGCGAACATCGCGCCGATCGACTCCCGGTTGATCGCCGGCGCGAAGAAGAAGGCGCTGATCGCCTGTCCCTCGCGGAGGTCGCGGTTGGGGATGCGGGCCATGTCGCCGGAGATCTTGACGAGCGCCGACGACAGCTTGGACGGCCGGCCGGTGAGATAGGCGCCGCTGCGGTCGGCGCTGAGCTCGCGATAGCGCGACAGCGAGCGGGTCAGGACGAAGCTCAGGAAGTAGACCACCATGCTGACGAGGAACACGACCAGGAACACGGCGCCGCTGTTCTTGTTGCCGCGGCCGCCGAAGATGTTGCCGGCGTACATGCCCCAGCGTGTGATGAACCCGGCGAGCAGCCCGAGCGACGAGGCGACCGTCATGACTGTGACGTCGCGGTTGGCGACGTGGGACAGCTCGT
The DNA here is from genome assembly GCF_056403535.1 of Aeromicrobium sp. P2_G6. Taxonomy (NCBI): domain Bacteria; kingdom Bacillati; phylum Actinomycetota; class Actinomycetes; order Propionibacteriales; family Nocardioidaceae; genus Aeromicrobium; species Aeromicrobium sp. P2_G6. The sequence goes on along the minus strand of NZ_JBFUFH010000002.1, from coordinate 792,692 downwards.
GGGCCAGGACGCCTTCGAGCTCGTCGGCGTCGAGGCGCTGCATGATGCCGGTCGTGACGCACACCGAGGAGTGCTTGGGCGAGCGTCCGGTCGCGAACGCGTTGGGCATGTCGGTCACTGCGACCGCGACCCGCGGTTTGGGCATGTCGGCGAGGGCGCAGAGCCGGTCGATCATGGCGTGCAGCTCGGGCGCCTGCTCGGGCTCGACGACCTTGGCGCCCATCGACTTGAGGGCGAGCGAGTCGGAGAAGTACCACTGGCCCCACGCCAAGCCGAGCGTGATGATGATGGCGATGATGCTGCCGTTGAAGACCTCGAACAGCACGACGCCGAAAATGACATAGAGCGCGCCGAGTCCCAGCCCGACACCACCCATCCGCAGCGTCAGGCCGCGGTCACCTCTGAATCGCGTCCGTGCCATCGTCGTCCTTCCTGGGGGTGGAGATCTCCTCGAGCTGCCGGTCGACCTCGGCACTGTCCAGCGCCGTGTCGAACTGGCGGCGCAGCGCGTCGTCGGCGCTCTCGCCGGGCTTGCTGACGATGCCCTCGGAGACGAGCTCGTCGACCGCGTCGGCGGTCGCCTCGAGCTCCCGCGTACGCCGTTCGGCCGACTCGACGGCCTGGCCGACATCGCTGACGGACGAGTTGATGCCTCGCGTGGCGCTGTTGATCTCCGCACGGGCGGCTGCAGCGGTGTGGCGCGCTGCCAGAGTGTCCTTGCGGACGCGGAACGCCTCGACCTCCTGCTCGATCTTGAGCGCCGTGGCCTCGAGCTTGTCCTCCTCGGCCTTGAGGTCGGCGTGACGCGTCTTGAGGTCGACAGCCGCCTTCTCGAGGGTGACCTTGCGGGTCAGGACGGCGCGAGCCTCGTCGTCGTTGCCGTGGGCCACGGCCTGGCGTGCCTCGTCGTCGAGCTGAGCAGCCTGCTGGTCGAGCGCGACCAGCTGGAGCTCGACCCGCTTGCGGCTCGTGGCGACGTCCGCGACCCCTCGGCGTACCTGCCGGAGCAGGGCCGTCTGGGTGCGGTAGGTCTCGTCGAGCTTGTCCTTGAGGTCCTCGACATCATTGCCACGAAAACGCCACGAACGGAAGATCTTGGCGATCCGCTTGCCGATGCTCATGCCAATTAGCCTACGGGTAGGGTTGCGCAGGTGGTAGACGAGACAGAGGCCGGCAAGGGGCGTCGCACGCCGACGCGCAAAGAGGCCGAAGCCGCGCGCAAGAAGCAGATGAAAGTCCCCGTGACGCGCAAGGAGCAGGCCAAGCGTGAGCGGGCCGCCCGCGAGGAGCTCCGGCTCAAGCAGCGCGAGGCGCTCAAGACCGGCGACGAGAAGTACCTCCCGCTGCGTGAGCGCGGCCCGGTGCGCAAGTTCGCCCGAGACTACGTCGACCGCAGGTGGAACTTCGCGGAGTTCCTGCTGCCGTTCCTGGCACTCGTGCTCGTCATCAGCATCTTCGGCAGCAACGCCCAGTGGGGTGCCACGGCGACCTTCTTGCTGTATCCGTTCATCATCTTCGGCACCGTGATCGATGAGCTCCTGCTCGTGCGCGGTCTCAGGAAGCAGCTCAAGCAGCGGTTCTCACCCGACGAGACCCGCGGCTCGGTTGCGTACGCGGTCCTCCGCAGCACGCAGCTGCGCCGGTTCCGGCTCCCCAAGCCGCAGCTCAAGCGCGGCGAACCCCTCGCCAACCGCTACTGACAGTTCTACGGCACCACCCGCCGGTCGAGTAGCCAGCGAGCTCTGCGAGCAGGCGTATCGAGACCCAGTGAGCCGAGGGCTCGCTCGACCCATCGAAGTCCTGTGACGTGGTCTCGATACGGGTCCTCGTTCCTCGGACCCACTCGACCACCGAGTAGGTCGTCGGCTACGACTCCGTGTCGGCGTGCAGGGACATCGGGCCGTAGATCTCGGTCTCGCCGTCGAACAGGCGTACCTGGTCGATCCCCTGCTCGAGCAGGGCCCCGAACTCCTCGCCGACCCATGACTCGGCGTCGCCGCGACTCTCGAACTCGTCCGACCGGCCCTCGACCTCGCCGAGTGAGTTCTCCAACGTCCATGTCCAGCCCATGTCAGCTCTCCTTGGTCGACGGTTGCACGAATGGTGGTTTGGTCACGGTGAATGCCTCGGAGCGACCTCGTACGTCGACCGTGACGGTCGCGCCGTCCTCGACCGATGGCTCCAGCAGTGCCAGCGCGATGCCCTGGCGAAGCGTCGGGGAGAACGTCCCCGAGGTGATCTCGCCGAGCTCGGCGCCGTCAGCATCGGCGACCGTCATGCCGGGTCGCGGGATGCCGCGACCCTGGGCGAGGAGCCCGCGCAGCGTACGGACGGTCTTCTCGGCGCGTTGCCGCTCCAGTGCCTCCTTGCCCCAGAACGCCGGCTTGTTCCACCCGACAGCCCAGCCGGCTCGCGCCATGACCGGACTGATCTCCGGGGACAGCTCGTGCCCGTGCAGGGGGTAGCCCATCTCCGTGCGGAGTGTGTCGCGAGCCCCGAGGCCGCAGGCGCGGATGCCGTACTGCTCCCCCGCTGCCATGACGGCGTCCCAGACCTCGCCCGCGGACGCCGACGGGACGACCAGCTCGTAGCCACGCTCGCCGGTGTAGCCCGTGCGGCACACCGTGATCTCCTGACCGGCGATCGTCGCGTCGGCGAATGACATGTACTCATGGTCGACCGGCAGGTCGAGGGACGTCAGCACCTCGTCGCTCAGCGGCCCCTGGATCGCGAGGACCGCGTAGTCGCGGTGCTGGTCGATGACCTCGATGCCAGGTGGCGCGGCGGCCTGCAGGCGGGCCACGACGGCCGCGGTGTTGGCTGCGTTGGGGATGAGGAACACCTCGAAGTCGCTGCGGAGGTAGGCGATGAGGTCGTCAACCGTGCCACCGTCCTCGTCGCAGCACAGCGTGTACTGCGCCTTGCCGGTCTCGATCCGACGGAGGTCGTTGGTCAGGCACTCGTTGACGAAGTCCGCAGCGCCCGTGCCGCGCACCAGGGCCTTGCCCAGGTGGCTCACGTCGAACAGGCCGACAGCCTCGCGTACGGCCTTGTGCTCAGCCAGCACGCCACCCCCGGAGTACTCCAGCGGCATGTCCCAGCCGCCGAACTCGGCGAGCTTGGCGCCCAGGGCCACGTGGCGGTCGTGCAACGGCGAATGAAGCAGATCCATGGCAGCCAACCTAGGGCACCTGCCCAGGCACCTCGTCGGGGTCCTCGCGCCGGTGTGGCCCTCGACCCTAGAGTGGCGGACATGCTTTCCGTGACCCTCAGCACCGCCAAGCCGACCACCGCGCGCGCCGACGCCCTGATCCTTGGGATCCGGGGCGACGAGGACAAGGGTGATCTGGCGCCGACGCTCGATCTGCTGGGGTTCACGGGTGAGAAGGGGCAGACCGTGACGTTCCCCGCCAACGGTGCCGCGAAGGCGTCGCTGATCGTCGCCGTCGCACTGCCCGAGGAGCCGACTGCCGAGGACCTGCGCCGGGCCACGGCCCGGGGCGTACGCGCTGCCAAGAACGCCACGAGTGTCGCGATCGCATTGCACCCGGCCGGCGTCGACGAGGTCGAGGCGATCGCCGAGGGTGTGCCGCTCGGTGCCTACGCGTTCGAGACCTTCAAGTCCAAGAAGAAGGGCGACGCCAAGAAGCCCAAGCTCAAGAGCGCGGTGATCCTGAGCCCGTTCGCACGTCAGACGACGGCGACGAAGGCCGTCGAGCGGGCGGCGACGGTTGCCGCTGCGGTCAACACCGCGCGCGACTGGGTCAACATGCCTCCCGGCGACCTGCGGCCGGCTGACTTCGCCGAGGCCATCACGACCCACGCGGGCACCGACGTCAAGGTGACGGTGTGGGACGAGAAGCGACTCGCCAAGGAGAACTGCGGTGGCATCCTCGGTGTCGGCCGCGGATCCGACAGCCCGCCGCGGCTGGTGACGCTGTCGTACTCCCCCGCCAACGCCGTCACGCACCTGGCGCTGGTCGGCAAGGGCATCACGTTCGACTCGGGCGGACTCTCGATCAAGCCGGGCGCCTCGATGCAGACCATGAAGCTGGACATGGCCGGCGCCGCCGCGATCGTCGCCGCGACCGTCGCAATTGCCCGACTCGGGCTGCCGATCAAGATCACCGCGTACGCGTGCATCGCCGAGAACATGCCGAGCGGCGGCGCGACCCGCCCCGGTGACGTGCTGACGATGCGCAGCGGCGCGACGGTCGAGGTGCACAACACCGACGCCGAGGGGCGCCTCGTGCTCGCCGACGGCCTCGCCCTCGCCGCCGAGGCCAAGCCGGATCGCATCGTCGACGTCGCGACCCTCACGGGCGCCTGCGTCGTGGCGCTGGGCGAGCAGACCAGCGGCATCCTCGGCAACGACGAGGAGTTCGGCGACATGGTCTTTGCCGCGTCGAAGTCCGCAGGCGAGTCGATGTGGCCGCTGCCGATCACAGAGGAGATGAAGGGCAAGGTCAACTCGTCCAGCATCGCCGACCTGCGCCAGCACAACCCCAAGCCGTACGGCGGCGCGTTGTTCGCGGCGGCGTTCCTGCGGGAGTTCGTCAAGGACATCCCCTGGGCGCACCTCGACATCGCCGGGCCGTCGTTCAACGAGGGCAGCGCGTTCGACTACACGCCCGTGGGCGGCACCGGCACCGGCGTACGTACGCTCGTCCGGCTCGCGACGGAGCTGGCCGGGGCTCGATGACGATCGACGCCTCCACGAGCCGGGCGCTGTCCCAGCGGCTCGCCGTCGAGCAGTCGAAGCAACGCCTTCCGTCGATCGCCGCCGGCATCGTGCGTGACGGCTCAATCGTCTGGTCTGACGCCGTCGGCACACTCGACGGCCGTGCTGACGGTCCTGCACCGACGACGGACACGCAGTACCGGATCGGGTCGATCTCCAAGACGTTCGTCGGCGTCGAGGTCCTGCGCCTGCGCGACGAGGGACGCCTCGACCTCGGCGACACGATCGGCACTCACCTGCCCGAGGTGCCGTTCCCGCAGGTGACCGTCGCTCAGCTGTTGACGCACACCTCGGGGCTCCAGGCCGAGACCGACGGCGACTGGTGGGAGCGCACCGAAGGCGGCTCGTGGGCCGCCCTGCTGGCCTCCAGCCCCGGGCTGCGATCGACGCCCGGCACGGTCTTTCATTACTCCAACGTGGGCTTCGCCGTGCTCGGTGAGCTCATCGCCCGCCTGCGGGAACAGCCGTGGCAGGACGCCGTCCGGGTGGGCATCCTCGAGCCGCTCGGCATGACGCGCACGACACCCCGTCCGATGCAGCCTGCCGCTCCGGGCCTTGCGGTGCACCCACTCGCCGACCTCGTGCACGTCGAGCCCGAGCACGACGCCGTTTCGATGGCGCCCGCCGGTCAGCTCTGGTCGACGGTCGACGACCTCGCCGTGTGGGCGGCCTTCCTGGGTGGGCGAACCGGCGACGTGCTGGCTTCGGACACGCTGAAGGAGATGCTGCGGCCGATCGCGGTCAACGACGTGGTCGGTGCGGCCTGGACCGGCGCGCACGGCCTCGGCTGGCAGACGTGGAACGTCGAGGGGCGCCGGTTCGCCGGTCATGGCGGATCGATGCCGGGGTTCGTGGCGGACCTCCGGGTCGACATCGAGTCCGGCGACGGCATCGTGCTGATGACCAACGCCACCAGTGGCCTGGGCAAGGCGACCACCGAGCTGCTCAGCCTGTTCGCCGAGAAGGAGCCGTCGCCGCCGAAGCCGTGGACGGCCGATGTCTCCCAGGCAGCGAGACTCGACCTGGTCGGCCCGTGGTTCTGGGGAACGTACGAGTTCAGGCTCTCGCTCGCGGCAGATGGTCAGCTCGTGCTCGGCACACCGGGCGAGGGCCGCGGCGCGCGCTTCAGGCCCGACGGCGACGGGTGGGTCGGACTCGACGGCTACTACCGCGGAGAGCCGCTCGCGGTGGAGCGCGACGCCTCAGGCCGGGCGATCCGCCTGGTGCTCGCATCGTTCGTCTTCACCCGCACGCCCTACGATCCGGACGCGACGATCCCCGGCGGTGTCGACGAGGCCGGCTGGCACTGAGCGGAGCAACGGAGGCTTAGGACGCGGGCGGCCCACGCACCTCAACCAGCTGGTAGGTCAGTCAGGCAGGCCGAGGGCTCGCGCGGCGTCCTCGACGGTGTCCCACCGGTGGCGATCGCCGCCGAGCCGGTCCGGGTGCGCCTGCTTGCGTGCCTTGCGGTAGACCCGCATGAGCTCCTCGAACGACGGGTTCGTCGGCAGCGGGTCGACCCCGGCGATCGACTCCAGCGTCATGATCGCGGCGAGCTCCTTGGGGGTCTGCTTCGCCGGCTGCGGAGTCGTGGAGGTCGTCTGCGGTGACGGAGTGCCCTTGGCCTTGCGGAGGTCGTAGTCACGCTTGCGCGACGGCACACCGACCAGGTTGGCGTCATAGACCGGGATGTTGAGCTTCTTGCGCGCGAACTCGTACGCGGCCTGGGCCGAGGGGACCCGGCGACGGATCGACTCACCGTCGGCGGCGACCAGGAGCAACGTCGTCTGGGTGACCGAGGTCTTGGGCTCGACGTAGGCCTCGACGCCCTTGCGTGACTCGGCGAAGGCGCGCAGCGCGTCGAGGTCCGCTCGGCTCGCGTTGCGATCGGAGACCACGGCGCCGCCATCAGTCCTGGCCTTACGCCGGAAGATTCCCATGTGACAAGTGTGCCCGATCATCGGGCACACCCCGATCAAACCCCGGTGGCAGCGTCGTTGCCTCAAGTGACAAGATGATGACGAACGACATCCTTGGGAGGACACAGTGGCGGACGTCGCCGGCAACAATTTCGACATCGTGATTCTCGGCGGCGGCAGTGGCGGTTACGCCTGCGCGCTGCGGGCGGTCCAGCTCGGCAAGTCCGTCGCGCTGGTCGAGAAGGCCAAGCTGGGCGGCACGTGCCTGCACACCGGCTGCATCCCGACCAAGGCGCTGCTCCACTCGGCGGAGGTCGCTGACCTGTCGCGCGAGGGCGAGCACTACGGCATCAGGTCGACGTTCGACGGTGTCGACATGCCGGCGGTCAACAAGTACAAGGACGGCGTGATCGATCGCCTCTACAAGGGTCTCCAGGGGCTCATCAAGTCCGGTGGCATCACGGTCGTCGAGGGCGAGGGCAAGCTCGTCGACGCCAAGACGGTCGAGGTCAACGGCGAGCGCTACACCGGCACCAACGTCGTGCTGGCGACCGGCTCGGTCTCGCGCACGCTGGGTCTCGACATCGGCGGCCGGGTCATCACGAGCTCCGAGGCGCTCACGATGAGCGAGGTCCCCGAGAAGGTCGTCATCATCGGCGGCAGCGTCATCGGCGTCGAGTTCGCATCGGTCTGGAAGTCGTTCGGCGCCGACGTCACGATCATCGAGGGCCTGCCGACGCTCATCCCGCTCGAGGACCCGTCGCTGTCCAAGCAGCTCGAGCGCGCGTTCCGCAAGCGCAAGATCAACTTCAAGACTGGAGTCAAGTTCAGCAGCGTCGAGCAGACCGAGTCCGGCGTGACGGTGTCCCTCGAGGACGGCACGACGATCGAGACCGACCTGGTCCTCGTCGCGGTCGGCCGCGGCCCCAACTCCGCCGGCATGGGCTACGAGGAGGCCGGCATCACGGTCGACCGTGGCTGGGTGCCCACCAACGAGCGCCTCGCGACCAACGTCGACGGCGTGTTCGCGGTCGGTGACCTCGTCCCCGGCCTGCAGCTCGCACACCGCGGCTTCGCGCACGGCATCTTCGTCGCCGAGGAGATCGCCGGCCTCAAGCCGCAGCCGGTCATCGACTCCGGCATCCCCCGCGTGACCTACTGCGACCCCGAGATCGCGTCTGTCGGGCTCACCGAGCCGCAGGCCCGCGACAAGTACGGCGACGACAAGGTCGAGATCCAGGACTACAACCTGGGCGGCAACGGCAAGTCCCAGATCCTCAGCACGGCGGGCAGCGTCAAGCTCGTACGCGAGAAGGACGGGCCCATCGTCGGCGTCCACATGATCGGCGCCCGCTACGGCGAGCAGGTCGGCGAAGCCTCCCTGATGGTCAACTGGGAGGCTTACCCCGAGGACGTGGCGCAGTTCATCCACGCCCACCCCACCCAGAACGAAGCACTCGGCGAGGCAGCACTCGCGCTCGCCGGCAAACCGCTCCACTCACACGCCTGACCCGGAGAACCAGAGGACATCATGGCTACGTCTGTCACCCTTCCCGCTCTCGGCGAAAGCGTCACCGAGGGCACAGTCACCCAATGGCTCAAGCAGGTCGGCGACTCCGTCGCGGTCGATGAGCCGCTGCTCGAGATCTCCACCGACAAGGTCGACACCGAGATCCCGTCGCCAGTCGCGGGCGTGCTGCTCGAGATCAAGGCCAACGAGGACGACACAGTCGAGGTCGGCGCCGTGCTCGCGATCATCGGCGAGGAGGGCGAGAGCGCCGGTGGCGACGCCGCACCTGCCGCCGAGGCCCCGGCCGCTGAAGCACCCGCTGCTGAGGCTCCGGCCGAGCAGGCCCCGGCCGCTGAGGCCCCCGCCGAGCAGGCGCCGGCCGAGCAGCCCGTCGCGGAGAGCGCGTCCGAGGAGCGGTCCCCCGCACCTGCCGGCAGCGCCGACGCGCAGCAGGCCGCAGCCGAGAACGCCCCCGCACCGCAGGCCGAGAGCGCGCCGACGTCCGGTGGCGGTACGGCCGTGACCCTTCCGGCGCTCGGAGAGAGCGTCACCGAGGGCACCGTGACGCAATGGCTCAAGCAGGTCGGTGACGACGTCGCCGTCGACGAGCCGCTGCTCGAGATCTCGACCGACAAGGTCGACACCGAGATTCCCTCGCCGGTCGCCGGCAAGCTCCTCGAGATCAAGGTCGCTGAGGACGAGACCGTCGAGGTCGGCGCCGAGCTCGCGATCATCGGCTCGGCCGACGCAGCGCCCGCCGCCAGCGCACCGGCGGCTCCCGCCCCCGAAGCAGCACCGGCTCCCGAGCCCACGCCTGCGCCCGAGGCAGCAGCAGCACCCGAGTCGCAGGCCAACCCCGCCGAAGCGTCACCCCCGGCACAGGCAGCACCCGCCGAGGCACCTGCTCCGCCACCCGCTCCCGAACCGGCCCCGACACCCGCTGCCGAATCGGCTCCCACGCCTGCGCCCGAGCCCGCTCCGGTCCCGGCGGCCTCACCGAGCGCCAGTGGCGACACCTACGTCACGCCGATCGTCCGCAAGCTCGCCAAGCAGCACAACGTCGACCTCGCCGCCGTGTCCGGCACCGGCGTCGGCGGCCGCATCCGCAAGCAGGACGTCCTCGACGCCGCCGAGAAGCCAGCAGCGGCACCGGCAGCAGCCCCCGCCGCCAGCGCACCCGCTGCTGCGGCTCCCGCCGCGGCAGCCGAGCCGTCGCCGCTGCGTGGCAAGACCGAGAAGCTCTCGCGCCTGCGCAAGGTCGTCGCGAGCCGACTCGTGGAGTCGCTCCAGGTCTCGGCGCAGCTCACCCAGGTGCACGAGGTCGACGTCACCGAGGTGGCTCGCCTGCGGGCTCGCCACAAGGATGCCTTCCTCGAGCGCGAGGGCGTCAAGCTGACGTTCCTGCCGTTCTTCGCCAAGGCTGCGATCGAGGCACTCAAGCAGTACCCGCAGCTCAACTCGGCGGTCGACATCGAGGCGGGCACGATCACGTACCCGGCTGGAGAGCACCTCGGCATCGCGGTCGACACCGAGCGCGGCCTGCTGGTGCCGACCATCAAGGACGCCGGCGACCTGTCGATCGCCGGGCTGGCCCGCAAGATCGCAGACGCGGCCGAGCGGACGCGCACCAACAAGATCTCCCCGGACGAGCTGTCCGGCGCGACGTTCTCGATCACCAACCTCGGCAGCAATGGCGCCCTGTTCGACACGCCGATCATCAACCAGCCGCAGGTGGCGATCCTCGGCGTCGGCGCTGTCGTCAAGCGCCCCGTCGTGGTGACCGATGCGCAGGGCAGCGACAGCATCTCGGTGCGCAGCATGGCTTACCTCGCGCTGACGTACGACCACCGCATCGTCGATGGCGCAGATGCCGGCCGCTACCTGACTGCGGTCAAGCAGCGCCTGCAGGGCGGCTCGTTCGAAGGCGAGCTCGGGTCCTGACCCGTGCACGTCGTCATCGGGGGTGCCTCGGGGTTCCTCGGCACCGCGCTGACGCAGAACCTGCGCCAGCGCGGTCACCAGGTCACTCGCCTGGTCCGCTCCGGCCCTCCTGCTGACGACGCGTCGGTCTGGGACCCCTACGCGGGGCGCATCGACCAGATCGTCATCGATCGGGCCGACGCGGTCGTCAACCTCTCCGGAGCGTCGGTGGCGCGCTGGCCGCGCACCGAGAAGCGCCGCAAGCTGATCCTCGAGTCCCGCACGTCGGCCACCGGCACGCTCGCGAAGGCGATCGCGGCGTCGGCCAAGCCCCCGGCGCTGATCTCGGCCTCGGGCATGTCCTACTACGGCGTCGACTGCGGCGCCGAGGTGCTCACCGAACGCACCGGCGCCGCCGACTCGGGCTTCCTGCCCGGGGTCGTCCGGGCGTGGGAAGCCGCAGCGTCCCCGGCCATCGAAGCCGGAGCACGGGTCTGCTTCACGCGTACGACCCTGGCGCTCAAGGCCGGCGAGGGCCTGCTCCGCTTCATGGTGCCGTTCTGGAAGCTCGGCCTCGGCGCCCGCCTCGGTCCCGGGCGCCACTACATGTCGTACATCTCGCTCAACGACTGGGTGCGCGCCGCCACGCTGCTGATCGAGTCCCCCGAGCTCAGCGGCCCGTTCAACTTCGGGGCGCCGGTCCCGGTCACCAACGCGGAGTTCACCGACACCCTCGGAGACGTCGTGCACCGGCCGACGTTCCTCGTCGCACCGCGATTCGCGATCAAGGCGGCACTGGGCAGCATGGCCGACGACCTGCTCGGGTCGATGCGCGTCTCCCCCGCCGCGCTGGTCGATGCGGGCTTCACGTTCTCCGAGCCCGACCTCCGCTCCGCGCTCGAGGCCGCGCTGAGATGAAGCTCCCGGAGCCGGGCCCCGACGCAGTCGATCCGGCCGAGAAGTTCCTGGACTACCTCGACTACTTCCGCTCCGAGGTGCGCCGCAAGGTCGCCGACCTCGATGGCTCGGACCTGCACGACAGCCGGTTGCCGTCGGGCTGGTCGCCGGCCGAGCTGGTGTCCCACCTGGTCCACATGGAGCGCCGGTGGTTCGTCTGGGGGTTCCTCGGCGAGGACGTCGGCGAACCGTGGGGCGATCGCGACGAGTCCGGCCGCTGGACCACCACTGGACCGATCGACGAGATGCTCGACGCGCTCGACGCAGGCGGTGTCCGAGTCCGGGAGATCGTGGCGAGCCACGACCTGCTCGACGTCGCATCCGGAGACGGTCGTTTCGCCGATGGCACGCCGCCGCCCACGCTCCTCGCCATCCTGTTCCACGTCATGCAGGAGTACGCCCGCCACATGGGTCACCTCGACATCGTGCGTGAATTGATCGACGGGACGACCGGCGAGGGCTGACCGGCGATTCGGCGTACGGATGCTGCCGGTCGCTGACATGCTGGCTCCGTGCTGCCGACGATCGACGTACTCGGGCTGCCGATCCCGACCCACAGCCTGTTCGTCGCGCTGGGCGTGCTCGCGGCAGCCGCGATCTTCGTCGTCGAGGCCCGGCGACGCGGGCAGACCGACGAACGGATCTGGTACGTCGTGCTCGGTGCCCTGGTCGGAGGCGCGATCTTCATGCGGCTGGGGCCGTGGTTCCAGCATCTCGACCTGCGCGAGAACGCCTCACTCCCCGAGCAGTGGCTCTACGGCAACCGCAGCATCCTCGGCGGGCTGTTCGGGGCCTGGCTCGGGGTCCACATCGCCAAGCGCCTGGTCGGCTACGAAGCTCGTACGGGAGACCTGTTCGCGCCCGCCGTGGCGCTCGGCATGGCGATCGGCCGATTCGGCTGCTTCTTCACCGAGCTTCCCGGGACGCCGACCGGCACCTCATTCGGCATCCGGCTGGATGCCGAGGACGCTGCCCGCCTCGGCGCCCCCGCCGGCGTTCCGCTGCATCCGTCCTTCGCGTACGAGATCGCGTTCCAGGCGGCCGCGTTCGCCGTGATCTGGTTCTGGCTCCGCCATCGGCTGGTGTCGCCGGGCGAGACCTTGACATTCTACCTGCTCGGCTACGGAGTCTTCCGGTTCCTCGTCGAGTTCACCCGCGGCAACGAGGTCGCCTGGCAAGGCCTGACCCGGCCGCAGCTGTTCCTTCTCCTCACAGTCCCCCTCGTGGTCGCGCGCATCGTCGTGCAGGCCCGCAAGGGCATCTACCGACTCGAGCCAGTGGAGGCACGATGACCCAGCCGCCGACCGGACCACCCGATGAGCCACCGCCGTGGGGTCACTACCCGCAACCCATGCCCCGGCCCGAGAAAGGCCGCGGGTGGGAGATCTTCGGCGGAGTCGTCGTCGGCGGCATCTCCGCCATCCTGCTGCCTCTGATCGTGCTCGCCATCGCCTCTGGCACGGGCGCCGGGTTCGGAGGCGTCGAGGTCCTGCTGGGGCTTGTTCTCGTGCCGCTCGTCGGGATCGGTCTCATGTTCGGCAAGGCGTCCCGCCCGTGGGGTCTCGGCATCCTGATCAGCTGGGCCATCGCCGTGATCGTCGTCGGCGGCGCGTGCGTCGCCATCATCGCGAGCCTGAACGCATGACCGGAATGCCGTTGCGTGACTACCGCGTCCATCGCTACGTCAACGCGTTCTGCCCACGGTGCCACGACGAGAAGCCGGACCGCCCACTCGCAGACGTACGCCGGCTCTCGGGGTGGCTCGCAGTGCGCGACGACCGTGTATGGCTCGAGCGTGGGTGCCCCGACCACGGGCTGGTGACGACGCTCTACGACGAGTCGCCGGAGATCCTGTCGTACCTCGAGGAGTGGACCGCACCGACCAAGGTGCACGAGCCGGACGTCGCCGGCAACTTCCAGCCGGTGCCGTCCGCGTACGCCGACGGCCTGCCCGAGATGCAGACGCAGCACACGTGCATCCTGTTGGCCGACATCACGGACCACTGCAATCTGCGCTGTCCCACGTGCTTCGCCGAGTCGGCGCCGGCGATGTCGTCGGTCGCTCCTCTCGAGCAGGTCCTCGCCTCGATCGACACCCGGTTGAAGCGCGAGAACGGGCGCATCGACGTGCTCATGCTGTCCGGCGGTGAGCCGACGCTCTATCCGCAGCTGGCCGAGCTGCTCGACGCCGTCGCGGCAAGGCCGATCGTCCGGGTGCTCGTCAACACCAACGGCCTGCGGATCGCCCAGGACGACGAGCTTCTGGCGCTGCTGACCCGGCACCGCGAGCGTGTCGAGGTCTATCTGCAGTTTGACGGCGAGTCGGCCGAGGCGTCGACACATCATCGCGGCGCAGACATCCGCAGATTCAAGGACCGCGCCCTCGATCGCCTCTCGGCCGCCGGCATCTTCACGACCCTCACGATGACCGCAGCGCTCGGTGTCAACGACGACGAGATCGGCTACGTCGTCAAGCGCGGGCTCGAAACCCCGTACGTCGGCGGGGTGACGATCCAGCCGGTGTTCGGCTCCGGGCGGTCCGCCGGGATCGATCCCATGGACCGTCTGACCCACACCGGCGTCCTCGCCCGGCTCGACGCGCAGACCGCCGGTCAGGTCACCTGGCGGGACCTCACGGCGCTCCCGTGCTCGCACCCGCACTGCTGCTCGGTCGGCTACCTGCTGCGGGACGACTCAGGCACGTGGCGGTCGCTCACATCGCTGATCGGTCACGACAAGCTCAAGCAGTGGCTCGACCTCGAGCCTGACGTGTTGGCCAACCGGATCGCCGACGACTCGATCCCGGTGACGATGAAGCGGGTCGTCAAGGACTCGTTGCTCGATCTGCTCAGCGAGCAGTCGTCGCTGTCGCACCCCAACATCGGCAACATCTGGAAGGACATCTGCGAGAACTGCGATCTCGGCATCGGCACCCTCACGACGCTGGCCTCGTCCGCCTTGCCTGGTCAGAAGAAGCGGCTCCGCAAGATGCTCGGCGAGCGGGTCGTGCGGATCACGGTCAAGCCCTTCATGGACATGTCGACGATGATCGAGGAGCGGCTCACGCAGTGCTGCGTGCACGTCGCCACGGTCAACGCCGAGACGTCCGCACACCAGTGCGCGCCGTTCTGCGCGGTCCAGGCGTGGGCGCCCTTGTCACGCACGCGGCTGTCAACCGCGACCGGCCGGACCAACCTCTTGGAGACGCTGCCATGACCCATCACGCGACCGAGTCCGACGCCACGACGTACGACCCGCTGCGGCTGTGCGTGTTCGCCACAATCGCCCTGCTCGGCTGGGTGCTCGGCCCCGTCGCGCTCCTTGGCTTCGCGGCGCTCGGCTTCGCCGGCTACTGGAAGGCCTGGCGGGGCGGCCTCGAGCGGTCGCGCTGCGTCCTGCGCGACACCCGGCTCGTGCTGGCCTACCTCGCAACGCTGGCCATCGCCGGTGCGGTCGGCATCTGGTTCTGGGTCACCTGAGTCTCGCCCCGGCGATGCGCCAGCCCTCGGTCGTACGCACGAGGGTGATCACTCGCCGCGACGGTTCGTCACGCGGCAGCGCCGTCGCTGACCCATCGGCCCACATGATCCGCCCCGGTCCCAGTCGATCGACGACCTCGAGGCGAGCTCGCGAGGGCGACGCTGCAACGACCCGACACGAGATGACCCGCATCTCGGCACCGGCGACCCGGCCGCCACGTCGCCGGTAGTCGTCGATCGTCGCGGCATCGACGTCCAGCGCGCGGCTCCCCCGGACGTACACGTCGCCGAGCAGGTCGACGTCGGCCGTCGCGAACGCCTCGGCCCGGACCTGGTCGAGCTCGCCGAGCCGCGTGGCCCACACATCGTCAGGTGCAGGCGAGACGGCTCGCACGGCGGCGATCAGCACCCACAGCCAGTCCATGGCGCCACTGTGCCGCCGTACGCCACCAGCGCGCTCGCCGCCATCCACAGGCCGGTTAGGCTGGAGAGGTGACGCTGCAGATTCTGGACGAGTGGTATGGCGAACGCGCGATCGACTACGTCGATGCGTGGGAGCTCCAACGCGAGCTGCACGCCCAGCGCGTCGCCGACGAGATCACCGACACCGCGCTGTTCCTCGAGCACCCGCCGGTCTACACCGCCGGGCGCCGCACCGAGCCACACGAGCGGCCGCTCGACGGCACGCCGGTCGTCGATGTCGATCGCGGCGGCAAGATCACGTTCCACGGCCCGGGCCAGCTCGTCGGCTACCCCATCACGAAGCTGCCGTCCCATGTCCTCGTCGTCGACTACGTACGCCGGGTCGAGGAAGCCATGATCCGCGCGTGCGCCGACCTCGGCGTCACGACCGGACGAGTCTCCGGCCGCTCGGGCGTATGGCTCGCCGCCGGACAGGGACGCATCGAGCGCAAGGTCGGCGCTATCGGCATCCGGGTCTCGCGCGGCGTCACCATGCACGGCTTCTCGCTCAACGCCGACGTCGACCTCGGCTTCTACGACCGTTTCGTGCCGTGCGGCATCGCCGACGCCGGAGTGACATCCCTGAGTGCCGAGCTCGGGCGTGACGTGACCGTGCGCGAGGCCGCCGACGCGGTTGCCCCGCACCTGCGCGAGCTGCTCCACTGGCAGGCGTACGAGCCTTCCGCCGATCTGGTTCACGACGAACATCCCAGCGTGCCGGTCCTCGGCGTGACGGCTGGGGCACGGGCGTAGGCTGGAACGGTGACTATCGCTCCTGAGGGACGCAAGATGCTGCGTCTGGAAGTCCGCAATGCTGAGACCCCCATCGAGAAGAAGCCCGCGTGGATCAAGACCCGGGCCAAGATGGGCCCGGAGTACAACGAGCTGATGAAGCTCGTCAAGGGCGAAGGGCTCCACACGGTGTGTCAGGAAGCCGGTTGCCCCAACATCTTCGAGTGTTGGGAGGACCGCGAGGCCACATTCCTCATCGGTGGCGAGCAGTGCACGCGACGCTGCGACTTCTGCCAGATCGACACCGGCAAGCCCGACCCGATCGATCGCGACGAGCCGCGCCGTGTCGCCGAGTCCGTGCAGAAGATGGAGCTCCGCTACGCCACGATCACGGGTGTCGCCCGCGACGACGTGCCCGACGGTGGCGCATGGCTCTACGCCGAGACGGTCCGCAAGATCCACGAGCTCAACCCCGGCACCGGCGTCGAGAACCTCATCCCCGACTTCAACGGCATCCCCGAGCTGCTCGAGCAGGTCTTCGACTCCAAGCCCGAGGTGCTGGCACACAACGTCGAGACCGTGCCGCGCATCTTCAAGCGCATCCGCCCGGCGTTCCGCTACGAGCGCTCGCTCGACGTCATCACGCAGGCCCGCGACTACGGCCTGGTCACCAAGTCCAACCTGATCCTCGGCATGGGTGAGACCCGCGAAGAGGTCTCCCAGGCACTCGTCGACCTCCACGAGGCCGGCTGCGACCTCATCACGATCACGCAGTACCTCCGCCCGTCGGTGCGTCACCACCCGGTCGAGCGCTGGGTCAAGCCCGAGGAGTTCGTCGAGCTCAAGACCGAGGCCGACGAGATCGGCTTCGCCGGCGTCATGTCCGGACCGCTCGTACGTTCGTCCTACCGGGCCGGCAGCCTCTACAAGCAGGCGATTGAGTCAGGACGCGGCAGCGCCGCGCTCCGCAACGCGACGTAGACTGACCCTCATGTCGAATGCCACCCCCGAACCCGCCAAGGGTCGCCTGGGCCAGATGCGCCAGGCGTACACGATCACCAAGCGCAGTGACCGCAACATCGGTCTCATCCTGCTGCTGACCTTCCTGCTGGCCGGTGGTCTGGCTGCGACGCTCGGCTTCTTCGTGTTCGGCTCCGGCACGTTCGGGCTGATCATCACGATCGTGTTCGGCATCCTGATCGGCATCCTCGCGGCCCTCATCGTCTTCGGCCGCCGCGCCGAGAAGGCCGCGTACGCCCAGGTCGAGGGCCAGGTGGGCGCTGCCGCCGGCGCCCTGCAGATGCTCCGCCGCGGCTGGGAGCTCAAGCCCGCCGTCGCCTTCACCAAGAACCAGGACGTCGTGCACCGCGTCGTCGGCCGTCCCGGCATCATCCTGGTCGGCGAGGGCAACCCCACCCGCGTCCGCAACCTGCTGACCGCGGAGAAGAAGAAGCACGCCCGCATCGGCGGCGACGAGGTCCCCGTGATCGACATCGTGGTCGGCAACGGCCCCGACGAGGTCAAGCTGACCAAGCTCATCAAGCACCTGCGCAAGCTGCCCAAGAACATCAAGCCGGCGCAGATGACGGCCGTCCTCTACAAGCTCAAGGCGCTCGACGCGATGCGTCCCGCCGCCCCCATGCCGCGCGGCCCTGTGCCGACGAGCATGAAGGGCTCCCGCAAGGCGATGCGCGGCTGACGTTCCGCACATTGAGCTTGTCGAAATGTCCTTTCGACAAGCTCAAGGACCGGTGACTAGACCAGCGCGACGCGCGACCCGGCGGCGAGATCGTGGATGCCGCGCTTGTCGTCGTTCATCACGATCGCCGGGATCACCAGGCAGACCAGCAACGAGCGCAGGAACGCCCGCGGGAGACCGATCGGCCGTCCGTCCGGGTTCTCGACCTTCAGCCGGAAGATCCGTTTGCCGATCGAGTAGCCCAGCAGGCCCGTCAAGACCGACATCTCAACGACGAAGAACGCCGTGATGATGAGGTTCTCCTTGATGTCTTCCGGCGGATAGTGGGTGCCTGCGAGAGCGGCTGCGCTGAGCGACGCGATGATCCAGTCGACCAGCAGGGCGCCGAGGCGCCGTAGGAGCGAGGGAGTCTGCACGCGGCGAGCCTACAGACGCTGTGATTGCGCCTGTCACGGGCACTTGTAACATTCCTGAAACAATTCAGTGACGGTCGGGAAACTGCCCGACCATAGCGTCAGCGGTACGGTGCAGCGACGCACTCACCTGTCATCGACAACACAGGCCGCCCAGCGGCCGAGGAGGCCCCATGTTCGGCAATGCCGACGAGTTGTTCAAGTTCATCAAGGACGAAGGTGTCGAATACCTGGACGTCCGTTTCACCGACTTGCCCGGCATCCAGCAGCAGGTCACCCTGCCGGCTTCGACGTTCGACGCCGACATGGTCGCCAGCGGCGTCGCATTCGACGGCTCGTCGATCCGCGGCTTCCAGACCATCGACCAGTCCGACATGGTGCTGTTCCCGGATATCAAGACCGCGTACGTCGACCCGTTCAAGGCTCGCAAGACCATCGCGATGGACTTCTTCGTCCACGACCCGATCACCGGCGAGGCCTACTCCCGCGACCCGCGCAACATCGCCCGCAAGGCCGAGGCCTACCTCGCGACAACGGGCATCGGCGACACGGCGTACTTCGCGCCCGAGGCCGAGTTCTACATCTTCGACCGCGTCAACTACGGCACCAGCGCCAACAAGTCGTTCTACGAGATCACCTCGGCCGAGGCCGCTTGGTCGACCGGTGACGACATCGGCGACAACCGTGGCTACAAGGTCCGCTACAAGGGCGGCTACTTCCCCGTCGCGCCGACCGACAAGACGGCCGACCTGCGCAACGACATGATGACCAACCTCACCAACGCCGGGCTAACCCTCGAGCGCGGCCACCACGAGGTCGGCACGTCCGGTCAGGCCGAGATCAACTACCGGTTCGACACGCTGCTCAAGGCTGCCGACGACGTCATGAAGTTCAAGTACATCGTCCGCAACACGGCGTGGGCCAACGACAAGACGGTCACCTTCATGCCGAAGCCGATCTTCGGAGACAACGGCTCGGGCATGCACGTGCACCAGTCGATCTGGAACGAAGGCAGCCCGTTGTTCTACGACGAGGCCGGCTACGGCGGACTGTCCGACCTGGCGCGTCATTACATCGGCGGCATCCTGAAGCACGCGCCGTCGCTGCTTGCGTTCACCAACCCGTCGGTCAACTCCTACCACCGCCTGGTGCCGGGCTTCGAGGCGCCGATCGCGCTCGTCTACTCGGCCCGCAACCGCTCGGCTTGTGTCCGTATCCCGATCACGGGATCGAACCCCAAGGCCAAGCGCATCGAGTTCCGTTGCCCCGACCCGTCGGCCAACCCGTACCTCGCCTTCTCGGCGCTGCTGCTGGCCGGACTCGACGGCATCAAGAACAAGATCGAGCCGCCGGCCCCGATCGACAAGAACATCTACGAGCTGCCGCCGGAGGAGTACGAAGCCATCGACATGGTTCCGACCTCCCTCAACGCGGTGCTCGACTCGCTCGAGGCCGACCACGAGTTCCTCACCGCTGGTGACGTGTTCACGCCCGACCTGATCGAGACGTGGATCGACTACAAGCGCACGGAGGAGATCCTCCCCGTGCAGCTGCGCCCGCACCCGCACGAGTTCGAGCTCTACTACGACATTTAAGTCGTAAGGGACTCCGAAATAGCTTCACCAGATCGCCCCCAGCCGCCTGGCTGGGGGCGATCTGCCGTTCCAGCCTTTTCCTTGGTGCAGCGCAACTGGGGCGCCGGTCATAGACTCACCTTTTGAGGTGTACGCGTCGGTACACGCAAGGGTCAGACGGCAGAGACGGAATCCGGTATGGCGACGACGAAGCTGGCAGGGTCAAGTCGGGGGGCACTGCCCGCTGAGCTGACCAGCTTTGTGGGACGACGACGCGAGCTGAGCGAGACCCGGCGACTGCTCGCCAGTGGCCGGTTGCTGACCCTCATCGGAGCCGGGGGCGTCGGGAAGACGCGGCTGGCGCTGCGGATGGCGGCCGAGGTCCGGCGTACGTTTCCCGACGGCGTGTGGTTCGTCGAGCTTGCGGCCCTTCACGACCCCCAGCTCGTGCCCCACACCGTGGCCAACACCCTCGAGCTGCGCCAGGTCTCTCCCGACCCCTCGAGCGACCTCGCCGACTACCTGGAAAACAAGAGTCTCCTGGTGGTGCTCGACAACTGTGAGCACCTCACGGACGCCTGCGCGGTGCTGGCCAGCAAGTTGTTGGCCGCAGCGCCGGGCCTGCGCATCCTGGTCACCAGCAGGCACGTGCTCGGTGTCGAGGGCGAGCAGATCCTCTCGGTGCCTCCACTGTCCACGCCCGACGGCGAGGCAGAGGTGGGTGCCGGCGATCCCACGCGATACGAGTCGGTGAGCCTCTTCCTGGACCGCGCAGCGTCGGTTGCGCCGGGCTTCGCGATCACCGAGGGGAACCGAGCCGCGGTCGTCGAGCTGTGCCGACGGCTCGACGGGATTCCCTTGGCCATCGAGCTCGCGGCGGTGTGGTTGCGCATCCTCTCCCCCGTCCAGATCCTCGAGCGGCTCGAGGATCGCTTCCGGCTGCTCGCCAGCGGTCGGCCTGCGGCACCGGCCCGGCAGCAGACGCTGGACGCCACCGTCGGCTGGAGCTTCGACCTCTGCTCGCCCGCCGAGCAGGTCATGTGGGCCCGGCTCTCGGTCTTCTCCGGAGGGTTCGACCTCGAAGCCGCAGAGGAAGTCTGCGCCGGCGACGAGATCTCGCGCGACGACGTCCTGAATCTCGTCGCGAGCCTGGTCAACAAGTCGATCGTCCTCCGGCACCAGGCGACCGAGCACCACACTGCCTGGTACCAGATGCTGGAGAGCATCAGGCAGTACGGCGCTGGGCGCGTCACCGACCCAGACCAGGTGCGAGCGCTTCGTCTCCGGCATCGGGATCATTACCGGTCGCTCGCGCACCGGTTCGCCGACGAAGGCTTCGGCCCGAGCCAAGCGGACTGGTTCATCCGACTGCGGCGCGAGTCCGGCAACATCCGGGCGGCGCTGGAGTTCTGCCTCACCGAGCCCGGCGAGGCCGCCGGTGCGTGCGACATCGCGGCCTCCATCTGGAACTTCTGGTTCGCCGGGTTCCTCCGCGAGGGTTACCGCTATCTCCTCCGCGGGCTCGACCTAGCAACCGACCCCACCAGCGGCCGGGCGCACGCGCTGTGGGCTGCCAGCTACCTCGCCATGTTCGCGACCGACTTCGACCGGCACGCCACGATGTTGGCCGAGTGCGAACAGATCGCCGCCGGACTCGACGACGACATGTTGCATGCGCGGATCAAGGAGTGCGAAGGGCACGCGACGCTCTATCAGGGCGACCTGCCGGGCGCCATCGAGCTGCTCGAGCAGGCTCGACGGGAGTTCCAAGCGCTCGGGAACCCGCTCGGGGAGTTCGACACCTTGATCCTGCTCACCGCATGCACCTTCTTCCTCGACGACCCGAGGACCAGCCAGTTCGGCCGGGAGGCCTTCGAGCTGGCCGAGCGCCACGGGGCGCAGTCCTCGATGGGCTACGGGCTCTGGAGCGTCGGTATCGCGCAGTGGCGCACAGGCGACTTTGCCGAGGCGACGCGTTCGCTGCGCCGGAGCGTCCGACTCTTTCTGCCGATGCACGACCTCACCGGCATCAGCTTCGGCGTCCAGGCGCTCTCCTGGTGCGCCGCCTTCGCGGACCCCGGCGAGCGCGCGGCCCGTTTGCTCGGTGCCGCGCAGGCCATCTGGCGTACGAGCGGCGCGAAGGTCGACGAGACGAACGCGTACAGCGTGTTCGACAAGAGGTCCGAAGCCATGCTGCGCGAGGCACTGGGCTCCGGTCCGTCCGACACCGAGATGTTTGCGAACGCCTTCGCGGAGGGAGCGTCGTACTCCTTCGAGCAGGCCTTGGCACTCGCCCTCGGAGAGGACGAGGAGGTCGAGGTCCCCGAGGAGACCGCCGCGTCCACTGGGGCTCGAGCCGAAGTGCCCGGTGGCCTGACCAGGCGCGAGACGGAGATCGCCGCGCTTCTCGCCGAAGCGCTGAGCAACAAGGAGATCGCAGCGCGGCTCGTCATCTCGCAGCGCACCGTCGAGACTCACGTCGACCACATCCTGAGCAAGCTGGGCATGACCTCCCGCGCTCAGGTCGCCGGCTGGGTCGCCGAACAGCGGCCTCGCTGACGGCAGCCGCGGCGCGGCCTACGTAGGTCTGCGCATCTACGTAGTCATCTACGTATTTGTCCCGATGTCCGGTATGGGACGCCGATGAGAGCGTTAACAAACGCCGTCCCCACCACCCGAGGTCTCCATGTCCACCACGACCACCGACTCAATCTCCGCGAACAGTAGCGGGAGGTCCGGTGACATGCTCGGGTGGTGGCGGACTGGCGTCATCTATCAGGTGTACGTGCGCAGCTTCCAGGACTCCAACGGCGACGGCATCGGTGACCTCGATGGCGTGCGGGCACGGCTTCCGTACCTGCGCAGCCTCGGCGTCGACGCGATCTGGCTCAACCCGTTCTACGCCTCTCCCCAGCACGACCACGGCTACGACGTCGCCGACTACCTCACCGTCCACCACGAGTACGGCGATCTGGCAGCGTTCGACCAGCTGCTCCGCGCCGCCCACCGGTTGGACCTCAAGGTCATCGTCGACGTGGTGCCCAACCACTGCTCGATCGAGCACGATTGGTTCAGGGCTGCTGTGGCTGCCGGTCCGGACAGCCCCGAGCGACGACGCTTCCACTTCGCCGACGGCCGGGGTCCCTATGGCGAGCTGCCGCCGAACAACTGGCGCTCCATCTTCGGCGGCCCGGCCTGGCACCGGATCAGCGAACCGGACGGCACCCCCGGGCAGTGGTATCTCCACACGTTCGCTCCCGAGCAAGCCGACTTCAACTGGCGTCACCCGGACGTCGCCGAGCACTTCGAGGCGGTCCTCCGGTTCTGGTTGGACCGCGGAGTGGACGGCCTGCGCATCGACGTCGCGCACGGTCTCCACAAGCGGGACGGGCTGCCGGACCACGAATTCGCGATCGACGACGAGCTCACCGGCGACCCGCTCAACCCACACGCCTGGAATCAGCCCGAGGTTCATGAGGTGTGGCGCAGCTGGCGAGCCCTCGTGGAGGAGTACACCGAACGGACCGGCCAGGAGCGGATGCTGGTCGGCGAGGTCGGCGTGCTGGACACCGCCGAGCTCGCGTCCTACCAGCGTCCCGACGAGCTGCACCAGAGCTTCTTCTTCGAGTTCCTCCGCGCCCCGTGGGGCGCCGAGTCGCTGTCACAGGTGATCGACCGCGGGCTGGAAACGGTCGCAGCTCACGACTCCCCGGTGGCCTGGGTGCTCAACAACCACGACATGCCACGGTCCGTCACGCGGTACGCCGGTGGCGCTCCCGGCTTTTCCGCGGGAGACGTCGACCTCGGGCTCACCCGAGCCCGCGCTGCCGCGCTGCTGATGCTCGCGCTGCCCGGATCGGTCTACCTCTACCAAGGTGAGGAGCTGGGTCTGCCGGAGGTGGTTGACCTCCCCGACTCCGTGCTCACGGACCCGATGTTCCGCCGCACCGGTGGCGCTCGCCGTGGGCGGGACGGCTGCCGGGTCCCGCTGCCCTGGACGTCCACCGGCGACACGTTCGGCTTCTCCCCGACGGGCACCCACACGCCACCCTGGCTGCCTCAACCCGAATGGTTCACCCACTATTCGGTCGATCGCCAGCTCGAGTCCAGCGAGTCCATGCTCCAGCTGTACCGCGAGGCCCTCGCCCTGCGACACCGTGTCCCGGCATTTTCCATGGGCGAGTTCCGCTGGTTGCCGACCGAGCCGGGTGTGCTCGCGTTCACGCGCGGCGACGACCTCGTGTGCGTCGTCAACTGCTCCCCTCACCCCGTGTGCTCCCCGCCCGGGTCCCAGCTCCTGCTGGGCAGCGACCCGGAGGTTGCGGACAAGGTGCCGCCGGACAGCGCCGGATGGTTTCTCCTGGAGGCCGGGTCATGAGCGGCCAGGAGCCGCCGCGGCTGCTCGGCTACATTCGTGCCGATCTGCTCAGGCGCGGCACCGACCTGCCGCAGGTGAAAGCCCAGCTCGAGGCCTTCGCCATCCGCGAGAAGTTCAGCCTTGGAGGCGTCCTCGTGGCGGAAGGCGACGCGCCGTCGACATTCAGCGCACTGATGGAGGTGGCCCACGACGAAGCCGCGTGGGGAATCGTCGTCCCGGACCTTCGCCACCTGACCGACGTCGAGCAACTGATCCTGGCTCGCAACGAACACGGCGGGCAGACGGCGATCTTCGCCGCCACGCTCGCCCCCCAAGCCGGTGGGCCTGACGGGAGACTCCAGACTCGCGCCAGGCCTGCCGTACCACCCCTACCACCCCTACCACCCCTCACGAATGGGCCCGGTTGGTCAACGAGGCTGAATTGGTCGTGATCAACGCGTTCGGTCGGACTGCAAGACGGTATTGAGCGTCTTCCTACGCTGGCCGTCGTTTTGGGCGATCCTGTGGGCGTGGACCTGCACACCGACTACCTCGTCATCGGCGCCGGCATCAGTGGGTTGGCGTTCGCGGACACTCTGGCGGCGCACAGCGACGCCGACATCGTCATCGTCGACCGCCGCCATGCTCCCGGCGGACACTGGATCGACGTCTACCCGTTCGTCCGGCTGCACTCCCCCTCGGCGTACTACGGCGTCGACTCGCTACGCCTCGGCCACGACCGGATCGACACCGCAGGGCTGAATGCCGGCCTGTACGAGCGCGCCACCGCCGACGAGCTCTGGTCCTACTTCCGCGACGTTGCCGAGCGACTCACCGCAACCGGCCGCGTGCGCCTGATGTTCGGACACGAGGTGCTGGACGACGAGAACGGTGACGCTCAGGTTCGTGACATCGCCACAGGCGTGGTGCACGACGTCGGGATTCGACGCCGGGTCGTCGACGCACGGTTCCTCGAGGTCTCGATCCCCGCGACGCACATCCCCACCTTCGAGGTCGCAGCTGACGCGTCGTTCATCCCGGTGAACGGGCTGCCCGAGGTTGCCGGCAGCGCCTCGGCCTTCACCGTGCTCGGCTCCGGCAAGACCGCTGTCGATGCGGTGCTCTGGTTGCTCGGGAACGACGTCGATCCCGAGCGCATCCGCTGGGTCCGACCACGTGATGCGTACTTCCACGACCGCGAGGCTTTCCAGGCGCTCGACCTCGTGGTGGACGCGCTCGAGGGCTTCGCCACGGACGCCGAGGTCGGCGCCCGGGCGTCGAACCGGGCCGACCTCATCGCCGACCTCGAGCAGAACGGTCGGCTGATCCGGCTCGACCCAACAACACCGGCGACGATGTATCGGGGCGCGATGTTGAGCCGCCATGAGATCGACCAGGCCAGACGGGTCGCCGACGTCGTGCGCCTGGGCCGCGTCGTGCGCATCGAGCGCGACCGCCTGGTCCTTGAACAGGGCGAGGTGCCGACCGGTGGCGCGCTGCACATCGACGCCAGCGCCGGCGGGTTGCGGCTCGTCGATCCCCGCCCGATCTTCAGCCCAGGGCGGATCACGCTGCAGCAGGTGCGGCACAAGACCCCACCGTTCAACGCCGCTCTCCTGGGTTGGGTCGAGGCACATCGGGACGACGACGAGCACAAGAACCGGCTCTGCCCGCCGAACCCGTTCACGAGATCGGTCGACGAGTGGCCGCGTATGGTCGCCCGGACCTGGAGCACCGAGGGTGGCTGGCGCGGGGAATCGGACCTCCAGGCCTGGGTCGGTTCCACCCGTTTGAACATGATGCAGGCGCTCCCCCAGCACCTCCACGAGCCTCGGGCCCTGGCCGCCTTGAACAAGTACGCCGGACACGTCGGTGATGCCGTGGTCCGGCTCAGGGAGCTTGCCGCCGGCTAGCTACGCCTTGTCGAGGAACCATTTCACGCCCGACCGGATCGAGTCCGCGATCGGGGCCGGTTCCCAGCCGAGCTCGCGCGTCGCCTTGCTGTGATCGAGCGGGGTCTGGATGTGCATCAAACGGACGCTGGTCGAGGTGACCACCGAGTCCTTGCGAAGCAGCCGAGAAGTTCCTCCGCCGACAACCCCGATGACCCGCATCACCGGCAGTGGGATGCCGATCCTTGGTGGCCTGGCACCGCCCTCGGCGGCTGCGATGTCGAAGAGGTCCTTGATCGGCAGGTAGCGCTCGGAGACGATGTATCGCTCACCGGGCCGGCCGTGCTCCTCGGCGAGCAGGAAGGCTCGGGCTGCGTCCTCGATCCCGACCACCTCCATCGAGACACCCTTGACGTACGCAGGCACCTTGCCTCGAGCAGCGGCCCTGACCAGCTTTCCGTGCGGTGTCGGGCCGTGGTCCCGCGGCCCGTACGTCGTGCCGACGTTGAGCACGATCGCCGGCAGTCCGTGCTCGCGGTGGTGACGCAGGACCAGGTCTTCGGCCTGGATCCGGGACTCGATGTAGGCGCCGCCCAGGTGTCGCCAGTTGTGCGGCATGGTTTCGTCTGCAGAACCGGACTCGGTGATGGCCATCGTGACGACGCTGCTGCAGAAGACGAACCGCGGCACCCCGACCTCGACGGCTACATCCAGCACCAGGCGCAGCGCCTCGACATTGGTGGCGTAGAGCGGCGCAGGGTCCCGGAGCCACGCGCGCGCGTCCACGATGCAGTAGAAGACCGTGTCGACGTCCTTCATCGCGGTGCGGAGCGCGGCGGCGTCGTCCAGGTCGCCGTGATGTCGTTCGACGTCGAGGTCGTCGAACGCCACCGTCGAGCTGGACTCACGGATCCAGACCCGGACCTGGTCACCGCGTTCGACGAGCTGACGGGTCACGTGCGAACCGACGAAGCCGCTGGCTCCCATCACGAGCTTGGTACCGCTCACCGCTTCACTCCTTCTGCAGACATCGACGATTCTGGCCCATGGGCCGCGAAACCCCCGGGATCCAGAGGATCCCGGGGGTTTCGCTCGTCTGGATGCAAGGCCTCAGAACTCGAAGACGAGCCGTGCGGCGATCTTCCCGGCCAGCAGCTCGTCGATGGCATCGTTGACCTGCTCGAGCTTGCGTCCCTCAGCAATGACCCGGGTCCTGCCCTGCGCGTGCAGGCGGAACACCTCGGCCAGATCCTGTCGCGTGCCCACGATGGACCCGATGATCTCGATCCCCTTGAGGACGGTCTCGAAGATCGGAATGCTCATCGTGCCTTCGGCGGGAAGCGCCACGCAGATGAGGCGGCCGCCCCGGTTGAGCGACGCAAATGCCTGGTTGAAGGCCACCGGCGCCACGGCATACGCCAACGCAACGTCGGCTCCGCCGAGATCGGCGATTGCGCCGACCGGGTCGACCTTCGCCGCGTTCACGACGTGGTC
This sequence comes from Aeromicrobium sp. P2_G6, assembly GCF_056403535.1. Classification (NCBI taxonomy): domain Bacteria; kingdom Bacillati; phylum Actinomycetota; class Actinomycetes; order Propionibacteriales; family Nocardioidaceae; genus Aeromicrobium; species Aeromicrobium sp. P2_G6. The sequence continues at coordinate 765,543 of NZ_JBFUFH010000002.1, read as the reverse complement.
CGCGCCGAGCGATGTCGCAAGCTCGAGCTTCTCGTCGTCGATGTCGACCGCGATGACGGTCGCGCCGACCAGGCGGGCGTACTGCACTGCGAGGTGCCCAAGGCCGCCGATGCCGAACACGACCACGGTCTCGCCAGGCTGTACGCGGGCCACCTTGACTGACTTGTACGACGTCAGGCCTGCGCAGCTCAGTGGAGCCGCGTCGAACGGTTCGACGCCGGCCGGCACGCTGACCGCATACCTGGCATCGACAACGGCGTACTCAGCGAACGCCCCGTCGATCGAGTAGCCGCTGTTCTGCTGGCTCTCGCACAGGGTCTCCCGGCCGTCCACGCAGTAGCGGCACTCACCACACGCCTGTCCGAGCCATGGAATGGCGACACGATCGCCGAGCTGGTGAGCACTGACGCTGCTGCCGAGCTTCTCGACGATGCCGACACCTTCGTGACCCGGGACGAACGGGGGTGACGGCTTCACCGGCCAGTCACCGAGAGCGGCATGGATGTCGGTGTGGCACAGACCCGATGCCTCGATGCGTACGAGTAGCTGATCCGCTGACGGTTCAGGGACCTGACGGTCCTGGATCTCGATGGGCTGACCTAGCTGTGTGACGACTGCGGCTTTCATGGCACTCCCTGTAAAAGGTTGGCTGGAACCCCACAGTCGCGTGGCCGTGGTTGCGCGGAGGTTGCGGTGGTTCCTTTTGCCCGACGTCTGCCGTACAACAGACTGATCAGTCTCATGCCGAGGAGTTGCCATGCGTACAAGCGATCTTCTGGACGGCGGCGGCTGGGTCACCGACGGCGGCCTCGAGACCGACCTCCTCTTCAACCACGGCATCGACCTGCCCGAGTTCGCCTCGTTCCCGCTCGTACAGGACGAGGAGGGATCCGCCGCCCTCAGGAACTACTACGCGGAGTACGCGGCGATCGCCTACACGGTCGAGGCCGGCCTGCTCGTCGAGACGCCCACCTGGCGAGCCAATCCCGACTGGGGCACGGTGCTCGGGTATGACGCGAACCGGCTGGACCAGGCCAACCGTGCCGCCGTGGGTCTCGCCCGCGGCGTCGCGGAAACATCCGGGACGCCGAGGGCACTGGTCAGCGGGATCGTGGGGCCACGCGGGGATGGCTACATCGCCGCCTGCGCCGACGCGGACGAGGCGGCGGACTACCACTCCGCGCAGGTGCGCTCCTTCGCCGCGGAGGGGGCAGACCTCGTTCACGCCATGACGATGACCGAGCCGGCCGAAGCGAAGGGAGTCGTACGCGCGGCGCGGGCATCGAACCTCCCGGTCGCGATCTCATTCACCGTTGAGACCGACGGGCGACTCCCTGACGGCAGCACCCTGTCCGACGCGATCGGCGCCCTCGAGTCAACCGACCCCGCTGACTGGTACGGCGTCAACTGCGCCCATCCGACCCACGTGCTGGCCGGACTCGACGGCGCTGACTGGCAGCAACGGCTCAGGTTCTTCCGACCCAACGCCTCGACCATGTCCCATGAGGAGCTCGACGCCATGGAGGTACTCGACGCTGGCGACCTCGGCCTGCTGGTCGATTCGACCAAGTCCCTGCGCGAGCAGGCCTCCGAGCTCGCCGTCCTCGGCGGATGCTGCGGCACCGACAGCCGCCACGTAGCTGCCCTGTGGGGTGTGACGGCGCCCCGCTGAGCATCCTCGATCCGCACTCCCGACCATCGAACATATGTTCTATTCTGTGCCCATGGGGTTCGTCGACCGATCCGAGAGTGAGTTCCCGGACGGTCGCGACCCCGTGAAGCAACCGGCCCGCCACGTCTGGGTCAAACCGTCCGCCCAGTACGCCATGACGCCATGGGCCGGTCTCCTGATCGAGTGGCGGCGCACCTCCTCGGGCGAATGGCTCGCCCTCGTCGCCGTCGTCACCGGTGGGGTCGGCAACAGCCTCACGATCCAGTGGCACAAGGCCGATCAGCTCGTACCGGCGAAGGGCTACGAGACCCCGAGGCTGTAGGCCACCCGGCTAGGAGTGCTTTCTCAGCCATGGCAGCACTGTTGCGTGCAGCTGCTCGGCATCCTCGACCATCGGAAAGTGGCTTCCGCCCTCGATCAGCGCGAAGTCGGCCTGCGGGATGGACGCGGCCACGAATCGGGTCCACTCGGGCGGGATCGGGTCCAGCTCTGAGTGCACCACCAGGGTCGGAGCCGTGATGTCGCTGAACCTCGTGACCGGGTCGACGCCACGCAGGCTGCCCATCATCCGTTGTGGCACGTGTTGGATGTTGGCGGCCGTGATCTCCGTGAACCCGAGACGGACCTCCTCGACAGTCACCCGTGTCCTGAAGAACGGGATGAACGTGTTGAGCTGGTGACGCTCCAAAGCTTGAGGCTGCCCCGCCTTGAACTCCTCGGACTCCTCGATCGCCTTGCGGCTGGCGTCGTCGGATCGCGTGCGACGACTCGACATCTCCTTGCCGAATCGCTCCATCAGCTCCGGCGCCAGCGGTGGGCCCGGATTGAGCAGCACCACGGCGGCTGTCGTTGCGGGGTGCTCGGCGGCATACAGCGCAGCAAGGTAGGCGCCGGCTGAGTGTCCGAGGACCTGGATGCGTCCAAGGCCCAGAGCCTGGCGGAGCCCTTCGAGGTCCTCGACCCCGCCGGTGAACGTCACGCGTTGCACATCGCCAACCGGCGTGTTCCCACTGCCGCGCTGGTCGTAGTGGATGAGCTGGAGTTCCTCGCCCCATGGGTCGAGCGCCCGCGTGTACGTGCTGCCCAACCCGATGGCGCCATGCAGGACGACGAGCGGTGCGCCCTCGCCGACGATGGTGCAGGCGATCTCGATGTCGTCCACGGGAACGGTCTTGCTGGTGGTGTGCATGATGCCCTCCTCGGTCGGGGCCGATTGTCGGTCCGTGGCGCGACCGTAGACCTTGCACTCGAGTTCAAGGTCAAGCCCTTGACCCTGAAACCTGCAGGTTTACCGTGGAAAGGTGCGCATCTCCGAGCTCGCCGAGAAGGCGGGTGTCCCGGTTTCGACGGTCCGCTACTACGAGCGGATCGGTCTCCTGGCCGAGCCCGCCCGGACCGGCACGGGCTACCGCGAGTACGACGAGGACTCGTCCACGCAGCTCCTCTTCGTCACTCGAGCACGGGGGCTGGGCCTGACCTGCGAACAGATCGTCCAGCTTCTCCCGATCTGGGGTGGCACCAACTGCACCTCGACCCATGACGAGGTCGCACGGCTCATCGACGGCAAGTTGGCCGAGATCGCGGCCCGCATCACGGAGCTCACCGCCTTCGCCGTGCAGCTGGACTCCGTGCGTGCCGTTCTCGAGTCGGCCCCGCCTCCGCACGTCTGCCGGACCGACCTGACCTGCTGCGTTCCGGCAGGGCTGGACGGCTTCGTCCCGCTCGAGGGATTGACTGCCTCCCTCGGCTAGACAGGTGGCGTCACAACCCCCGCAGCTTGTGGAGGGCCACCCGGTATGCCGGGTCGAGCCAGAACTCGCTGTGCTTGAACAGTCGGGTCGACGGACCGTACTGCGTGCCCGTCGTGACCGGCGGCGGGTCGAGGAGGCGCCAGTCGTCGCCGCTGCGGCGGACGCCGGAACCCAGGACGTACTCGTCGACCGCCTCCACGGCCGTGCCGTCGACGAAGCGGCCGGACGTGGCGAGGTCAGTGCCCTCCCCCAGGTGATTCCACGAGAGGACGGGCCCCGCGAGCGGATCGGTCTCGCGATAGAGGTTGATCCATCCGCGGTGCAGGTCGAGGTGCAACCGCGAGACCGAGTCGTAGTTGACGTACGCCGGGAAGGCCCGCGGGAAGATCTGACGCAGCTGTGAGCCGTACGTCAGCAGTCCGACCCGCGCGCGCTGCTCGTCGCTCAGCAGGTGGAGCGACGCGAACGCGATCAGGCTGCCCTGGCTGTGCGCGCTGACGATCACGTCGCGGCCACTCGCGGGGCGGGTCGCGAGGTGCTGCTTGATCCGCTTACGGAGGTGCATGACGGTGTGCTGGGAGTACGGCTTGGGCACGAACGGGTGGACGGCGTGGGGCCAGAACGAGATGACGTCCCAGACCACATTGACGCCGCGGCGCGACGTGTCGGCCTTGAAACCGCGCCGCGCGAGCAACACGATGAGCGCAGCGAGCCCCAGCAGCATCCACGCGCCGCCGACCATCGTGACATTGCTGAACGAGCTCTCGGTCGGCGACAGCGAGACCTTGTCCCGTCCCGCCGACAGCTCGTCGAACCAGCCCCACGCCCGCTGCGGGCGCCAGTCACGCGGGTCGTCCCACGCAGGGTGGATCTCGTAGACGATCGCCAGCGACATCACCACGCCGGCGCCGACAAACGCCAGCGCGATCGTCGGGAGGTGGTTCTTGACCCGGGCGATCCACATCGCCAGCACGGCCGAGCCCGCATCGGGGCGCCACCGCGGCACGGCGTACTCCCCCGCGTCGATCGGCGCGGCACCCTCGAACATCGCCCTGGCCCGCGCGGCGAGCTTGGCCTTGCGGGCGATGAAGTCGCCGAGCAGCCACAGGCCGATCGCCAGCACGACGAAGAACGTCAGCCCCCAGCCGTACGACACGCGGTCGAGCATCGGCGTGACGCCGACCTTCTTCTTCGTGAGCTGGAGCACCGACGAGACGGCGGTGGGCAAGGATGCCGACAGCCCGACGCCGATGAACACCGAGAGAGCCGCGACCACGCTCGCGGCCCACCCTCGGGCGTACGGGCGGAAGTACCAGGCCGGGTCGTCGGCGGCCGGCGTCGTCGTCGGCGTGGTCGCCACGATCCGCCAGTTGACCAGCACCAACGCACACACGCCGACCACCCCCGCGAGCAGCAGGCAGACGGAGACGAGCTCGTAGCCCTCGACCGGCACGCGCAGCCGGGGATCCTTCGGCGGCGCGAATCCCGGCATCAGCGACATTGCCAGGCCGATCAGGACGACCCCGGCGGCGCACGCGATCCACGATCCGTGAGCGACGGCAGCGTGCCACCTCGCACGCATACGCTGGCCCGCCTCGTCGAGCTCGGCCACGGCCAGTGACTCCGGGTCACCCAGCAGTGACACCACGACGACCACGACCAGCAGCAACCCCAGCGAGACCAGGACGATGATGCCGTCGCTGTCGGGCTCTCGCACCCATCGCGCCATGGCCGCGACGAGCAGCAGGCTGGCGGCGAGGTGCAGTCGGCTGAGGGTCGGCGAGTCGGACGTGCCTTGGTAGAAGTACGGATCGGCCAGCGGGGTGCCGCGTTCCTCCGCACGCGTCCGCGCCTCCTCCGGCGTCATGCCGCCGGTGATGTTAGGGGCCGACGTCGCGGTGATGCGGCCGAGGAGCCACAACCCGATGACGACGGCCGCGGTGAGCAGTGTCGCGATCATGAGCACCGCTGAGGGATTCCATGACGCCAGCAGCCGCGAGGTCGGCGCCCACCGCCAGGCCACGAGGTCCATGAACGTCAGGCCCACCGCGAACACCAGCAGCAAGGTCAGCATCAGGGCCAGCAGTCGGAGCAACGCACTCGCCGCGGCCTGCGCGTTGACCGAGCGCTTGGGCCGGCCGGCCGGCGCTGGGAGCATGAACTGCGCGGCGTTGATCATGCCGAACGGGACGAGCAGCAGCCAGAGCGCCTGCCACGACGTGCCGGACGTGTAGTGACCCCAGTGGTACGCCTCGAGGACCTGCCCGTCCTTGCCGGGCAGGATCACGCCGTCGGAGTCCACGGCCCCGAAGAAGCGACTGGCTCCCCCGCCGTCGATCTGGGCGACATGTGGATGGGCGAGGAGCGACTCCGGCGGCGTACCGCTGACCCCGTGCACCCTGAGCTCGACCCACTCCGCGTTCGCCGCCATCCCGAAGTCCTCACTCTCGTGGTGCCCTCATCATGGCGCACCCATGGCGAGCCGGACAGGTTCTCCGAGTGACCTGCGGGCAGATGGGTATGGGCATCGTGACCGAGAGGAACGCCATGACGACACCACATCCCGAAGACCCGGCCGAGGGCCCCGACGACCCTGCGACCACGGAGGCACCAGACGACGACACGTCCGACGATGTGGAAGGGGATGTCGATCCGGCCACCTGATCGGCGCTGATGGACGGCGCTGATTGAATGGCAGCCATGACGATCGGCACAGGACACGAGCTCGTCGAGCGCTGGATCACGACCTGGGTGCACGCCCGGGCGCTCGAGACGACGACCGTCGACGGCTGGCCGCTCGTGCATGTCCGTTCGCGCACCCGCGAGTCCGAGCTGATCTGCATCGACCCCGGGCCGGAGGCCTTCGCCGACCTGTTCCGTCACATCGACGGCGACGCGCGAGCCATGCTCACCGTGATCGCCAGCGACGCCAGCGCCTATCTCGCGCTGGACCTGCCCCCGGGCGTACGCATCGATCGTGACGACGAGACGCTGATGGCCACGACCTTCGTGCCGATCGCCGCACCGGCGCTCGACCCGGAGTTCACCGAGCGGTGGGACGTCGACGATCACCGGGCCCGGTATGTCCTCGAGGCCGGCGATCGTGTCGCCGCTGAGGGCACGATCGGCATGCTCGGCGAGGACGCGACGTTCGACGCTGTCGAGACCACGCCCGCGTTCCAGCGGCGAGGCCTCGGCCGGCAGGTCATGGCCACCCTCACGACGTACGCGCTGGACTCCGGCGCACGCCGCGGAGTGCTGGCCGCGTCAGCCCAGGGGCGGCTGCTCTACGAGTCGCTCGGCTGGGACCCGGCCTACGAGATGCTCTCGCTGATGGGTGCCGCTGACGAGGCCTGAGGTCAGACGACGGCGCTGCGGCGGCAGACCTCGTCCCAGGGCGTCGGCTCCATGCCGAAGTGCTCCCGGGCGTCGCTGTCGTCCAGGACGTACGGCTCGGTCCACTGGTACGACAGCTGGCGCAGCTCGCGGACGATCGTCACGGCCCAGGACAGTGCGACGAACATCGGCTTCGGGATCACGCTGACGCCGACGGCCGGCTTGCCGACGCTGGTGAGCACGTCGGTGATCGCCTGCTCCTGCGTACGTGGCGGGTTGCTCGGCACGTGCCAGATACGGCCGTGCGAGGACTCATCGTCCGCCGCGGCGATCAGCAGGCGCGCGGTGTCGAGCACATCGGTGAACGTGTGCGGCTGATCCTTGCGTCCGAAGACCCACGCCCGCTTGCCCTTCAACGCTCGCGGAAGCTGGCGGGTCACGTGACCGTTGCGGCCGACGCCTGTGCCGACGTAGTCCGAGCCGCGGATCTCGACGGCGCGGATGCGGCCGGCGTCATGCAGCGCCTTGGCCTCGGCCCACATCGACGCGCGAAGGCCGCCCTTGTAGTCGGTCGCCGCATCGGGCATGCCCTCCTTCATCGGCTGGTCGACCGGTCCGTACGGGTAGAGGTTGCCGGTGATGGCGTAGACCGCGCCCGAGCGTTCGGCGGCAACCAGGAACGCAGCCGCGAGCGGCGGCCAGAACTCGCGCCACGTCGTGTAGTCGGCCGGGTTCGCGCAGTTGTAGAGCACCGCGGCGCCTTCGGCAGCAGCGCTCAACGCGTCGGCATCCGAGGCGTCCAGCTTCACGTGCGTCACACCGTCGATGCCGGTGTCCGTGCCGGACCTGGTGGCGACGACGACTTCTGAGCCACGGGCAGCGAGCAGCTGAGCGACGTGGCGGCCGACCGGTCCAGCTCCGACAATGAGGTGACGATCCGTCATGATGGTCCTTCCGATTTGGGAGAGCACCGCTCTCGGTTGAGAGCCTGCCAGACGTCGAGCCGGAAAGCAAGAGCACTGCTCTCGTTTGTTGCACCCGCTCTCGTCGTACGCCACAGTGGGCACATGGCAGTCGCACCCACCGCCCGCGAACGGGCCCGCAAGGAGATCACCGCCGAGATCCTGAAGTCTGCGCGCGCCCAGCTCCGCGAGGTCGGGCCCGGCGAGCTGTCGCTGCGCGCCGTGGCGCGCGATGTCGGCATGGTCTCGTCCGCGGTCTATCGCTACTTCGCCAGCCGGGACGAGCTGCTCACCGCGCTGATCATCGCCGCCTACGACGATCTCGGTGCCGCTGCCGAGGCGGCAGACGACGCCGTCGAGGACCGCGCGGACCACCTCGCTCGCTGGATGGCGACGTGCAAGGCGACGCGTGACTGGTCCGTCGCGAACCCTCATGACTACGCGCTGATCTACGGCTCCCCCGTCCCCGGCTATGCAGCTCCGCAGGACACCGTCATGCCCGCGACTCGCGTCATCGCGCGACTCGTCGAGATCATCGTCGGGGCGCACCAGGCCGGCACCGCATCGGCCGGGACGCAACCCCCCGCCGTGGCAGTCGATCCGGCCGGGGTCGTCGCGGACGCCATCGCGTTCATCGCCGATCGCAGCGGGATGCGTCTCGACGCACTCCCGGAGCTGGTCATGCGCACGCTCATGGCCTGGTCGACGATCTTCGGGACGCTCTCGTTCGAGCTGTTCGGCCACCTCAAGGGCTCGGTGAGCGACTACGAGGGCTATTTCGAGCAGACGACGCTGCGTCTCGCCGGCGACCTGGGGCTCGCCGACGCGTGAGCAATCCCTCACGGCTTTGATGGTCCGGGATCCCTGTCAACAGGCGACAATGTGGGGATACGTCTGTTGCCGCGCCGAAGGAACTCAATGCCCCGGATCACCCGTCGTACGTTTGTCGCCGCCCCCGCTCCGCACGTGTGGCAGCTGGCCGGCAACTTCGCCGAATGGCACCCCACGCTTCGCATCTACGCCAACGGGCCCGAGGCATCCGCCGACCTCGTCGTCACGATCGTGTCACGCGACGATGAGGCGATGACGCTGTCGTACCACATCCCCGATCCGCCGTTCCCGATCGCGAACCACCGCGCGACGATCCTCGTCGAGGACGCCGGGCACTCCTGCTCGTACGTCACGTGGGAGGCCGACTTCACCGCCGAGCCGGAGGTCCTGCAGGAGCTCGAGGACTCGATCGGCGACGACGTCTTCGTCAAGGCGCTGGACAACCTGGCGACCTACGCGCAGAACGAGTACGGCCGCCAGCAGGTCTCGCACACCGCCTGACTCTCCGGTGGTTGAGGTGCGGAGCGAAGCGGAGCCTCGAAGCCACAGTGGTTTCGAGACGCTCGTTTTCGCTCCTCAACCACCGAGACGCCGCTAGACCAAACGGTTCTCGAAGGCGTACGCCGCGGCCGCCGTCCGGGAGTGCACGTCGAGCTTGGCGAAGATGTTGCTGATGTGCCGGGCGACGGTCTTCTCGCTGAGGACCAACGTCGAGGCGATGTCGTGATTGCTCTGCCCTGCGGCGACCAGCCTCAGCACCTCCACCTCCCGTGAGGTGAGGCCACCCGGCGCCGGTGCGAGCCCGGCCGCGAGGTCGACGTCGGCGACCGCCGCCGCGCCCAGCTCGGCGAACGTACGCCGAGCCGCCGCGAGCTCACCTGCTGCAGAGTCGTGATCACCGACCTGGAGGAACACCCGGCCGATCTGGAGCCGGCACCGCGCCACCTCATGGGGCGCACTCAGCTCGCTCCACTGCCGCATCGCTTTGCGCAGCGACGGCAATGCGGTCATCGCATCACCGTCGGCCAGCGCGAGCGACCCGGCCGTGTATGCCGCCATCGCGCGCAGTGCCGCGCAGCCGAAGGCGGCGGCGAGACCGCTCAGCTCCTCGACCAGCGGGCGGGCCTCGTCGACCTCTCCCCCGGCAAGCAGGATGTCGATCGACGCAGGCAGGAGCTGCGATCGATGGACGGGGTCCCGGGGCTCGGCGAGCAACCGACGGATTGCCGCCTGCGCTGCGTCGGGACGGTCCTGGGCGAGCCACAGCAGCGCAAGGCCGGGCTGCGGCTCGTGACCGTAACCGATCGCCTGCTCGTACGCTTCGGCAGCCGCGTCGAGCTCCCCGCGAAGGCGCAGCACGTCACCACGCTCACTCATCGCCAGCCCGGCCGGTGCCGTCGTCCCGGCCTCGACGTAGCGGCGCACGGCTCGGTCGAACTCGTCGAGTGCCTCGTCATACGCCCCACGCACACGCATGATCTGGCCGCGATGCACGGCGCACTGGGCTGTGAACGGAACCAGCCCGGGCTGGACCTCGCACCAGGTCGTCAAGGCATGGGTCCACTCGGCCGCCCGAGCGAAGTCGGAGACCTCCTGGCAGCCCTCGATCATCGTGCAGTAGATGGTGCCGGCGAACACCGGGCTCACCTCGCCTGCGGCCAGGCCCACCATTGCCTCGTCCATCAGCGAGAGCCCGCGCGGGACCTGGCCGGCATACAACAGCAGCCGACCCTGAGCCGACAGGCCCATCGCGATCAGGTCGGGGTCATTGAACCGGTGACCGTAGTCCGCGACGCCGCCGGCGAGCTCGAGCGCCTGCGGGAACTCGCCCTGGCTCACGTGCCCGAACATCTGGTGCACCAGCAGGTAGCCGCGCTCGACGACGTCGCCGGTGACACCGTCGAGGAGCCGCTGACCGCGCGCGATCCAGCCGGCTCCGACGACGGGTTCGCCGCTCTCCATGAGCACCATCGCGAGCCGGAACGCGGCCCGGACCGCCGCCAGGACATCGCCGGCCGCGAGGTGCCCCTGATAGGCGCGCTGCATCGCCTGGAGGCAGTCGTTCGTGCGGCCGAGGAGATAGGCGGCCGTCGCCAGGCGGGCGAAGTCGTCGGCGTTCATGGCATCCGCGTCAGCCTGCGACAGGTCGCCGTACGCGGCGACCCAGTCGCGACGCTCGTACGCCTCGCGAGCCCGGATCAGTTCATCGACCACGCCCATCGCGCATCACTTCCTTCTCGGGAGCATACGCGCGTCAGGGCGTCGGTTCAGGCCGCTTGCAGACTCGCCTTCTTGCCCGAGCGTTCGAGGATCCGGCACGCGACGAACTCCGCATCACGGCCGATCCCGGGGAACACCATCGAGCTGAAGGCGAACTGAAACGCCAGCCCGCAGAAGAACAGGCCCGGCGCCGAGTCCACCACGCCGCGATACTCCTGGGGCCAGCCGTCCTCGCCGATGACCGGCAGGTCGATCCAGTCGAAGACCTGCTGGAACCCGGTGCACCAGATGATGTTGGCGGCGTCGACGACGCTCCCGTCGTCGAGCACCGGGAGCCCGCCCTTGACGCCTGATACCCGCGCGAGCCGGCGGTCCACGCCACGCTCCTTGAGGTCGGCGCGCTGAACCCGCAACATCGGGCCGCCGTGCGAGCGGATCTCCCCCATCACCTTGCGGCCGATGGGTGTGCGGCGCGTCAGCACGTGCCGAGCCACGAAGAGCATCACGGGCAGCGCCATTCTCCTGCCTCGCCCCTCGTGCTTGCCGGGGATCTGCCCGCAGTCCCGTCCGCTCAGGATCGTCGGGTGGGTCAGGGCCAGCTCGTACGCGATGTCGGTCCCGGAGTGCGAGGCGCCGACGACCAGTGCCGGCCCCTCCTGCAGCTGCGCCGGCCTGCGGTACTCGCTGGAGTGCATCTGGACGATCGACGGGTCGAGTTCAGCTGCGAAGTCCGGCACATACGGCGTACGTCCGAAGGTCCCGGTCGCCACGACGACGTTGTCGCACGTGATCGCGTCCGCGCCGATCGCGAGGGTGTAGCCGCCACCGGGTCGCGCCTGGAGCCGGTCGACCCTGGTGCTCATCCGCACCGGCAGGTCCCACTTGAGGGCGTACGCCTCGACGAAGTCGGCGACCTCGTCCTTCTGCGGGAAGTGCCACTTCTCCGCGGGGAACCGCATGCCGGGGAGCCCGTTGTACTTGGCAGGCGTGAACAGCCGGAGCGTGTCCCACTGCTCGCGCCAGTTGTCGCCGATCCGGTCGTTGCCGTCGACGATGATGAACGGGCGGTCGTGCTTCTTCAGGTGATGTCCGACGGACAGGCCGGCCTGGCCGGCTCCGACGATCACGGTCTCGATGTGCTGGGTGGTCATGATGCCTCCTGGTGGTTGCGTCACGACCGTACGAACGGCGAGCCACCGGCAGCATCGGGAAGGACATGCATTTCCGCCCAGACCAGCATGGGTATTTCTGCCCACCCGCTCGCTAGTGAGGCCGCCCGCGGCCGAACGGGAGGGAGCGCCAGCGACCGAAGCGCGGTGAGATCCTCATTCACGCAAGCCTGTCGTCGTACGCCCCTTCGGTCGCTGCGCTCCCTCCCGCCCTCGTTCCTCGGGCTAGGGGCCGAAAGTCAGCTGCGCCAGTCCCGGAAGCCGACGACGATCAGGCGCATCTGCCTGCGGGCGCCTTCCTTGATCTGCTCCTCGAGGTCGGGGCGCCCGTCCGGCATCTCCACGACCTCCTCGGCGTTGGAGACCATGTTGCGGACGAACAACCGCGACACCATCTGGACGTCCTCGGTCGACCAGTTCTCGATGTTGGGCAGCCTCGCGAGGACGACCGCGAGCTCGCTGACGAACAGGTCGAGCTCGTGGCGGATCGCCGTGCGTACGACCTCGGGGCCGCCGACGCGCTCCCGAGCAACGAAGGCGAAGTGCGCCTTGCTCTGCTTGACCGCCTCGACCAGCACGTCGGCGGCGGCGTCGATGATGTTGTCGAACACGTGCGGATCGCGCTGCGCGTCGCGGACCATGCGGCGCAGCGTCGAGAAGGACTGCTCGACGAGCGCGAGCCCGAGCTGGTCCATCGACTCGAAGTGGCGATAGAACGCGGTGGGCACGACGCCCGCGTGCCGGGACACCTGACGCAGGCTGACCTGCGCAAACCCCTTCTCCTGGCTCAGCTCCAGCGCCGAGGCGAGGATGGCCTGACGGGTCCGCTCCTTCTGCGCCTGGCGCGAGGCAGATTGCGCGGGCTCAGTCACCTTCACAGCCTAGCCACCTCCTTTCGGTGCACACCTGTGTCGCTGGTGGTCGAGGTCACGCGGCGCGTCGGTTGCGCCTGACCCGAGAGTCGTGCACACTTTGAGTGTACGCATGTTCACTGATTTTCGAGGAGGTTACAGATGGGCATCATCCGCAAGGCGCTCACCTCGCGCCCGGTCGCCTCTCTGACCTCCCCTTTCACGATTGACCACTACCTCGACCAGATCCACCCGATGCTCGCGGCGGAGAACGTCCGCGCCCGGGTCGTCGAGGTCGTGCAGGAGACTGGCGACGCCAGCACCGTGATCCTCCGCCCCAATGGCGCCTGGAAGGGATTCGTCCCCGGCCAGCACGTGCAGTTCGGCGTCGAGGTCGACGGCACGCGCCGGGTTCGCGTGTTCTCGGTCTCCAGCTCGCGAGCGGCCAAGAAGGGCACGTTCAGCGTCTCGGTCAAGGCCCACCCCGACGGGTATGTCTCGCAGTTCCTGCACAACGAGCTCAAGCCCCGCACCGTCGTCTACCTCTCGCAGGCCGAGGGTGAGTTCGTCCTCCCCCGCGAGGTGCCCGACACGCTGCTGCTCGTGAGCGGTGGCTCGGGCATCACGCCGGTCATGTCGATGATCCGCACGCTGCGCGACACCGGCCACCAGGGCAACATCACCTTCCTGCACTACGCGCGCTCGCGCGAGGACGAGATGTTCACATCGGATCTGGACGCCCTCGCCGCCGAGTCCAACGTGACCGTCCAGCGCATCTACACCCGCAAGCCCGAGCCCGGAGTCGAGCTCAAGGGCCGCTTCCACATCGACCACCTCAAGCACCTGGGGATCGACCCGACCGAGACCCTCACGTACGTCTGCGGGCCCGCCGGCCTGATCGCGACCGTCCGCGACACCTACGCCGAGCTGGGTGCCGCTGAGCAGCTCCGCATGGAGTACTTCAAGGTCCCCTCGGTCGACCTCGACGCGGCCGACGCCACCGGGACCCTGACGTTCGACGACGCCAAGATCGAGGCGGACAACTCCGGCGCCACGATCCTCGAGCAGGCCGAGGCCGCCGGACTCAAGCCGGAGTTCGGCTGCCGCATGGGCGTCTGCAACACCTGCGTCGTCAAGAAGAACCACGGTGCGGTGCGCCACGTCATCAGCAACGAGATCAGCGCCAACACCGACGAGACCATCAAGATCTGTGTGCACGTCCCCGTCGGCGACGTCAACGTCGCACTCTAGGAGAGGGAAGACCACCATGGCCAAGACCAAGAACGCTCCCATCAAGCCGCACAGCGCGCGCAACCACAACGCCGCGCCGCTGTCGCTGATCAATCCCACGAGCGACAAGAAGGCCACCATCGGCCTCGACCTGATGACGTACGAGCAGCTCGAGGAGTTCGGCGAGGAGCTCAACACCGTGCGCCAGCGCGTCCTGGACGACCTGGGCCAGAAGGACGCCGACTACATCCGCCGCGTCATCAGGGCGCAGAAGGCCAGCGAGGTGCTGGGCCGCATCGGCATCTTCATGCCGTTCTTCCCGCCCGCGTTCATCGCCGGCATCCTGTTCCTCGGCCTGGCCAAGATCCTCGACAACATGGAGATCGGCCACAACGTCATGCACGGCCAATACGACTGGATGAACGATCCGATGATCGACGCCAGCCGCTACGAGTGGGACAACATCGCCCCCTCCAAGGACTGGAAGCACGGCCACAACTACATCCACCACACCTACACCAACATCCACGGCATGGACCGCGACATCGGCTACAACATGTTCCGGATCGACGAGGACCAGCCGTGGTACGCCAGCCACCGCTTCAACCTGCCGCTGGCGTTCGTCCTGATGCTCGTCTTCGAGTGGGGCATCATGTACCACGGCGTCGAGCTCGACCAGTACCTCCAGGGCAAGATCACCAAGGAGGACTTCCAGGGCCGCAAGAAGCGCGCTCTGCAGAAGATCCGCAAGCAGGTCTTCAAGGACTACATCGCCTGGCCGGTCCTCGGCATCGCCCTGGTGCCCTTCGTCGGCTGGTGGGCGCCCGTCGCGATCCTGGTCGCCAACATCGTCGCCAACGTCATCCGCAACGTCTGGTCCTTCATCATCATCTTCTGCGGCCACTTCCCGGCCGAGGTGCAGACCTTCGCCGAGGAGGACGCGCAGAACGAGACGCGCGGCCAGTGGTACCTCCGCCAGCTGCTCGGCTCGGCCAACATCTCGGGCCACAAGCCGTTCCACGTGCTGACCGGCAACCTGAGCTACCAGATCGAGCACCACCTGTTCCCCGACATCCCGGCGCGCCGCTACCCCGAGGTCTCCAAGGACGTCAAGCTGCTCGTCGAGAAGTACGGCCTGCAGTACAACACCGGCCGGCTCTCCAAGCAGATCGCCAGCGTCATCAAGCAGCTGGCCAAGCTCGGTCACAAGCCGGACGACCCGTACAAGATCGGCAACAGCCCCGAGTCGAAGGCCCTGCGTCGTGCCAAGCGCGAAGAGGCCGCGCGTCGCATGGAAGAGGCGCGTGCGCCACAATTGACCTCATAGTCGACTGCGACCGAGAGGGACCCCGATGGCACTGAGCCGACGTGAGATCGCCAAGGATGTCCTTCAGCAGTCCACCGAGGCCGCGATAGCCAGCGCAGGTCATGTGGTGGCGATCCTGTTCGAGTCGGCGCGCAAGATCACGACCGAGATCGGCGCTTTCGGCACGGAGATCTTCGAGATCGCCGAGGCCAGCAAGCGGGCAGGACTGGACGCAGAAGAGAGCAATCCGACCATCAAGTAGCAACGAATAGCCAGCATGAGCACTAATGCTGGCAGGCGACGAGTGGCGGTCATCGGTTCGGGAGTCTCGGGCCTCACGTCCGCCTACGTGCTCCGGCGCGACTGGGACGTGACGGTCTACGAGGCGGACGACCGGATCGGTGGGCATGCCCACACCCACACGGTCGACGACGTCGACGGGACCCACCGGGTCGACAGTGGGTTCATCGTCCACAACGACCGCACCTATCCCCTGCTGCGCCGGCTGTTCGCCGAGCTCGACGTCGAGGTCCACCCGACCGAGATGAGCATGAGCATCCACTGCGACGGCTGCGGGCTGGAGTACGCCGGTGGTCGCGGCGGCAGGGGGATCTTCGCGCAGCGGCGGCGTCTGGCCGACCCGCGCTACCTCGCGATGCTGGTCAGCGTGAAGCGGTTCGGTCGCCTCGCGCAGACAATGCTCGACAGCGAGGAGACCTCAGACCCACTCACGTACGGCGACTTCCTGCGGATCAACGGGTTCTCGGACTACTTCATCTCGCACTACGCGATCCCGGTCGTGTCGTGCGTGTGGTCGATGGGTCACGAGACTGCGCTGGGCTATCCGGCGCGATACCTGTTCGAGTTCCTCAAGCACCACGGATTCCTGTCGATCAAGGGATCACCGCAGTGGTTCACCGTCGCGGGCGGCTCCAACACGTACGTCTCGAAGCTCAGCGCCGCGGTCGGCGACGTCCGCGCCTCGCACCAGATCACGGCGATCACCCGCAAGCCCGATCAGGTCGAGCTGATGGACTCCGCCGGCACCCTGCACCACGCGGATGCCGTCGTGATCGCGACCCACGCCGACGACGCCCTGGCGCTGCTGACCGACCCCAGCGAGGACGAGCGGCGCCTCCTCGGCACGTTCGGCTACTCGCGCAACGTGACGGTGCTGCACCGCGACGCCAGCCGGTTGCCGGAGGCTCCGCAGGCGAGGTCTTCGTGGAACTACCAGATGGACGACTGCAGCCAGCGCAGTGACCGGACGGCGGTGACGTACTGGATGAACCGACTCCAGGGCATCGAGAGCACCGAGCCGTTCCTCGTGACACTCAACGCCGTCGACGGCATCGACCCGTCGACCGTGGTGGCGCGAATGGACTACAGCCACCCGGTCTTCACGCATGAGACCGTCGCGGCCCAGGGCGAGCTCAAGCGTCTGACGACGGATCAGACGGTGTTCGCCGGCGCCTATCACGGGTGGGGCTTCCACGAGGACGGCTGCCGCTCCGGCGTCGAGGCGGCCGCTGCGCTGGGGACGCCATGGTGACGCCCGCGCTGCCCGTGCTGCCGGCCCTCGTGGAGGGCACGGTCGGACATACGCGCCGCACTCCCCTGCGCCACCGGTTCACCAACCGCGTCTACCAGTGGCTCGTCGACGTCGACGAGCTGCCGCGCATGCCGCGCCTCCTGCGGCCGTTCTCGACGTTCAGCGCCGCCGACCACATCGGCGACCCCGATGACACGATCCGCCACAACATCGAGCGCTTCTGCAAGGCGCAGGGCGTCGACATCAGCGGTCACCGCGTCCTGATGCTCGCCAACGCCCGCGTCCTGGGTCATACGTTCGACCCGCTCAGCGTGTTCTGGGCGATCGCCCCCGACGAGTCGCTGACCTGCATCGTCGCCGAGGTCCACAACACGTACGGGGAACGGCACGCGTACCTCCTGGATACCGACGACCACGGGCGGAGCCAGGTCGACAAGGCGTTCTACGTGTCGCCGTTCTTCACGGTCGACGGGGCGTACGACCTGCAGTTCACCCTGACACCCCGGAAGGTCTCGTCGACGATCATCCTGCGACAGGGCGACGAGGCGGTGTTCAGCGCGACATTCCGGGGTAAACCAAGAGCAGCGACGCCAGGCCGGCTCGCGCGGCTCGTGATCACCAACCCGCTCATGACCCAGCGAACCAGCCTCCTGATCCGCATGCACGGGGTCTGGCTCTGGCTCCGCAGGCTGCCGGTGATCCCCCGACCGGCACACGAACCACAGGAGGGCACGCAATGACCCAATCAGCCACCGCGCCCTGGCCGGGCATTGCGCGTGCCCCCCGCACCCCGCTCAAGGCGCGCATCGCCAAGGCGATCCTCCAGCCGACCATCAACCGCGTGCCCGTACGCCTGACGTTCGCGGACGGCAGCGGCTGGGGCGCCGGCGGCCCCGACTCGCCCGAGATGCGGATCGTCCGGCCCAAGGCGTTCTTCGCCCGGCTCGGCGCCGACACGAAGATCGGCTTCGGCGAGGCCTACATGGCCGGGGACTGGACGACAGGCGCGGGCACCGACCTCGCCGACCTGCTCGCGCCGTTCGCCGCCCGCATGGCGACGATCGTCCCGGTGCCGCTGCAGAAGTTCCGGGGCTTCGTCGACCGGAAGCTGCCGCACCACCAGCGCAACTCGGTCCAGGGCTCGCGCAAGAACATCGAGGCGCACTACGACCTCTCCAACGACCTGTTCGCGGAGTTCCTCGACCCCTCGATGACGTACTCGTCCGCGTGGTTCGAGAGTGCCGCGCAGGATCTCGAGGCCGCACAGGTGCGCAAGATCGACGCGATCCTCGACGACGCCCGCGTCACCGCCGGCACCCGGCTGCTCGAGATCGGCAGCGGCTGGGGTGCGCTCGCGATCCGCGCCGCCCAGCGCGGCGCGAAGGTCACCACGATCACCCTGTCGTCCGAGCAGGCCGCCCTCGCCCAGCAGCGCTTCGCCGAGGCCGGGGTCGAGGTCGACGTCCAGCTCGTCGACTATCGCGAGGTCACCGGCACGTACGACGCGATCGTCAGCGTCGAGATGATCGAGGCGGTCGGCGAGGAGTACTGGGCCACCTACTTCGCCACGATCGACGGGCTGCTCGCACCCGGTGGCCGCGTCGCGATCCAGGCGATCACGATGGCGCACCACCGCTACCTCGCGACCCGAAACTCATACGGGTGGATCCAGAAGTACATCTTCCCCGGTGGCCTCATCCCCTCCCTCGAGGCGATCGACCAGACGCTGCAGGAGCACACCTCGCTGGCGGTGACCAACCGGCGATCGCTCGGCCAGGACTACGCACGCACCCTCCACGAGTGGCGCGACAACTTCAACGTCCACTGGGACGCGATCAGGGCGCAGGGGTTCGACGAGACGTTCCGCCGGATGTGGGAGTTCTATCTCGCGTACTGCGAGGCCGGCTTCCGCACGGGCTACCTCGACGTCTTCCAGCTCTCGATGACACGACCGGCGGAGGGTTGACATGGCCAGCATCAGCCGTCTGCCCAAGCCGCTGCAGGAGTCGTACGAGTGGCAGTACGCCGCGGCGTGCAAGGGCGTCGACGAGTCCGTGTTCTTCTCGCCGGACGCCGAGCGTGGCCCGAGTCGCCGCGCCCGCGAGGCGGCGGCCAAGGCGCTCTGCGCGGTCTGCCCGGTCGTCAAGGAGTGCCTTGATCACGCGCTCACGGTCCGTGAACCGTACGGCGTGTGGGGCGGGCTGAGCGTCAGCGAGCGCGAGAACCTCCTGCGCAGGAGCGCCTGAGCGTTCAGCCGAAACTGTCGGCGAACGGTGGCATCCTGACGACATGGCGAGGAACGAACGGCAAGAAGCTGCCCACGCGCGGCTCGAGGAGCTCGCGGTGTCACACCTCGCGCTGCCGGGCGTCGACTGGGGGCGCATGTTCGGCTCGACCGGGCTGCGCGTACGCGGCAAGGTCTTCGCGGTGGCCGCGAAGGCCGGTGGGCTGCTGATCAAGGTTCCCGAGGCCCACGCCGACGCCCTCGCCGAGTCCGGCGTCGCCGACCGCATGGTCATGGGCGGTGTGCCCCGCCGGGAGTGGGTGCTCGTGCCGGACGACGCGGACGATGCGACCTGGTCCGAGCAGCTCGACGCCGCCTACACCTACGTCGACTCGATCACGCCGTGAGCCCTGCCTGCCCCTCCCCGCGATTTGTGACGAAATGCACGACTCGCGCGCCGATTTCGGTGCGAAACGTCACAAATCGTGGCGCGCTGGAACGGCTCACTCGTAGAAGATGCGCTCCACGACCTTGCGGGCCTGCCGGGTCGTGCGGAGGTACTCGTCGACCATGCGCTCGCTCTGCTCCATGCCGTAGCCCAGCAGGTGGGCCACGCCTGCGCGCTCGCTGGCCTGCTCGACCATCGACTCCGCAGGCTTGCCGCGCATCAGGACGACGGCGTTGCGGATGCGACTGACGAGCCGCCAGGACGCCTCGAGCGCCTGGGCGTCCTCATGGCTGACGAGGTCGGCCTTCATCGCCGCGTGCAGGGCGTCGAGGGTCCGGGTCGTACGCATCTCGGGCACGGCGTGCGCGTGCTGCATCTGCAGCAGCTGCACGGTCCACTCGACGTCGGCGAGTCCGCCGCGGCCCAGCTTGAGGTGCGTGTTGGGGTTGGCGCCACGAGGCAGGCGCTCGGAGTCGACGCGGGCCTTGATGCGGCGCACCTCACGGATCTCCGCCGACGTCGCGCCGCCCTCCGGCCACCGCAACGGGTCGATCAGAGCCGTGAAGCGTTCGTTGAGGCCAGGGTCGCCGACCGTCGCGCTGGCTCGCAGCAGCGCCTGGGCCTCCCAGACGGCCGACCACTTCTCGTAGTACGCCTTGTAGGCCGCGAACGTACGAACGAGAGGCCCGTTCTTGCCCTCGGGCCGCAGGTCCGCGTCGACGTCGAGCGGCGGGTCGTCAGCCGGGGCCGCCAGCATCTTGCGCAGGCCCTGCGCGACAGCCATCGCGGCCTCGGCGGCCTCCGTCTCGTCGGCACCGTCGACCGGGTCGTGGACGAACATGACGTCGGCGTCCGACCCAAAGCCCGCCTCACCGCCGCCGAGGCGCCCCATCAGCACGATCGACAGGCGGGTCGGCATCGTGCCGCGCTCAGCCTCGACCGCCGAGGTCGCGGCCTTGAGCGCACCGTCGAGCGTCGCAGTCGACACGTCCGTCAGCGCCTCGCCAACCTCGAGGATGTCGAGGCGGCCGAGCACGTCGGCGATGCCGATGCGGGACAGCTCGCGGCGGCGCACCCGGCGTACGGCCCGGATCGCATCCTGCGGATTCTTGTGCCGGCTCGTCGCCAGCTCGACCTCCGTGCGCAGGCGGTCACGCTCGAGCGGCCGCAGCTCGGCATCGTCACCGAGCAGCGCGACGGAGTCGGGTGCCCGCAGGATCAGGTCCGTGACGTAGCGGCTCGACGACAGGACGTGCGCGAGCTGCTCGGCACCCTCACCCTCGTCGCGAAGCTTGCGGAGATACCAGTGCGTCTCGCCGAGGCCCTCGGAGATCTTGCGGAACGCCAGCAGGCCACCGTCGGGGTCCGGCGACTCGGCGAACCACGCCAGCATCGCCGGCAGGAGCGACTTCTGGATCGCCGCGCGCCGCGACACTCCTGATGTCAGGGCCTGGATGTGCGCAAGCGCGCCCTTGGGATCGGCGAATCCCAGTGCCGTGAGCCGTTGCTCGGCAGCCAGCGGGGTGAGCCGCAGGCCGGCTGTCGGCAGCGACGCCACCGCCTCGAGGAGCGGTTGGTAGAAGAGCTTCTCGTGCAGTCGGCGGACGATGCGCCGGTGCGCCTGCCACTCGCGTGTGAGGTTCTCGGCCGGGTTCTGCCGGAACCCCATGCTGCGGCCGATGCGCCTCAGGTCTTCGGCGTCGTCCGGCACGATGTGGCTGCGCCGCAGCTTGAACAGCTGGATGCGGTGCTCGAGGGTCCGCAGGAACTCGTACGCCTCCTCCATCGCGGCACCGTCGCGGCGGCCGACATAGCCGCCCTCGATCAGCGCCTGGAGCGCATGCACCGTCGTCGGGCTGCGCAGCGAGACGTCGGCCCGGCCGTGGACGAGCTGCAGCAGCTGCACCGCGAACTCGACGTCGCGCAACCCGCCGGCGCCGAGCTTGAGCTGCCGGTCCCGATGGTTGGGCGGGATGTTCTCGATGACCCGACGACGCATCGCGCGTACGTCCGACACGAAGTTGTCGCGCGTGCTGGCCATCCAGATCATCGGCGACAGCGCATCGAGATAGCCCTGCGCCAGCTCCTCGTCACCTGCGGCATAGCGGGCCTTGAGCAGTGCCTGGAACTCCCAGGTCGTCGCCCACCGCTCGTAGTACGCGATGTGGCTCGACAGCGAGCGTACGAGCGGGCCGGAGCTGCCCTCGGGCCGAAGGTTGGCGTCGACCTCCCAGATCGTGCCCTCGCCGGTGTGCTCTCGGCACAGCTTCATGACCGCGGCCGCGAGCCGGGTGGCCGCACCGATCGCCGCGCCAGGGTCGGCTCCCTCGGCGGGCTCGTGGATGAAGATGACGTCGACGTCGCTGACGTAGTTGAGCTCGCGGCCGCCGGTCTTGCCCATCGCCATGATGGTGAGTCGGCAGAGGTCCGCTGCGTCCTCGGCCGCCGTGGCGATCCGCAGAGCTGCGCCCAAGGTCGCCACTGCGAGGTCGGCGAGCTCGCCGGATGACTCCTCGAACGACGTGAGCGCCGTCAGGTCGCGGGCCGCGATGTGCAGGAGCTTGCGGTAGTACGCGACCCGCAGCTCGTCGGCCGTCGTCGCCTCCTCCATCTGCCGGCGGCGTACGTCGAGCGTGATCGGCGTCGGCGACAGCTCTGTCGAGCTCAGGTCGAGCAGGTGCTCGGGATGGCGTACGAGGAAGTCGCCCAGCGCCTCGCTCGTGCCGAGGACGACCAGCAGCCGCTGGCGCAGCTCAGCGTCCGAGTCCAGCAGCTCGAGCAGCCGGGGCGCGCCGAACCGCTCCCCGATCGCGGAGAGCGAGGACAGCGCCGTGTCAGGGCTCGCCACACCGGCGATCTGGTCGACGAGGGAGTCAGGTACGTCGCCCAGCCTCGTCAGGTCTGCGACGGCACCCTCGCCGTTGCGGAACCCCTTGCGGGCAAGTGCCAGGGCGAGCTCACGCGCGTCTGTTGCCACCCGAGCAGGCTACCCGCCCGGCCGAGGCACCGACATTCGGTCGTCAGACCATGGGCATGAGGCGGTCGAGCTCGAACTGGGTGACCTGGGACCGGTAGTCCTGCCACTCGGCCCGCTTGTTGCGCAGGAAGAAGTCGAAGACGTGCTCACCGAGCGTCTCGGCGACGAGCTCGCTGCTCTCCATCGTCCGGATGGCCTCGTCGAGGTTGCGCGGCAGCGGCGCGATGCCCATCGCCTTGCGCTCGTTCTCGGTGAGACCCCACACGTTGTCCTCGGCCTCGGCCGGCAGCTCGTACTTGCCCTCGATGCCCTTGAGGCCCGCAGCGAGCACCAGAGCGAACGCGAGATAGGGGTTGCTGCCGGAGTCGATGCCGCGGTGCTCGACGCGCGCCGAGCCACCCTTGTGCGGCTTGTACATCGGCACGCGGATCAGGGCGGAGCGGTTGTTGTGGCCCCAGCAGACGTAGTTGGGTGCCTCTCCCCCGCCGGCCAGGCGCTTGTAGGAGTTGACCCACTGGTTGGTGACCGCGGTGATCTCGGGTGTGTGCTCGAGGACCCCGGCGATGAACGCGCGGCCGGTCTGGGACAGCTGGTACTCGGCGCCTGCCTCGTAGAAGGCGTTCTCGTCACCCTCGAACAGCGACACGTGCGTGTGCATGCCGGAGCCCGGGTGCGCGGTGAACGGCTTGGGCATGAACGACGCCCACTTGCCCTGGCTCAGAGCCACCTCGCGGACCACCGTGCGGAACGTCATGATGTTGTCGGCCGTGGAGAGCGCGTCGGCGTAGCGGAGGTCGATCTCCTGCTGGCCCGGACCGTTCTCGTGGTGGCTGAACTCGACCGAGATGCCCATGTTCTCGAGCATCGTGATGACCTCGCGACGGAAGTCCTGGCCGCCGCCCTGGGCCGTGTGGTCGAAGTAGCCGCTGTCGTCGACCGGCACCGGCTGCTCGCCGAGGCCCGGCTTGCCCTTGAACAGGTAGAACTCGATCTCGGGGTGCGTGTAGAACGTGAATCCCGCCTCGGCGGCCTTCTGCAGCGTGCGCTTGAGCACGTGGCGCGGATCGGCGTACGACGGCGTGCCGTCGGGCATGAGGATGTCGCAGAACATGCGCGCCGTCGCGGGCGTCTCGCCGCGCCACGGGAGGATCTGGAACGTCGACGGGTCGGGCATCGCGAGCATGTCGGACTCGTGCACTCGGGCGAAGCCCTCGATCGCGGAGCCGTCGAAGCCAATGCCCTCGGCGAAGGCACCTTCGAGCTCAGCCGGCGCGATGGCGACAGACTTCAGTGACCCGAGCACATCGGTGAACCACAGACGTACGAACCGGACGTCGCGCTCCTCGAGGGCGCGCAGCACGAAGTCTTCCTGTTTACCCATGCTGACAGTGTGACGACGACGTGTTACGGGCTTGTTACAGGGTCTGGTTACCGGTATTTACGGTGTACGTCCTTGTGGGCCGACTCGCCGGGCTCCCACGACGCGATCCAGGGGCCGGTGCCCTCAGACGCGTCGATGACGCCGGCCTCGAGCCAGCTGAACTCGCCGTCGAGAACGCGGTCGGCGAGCGCCCGGTCGGCGTCGTCGGTGTTGTGCCACAGCCCGTTGAACAGCTCCTCGACGCGCAGCCTGGACTGGGCGCAGAAGATCTCGGCCAGCTCGTACGCGGCGGCGCCCTGCGCGGGCTCCGTCGTCCGCAGCATCTCGGCGCGTGAGCACACCGCCGCCATCGCGAACAGCTCGGCGCCGATGTCGACGATGCGGCCGAGGAATGCCTGCTTGTACTCGAGCTTCGCCTGCCACCGGCTCATCCCGTAGAACGTCTGGCGGGCCAGCTTGCGCGACGACCGTTCGACGTACCGCAGGTGCTTG
Organism: Aeromicrobium sp. P2_G6; assembly: GCF_056403535.1. Classification (NCBI taxonomy): domain Bacteria; kingdom Bacillati; phylum Actinomycetota; class Actinomycetes; order Propionibacteriales; family Nocardioidaceae; genus Aeromicrobium; species Aeromicrobium sp. P2_G6. Next base: position 741,141 of record NZ_JBFUFH010000002.1, on the reverse strand, counting down.
GCGAGCGCGCCGAACTCGTTGAATGACGATCGGACGTTGCCCTTGCCGGCTGCGAGCTTGGGCAGCCACGTCGCGTAGAACCCGCTGGCCTTCGCGGCGGCCTTGGCCTTGGACGACAGGTCTGCCTCGGCAGAGGCCAGGTCACCCGCGACGGTCAGGTGCGTGTCGACCGCCTCGCGCGCGATCAGCAGCCGCATGATCTCCGAGGACCCCTCGAAGATCCGGTTGATCCGCATGTCGCGGACCAGCTGCTCAGCGGGCACGGCCCGCTCACCCCGCGCCGCCATCGACTCGGCGGTCTCGTAGCCCCGGCCGCCACGGATCTGGACCAGCTCGTCGGCGATCTGGCAGGCCATCTCGCTCGACCACAGCTTCGCCAGCGCCGCCTCGATGCGGATGTCCTTGCTGCCGGCATCGGCGAGCTCGGCCGACAGCTCGAACACCGCCTCCATCCCGAACGTCGTTGCCGCGATGAACGCCAGCTTCTGCGCAACTGCCTCGTGCTTGCCGACCGGGCGCCCCCACTGAACGCGCGCATTCGACCACTCACGGGCGATCTTGAGCGACCACTTCCCGGCCCCGGCGCACATCGCGGGGATCGACAGCCGGCCCGTGTTCAACGTGGTCAACGCGATCTTGAGCCCGTCGCCCTCCCGGCCGACGCGGTTCTCGACCGGCACGCGTACGCCGTTGAACCGGGTCACGCCGTTCTCGATGCCGCGGAGTCCCATGAACGCGTTGCGGTTCTCAACGGTGATGCCGGGCGTGTCCATGTCGACCACGAACGCCGTGATGCCGCCACGCTGACCCTCGCGCTTGGGCACCGTCGCCATCACGACGACGATCTCGGCGATGACGCCGTTGGTTGTCCACAGCTTCACCCCATCGAGCACGTACGCGCTGCCGTCGTCGGTCGGCACCGCCGTCGAGCCCATGCGCGCCGGGTCGGAGCCGACATCGGGCTCGGTGAGCAGGAACGCCGTCACCGCGCCCGCCGCACAGCGGGGCAGATAGGCCTGCTTCTGCTCGTCGCTGCCGAACATCTTGACCGGCTCCGGCACGCCGATCGACATGTGTGCCGACACCAACGCGCCGAGACTCGGGTGCACCGACCCGATCAGCGTCAGGGCCTTGCCGTAGTGCAGCATCGACAACCCCAGGCCGCCGTATGCCTTGGGGATCTTCATGCCGAAGACACCGAGATCGGCGAACCCCTTGAGATAGTCGTCGGGGACCAGCGCGTCGCGCTCGATCCGCGAGCCATCAAGGCTCTCGCAGTACGCCCTGAGCTTCGCGAGGAACTCCTCACCACCCGCCGCCTCGGCAGCGTCCTGGCGCGGATGCGGGTGGACCAGCGTCCAGTCGAACCGGCCGAGATAGAGCTCCTTGGCGAAGCTGGGCCGCTGCCATCCCGACTCTCGCGCCGCCTCGGCGACCTCCCGCGCCTGCTTCTCGCTGACATTGGCTTTCGTGCCGACGGTCTCGGTGCTCATGGCGTCCCCTTCGTCCCTCCGCGGTTACCTCCCAGTACTACCCGCGTCCGAGGCAGGAGGGAAGACCCGCCGTGAGGTCACGAGGCCTCGACTAACGCGTCCGCTCAGGGTCGGAGAGCCCTCTGAGGCGTTCCAGCTGAGCCCAGTGACGGGCGATCCGCTCGGCACCGTCCTGGGTGAGCGTGACCCTGGTGTTGGGCTTCTTGCGGACGAATCGCTTCTCGATCTCCACCAGGCCGGCATCCTCGAGCTTGGCGAGATGACTCGAGAGGTTGCCCTTCGTGAGCCCCGTCGTGCGCTGCAGGAACACGAAGTCGGCGTCGGCCACCGATGTCAGCACGGTGAGGATCGCCAGCCGGCCGGGCTCGTGGATCAGCCGGTCGAGGGTGAAGTCGTCCTCAGGCACCGGCGTGATCTTCCTCGCGTGCGGGACCGAACCTGCGCATGAGGAGCCGGTGGTCGAGCACGCCGTTGAGGATGAAGGCGACTCCGGCCATCCAGAGCCCGGTGTTGCCGCTCATCCCTTCACGCTCCCAGACCGGAAGCAGACCGGCGGCGAGCAACGCGCCGAAGATCACGAGATGATGCGCTCGCAAGCTGACCGTCGCGGCAATCACCGTCAGCGTGATCAGTGCCATGGAGATGGCGATCGTGTTGAGCGGCAGGTTGAGTGACCACGATGCTCGGCTCGACAGCAGCAGCGACCCGAGGAACACCGCGGGCGCGCCGACGAACATCGCCACAGCCATACGTCGGTGGTGGCGCATCGTCGGCCGCGATCGACCGTACCTGTCGTTGTAGTACTGGTTGAGCGCCACAGCCGCCACGCCCAGGACCCCCAGACCGACGAAGAAGGCAAGGTCGTGCTCGAACGGACCCCAGCCCGCGTTGCCCAGCGCCGCCAGGATCAGCAGCAGTCCGCCCACGACTCCGAAGAGCCCGCGAAAGTAGGCGTTCTCAGCCGCTGCGGTCGTCATGTCCCTGCGTTCCATGATGTGCTCCAAACTAGTTTGTGCTGCAAACCTAGTGAGCCGAGGTCGCCTTGTCAATCAGTCCAAGACGCAGACCTGCCCGGTGCGCGCGCCGCCTATACGCTGAACCCGTGCCTCAGATGCGTCTCGCCCTTGCCCAGGTCAATGCCACGGTCGGCGATCTGGCCGCCAACGCCGATCTCGTCGTCGACTACTGCAAGCAAGCCGTGGCCAGGGGCGTCCACCTCGTGGTGTTCCCCGAGATGGTGCTGACGGGCTATCCGATCGAGGACCTCGCGATGCGCGCGTCGCTCATCAAGGCATCGCGCGCAGCCGCCGAGGACCTCGCCGTACGCCTCAAGGACGAGGGCTGTGGTGACCTCGTCGCGATGGTCGGCTTCCTCGACCAGGCGCAGCACATCACCGAGACGATCGGCATCCCCAAGAACGCGCCCACCAACTCCGTCGCCGTGATGCACGGCGGCGAGATCGTCACCCGCCAGGCCAAGCACCACCTCTGGAACTACGGCGTGGGCGACGAGATCCGCAACTTCGTCGCCGGTGACACGATCAACATCGTCCAGATCGGCGGCATCGACGTCGCGCTCGCGATCTGCGAGGACCTCTGGCGCGACGGCCCGTCGGCCGCCGCCAAGGCCGCCGACGCGGCACTGCTGGTCGTACCCAACGGCTCGCCGTACGAGGCCGACAAGGACGACGTTCGCCTGGAGCTGTGCGCGCGACGGGCCAGCGAGGGCGAGTGCGTGCTGGCCTACGTCAACCTCGTGGGCGGGCAGGACGAGCTCGTCTTCGACGGCGACTCGATCGTCGTCGACTCCGCCGGCACGGTCCTCGGGCGCTCAGGACAGTTCGACCCCGAGCTGCTCGTCGTCGACCTCGACCTCCCCGCGGCGACTCCGGCGATGCCGGACGCCGACGAGCGGTTCGGCGGGCTCAGGATCAAACGTACGATCGTCAGCTCCGAGCCCTTCGAGGCGTACGAGCCGCTGCCGACGGTCCACAACGAGCGCATGCCACGCCTCGAGGAGATCTGGACCGCACTGGTCGTCGGACTGCGCGACTACGTGCACAAGAACGGTTTCCGGTCGGTGCTGTTCGGCATGTCCGGCGGCATCGACTCCACGCTCGTCGCCGCAATCGCCGTGGACGCCCTGGGGCCGGAGAACGTCTTCGGCGTCTCCAACCCCAGCGCCTGGTCGAGCGAGCACTCCAGGTCCGACGCCGCCGAGCAGGCCCGGCGCACGGGTCTGTCGCTCGACACCGTCCCGATCGCGCCGATCTTCGACGCATACCAGAAGGCGCTACACCTCGACGGACTCGCGGAGGAGAACCTGCAGGCCCGCATCCGCGCAGTGATCTGGATGGGGCTGTCCAACCAGCACGGTCACCTCGTGCTGGCGTGCGGCAACAAGTCCGAGCTCGCGACGGGCTACTCCACGATCTACGGCGATGCCGTCGGCGCGTACGCCCCCATCAAGGACGTGCCCAAGACCCTCGTCTGGGAGCTCGCCAAGTGGCGCAACAAGGTCGCTGCGGATCGCGGCGAGACGCCACCGATCCCCGAGGACACGATCACCAAGCAGCCGTCGGCCGAGCTGCGGCCCGGGCAGTACGACTCGGACTCGCTGCCGCCTTATGACCTGCTCGACGCCGTCCTCGACGCGTACGTCGAGCGTGACCTCGGCTCCGCGGACGTCATCGCCGAGGGATTCGACCCAGCCCTGGTCGAGCGGGTCATCACGCTGGTCGACAAGGCGGAGTACAAGCGCCGCCAGTACCCGCCGGGACCCAAGGTCTCGCGCCGCAACTTCGGCCGCGACCGCCGCGTCCCGATCACCCATCGCTGGCGCGAGAAGCTGTAACGGACCCGGTGGTTGAGGAGCGAGGCACGAGCGTCTCGAAACCACAGTGGTTTCGAGGCTCCGCTTCGCTCCGCACCTCAACCACCGTGAGCCGCATCACGCCGCCCAGCCTCGGTTTCTGGCACGCTGGAGACATCCGTGGACTCCGCGAGGAGCTGCGAGACGACAAGGAGAACGGCCATGGCTGACGCCACCCCAGAAGAGACCGCCCCGTACGGCTCCGGACCGGCCGCAGCGCCCGCTGCCCCGGCCGGAAGCACGCAGATCCGCAAGATCCGCATCCATCACCTCCAGCAGATGAAGGAGCGCGGCGAGAAGTGGGCGATGCTGACGGCGTACGACCAGTACGCCGCAGCGACGTTCGACGAGGCCGGCATCCCGGTCATGCTCGTCGGCGACTCCGCCTCCAACAACGTGTTCGCCAACGAGACCTCGCTTCCGGTCACGGTCGACGAGCTCATCCCGCTCGTCCGCGCGGTCACGCGCTCGACGACGCGGGCGCTGATCGTCGCGGACCTGCCGTTCGGCTCCTATCAGCGCTCCCCCGAGCAGGCCTTCGACACCTCCGTCAGGTTCATGAAGGAAGCCAACGCGCACGCCGTCAAGCTCGAGGGCGGCCTGCCGATGGTGCCGCAGGTCAAGCTGCTCACCGATGCCGGCATACCCGTCATGGCGCACATCGGCTTCACGCCACAGGCCGAGCACAACCTCGGCGGCTACCGCGTGCAAGGCCGCGGCAGCGCAGCCGAGCAGCTCATCGCCGAGGCCAAGGCGCTGGAGGAGGCCGGGGCCTTCGCGATCGTCATGGAGATGGTGCCGGCACCCGTCGCCGCCGAGGTCACCAAGGCACTGCGCATCCCGACGATCGGCATCGGCGCCGGCATCGACTGCGACGCCCAGGTGCTGGTGTGGCAGGACATGATGGGCCTGCGCACCGGCAAGGCGCCGCGCTTCGTCAAGCGCTACGCCGATCTGCATGGCGTCATGCTCGAGGCCGCCAAGGCGTATGCCGATGACGTCGCCAACGGCGCCTTCCCCGCCGCAGAGCACAGTTTCGAGAGCTGATTGCGTCGCGTGGGAGTGACGTTTGCGTCGGGGCTACACGGCGATTCGCGACCCAAACGTCACTCCCAGCGAGACCTCTACGGGCTCCAGTCCCAGTGGGTTGCGCCGAACCAGGCGAGCCCTGCCCACAGCACGAGCCCGACGACCGGCACGGCGATGGTCCGCCGCGGGTGGCTGCGCGCCCACCGCGCGACGAGCCACACCTGCGGGATCAGCAGCGCGAACGCGAGGACGATCCCCCACCATGGCGCAAAGAGGCCGGTCGACACCGAGCACCAGAGCACCATCAACAGCCCGACGATCGCGATCCACGGCCCGGATCGATCGAGCTTGACCCTGCGCCGGCTCACTCCTTTGGCTGCTCGGGCTCGTCGTTCCACTCCGGGTCGTTGTCCCACGCCTTCGTACGCGCAGCGGCGATCTCGTACGCGTGCGAAGCCTCGTCGGCCGTGTCGTACGGGCCGAGCCGGTCAGTGGCGCGGCATCCCTCCTCGCCCTCGACGGTGTTGTGCTTGGTGCAGAAGTAGAACTTGCCCTCGCTCATGTGGCACACCCTTTCGGAGTCGGGTCCAACGCTATCCGGTTCGGCCCCGAGTGCGGCCGACTGCGTACCGGAAGTGGTTGACCAACATGTACCCGCCATCAACGGTCCGGAACGGTGCCGCCGCCGCGATCACGACGGGTGACAGCTCCGCGATGGTCTCGGGATCCTCGCCCAGGAGCACCCCGCGTACGAGCGTGTCGTCGTCTGCCGCATGCCACGGCACCTCGACCATGCCGCTCGACACGATCTCGACCCCGCCACTTCCAAGCAAGCGCTCCAAACCCCCGGACACGCGGAGCTCGCCATCGGGACGCGGCTCATCGCCATCGGCCTGCGCCACAGCTGCCTCAATCGTGTCGAGGTCGTTGTGATCACGCCCCGCCCAGTTGACGACTGCGACGGCCCCGCCGGGGACGGTCACCCGTACGAGCTCGGCCAGCGCATCGTCGGTGTCCTCGGCGAACTGCAACGCATTGACCGCGGTCACCAGGTCGAACGTGTCGTCCGGCCAGGGCAGGTCGTCTGCACCACCTGACCTGATGTCGGCCCCGGGCACCCGGGCCCGGGTCAGGGTCACCATGCCCGGAGCAGGGTCGATGCCCGCGATCGAGAATCCGCGCTGATCCAGGTGCGCGAGCAGGTCGCCGGAGCCGCAGCCGACGTCGAGGACGCGGGCTCCCGCGGCCAGATCCGCAGACTCGAGCACGGCCGACCAGGCCGGCTCGGCGAACCGTCCCCACAGTTCGGCCCAACCGTCGGCAACGTCGGACCACCCGCCGGCGTCAGCTCCATCCACGTACCCACGCTACCGATGACTCGCGCTGGCGCGGAGTCTCTAGACTCTGCGGGTGACTGTCCTGACTGCCGGCCGCCTGTCCGCCGAGCGCGTGGTGCCCGCCTCGATCGAACGTCCCGAGTATGTCGGGCAGATCGCGCCACTCCCCTACCGCGGCTCGTACGTGCGCGACGACGAGACGATCGCCGCGATGCGTGTTGCCGGTCGGATCGCCGCACAGGCCCTCGACGCGGTCGAGGCCGCCATCGTGCCGGGCGTGACGACCGACGAGCTCGACCGCATCGGCCACGATTTCCTGGTCGACCACGGCGCCTACCCGTCGACGCTGGGCTACCGCGGCTACCCCAAGTCGCTGTGCAGCAGCGTCAACGAGGTCATCTGCCACGGCATCCCCGACGACCGTCCGCTGGCGGACGGCGACATCGTCAACATCGACATCACGGCCTTCATCGACGGCGTGCACGGTGACAACAGCAAGACGTACCTCGTCGGCGACGTCGACCAGGAGTCACGCCTGCTCGTCGAGCGTACGTATGAGGCCACGATGCGCGCGATCCGCGCTGTGAAGCCAGGCCGCGAGGTCAACGTGATCGGCCGGGTCATCGAGTCGTACGCGAAGCGGTTCGGCTACGGCGTGGTCCGCGACTTCACTGGGCACGGCGTCGGCCCCGCATTCCATGACGGGCTCGTCATCCCGCACTCCGACGAGCCGTCCTACGACACCGTGATCGAGAAGGGCATGACCTTCACGATCGAGCCGATGCTGACGCTGGGATCGGTCGAGTGGGACATGTGGGACGACGGCTGGACCGCCACGACGCAGGACAAGTCGCGCACGGCTCAGTTCGAGCACACGCTCCTGGTCACCGCCGACGGCGCGGAGATCCTGACGCTGCCCTGACGGGTCTCAGCGCAAGAAGGCCTTCACGAGGAAGGCCACGACGATTCCAATGCCGGCGCCGAGCAACGCGGCCGGCAGGAAGAGGTCGTCACCGGCGAACAGGCCGACCGCTCCGCCGACAAGCAGGCCTAGGCCCGCCCCGACGGCGTACGTGTAGACGGGCGACGGCTCAGGTGGGTGGTGTTCACTCATGGCCGGAAGCGTATCCCGCAGGCGCCGTCAGCTGTAACTCTTTGTGACAGTGTTGTTCGACCCACTCAGTTGAACGTGTCGGGGTCGGGCCCCGTCCGGTGATCCTTGTTGAGCGCCGAGATGAGGCCCATGTCGGAGTCGGAGAGCTCGAAGTCGAACAGCGCGAAGTTCTCCTCGACCCGGCTCCGCGTGACGGACTTGGGGAAGACGATGTCGCCGCGCTGCACGTGCCAGCGGAGCACGACCTGCGCCGGGGTTCGGTCGTGGGCCTTCGCGATCCCGGTGATGACCGGATCGTCCAGCACGAGTCCTTGCGCGATCGGGGACCACGCCTCCGTCGCGATGCCGAGCTCGGCGTCGACCGCGCGCACGGCCTCGTTCGTCAGGTAGGGGTGCACCTCGATCTGGTTGACCGCGGGGACGATCTCGGTCTCCTGGACCAGCCGGCGCAGGTGATTGGTCTGGAAGTTGGAGACGCCGATCGCCTTGGCCCCGCCGCTGCGGTAGATCTCCTCCATCGCCTTCCAGGTCTCGACGAAGTCGATGTCGCTGCCCGGGAGCGGCCAGTGGATCAGGAACAGGTCGACGTAGTCGAGCCCGAGCGCCTTGAGAGTCCCGTCAAAGGCTGCAAGGGCGTCGTCGTGAGCGTGGTTGCCGTTGTTGAGCTTGCTGGTCACGAACACCTCGCTGCGGTCCAGTCCTGACTCACGCACGGCCTCGCCGACGCCCTCCTCGTTGTGATAGCCCTGCGCCGTGTCGATGTGGCGGTAGCCGACCTCGAGGGCCGCGAGCGTCGCCGCCTTGGTGTCCTTCGGCGGGACCTGATAGACCCCGAAGCCGAGCTGCGGGATGGACACTCCGTTGTTCAGGGCGATGCTGGGCACAGTGCTCATGAAGGAGAACTCCTGGGAAGTCGTGGGCGTCTGATGCGGTCCGCGCCCTCTGCCGACGAGCGGCGAGGCCTGCCTTCACCAGCGTACGGGGGACGTGATGGCGAGCACGCCTAACTTCCTGGGCTCGCCGTCGTTCTAGATGTGGAGACCCAGACGGGGAGGTCGAACATGCATCGTGTTGTGCTGAACATGCAGATGAGCAGCGAAGACGCGTTCACGACCGTGTCGACTGCTCTGGGTGCCATCCCGGACATCACGATCGACTCTCCGGGCTGGAACAACAACCGCCACCTCGTCGTCACGATCGAGACCGAGGACCCCGATGTCGTCGACATCGTCCGCGAGATCACGTGGCAGTTCGACGCCCTGGCGATCCAGCACTCCCTGCACCTCGCCGACACCGGCTGAGTCCATCAGCGCCGGCCTGACCGGCGGCGGCCTGGGTGCGAATGAGCCGGCCTGTAAGCCGGATCCTGTCGGGCCACCGAAGTGGCCCGGGCGGCCATCCATCTGGGACGCCCATTGCTGGACGCCTCGTGCGACCTACCCGCTGACATAGGGCGAGCAGCCCGTCAGCGCAGGGGCCGAAGCCCCCTCTTGGTCTTGCTCCCGGTGGGGTTTACCTAGCCGCCCCGGTCACCCGGAGCGCTGGTGAGCTCTTACCTCACCGTTTCACCCTTACCCGTACCCCTAGAGGCCGTTGGCGGTTTGATTTCTGTGGCACTGTCCCGCACGTCGCCGTGGGTGGCCGTTAGCCACCACCGTCGCTCTGCGGAGTCCGGACTTTCCTCGACACCTCTCCACCTCGCGGTGGAGCGTGCCGCGGCCGCCCGGCCGACTCATTCGCGTCCTCCAGCCTACCGCCCACCGCAGCCCCGTGGAGCCGTCCGCTAGGCTGGAGACACGAAAGGGAGTAGTCCCCAACGGCTGTGTCGACATACTGACTCCACGAAACTGTGGGTTCCGGTGCAGCAGGCCACCTCACGGTGGCGGACGAGACTTTCGACCAGAATTTGTCAATGGCAATGCCTGGTCGAAGGCTTGTCATCCCGGCTCTTCGTCCAGGTGGACGAGGAGCTTTCTTCATGTATGCGGTGCTGCTGAGTGCGGCGTTGGTGTTCATCGCCGAGCTCGGCGACAAGAGCCAGCTGATGTCGATGACGTTCGCGACGCGCTACCGGGCGCGGACCGTGATCATCGGCGCCGGCATTGCCTGCACGCTCACCAACCTCGTCTCGGCGCTGGTGGGCAACGCGATCGGCGACGCCCTGCCCGAGCAGGCCGTACGCGTCGCGGGTGGTGTCCTGTTCCTCGCATTCGCCGCCTGGACGCTGCGCCACCTGGCCGCTGGCGACGAGCCGAAGCCGCCGGCGACCGGTGGCACCGCGATCGTCGTGGTCGGGGTCGCCTTCCTGCTGGCCGAGCTCGGGGACAAGACGATGCTCGCGACCATGACGCTGTCGACCCAGTACCACTGGATGCTGATCTGGATCGGCAGCACGGTCGGCATGCTCTTCTCGATCGTGCTCGCGGTCTTCGTCGGTCGCGCATTGCTCCAGGTCCTGCCGATCAGGGCAGTGCACCTGGTCTCCGCGCTGCTGTTCGCCGGCGTCGGGATCTGGATGCTCGTCGGCTAGCGTCGTCCCAGTGACCCACGACCTGGCCTCGCTGTCCGAGACGATCGCCTTCCTGGTCTCGATCATGGTCCTGGCGCAGGCCTGCGCCGACGAAGGCCTGTTCGAGGTCCTGGGCGGCCACATGTCACGGGCTGCCGCGAGCTCGAGCACCAGGCTGCTGGCCTGGAGCATCGGGCTCGCCGCCGCGGTCACTGCCGTGCTGAGTCTCGATGCAACCGTCGTCCTGCTGACCCCCATCCTGATCGCCGCGACGGGTCTGAGCCCGCACCGCTCACACGCGTACGCATCGGTGCGGATCGCCAACTCCGGGTCGACCCTGCTGCCGGTCTCCAACCTGACCAACCTGCTGGTGTTCGGCGCCACCGGGCTGACCTTCGTGGGGTTCACGTGGGCGATGCTGCCGGTGTGGCTCGTGGCGGTCGCCGCGGAGTACGCCGTGCTGCGCTGGTGGTTCCGGAGCGAGCTCCGCGAGACGTACGAACCGCCGACCGGTGACACGTACGCCGTCCCGCTGTTCCCGGTCGCCGTCGTCATGGTCGTGCTGTTCGCGCTCGCCAGTGGCGCGACGCCGTGGGTGCCCGCTCTTGCTGGCGCCATCCTGGTCAGTGGGTACGCCCTGGTGCGGCGCAACACGACATGGACTGACCTGATCGAGGCGGCCAACATCCCACTCGCTGTCTTCGTCCTCGTGTGGGCCCTGGCGGTCGCCTGGTTGGGCACGACGTCGTTCGGCGAGTGGTTCGACGACTCGATGCCCGCTGGCACGGGTCTGGGCTCGCTGATCGTCGTCGCCCTCATCGCCATGGTGGCGGCCAACGTCGTCAACAACCTGCCTGCGACCTTGCTCCTGCTGCCGGCCGCCGCAGCAGCCGGGCCGGTCGCGGTGCTCGCGTTGCTGATCGGCGTCAACGTCGGCGCCAACCTGACCGTGATCGGCTCGTTGGCCAACCTGCTGTGGCGTCAGTCGGGCGGCCGTACCCTCTCGTCGGTGCGGGAGTTCCACGTGCTGGGCCTCGCCACGACGCCGCTGCTCGTGGTGGCCTGCACTGTCGTGCTGTGGGCGTGGACGTCTCTCATCTGGTGACGGCAGGGCCGCTAAAGTCGTCCCGTGCTGATCCTGCTCCCGCCCTCTGAAGGCAAGACCCGGCCGGAGAGCGGAGCACCGCTCGATCTCGAGTCGCTCTCGTTCGGCCGCCTCACGCCCGTGCGCGCACAGTTGCTGCGTACGCTCGTCAAGCTCTGCAACGGCAACCCCAAGCGCGCCATGGAGGTGCTGGGGCTCGGCACGACGCAGGCTGATGCGATCGCGGTCAACGCCGCGCTCCCGGAGGAGCCGACAGCCCGGGCGGACGAGATCTACACCGGCGTCCTGTTCTCCGAGCTCGACCTCGCAAGCCTCGACGAGGCTTCCCGCAAGCGTGCGGACGAGTCGCTCGCGATCGCCAGTGCGCTGTTCGGCCTGCTGAGACCGGACGACCTGATCCCCGCCTACCGGTTGTCGGGCAACGTGACCCTCCCGCGGCTTGGCACCGTCGCCGGCCGTTGGCGCACGCCACTCCCGCGCGTCATGGACGAGCTGGCCGGCGACGGGCTCCTGATCGACCTGCGCTCCGGGACCTACACGGCCCTCGGCAAGCCGCCCGCCGAGCTCGCCCCTCGTACTGCGACGATGCGTGTGCTCCACGAGCACCAGGGCGCCCGCAAGGTCGTGAGCCACTTCAACAAGGCGACCAAGGGCCGGATCGTACGAGGGCTCTTGGAGTCCGGCGCCGATCCCCGTACGGTCGACGAGCTGCAGTCCGTGCTGGCCGATCTCGGCTGGACCGTCGAGCGCGACGGCCAGCGTCTCGACATCGTCGTCGCCGAGGTCTAGCCGAAAGGTCCTTGGTCTAGTCGGGGACGAGGTTGAAGTTGCGGAGTGACGAGGTGTCGTCCGCGAACCACTGGATCGTCGTGATCGACGCCGGCGACAGCTCGATCTTGTAGATGACCTGCATCGGCGCATCGAGTGCGCGCCGCACGAGCATCTTGATCGGCGTCACATGACTCACCGCGACGACGGTCTTGCCGGCGTACGCCTCGAGGATCCGGTCAGCCGCCGCCGACGCCCGCTCGTAGACCTCGTCGAACGGCTCACCGCCCGGCGGCGCCACCGCGGTCGACGCGAGCCAGTCGTTGAGCTCGGCCGGCCAGCGCTCCATGATGTCGGCGAAGGTGAAGCCGTCCCACTCCCCGAACGATGCCTCGGCCAGGCCTGCTTCGAGCTCGACGTCGAGGCCGAGCTCGTTGGCCACGACCGCGGCGGTCTCGCGTGTGCGCTGCAGCGGCGACGAGACGATCGCGTCCACGCCACCCAGCCGCTTGAGCCAGCCGGCGGCCCGCTGCGCCTGCTCGACACCGGTCGGCGTCAGGCCCGGGTCTGCTCCCCCGCTCCCGCAGAACAGCTTGCGCTCGGTCGACTGCGTGACCCCGTGGCGCAGCAGGATGATCGTGGTGGGCTCACCGTGCGCACCGCCGCGCCAGCCGAGCTGGGCGCTCGGGGTCGCTGGCGCCGCCACGGCTGCCGTGTGAGGAGCCGGCTCACCGACCTTTCCGGACCCGCCTGCGGCCTCGTCGTCGAGCGCCGCGTTGGCGAGCGCATCGGCAGCCGAGTTCTGCTCGCGCGGCACCCAGGTCCACGTCACGCCGACCGGCGGCAGGAGGCGCTGCGCCTCGACCGCGAGCGGCTTCATGCTCTGGTGCTTGATCTTCCACCGTCCGGCCATCTGCTCGATGACCAGCTTGGAGTCCATCCGCACCTCGACGTCGGTGGCGTCGGGCACGTACTCCCTGGCCAGCTCGAGCCCGGCGATCAGGCCGGTGTACTCAGCGACGTTGTTGGTCCCGATCCCGATGGTCGCGCCGCGCTGGGCGATCACCATCCCGGTGTCGGCGTCCCGGACCAGCGCACCGTACGACGAGGGGCCCGGGTTGCCCCGCGAGCCGCCGTCGGCCTCGATGATGATCCGCGAGGTCACAGCCCGGACTCGGGCGTACGTACGAGGATGCGGCCGCACTCGGGGCACCGCAGGACGTCGTCCTCAGGAGCGGCCGCGATGTCGCGCAGGTCGGCGCCGTTGAGCTCGAGCCGGCAGCCCTCGCACCGACGGGCACGAAGCGCTGCGGCACCGAGGCCGCCGTACTGGGCCCGGACCTTGTCGTAGAGGGCGATGAGGTCGTCGGGGACACCCGACGCCGCTTGCGCCCGGTCGGCCTGGGCGCCGGCTGCCTGCTCGTCGAGCACGGCGATCGCGGCGTCACGGGCGGCGACGGCCTGCGCCAGGTCTTCGTTGATGGCGGTGAGATCGGCCTGAATCGCGGCCAGCCGGATCTGCGCCTCCTCGAGCTTCTCCATGACCTCGAGCTCATCGTCCTCGAGCGTCGAGATGCGGCGCTCGAGCGCGACGAGCTCGTGCTGAAGGCTCTCGAGGTCCTTGGGGTTGCTGATCGCACCGGAGTTGAGGCGCTCCTCGTCGCGGGTGCGGCGAGCCTTGACCTGCTCCACCTCGGCGTCGGCCTTCTTCTGGGCCCGGCTGAGGTCGGACACCTCGGTGTCGGCCTCGATGCGTGCCCCGTCGAGCTCGCTCGCCTTGGCCTGCAGGTCCTCGATCTGAGCGTGCTCGGGCAGGGAGTTCTTGCGGTGCTGGAGCTGGGCAAGAACGGAGTCCTGGGCCTGCAGGTCGAGCAGGGCGGACTGGGCAGCGGGGTCGGCTTTCACAAGGGCTACCGTACCGCCGGCACGGGGATCCTCGTCACGGCACGCACGACACGGCCGCACTCACGAAACGTGAGACGTCCAGGGATCGGTGACGATCGTGGAGACCTTGGCCTCGACGCCGGGCACGCGCTCGCTGAGTGCGGCCGCCGCGACGGGCAGCCAGGTCCACTCCGCCGCCCAGTGCGGAACGTCGATGACCGCGCACGCCCCCGGCTGCTCGAGGTGCTCACTGACCGGGTGGTGCCGCAGGTCCGAGGTCACGTAGACATCAGCGCCGGCTGCGTCCGCCGTGGCGAGCAAGAAGTCACCGGATCCCCCACAGAGGGCGACCGTACGGACCCGGCGATCGGGGTCCCCTGCCACACGTGTGGCGCTGCGGTGCTCTGGCAGCCGCTCTGCGACGTGCGCCGCGAAGTCGGCCAGCGTCATCTCCGTGGGCAGCGTGCCGATCCGCCCGCTGCCGCGGTTCGCCGCCTTGGCGGCGGGCTCCAGCACGTCATAGGCGACCTCTTCGTACGGGTGAGCGGCCAGCAGCGCAGAGCGTACGTCCTCCCGCAGGCGGCGGTCCGCCACCATCTCGATCCTGGTCTCGCGGACATGCTCGACCGTCCCGACCTCGCCGATCGCCGGGTCTGCACCCTCCAGCGGCCGGAACGATCCCGTGCCGGTCGACTCGAAACGGGTCGAGTCGTAGTCGCCCATCGTCCCGGCGCCCGCGTCGTGCATCGCGCCGGCCACCGTGTCGGCGTCCGCCTCGGGCACGAAGACGACCCACTTGTCGGTCGGCTCTGCCGGATCGGCCTCCAGCGGACGTACGTCGTTCAGTCCGAGTGCGAGGGCCATCGACTCAGAGACGCCGAGCGGCGGGCTGTCCGCGTTGGTGTGGCAGGTGTGGAGCGCGATGCCGTTGCTGATCAGCGTGTGCACGACGCGACCCTTGGGCGAGGTCGCCGCGACGCTGGTGACCCCTTTGAGCCACAGCGGGTGGTGCGTGACCACGAGATCGGCGCCCCAGGCAACCGCCTCGTCGACCACGGCCTGCACCGGGTCGACGGCGAAGAGCACCTTGGTGACCTCCGCGTCCGGGTCGCCGGCCACCGTGCCGACGGCGTCCCAGCTGTCGGCCCACCGCGGGTCGTACAGGCCGTCGAGGACGCCGACGACGTCACGCAATGTAGACATGACCGCACTCTAGCGAGGGGATTCAGGCGACGACTGCGAGAGCGAGCGGGAGCACCGATCCGGCCCCGGCGCGGCGGAGCTCACGGGCCGCGACCGTCATGGACCAGCGGCTGTCGATCCGGTCGTCGATCAGCAGCACGGGTTGACCGCCGAGTGCCGCGAGCCCCGCAGCGAGCTCGTTGCCGACCCCGAACGTTCCCCACACGTCGGCGAGCCGGTAGGCGCTGTTGCCACCCGGGCCGCCGCGCGATCCCTCGCCGAGGAGATCCAGCGTGCCCAGGTCCTCCAGCCGGCCGATCCGGGCGATCCCGCGGGCCAGCGAGTCGACGAGCTGGGGTCGGGACCGGGACGGCATGCTCACCACGGCGGCCGGCCGCTGTGCCCAGTCCCAGTCCTTGAGGACGCGCACGCAGGCGCCGAGCAGCTCGTCGGTCACTGGCGCGTCGTCGACGCCGGGCGAGAAGAGCTCACGCAGCACCCCTCCCCAGCCCAGATCGGTGAGTCGGGCGACCGCACGGCCCGGCTCGGCCCGTTCGTCCTCGGCGATCTTGCCCTTGGCCTCGACGCCGAGCCGGGTCGCGCCGGTGGGCCACTGCGCCCGGGGCTCGATCTCGACGCCGACCTTGTCGAGCGTGCTCGACGCGACCTGGGCGGCTTCGTCGGCAACGTCAGTCGGGAACCATGAGCCTGCGCAGTTGTCGCAGCGACCGCACGGCGCCGCGGTCGGGTCGTCGAGGTCGCGCTGCAGGATCTCCATGCGGCAGGTCGAGGCGTGCTCGTAGTCGAGCATCGACTTCTGCTCGGCGGCACGAGCCTCGGCGATGCGTTCGTAGCGCTCGCGGTCGTACGTCCATGGCTGGCCGGTTGCGACCCAGCCGCCTTGGACACGCCGGACTGCACCGTCGACGTCGAGCACCTTGAGCAGCAGCTCAAGCGGCGTACGCCTGATGTTGACGAGGGCCTCGAGTGCAGGCGTCGACAACGGCTTGTCGCTGAGCTCGCCGATCACGGCGGCCGCACGCTCCTGGCTCGGCATCGACGAGGTGGCGAAGTAGTGCCAGATCTCGGCGTCCTCGCGCCCCGGGAGCAGGAGGACCTCGGCGTTGTCGGTGGCGCGCCCGGCACGACCGACCTGTTGGTAATAGGCGACCGGGGACGACGGTGCACCCAGGTGGATGACGAAGCCGAGATCGGGCTTGTCGAAGCCCATGCCGAGCGCGCTGGTCGCCACCAACGCCTTGAGCTCGTTGTCCTTGAGCTGCCGTTCGAGCTCCTCGCGCTGCTCGGGGTCGGTGCGTCCGGTGTAGGCGCGCACGGCGTGCCCGCCCTCACGCAGGAGCCGCGCGGTGTCCTCGGCGGCCGAGACCGTCAGTGTGTAGATGATGCCGCTGCCCGGCAGCTCCGCGAGGTGGCTGAGCAGCCAGCCGAGCCGGTCGCGGGACCCCGTGAGCTCGAGCACGCCGAGCCGCAAGGACGTACGCGCGAGGGAGCCGCGGATCGTCGCCACCTGATCGACCGAGCCGAGCTGCTCCGCGACGTCGGTGACGACCCGGGCGTTGGCGGTCGCGGTCGTCGCGAGGACCGGCAGGTCGTCCGGCAGCCGGCCGATCAGCTCGGAGAGCCGGCGGTAGTCGGGGCGGAAGTCATGACCCCAGTCGGAGATGCAGTGCGCCTCGTCGACCACCAGCATGCCCATGCGGTCGATCAGCGCCGGCAGCTGCTCGTCACGGAAGCGCGGGTTGTTGAGCCGCTCGGGCGACACCAGCAGGATGTCGACCTCGTCGGCGGCGAGCTTGGCCTGCGTGTCCTCCCACTCGTGCGGGTTGGCCGAGTTGATCGCCACCGCACGAACGCCGGCCCGTGCCGCGGCAGCCACCTGATCACGCATCAGAGCCAGCAGCGGCGAAACCAGCAGCGTCGGACCCGCACCACGCTGCCGAAGCAGAAGTGTCGCGATGAAGTAGACCGCAGACTTGCCCCAACCGGTCCGCTGCACGACGAGCGCGCGGCGCCGGTCGTCGACGAGCGCCTGGATCGCCTCGAGCTGCCCATCGTGGAAGACCGCGTCGCCACGCCCGGTCAGCTGCCGAAGGGCAGTGGTGGCGTCCAGCTCGGTGCTCGTCGAAGTCATGACCCCACTGTGTCAGCCGACCCCGACACCAGCTCTGCCCGGCGGCCGACGCTGTGGACAACTGTCGGCAAAAGATTCAGCCCGCGCGTGCGCCGATCACTACGGTTCCGTCGATGTCTTCTGCCCGGCGCACCTCGGCGGTCAAGCTGCCGGAGAGGAATGCCTCGACCGTACGATCTGCCTGTTCACGGCTCGTCTCGATCAGCAGGTGGCCTTCGGGCGCCAGCCACTCGCCTGCTTCGGCGGCAACCCGCCGCTGGATGTCGACGCCGTCCGCTCCCCCGTCGAGCGTGATGTGCGGCTCGTGCTCTCGCGCCTCGGGCGGCATCAGCGCAATGGCGTCCGTCGGGACGTACGGGGCGTTGACGACGATCAGGTCGATCCGGCCGCGCAACGAAGCAGGCAACGGCTCGTAGAGGTCTCCCGCGAAGACCCGACCGCCGAGCGGGTCGACGTTGCGGCGCGCACAGCGTACGGCCGCTGGCTCGATGTCCGACGCATACAGCTCGACGCTCTCGACGGCGGCGTGGATCGCGACACCCACGGCGCCGGTGCCACAGCAAAGATCGAGGACGACGGCGCCGGGTCGCGCCAGGGCCACGGCTTCACACACCACCGCCTCCGTACGTCTCCGCGGCACGAAGACCCCGGACTCGACCACGATGCGCTGTCCGCAGAACTCGGCCCACCCGACGATGACCTCCAGCGGCAGCCCGGTGACCCGCTGCTCGACCATCGACTCGAGCTCGTCGGGCGTCTGGGCCTCAGCGACCAGCAGCTCGGCCTCGTCCTCGGCAAAGACGCTGCCCGATGCGCGAAGCCGCGTGACGACGCTGTCCAGGTCAGGGTTGGGCATCGATCCACACACTCGCGTGGCTCGTGTCTCTCGACATGCGGATCTCCCAGCAGCCGGGCTGGTCGAGCTTGAAGCCGGTCCCCCACTCGTCGCCGGGCCGGTGGTACGTGCTCCCGCCGTGGGCCTCGGGTCCCCAGGCGAGCGCTTTGCGGTGCCCGTCCGGATCGATCAGGCGTACGGCCAGGTCTCCCTTGCCGGTCATGCGCCACGCGACCTTGATGTCGACGTCGACCCTCAACGGCTCGTCGGAACGCACGAACGCCAGGCCGTAGAGGCTCGTGCCGCGCTCCTCCGGCGTGCCCTGGAGCTCCATCGAGCTGAACGGCGATGCCGGCTTGCAACCCGGCTGGCCGAGAGGGCCGAGGCTCGGCGTCGGGTATGGCGTGGTCGTCACAGCAGGCGTGGAACGCGTAGCCGGCTCGGAGTCCGTGCAGCCTGACAACGCGGCGACCGCGCACAGCACGGCGACAACGCCGCGTACGCTCATCGCGCTCCGCTGACCCACACCACGAATTGTGCCTTCCGCGTGCTGCTCAAGGCGGCGATCACCTGGTCGTTGTCGAACCCCGGGAGCGCCTGGAACCGTCTCAGCAGCGGCTCGTCCACGTACGAACCGGGCAGGGCGACACCCGTGCACCGGTCAGCGCCGAACAACATCCAGAACAGGTCCTCGCTGAACGGTCCGTTGGCAGTCGTCGCGATGCGAATCTCGGTGAGCTCGGCCCATCGGACGCTCTCGAGGCTGCCGTCCACCAGGACCCGCTGCACCCCGTCAGCATCGATCTCGATGTAGTCGGGAGCCATATCAACATGGTTCCACAGCAGGACGACGCCTTGTCCGGAATCGAAAATGTGCCCGAACCCGACGCAATCGTTATCCCCGCGACCTCGTGGGTATGCCCTCCGGTGACAACGAACCATCGGATGGAGGAACTGATGACTACTGCACGAGACATCATGACCGGAGGCGTCGAGTGTGTGGACGTCGGCGAGACGCTCGTCCAGGCCGCACAGAAGATGCGTGACCTCGGCGTCGGCGCGCTGCCGATCTGCGGCGAGGACCATCGCCTCAAGGGCATGCTGACCGACCGCGACATCGTGGTGAACTGCGTCGCTGACGGCATCGACCCCAGCACCAAGACAGCCGGCGACCTGGCCCACGGCAAGCCCGTCACGATCGGCGCGGATGACTCGATCGAGGACACCCTCCACACCATGACGCAGCACGCCGTACGCCGCCTGCCCGTGATCGACGGTCACGACCTCGTCGGCATCGTCAGCCAGGCTGACGTCGCGAAGAACCTGCCCGAGGACCGCGTCGGCGAGCTCGTCGAGGCGATCTCCGGAGCACCCAGCAACGACGGCTGAGCCCGCGTGGAATGCGCCTCGCTCAACAGCAAGCGACCCCGGCCGATGAACAGGCCGGGGTCGCTGCCGATGTGGGCGAAGAGGGACTCGAACCCCCGACCTTCCGGGTGTAAACCGGATGCTCTAACCAACTGAGCTATTCGCCCTCAGGACCAGCGGAACGATACCGCAAGCGGCGCGCAAGAGCCGCATTCGCAGGTCGCCGGGACAGGCGGAACCGCGGCTGCCAAGGTCTCGGGTCCCTGGCAGCCGCGGCAGCTCAATCAAACCTCATTCGTGGGTGCGACCGCAGGTAATTTGGGAAGATTTCAGGAAAGTTCGGCCAGTGCAGCCCGGCACTCGGCGAGATCGCGCCGCTCGCCTATTCCCTTCTGCACCATCCACCTCACGACCCCCTCCAGATCAATCACGTATGTCCCGCGGTTGGGCGCTCCGGCATCCTCGTTGAACGTGCCGTACGCCCTGGAGACCTCGCCGTGAGGCCAGAAATCGCTCAGGATCGGGAACGTATGCCCGTCGCGGTCCGAGAACGCCCTGTTGGCGAAGAAGTGGTCGCACGAGATCGCGAGCACCTGAGCGTTCTCGGCCTCGAACGCCTCGATGCCGTCGCGGATCTCAGCGAGCTCGTCAGTGCAGGTCCCGCTGAAGGCGAACGGGATGAACACCAGCACGACGCTCTGGTGACCTCGGTACGACGAGAGTGTGATGTCCTCGCCGTGCTGGCTCTTGAGGGTGAAGTCGGGCGCGACAGATCCAACGTCGAGGCTCATGTCTCGAGCCTATCGACGCCGCAACGCAGGCTCAGCGTTTGTGAGCCGTCAGACGGGTCGAGGCCCAGTCGTCCGAGGCCGACGACGTCGTGGTCGTCGACAGACCGGCGATCGGCGCTGCCTCCACGACATCGGCCCCGGGTACGTATCCGGGCCGACCCACCTTGGGAGTGAACAACCAGACCGAGCCACCCTCGGCGAGATCCTGGAGCGCATCGACGAGCGCATCGATGAGATCGCCGTCCTTGTCACGCCACCAGACGATCACTCCGTCGACGACATCACCATGGTCACCATCGACCAGATTGTTGCCGGTGACGCGCTCGATCTCGACACGGAGCTCCTCGTCGACGTCCTCATCCCAGCCAAGCTCCTGGATGACGGTGTCAGGACCGAAGCCCAACTTGCCCGCGTCCACCGCGATGTCTCCCTACGTTCGTGGAAAACCTACTGAAAAGTAGGTTCGTCAGCACTGTTGCCGCTAACACAGTAGCGAACCCGGGGTGGAATGATGGACACGTCCACAAGACTTCTAGGGAGCAACCATGCCGCAATCCGGCCCCGAACGACCGGCTGTCATTCACGAGGGTCTTCCGACCCAGTTGCCCGACATCGATCCGGACGAGACATCCGAGTGGGTCAGCTCGCTCGACGAGATGATCGACAGCCGCGGCCGCAGCCGCGCGCGCTACGTCATGCTCAAGCTGTTGGAGCGCGCCCGCGAGCAGAACGTCGGCGTGCCCGCGCTGCGCAGCACCGACTTCATCAACACGATCCCGCCCGAGCGCGAGCCGTGGTTCCCCGGCAACGAGGCGATCGAACGCCGCATCCGTGCCTACATCCGCTGGAACGCCGCCGTCATGGTGTCGCGCGCCAACCGGCCGGGACTCGGCGTCGGTGGACACATCGCGTCCTACCAGTCGGCCGCCAGCCTCTACGAGGTCGGCTTCAACCACTTCTTCCGTGGCAAGAACCATCCCGGCGGCGGTGACCAGATCTACTTCCAGGGTCACGCGGCACCCGGCATCTACGCCCGGTCGTTCCTTGAGGGCGGCCTCAGCGAGACCCAGCTCGACCGCTTCCGTCAGGAGCACTCGCACGGCGCGGGCAACGGCCTGTCGTCCTACCCGCACCCGCGCCTCATGTCGGACTACTGGGAGTTCCCCACGGTCTCGATGGGCCTCGGCGCGATCAACTCGATCTACCAGGCTCGCTTCAACCGCTACCTGCACAACCGCGGCATCAAGGACACGAGCCAGCAGCACGTGTGGACGTTCCTCGGCGACGGCGAGATGGGTGAGCCCGAGTCGCTCGGCGCCATCGGCATCGCGGCCCGCGAAGAGCTCGACAACCTCACGTTCGTGGTCAACTGCAACCTGCAGCAGCTCGACGGACCCGTGCGCGGCAACGGCAAGATCATCCAGGAGCTCGAGTCCACGTTCCGTGGCGCCGGATGGAACGTCATCAAGGTCGTCTGGGGACGTGAGTGGGACGACCTGCTCGCCCGCGACACCGACGGCGTCCTGGTCAACCAGATGAACCGCACGCCCGACGGCGAGTTCCAGACCCTGTCGGTCGAGTCTGGTGCCTACAACCGCGAGAACTTCTTCGGCCCCGACCCGCGCCTGCGCAAGATGGTCGAGCACCTGTCCGACGAGGAGATCGAGCGTCTGCCCCGCGGTGGCCACGACTACCGCAAGGTCTACGCCGCGTTCGACGCCGCCCAGAAGCACACGGGTCAGCCGACCGTCATCCTGGCGCACACGATCAAGGGCTGGCTGCTCGAGTCGTTCGCCGGTCGCAACGCGACCCACCAGATGAAGAAGCTCACCAAGGACGACCTCAAGGGCTTCCGCGACCGCCTCAACATCCCGATCTCCGATGCCCAGATCGACGGCAGCGACATCGCGCCGTTCTATCACCCGGGCGAGGACAGCGAGGAGATGCAGTACATGCGGGCCCGGCGCGAGGCGCTCGGTGGATCGCTGCCCAAGCGCGTCGTCAACCCGGTCAGCGTCAAGCTGCCCGAGGACAAGATGTACGACGAGCTCAAGAAGGGCTCCGGCAAGCAGCAGATCGCCACGACGATGGCCTTCGTACGCCTGCTGCGCGATCTCATGAAGGATCCCGAGATCGGCCACCGCATCGTCCCGATCGCGCCCGACGAGTACCGCACGTTCGGTATGGACTCGATGTTCCCGTCGGCCAAGATCTACAACCCGGCCGGTCAGACGTACGAGTCGGTCGACCGCAAGCTGCTGCTCGCCTACAAGGAGTCGGCGCAGGGGCAGCTGCTGCACGAGGGCATCAGCGAGGCCGGGGCGATGGCCTCGGCGATCGCGGCCGGCAGCGCGTACTCCACGCACGGCGAGCCGATGATCCCGGTCTACCTCTTCTACTCGATGTTCGGCTTCCAGCGCACCGCCGACTCGATCTGGGCGATGGCCGACCAGCTGGCCCGCGGGTTCCTGATCGGCGCCACCGCCGGTCGTACGACGCTGACCGGCGAAGGCCTGCAGCACGCCGACGGCCACTCGCCGTTGATCGCGCAGACCAACCCGGCGGTCGTGCACTACGACCCGGCCTACGGCTTCGAGATCAGCCACATCATGAAGTACGGCCTCGAGCGGATGTACGGCTCCACCGAGACGTTCCCCAACGGTGAGGACATCATCTTCTACCTGACGGTCTACAACGAGGCGATCAACCAGCCCGTCGAGCCGGAGGACGTCGACGTCGAGGGCATCCTCAAGGGCGCCTACATCTACCGCAAGGCGACCGGCGGCGAGGCTTCGGCACGCATCATGGCGTCCGGTGTCTCGGTCCCGTGGGCGCTCAAGGCCCAGGAGATCCTGGCCGCCGACTACGGCGTCGAGGCAGATGTCTGGTCCGTGACGTCGTGGAACGAGCTCGCCCGCGACGCCATCGCAGCCGAGAAGTGGAACCTCAACCACCCGGGCGAGTACAGCCGCATGCCCTACATCACGGTCAAGCTCATGGACACGTCCGCCGTGACGGTCGCCGTCAGCGACTACATGCGCGCCGTGCCTGACCAGATCGCCCGCTGGGTGCCCGGTCCGTGGCAGTCGCTCGGCACCGACGGGTTCGGCTTCGCCGACACCCGCGCGGCCGCCCGGCGTACGTTCCAGGTCGACGCCGAGTCGATCGTCGTGTCGGTGCTGCAGACGCTGGCTCAGCGCGGCACCGTACGGCCTGAGACCGTCCGCGAGGCGTTCAACCGGTTCCGCATCGACGACCCGACGGCCGTTGCCGACGTGCCCCAAGAGGGCGGCGACGCCTGACCTGGGAGTCAAACCCTCACAAGGACCTCTCAGGGTCGCCCAATAGGATGGCGTCCATGCGTCAACGGCCCTATCACTTCGCGGTGTGTCTCTCCATCGTCGTGGGGTTGGCGGCTGTCATCGCATCGCAGAAGTACGACGTCCCGTTGCGCGACCCTGATGGGTTC
The DNA here is from genome assembly GCF_056403535.1 of Aeromicrobium sp. P2_G6. NCBI lineage: Bacteria > Bacillati > Actinomycetota > Actinomycetes > Propionibacteriales > Nocardioidaceae > Aeromicrobium > Aeromicrobium sp. P2_G6. The sequence goes on along the minus strand of NZ_JBFUFH010000002.1, from coordinate 717,233 downwards.
CTCGGACCGGCCTACATCCGCCTGCCCGTGATCGGCCTGCTGTTCTTCGCCGCAGGCATCGCTCCCCCGGCATTCAGGCGGTCCCGGCGTACGTTCACCGACACGCCGGAGTGGCGCCACTCACTCGACTACAGCTCGCCGATCGGGAGCCGGCTCCTCGACGCGTTCGTGACGACCTTCTTCTGGGGTCTCGTCGCGGGGATCGCGTCGATCGGGTGGAAGGCAGCGGAGGGGTCGACCGCGGGACGGGTGTCCGTCGTGGTCGTCGCCCTGGCGGTCGTGGCCAGCTTCGCTTCGCTGGAGCTCAGGAGTCAGACCACCACCGGCATGACGACGATCTCCCGCCTGACCGAGATCATCGTGCTCGACGAGTCGACCCTGCGCCCGATCTCCTGGCGCCGCGCCCTCGCTCGGCAGACTGTACGCATCGTGCTGCCACTCCTGGCTGTACGCGCCGTTGCGGACTACGCGCACCCCTACATTGGCGACTGGGCATGGCTCGGCGTCCTGCTCATCCCGCTGTGGCTCACGACCAACGGCGCCGACCGACTGGTCGCCGCGCGGCGCTTCGAAGCCAATCGCATGCCCGAAGACCTCGGTCCGCTGCGCGCCAGCCAGGACCGTCCGCAGCTGTTCATGTTCATGGACATCATCCGCGCGGAGTGGACGTGGAAGCGCGTCCTCTACATCGTGCTCGGGCTCGTGTCGTTCTACATCTGCTACGTCAGCTATCGAAACCTCAAGAGCGACCTGCCGCTGGCGCGCGCTGGGGTGCACTTCGACACGCAGATGCTCAAGATCGACTACTTCCTGTTCTTCAACCACAACCCGGCCCCGGTGCTCCACGACCTGTTGGGCACCGGATTCGCAGCCCAGGTGCTTTCGGTCATCTACGTGGCCTACCTGCCGCTGATCCCGCTGACGCTGGGCGCATTCCTGGTCTGGGGCAAGGACCTGTCGCTGGGCGCCTGGTACGCCACGGCACTCAGCCTCAACTGGGTGCTGGGTGTCATCAGCTACTACATCTTCCCGACGTTCGGCCCGGCCTTCGTCCAGCCCTCGATGTTCGCCGACCTGCCAGACACCAGCGCCGCGCAGCTCCAACGCAGCCTCTTCCGTGCTGCCACGAAGTTCTACGAGGACCCCGCGGGCGGCAGCACGTACGGCATCGCAGGCTTCGCCTCGCTGCACGTCTCGGTCGTGGTCTCGGCCGCGCTGTTCCTCCGTGCGACCAACCAGCGCAAGGTCGTGCAGCTGATCGGCTGGGTCTATCTCGGTCTTGTCGTGCTGGCCACGGTCTACTTCGGCTGGCACTACCTCGCCGACGACGTCGCCGGCGCGTTCATCGGCTGGGCGGCGGTGGTCATCGGCGCGTGGGCGACTGGCAACACCAAGCGACAACGCCGCAAGGAGCATGCCCAGCTTGAGGCTCCGCCACCGCTCGAGGCCAGGCCGGCCGTACCTAGCTGATGGCCGGCTCGACGGCTTCGGGAGCCGTCGGCACGCTCTCCAGCGTGTACTGGTCGCCACGGCGCAGCAGCGCCCGCCAGCGACCGCGGTGATATTGCGCCGGCTCGTTCGCCTCGATGAACGCCATCACGAGGCGACAGAACTCCTCCGGGTGGTCCTTGTGGGGGAAGTGTCCCGAGTCATTGAGAACGTGAACATCGGAGACCTGCGTCGGCGCGAAGTCTGCGTGCTTGGACGGTATGACCATGTCGTCGCGGCCCCAGACGACCAGCACCGGCATCAGGCGGGCCAGATAGCTGCGGTCCGTCATCGTGACGAACTGGCCCTTCCAGTTGAGGACATGGCTCGTGACTCGTTGGACGGCCCTGCGGGTCGCCGGGTCGGCCAGTGACTCGTAGATCCGGGCTACCTCGTCGAGGTCCCGCGTGGCGCTCAAGGGCGTCCGCGCGAGCGCTCGCATGGTGCCGCCCACGAGCGAGCGCCAGGGCCGGAACGTCGCTGCGGCGATCGCCGCGCTGCTGCCCGGCACCGTGAGGAAGCGGATGAGCGGGGTGACGTCCTTGCCGAGGCCACCGGTCGACACCAGCACGACCCGCTCCGTACGGTCGGGGAACTGGTAGGCGAACTGCATCGCGACGCCGCCGCCGAAGCTGTGTCCGACGACCGTCACCTTGTCGATGCCGAGCACCGTGAGCAGATCGCGCATGCCGTTGGCGTAGCCGCCGAGCGAGTAGTCGGCATCCGGCTTGTCGGACTCACCGTGGCCCAGCAGGTCGGGCGCGATGACCGTGTAGTGCTCCGACAGGGTCGGAATGACGTCGAGCCAGGTCGAGGAGTCGCACGCAAGACCGTGCAGCAGGAGCAGCGCGGGACCCGAGCCGGAGATGCGGAACGCCCGCCGGTAGCCGTGCACCACCAGGTACTGGACGTCCTCGACGCTTTCCATCCCGACATCCTAGGGCGGTCCTCTGTGAGCGTTCACGCACCCCTGTTCCGCGCGTGCTGGTCGACCTCGCTCGTTAGACTCGACGCGTGCCGTCTTCCTCAACCGTCCGCGAACAGCTCACGGACATCCTCGTCCGAGTCGTCGACTGCCCCGCCGACGCCGTCGTGCCGGAGGCAAGCCTCAAGGAGCTCGGCACCGACTCGCTCACGATCGTGGAGATGGCCGAGGAGCTCGGCCGCCGGTTCGACGTCTACCTGTCCGACGACACCGTCGACAGCCTCGTGACGGTCCAGGACGCGGTCGACGCGGTCGTACGCCATGACGGTTCCACGCCGCCTGCGCGCAGCGGCCGGGTGCCCACGACGTTGGAGTCCCCCGCGCCTCCGGTGCGCGACGAGGAGCACATACGCCGGCGCCATCTGGGCGAGCGCCTGGTCTTCTGGTTCGTGGCCATCGGCGTGGTCCTCGGAGCGGCGCTCGGATTCGGCGGGTCCGCCCTCATCGAGGCGTCCGGCATCGGCGCCGTCGACCTGCCGGCGATCAGCAACCCGACCACGGCCCCGACGACCGAGCCGACCACGACGGCGACACCTGAGCCCACCCAGACGACCCCGACCAACTCGAACGAGCCGGAGCCGACCATCAAGGTGTCCTCGCCCCAGGTTTCCCCGGGTGAGCGGTTCATGATCTCGGGCAAGTTCCCGGCCCTTGGCGAAGGCGCCGAGCTCCAGGTCCAGGTCAAGGACGAGGGCAGCGACTGGGACGACTTCCCGATCGAGACCACCACCAGGGCCGGCGGCAAGTTCAAGACCGAGCTCTACACGTCACGCACGGGCGAGCGACAGTTCCGCCTGCTCAACAAGAAGACCGACGAGGCGACGCCCGCAGTCACCGTGGAGATCGGCTAGACGCCCTAGATCACCTGGTGCAGCCAGCGCACGGGTGCACCGTCGCCCGCGTGACGGAAGGGCTCGAGCTCGGCATCCCACGCCGTGCCCAGCAATCCGTCGAGCGCCGTGTCCATGTCGACCTCGCCGAGCGCAACCTTGACGCGGAACGCCTTGATGCGGTCCTCCGGGATCAGGATGTCCCCGTGCAGCCCAGCCATGGCGTGGAAGATGCCGAGGGACGGCGTGTACGAGTAGCGGGCGCCCTCGCTGCTCGCCGTCGGCTCTTCGGTGACCTCGAAGCGCAGCTTGTCCCAGCCTCGGAGCGCCGATGCCAGCGCCGCGGCAGTGCCGGCCGCAGCCTGCCACGACAGCTCGGCACGATAGGTGCCCGGCTCGGCCATCTGCGGCACCCAGGCGATGTCAGGGGTGCCACCGAGCACGCCAGCAGCAGCCCATTCGACATGCGCGCACAGCGCAGACGGAGCTGAGTGCACGAAAAGAACACCCCGGGTCGGGGTGGTCGGCGAAGACATATTCATCGGTGCCTCCCTAGTGTCGCCTTCCCCAGCGTCTTGGGAGCACCTGAGACCATTGTGACGCATGTTCTCCTGTACGGACAACATCTCGGCCGAAGGGAATGTCGGATGACGACCACAGTGGCGGACAATCCCGCCTTGTCGAGGTTCGAGATCACGATCGACGGCGAGCTCGCCGGCTTCCTCGACTACCGCAAGCACGGCGAGGAGTACGCGCTCCCGCACACCCGCGTCTTCACCCAGTTCGAGGGCCACGGGGTCGGCAGCGAGCTGGTCCGCGGCGCGCTCGCCGAGATCGCCGAGCGCGACGGCACCGTGCTCCCCTACTGCCCCTTCGTCCCCAAGGTCATCCGCGACAACCCCGAGTTCCTCGAGCTCGTGCCCAAGGACCAGCGGGACACCTTTGGGCTCTAGCGTCCGCGGAGGCGGCGCTTCGGCCACACGGCGACGACCGCGGGACGGGGCACCGATCCGGGACCATCAGGCCAGGTCGATGCCGGGGCCTCGACCGATGCCCCCGAGACCTCACCGGGGTGCTGCACGCAGACCATGACCCGCTCCCGATCGACGTACGGACCACACGTCTCCGCACCGTTCGGCACGCTGAGGAACTGCTTGACCTGGCCGCGATACCGGCCCTCGAGCGCCAGCCCGAACAGTCCGTCGTGGGAGCCGAGCGCGTTGCCGTCCGTCGAGATCCACAGGTTGCCGTAGCCGTCGAACGCGAGGTTGTCGGGACACGAGATCGGCGACACCTGGCTCTTGTCGAAACCGGCGAAGTACGTCGCCGGGTCCTGCGGGTCGCCGCACAGCAGCAGCACGCTCCACCGGAACTTCGTCGCGCCGGAGTTGTTGTGCGACTCGGTGAGCTCGATGACGTGGCCGTTCTTGTTGTTGTTGCGCGGGTTGGCCTCGTCCGCACCGGCCGCGCCCGTGGCTCCGCGGTTGCTGTTGTTGGTCAGCGCGATGTAGACCTTGCCGGTGTGGGGGCTCGGCTCGACGTCCTCAGGACGGTCCATCTTCGTGGCGCCGACCTTGTCAGCGGCCTGTCGGGTGAACAGCAGCACCTCCTCGGCGGTCATGCCGTCGACGTACGAGTGGGTGCCGCGCACCAGCGGGATCCACTCCCCGCTGCCGTCGAACAGGCCGTCGTCCGGGAGCTCGCCGGAGCCGTCGACCTGACCTGAGTCGCCGGTGAACCTGGCGACATACAGCGTGCCCTCGTCGAGCAGGGTCGCATTGTGGCGGCGGGCGGCGGCACTCTGGCCGCGCTCCACCCGCTTGTCGGAGACGAACTTGTAGAAGTAGTCGAAGCGCTCGTCGTCGCCCATGTAGACAGCCACCCGGCCGTCGCTCGTGATGCGCGGCTGCGCCGCCTCGTGCTTGAACCGGCCCAGAGCCGTGCGCTTCTTGGGCGTCGAGTGCGGGTCGTACGGGTCGACCTCGACGACCCAGCCGAAGCGGTTCGGCTCGTTGGGCTCCTTCGCGATGTCGAACCTGTCGTCGAAGCGCTCCCACTTGCGCTCGGTAGCGGTGCCCGCGATGCCGTAGCGCTTGAGCCGCGCGGCCTGGACCGGCTCCGTCACCGTCGCCGCGTTGGCGAAGTACTGGTTGATGTTCTCCTCGGCCGTCAGCCAGGTCCCCCACGGCGTCAGCCCGCCCGAGCAGTTGTTGAGCGTGCCGAGCACGGTGCGCCCGTCAGGGTCGGCCTTGGTGCGTACGAGCGGATGCCCGGCGACCGGTCCGGTCAGCTCGAACGCAGAACCCGTGTGCAGTCGACGGTTCTTGCGGTCGCCGACGATCGGTCGCAGCGAGCCGTCGCGGTCCGACTCCTTGACGGCCACGACGCTCAAGCCGTGTGCCGCCCAGGCGATCTCGACCTGCTCACGCGTCGGGTTGGCCGCGTCGTACGCCGGGAACATCAGCGTCTCGCTGGTGTATTCGTGGTTGATCACGAGCAGCTTGGTCCCCCGCCCGTACGGCAGGAGGCCCAGGAAGTCGTTGTTGAACCCGAACTGACCGCGCTGCGCCTCAGCCGACTGCGCGTGGACGTCGAACGCCGGGACGCCCTTGAACAGCGGGTCACCCCACGCGATCACGACCTTCTTGTCGTACCCGGTCGGCACGACGACGTCGTCGATGACGTTGGGCGGCACGGTCGCGAACCCGAGGCCAGGCGCATACCCCTTCGCGAGGGTCTTGGTCGTCGTCGCTGCCGCTGCCGGCTGCCCGCCGATGAGGGTGGGCGCGACCAGACCTGCGACACCGACGACTGCGCCTGCCCGCAGCAGGCCACGGCGGGAGACCGCCGACCGCATCATGTCGCCGAAGTACTCGTTCTCCGAGCAGTTCGGCGCCGCCTGGGCGCACGCGTTGCCGCAGCGGTAGAGGCACGTCACCGAGGAGCGTCCCGGGCGGTGCAGAGACTGCTCGTCGTGCTTCTTGCGGGGTTCAATCGTGAACATGCGGGGTCCTCCCGAGGCGTCGGCGGTTGCTGACGACGACGCTAGAGGCGCCGATCGGCGCGCGGCCCAACGTCGGGTGAACGCTTGATGCACAGCGGCAGGCGGCGCATGACCCTCGGGTATCCGGGTAGGGAGTTCTTCGTGGCAGACGAGGCTCTGGAGGACAGCGTTCGACGTCTCGCCGAGGCGCTCAAGCCCGGCGACTTCGATGCGACGCTCCAGGCAATCACCTCCGCAGCGGTCGAGGTGCTGCCTGACGTCGAGTACGCCTCGATCACGGTCAAGCACTCAGACGACAGCATCGACACCGTTGCGCCGACTGACTCGCTGGTACTGGAACTGGACGCCAAGCAGTACGAGCTCCAGGAGGGCCCGTGCTACGACGCGGCAGTCACCACGGCACACGTCATCGCGCCGGACATGGCTTCGGACGAGCGGTTCCCCAACTACGGCCCGTACGTCGTGTCGAGGGGCATCCGCGCCCAGGCCGGTCTGCGCCTGTTCGACGCGCCGGCATCGCAGGGCGCACTCAACATCTACTCGCGGCGGGTCGGCGCCTTCCAGGACTTCACGACGCTGGCGAACCTGTTCGCCCACCAGGCTGCGGTCGCGATCGGCTATGCCCAGGAGATCGCCGACCTCAACGATGCGATCCGCACGCGAACGACGATCGGCCAGGCCGTCGGCATCATCATGGAGCGCTACGAGCTCAACGACGAGCGTGCCTTCGCGTTCCTGACCCGGCTCTCGCAGCACCGCAACGTCAAGCTGCGACTCATTGCCGCCGAGATCGTCGCGGACGTGGAGCGGCGCCGCAACTGACTCAGTCGACGACGTGGACCGCGATGCCCGCGTCCCGCCACAGGTCGATCACGGCCGGCTTGTCGTCCCAGGCCTCCAGCACCGTGAAACCGTCGGCGGCGATCTGAGCGAGGATGTCCTTCTTGATCTGGATGTCCTTGCGGTAGTCGCCGACGATCCGCATGTAGAGCGCGTCGTACGGAATGCCGTGCTCGACCAGCCAGTCGAGCGTGAGGTCGCGCCAGATGAACTCCCGCGACGTCACAACGAGGATCGCCCGCCCCTTTTCGTGCTCGGCCTGTGCGGCCTTGACCACCTCGGGCCGCGGCGGGCAGGTCGCCGACGCCGCATGGAACGCGTGGAAGTCCTTGTCCTCCCCCGTGATGAGGTGCTCGATCGTCGAGGTGTCGCACAGCGTGCCGTCCATGTCGAAGATCACCGCGTCGCGCATGCCCCCGATTGTGTCGTATGGGTCAGTCACCGAGTGGCTCACAGTGACTATCGCGCTAGCCGATCGACCGGCGTACCGTCGATTTCGGGGTGCAAAGAGAGGAAGAAAACATGTTGAGCGATTCAGAGATCTACGCAGTCCTCGCTGCCTCGGATATCGGACGAGCACGGCAGTTCTACAAGGACAAGTTGGGCCTGGAGCCGTCCGAAGAGCGCGGGGACGGACTGGTCTACCAAGGCAAGAACGGAGCGAAGATCCTGCTGTACGAATCCCAGTTCGCAGGCACCGCTCAGAACACGGCGTTGAGCTGGGTCACGAACGATCTGGACAGCGAGATGGCTGACCTGCGCAGCAGGGGCGTGGAGTTCGAGGACTACGACCTCCCGGGCCTCAAGACCGAGAACGGCGTGGCCACCTACTCGGAAGGCCGTGGAGCGTGGTTCAAGGACTCCGAGGGCAACATCCTCTCGCTGACCCAGATGAGCTGAGCCGAGCAAAGCAGACAGTCTGGTTCTTGACACTCGGTTTACGGTGGCGTCGACGCCCCCGGTTGAGATGCCACGGCCGGGAGTCCAGGGTTTCGTCTCCCGGGGGCGTCACCAGGGAAATTCAGTAGGGAGGGCGGGGCTCGAACCCGCGACCCAGGGATTATGAGTCCCCTGCTCTAACCAGCTGAGCTACCTCCCCAGGGAGTGCGGGCTTAGCCTAACCGTATGGAACCCACACCACTCGAGCCCGTCGACGAGAACTGGGAACGCGCACTGGTGGTGGTGGCGCATCCCGACGACGTCGAGTTCGGCGCCGCCGCTGCGATCGCGCGCTGGACCGATCAGGGCAAGACCGCGGTCTACTGCATGGTGACCAGCGGTGAGGCCGGCATCGACGGCCTCGCTCCGGACGAGTGCCGTGAGATCCGGATGGCCGAGCAGATCGCGTCGGCGAAGATCGTCGGCGTCGAGCAGGTGGAGTTCCTCGGCCTGCCCGACGGCGTCATCGAGTACGGCGTGCCGCTGCGTCGCGCGATCACCGAGGTCGTGCGCCAGCACCGCCCGGAGATCATCATCACCAACAACTTCCGCGAGACGTGGGGCGGGACGATGCCCAACCAGCCCGATCACATGGCGGTCGGGCGGGCGGCGCTCAACAGCGCCAGCGACGCGGGCAACCGGTGGATCTTCCCCGAGCAGCTCGTCCGCGGCCTGGAGCCATGGGGCGGCGTCAAGCAGGTCTGGGCCTCGGGCTCCCCCAACAGCACGTACGGCGCGGACACCACCGAGACGTTCGACCGCGGCGTCGAGTCGCTCAAGGCCCACAAGGCATACATCGACGGACTGGGCTGGGAGAACTTCGATCCGGCCGAGATGCTCGAGGGCATGTCGCGGCCGACCGGCTCACGGCTCGGCGTCACGCACGCGACGCCGTTCGAGGTCTTCTCGATGACCTGGGGCGAGTGACCTCAACCGTCGCGTGACCGGCGGGCGGCCCGGTAGGCGCCCTCGCGCATCTTGGCCGCCCATTCGTAGTACGCCAGTCCCGGCAGCTGGTTGCGGACCGGGTCGAACGACGGCGAGTCCTCTGACGACGCCTCGGTGAGCGTCATCCGAGCGAACGACTGCCAGGCACTGCCGAGGCCGGCACAGGCGAGGTCGAAGGTCAGGCCGTCGGTCCCCACCGGTACGGCTGCCAGGACGACGGGGCCGGACGTCGCGCGGTAGGGCAGCAGTGTCGAGTACGCGCGCTGCCCCGGATGCTGCGCCGGGAACAGCACGAAGCGCGACAGCCGGCCGAGCCCCGTCGTCGCGAAGAGGATGTCGGCGTGCGCTCCCCCGAAGAGCGGAAGGCGCAATGAGAGGCCATAGATGTCCGGCAGCGCTTCGGGGATCCCGATGGCGCGTGACACGCGTACGAGGCCAGTCGAGGTGCCGGGTTCGTCGATCCAGGGCACGCCGATGCCGTCCCTGAGGCCGGAGCGCTCGATCGTCGCGGTGTGTAGCTCGCCTCTGGGGTGCAGCGGCTTGTGGGCCGGGCGGATCCGCGCTGCGGCGCCGAAAACGCCCGCGAGCGCCTTGCCGGACAGCGCGGCGGCGTCGTGTCCCAGTCGTTGGGCCGTTGGCTTGATGTCCACGTGGGGCGCGTACCCCACGATTGCCATCTGACGCGTGTGGAGCAGCTACCCAGAATCCACGCGACGCGCTGGGCGTGACGAGTTGCAGGCTCACGTGGGCGTGTCGCCTGCAAGATGTCACGCCCAGCGCAGAACCTGCCCAGAAACCACGAAACGGCGCCGAGATCGGCGCCGTTCGGGTGATGCTCCCCCACTTGGACTCGAACCAAGAACCCTCCGATTAACAGTCGAATGCTCTGCCAATTGAGCTATGGGGGATCGGCTCCTCTTGCGAAGGAGCACGGTCAACTACTTTAGCAAGCCGCCTCCGGAGTTGTCGCATCGCCTTGGCCTCGACGGTGCGCACCTGGGCGACGGTCAGGCCGAGCCGCTCGCCGACCACCCGACGAGGCATCGGGACGGCCAACGGATCGCCGAGACCGAAGCGCATGCGGAGCACCTCCGCGAGCTCGTCCGGCATGCCGTCGAGGAGGTCGATGTCGCACGGTTCGGGCTGCGATGCCGGGCGATCCTCATCGCCGAGCGGTTGTTCCGGGCGGTGTTCGATTGCCATCGCCGAGCCGATCCAGTGCCACGCGTACGTCGCGAGCCGCGCACCTCGGTCGGGGTCGAACCGGTCGATCGCACGGATCAGCCCGATCGCGCCCGACTGCACAGCGTCGCGCAGGTCCTCGCCGCTGAGGCCACGAAGTCGGGCGCGCATCGCCACGGACCGCATACCGGCGGTGATCAGGGCTTCGCGTGCGGCTTGGTCCCCGCGTCGCGCCAGCCGGGCGAGGGCGATCTCCTCTGCCGCGTCCATCGGTGGCAGCGAGAGCAGCTCGCGTACGAATCGGTCCATGCCAACAGACTCCGACGGCTCACCGCCCTCGAGCAGTGCCGCGAATGCGAACTGTGGACCGACGAACGAGCGCGGGTCAGCTGGGGATGTCGCCACCGAGCGAGCGATCGCGCAACGTGCGGAACTGCTGCTCGAGCGCGATGAGCTCGCCGAACATGCGGTTGTAGGACTCGGCCTGCTCGATCGGGTTGGTGCGCTGGAGCTTGGACTTGACCTCCGTGATGCGGCGCCCGCAGGTCAGCAGCTGCAGCCGCAGGATCACCGATGCCACGACCGCGCCGGTGTTGTTCTCACGCGCCCTCATCGGCTCGACCGCGGCGACCGACAGCACACGGCGGGCGTCCTCGTCGTGGACCGACTCGGCCAGCCTGGGCAGCCAGTTGGAGTCGGGTGCGGTCGGCCAGGTCATGCCCTGGATGTGCTTCCAAAGGTACTTGGACACGAAGTGGGTGAAGTCGTTGTCGTCGAGCTCGTCGGCGTGCTCGCGGGCGAGGTGCGGATATTGCACGATCGCCTTGAGTGCCTCCCGCTCGTCGGCGAACTGCGGGGCACCGAAGCTGACGACCTGGCTGGGCGGCTCGGCCGGTGGCGGCGCCTCGGCTGTCGTCGGCGTTGCGGTCCCGGTCGCGGGCTTCGTCGCCGTCGTACGCCTGCGGTGCTCGGCGCGAACCTGCTCGATGTCGGTGCCGACTCGTCCGGCGATCTCCCGGAGCAGCTCGTCGACCTTGGACTTGTCGCGGATCGCGGAGGCCAGCGAGACCGCCTCGCGTACGGCGTCGACGCGCTGGTCGCCGCGGTCGAGGTCGTACTTGCTCAGCATGTTGTCGAGGACGAAGCGATAGAGCGGTATGCGTGATGCGACGAGCTCGCGCACCGCCGCGTCGCCCTCCGCGAGGCGCAGGTCGCACGGGTCCATGCCGCGGGGCTCGACGGCGACATAGGTCTGGGCGACGAACTGCTGGTCGCCGCTGAACGTCTTGAGAGCGGCTCGCTGACCGGCCTCGTCACCGTCGAACGTGAAGATGACCTCGCCGTGGAATGCCTGGTCGTCGAGCATGAGCCGGCGCATGACGCGGGCGTGGTCCTCGCCGAACGCAGTGCCGCAGGTCGCGACCGCGGTGGTGACACCGGCCTCGTGGCACGCCATGACATCGGTGTAGCCCTCGACGATGACGGCCTGGCTCGACGACGAGATCGAGCGGCGGGCCAGGTCGAGGCCGTAGAGGACCTGGCTCTTCTTGTAGATCGGCGTCTCGGACGTGTTGAGGTACTTGGCCTCGATCCGGTCGTCGTCGAACATCCGCCGGGCACCGAAGCCGATGATCTCTCCGGTCATCTCGCGGATCGGCCACAGCAGACGCCCGCGGAACCGGTCGTAGAGCCCGCGTGAGCCACTGGCGGCCAGGCCACCGATCGTGAGCTCCTCGTCGGTGAAGCCCTTGGACTTGAGGTGGGCGACCAGCGCCTCTCCCCCACGCGGCGCGAATCCCATGCCGAACTTCTCGGCGGCGGACTGGTCGAAGCCGCGATCCTTGACGAACTGGCGGCCGGCCTCGGCGTCCTTGGAGCTCTGGAGCGCGGCGGCATAGAACTCGCCCGCTTCGCGGTGGGCCGCGAGCAGACGCGGCCGCTGGTTGGGGTCGCGTCGGGGTCCGGTGTGCCCGCCGTCCTCGTAGCGCAGCGTGATGCCGGCCTTGACCGCGAGCCGCTCGACGGTCTCGACGAAGCTCAGGCCCTCGATCTCCATGACGAACCGGAACACGTCGCCACCGGCTCCGCAGCCGAAGCAGTGGTAGGACCCGACGGAGGGCCGGACGTTGAACGACGGCGACTTCTCGTCGTGGAACGGGCAGAGGCCCTTGCGGGAGCCTCCGCCAGCGTTCTTGAGCGTGACGTACTGCTCGATGACCTCGTCGATGCGGGTGCGCTCACGGACGAGCTGGATGTCCTCGTCCTTGATGCGTCCGGCCATGGGGTGAATGTTAGTCGCCGCCACCCACGGCCGAGTTACGTCATAGGAAGTGTGGTCTTGAGACCTCAGTTCGTATGACGCAAACCTCGTCAATTGAGCAGGCGGAGGGCCCACGTACGCGCGGAGGCGTCGGTCAGGCTGGCAACCTGGTCGATCACGACCCGGCGCCTGGCGGCGTCATCGGCGGCGTTGACGAAGTCGAGGGCGAACTCGGCCTCGAGCTCCTGGCCGTCGGACTTGTCGAGCACCTCGACCAGCGCCAGCAGCAGCTCACGCTGTCGGCTGAGCGGCCCCGCCCTGTCGTCCGACCGCATCACGTAGTGCGCCGCGATCGACTTGAGCACCGTGATCTCATCACGCGTGTCGTCCGGCACCTCGAGGTCGGCGGCAAAGCGTATGAGCGGCCCTCCGCCCCACCTCTCGACCGTCGCCAGCTCGGCGGCGTGCGCGAAACGACCGATCAGCGCGCTCGTGAGGCTCTTGAGGACCGCCCGTGCCGCCCGGCTACCGTCGAACGGCGTTGAGGGCCACTCCGACAGCTCCTGGAGCCGCTCGAGTGCCGCGTCGAGCCGGTCGTCCGAGGCGCCAGGGTCGTACCAGTCCCGCGCCACGGCGTGGATCGACTCGCGGTCGAGCTCACCGGAGCGCAGCACGAACCAGCCGCCGACAACCCCGTCCTCGACGTCGTGCACGGAGTACGCAATGTCGTCCGCGAGATCCATGACCTGCGCCTCGATCGGTCGGCGTTTGGCCGGCGCCTCTTCGCGGAGCCAGTCGAAGACCGCCACGTCATCGGCGTACGCCCCGAACTTGCCGCTGGAGTCGGGCGCCTCGCCGCGGAGCCACGGATACTTCACGCACGCCGAAAGCGTCGCGCGGGTGAGGTTGAGGCCGACGCTCGAGCCATCGGCGGCGAACGCCTTGGACTCCAGCCGGCTGAGGATGCGCAACGTCTGGGCGTTGCCCTCGAAGCCTCCGCACGACTGTGCCGCCTCGTCGAGCGCCGCCTCGCCGTTGTGGCCGAACGGCGGATGGCCGAGATCGTGCGCCAGAGCCGCCGAGTCGACGATGTCCGGATCGCAGCCCAGCGCCTTGCCCAGCTCACGGGCGACCTGCGCGACCTCGAGCGTGTGGGTCAGCCGGTTGCGGACGAAGTCGTCGAAGCCGGCGCCCATGACCTGCGTCTTGGCCGAGAGCCGGCGCAGCGCCGCGGAGTGCACGACCCGTGCCCGGTCGCGCTCGAAGGGCGTACGACCCGAGCGCTTCGGCGGCTCGTCGACGAAGCGCGCGCGGGCCTCCTCGCCATACGGTGCGTCGGTCACGCCCGCGAGATCCGCTTCATCATGTGCGTGCTGGTCGGCACGTAGCCCGCGGACTCGTACAGGGCTCGCGCGGTGAAGTTGGGGGCAAAGACGTTGAGGCGCACCGATGAGCTGCCGTGCTCGGCACACCAGGCCTCCGCCGCCGTCAGGAGTGCCCGACCGAGCCCTCGACCACGATGCGACTCGTTGATCTCGATGTCGTAGATGAACGTGTCCCGCACCGGCTGCCTGGGATCGGTGAACAGCCACAGGTGGCCCACGACCTCACCGTCGAGCACGCCGACAAACAGGTCGTGGCCAGGCGTCGACAGGCCGGCGGGAAGGGCCGCCGCCTGCTCGGCCCTCGACAGCTCGAGGGCGTGCTCCTCGGTCCACAAGCCGGCCTCGACCTTCTCGCGGGCGTACTCCACCACGAGACGTTCGTTCCACGCCGCGAAGTACTCCTCAGACATGGGCTGCAACGAAAGGGTCACTCGCGCAGGTTATCGCCCCCACCCATGGGATGATCGCGACTCGGGGACATGACCCGGGAGGACGACGATGAGCGAATCCTCGTACGCGTGGCGGTCCGCGGCAGTCATGGCTCTGCGCCGGCTCGCCGTGGCGAGTCTTGCCGGGGCGATCGTGGGCTTCCTGGCCGGCGGAGTCGGCGGTCGCCTGGCGATGAGCCTGCTTGCCAGCCTGAACGCCGAGGACGCCGGCGTGGTGAGCGACGACGGGTTCACGATGGGCCAGGTCACGCTCGGCGGCACCCTCAACCTGCTCCTGGTCGGCACGGTGCTCGGCATTCTCGGCGGCGGGATCTACGTCGCCGTCAGGGACCTGCGCATCGGCCCGGCGTGGTTCCGGTCAGCCAGCATCGCCGTCGGCGTGACCGTCGTCGTCGGCTCGCTGCTCGTGCACTCCGACGGCGTCGACTTCACCCGACTCGAGCCGACGTACGCCGCGATCGGCCTGACCCTGGCCATCCCGTTCGTGTACGCGTTGGCACTCCCGCCCCTGGCCGACCGGTGGCTTCGCCCCGACTCCACGCTGATGACAACCACGAATCGGCTGGTGTTCCTGCCCCTTGTCCCCTGGCTGTTCCCCTTGACCCCGATCGCGGCCCTGCTCGTGCTCGGCTGGGTCGTGTTCCGCGCCGTCATCGGCTCGCGGAGCTCCCGGGTGAGCCCCGTGCTGCCGTGGCTGGCGCGGCTCGCATTGACCGCGGTCTTCGCCTTCGGGCTGGTCGGCCTGGTGCAGACCATCCGCGAGATCTACCGCGTCACCTGAGTCAGAACTTGCCGTTGCGGGGGCGCGGCTGACACTTCGGGCACCAGTAGGACGAGCGGTTCATGAACGCGTCGCGGCGGATCGGTGTGCCGCAGCGCTGGCACGGCTTGCCCTCCTGCCCGTATGCCTGGAGGGACCGCTCGAAGTAGCCGCTGTTGCCGTTGACGTTGACGTAGAGCGCGTCGAACGAGGTGCCGCCCTGGGCCAGCGCCTCGAGCATGACCTCGCCGATGTGCACCAGCAGGCCCTCGACCTCGCGGGAGCGCAGGTGTCGCGTGTTGCGGGCGTAGTGCAGCGGCGTGCGCCAGAGGGCCTCGTCGGCATAGATGTTGCCGACCCCGGAGATCAGCGTCTGGTCGAGGATCGCGCGTTTGACGCCGGTCTCGCGCTTGCGGAGGCGGGCGGCGAACTCCGCCGCGTCGAACAACGGGTCGAGCGGGTCACGGGCGATGTGGGCGATCTCGGGCGGCAGGTCGGCGCCGTCCTCGCTGAACGACATGCCGCCGAAGATGCGCTGGTCGGCGAAGCGCAGCTCGCGGCCGTCGTCGAGGGTGAGCGCGATGCGCAGATGGCGGGGCGCCGGCGCATCGGCCTCGGAGATCAGGAACTGCCCACTCATGCCGAGGTGGCACAGCACGGCATCGCCATGGTCGAGCTGCATCCAGAGGTACTTGCCGCGCCGCGCGGCGCCGACGACCGTACGGCCCTCGAGGCGGTGCGTGAAGTCGGTCGCACCCGGGAGGTGCCGGCGCACGGACCTGACGTCGTGGACGACGGCGTGGGTGATCGTGCGCCCGACGACGTGATCGTGGATGCCGAGGCGTACGACTTCGACCTCTGGCAGCTCGGGCACGAGTGAAGCCTAGGCGGGATCGGCGACAGAACTGTCGAGGGCGGCGCTGATCGACCGCCAGGCGATCTCAGCGACCATCTGCTCGGCTTCCTTCTTGGAGCGACCGGTGCCGCCGCCGAAGACCCGCTCGCCGACGTGCACCTCGGCGGTGAACGACTTGTCGTGGTCCGGACCGGTGCCCTCGAGGACGTAGTGCGGAACCCCGAGCTCGTTGTTGGCGGCGATCTCCTGGAGCGACGTCTTCCAGTCGAGGCCGGCGCCGAGCTCTGCGGCCACGGCGATCACCGGGTCGAAGATGCGGTGGATGACCTCGGCAGCGCGTTCGATGCCGAACTGCACGTAGATCGCTCCGAGCAGCGCCTCGACGGTGTCGGACAGGATCGACGCCTTGTTGCGGCCGCCTGTGGCTTCCTCGCCACGGCCGAGGCGTACGTGATCGCCGATGCCGAGAGTGCGGGCGACTTCGGCGAGGGCCTTGGCGCTGACGACCGCAGCGCGGAGCTTGGCGAGCTGCCCCTCAGGGAGCTCCGGGTGCTCGGTGAAGAGCGTGTCGGTGACGACGAGGCCCAGCACCGAGTCTCCGAGGAACTCGAGGCGCTCGTTGTTGGGGACGCCACCGTTCTCGTACGCGTACGAGCGATGTGTCAGGGCATGCTGAAGGAGCCCCGCATCCAGGTCCTCCACACCGAGAACCTGCCGGAGCCCATCAGCATCAAATGATGCAGAGATCAGAGGACCTGGCGACGCTCGCCGCGAGCTCCGTACTGTCCGCACTTGGTGCACGCGTGGTGCGGCTGCACCTTCGAGTCGCACGCAGGGTTCGCGCAGTCGACGATCGCGGTCTTGGTGGTCTTCCACTGTGCACGACGATGGCGCGTGTTGCTGCGCGATGTCTTCCTCTTCGGGACTGCCACGATCTACTCCTTGCTGTCGTCGGACGTGATGTCCGACCCTGTCTGGTCGGCTGGCGGGACCGGTTGCTCCGCCAGCTGGCTCAACGATGCCCACCTCGGGTCAATCGCCTCACCGTGTGTGTGATCTGGATCATCCGCAAGCCGCGCTCCACATTCGGGGCACAGTCCCGGACACTCCGGACCACACAACGGGTTGTGCGGCAGTGCGAGCACCACCGCGTCCCGCAGGACGGTCTCGAGGTCGAGCAGGTCGTCCTCGAGGAAGAACTCCTCTTCTTCGGCCTCTTCTGTGTCAGAAGGTGCCTCGAAGAGGTACAACTCCTGGAATCCCACCACGACAGCTTCGTCGATCGGGTCCAGGCACCGCACACACTCGCCCACGGCCCGCGCCGAGATGGTGCCTGTTGCCAGAACACCTTCCATGATGGCCTCGAGCCGGAGCTCAATCTCCATCGGGGAATCCTCGGGCACGCTGTAGACGTCGTAACCCATGTCTGCCGGCGCCGGGACCGTCAGGGTGAATGTACGTTCGGCGCCCGGTTTGCGACCCATCTCGTGGGTGTCGAAAACCAAAGGTCCCGAAAGCACGGCTTGCCCATCTGTCCAAGTGCACGACAAAACTTCAACCTGCGAACAGGCCGAAGAGAATCGTAACCCGCCGGGCCCAGCCGAGGCCAATCGCCCTTCGCTCGCAGAGCTCGCTCCCGCGGCTTCGCCGCTAGGAACCAGACAGGCCGTTTGTCCCCGTTCGGTGACACGATGCAGGTATGACCGAGGGTACCGTCCTGCACGCCGACCTCGACGCGTTCTACGCGTCGGTCGAGCAGCGCGATGATCCCTCACTCCGCGGTCGTCCGGTCATCGTCGGTGGCGGCGTCGTCCTCGCGGCGAGCTATGAGGCCAAGGCTCGCGGTGTGCGTACGGCCATGGGTGGCCGCCAGGCGCTGAGGCTGTGCCCCGAGGCCGTGGTCGTGCCTCCGCGCATGAAGGCCTACACGCAGGCGAGCCGCGACGTGTTCGACGTGTTCCGCGACACCACGCCGGTGGTCGAGGGGCTGTCGATCGACGAGGCATTCCTCGAGGTCGGCGGGCTGCGGCGCATACGCGGCCTGCCGTCGTCGATCGCCGAGCAGCTGCGCCAGGACGTACGCACCAAGGTCGGGCTGCCGATCTCGGTCGGCGTGGCGCGCACCAAGTACCTCGCCAAGGTCGCCAGCGCCGTGTCCAAGCCTGAGGGCATGCTCGTCGTGCCGGTCGAGAAGGAGCTCGAGTTCCTCCACGCCCTGCCGGTCGAGCGACTCTGGGGCGTCGGCAAGGTCACCTCGCAGAAGCTCCGCGACCGGCGGATCGTCACGGTCGGGGACGTCGCCGAGATGTACGAGATCGAGCTCGTCCAGCTCCTCGGTCCGGGGTCCGGCCACCACCTCTACGCGCTGGCGCACAACCGCGACCCTCGGCCGGTCGTCGTCGGCAAGCGGCGCGGGTCGATGGGCGCCCAGCACGCGATCGGCCGTGGCCCGCACTCCCCGGCCGAGATCGACCTGGCGCTGCTGACCCTCGTCGACCGGGTCACCCGGCGCATGCGCGCTGCGGGGCGTACGGGCCGCACCGTGACCATTCGGCTGCGGTTCGGCGACTTCACTCGCTCGACGAGCTCCCACTCGCTGGACCGGCCGACCGCCCACAACACCACGGTGCTCGAGGTCGCCCGGCTGCTGCTGGCATCGCGCGCCGCGGCGATCAAGGAGCGCGGGCTGACCCTCATCGGCGTCGCCGTCGGGTCACTCGACGACAATCCGGCCCAGCTGGCACTGCCCCTCGACGTCACGAGCGGTGCTGAGCTCGACGAGGCGATCGACGCAGTGCGCGACAAGTACGGCTCGTCGTCATTGCGTCGAGCAGTGCAGCTGGGCAAGAAGGAACGCGACCCCATGCCCATGCTCCCGGACTGAGCTGATCTCACGAGATCTCGATACGCCGCTCGCTGAGCGAGCTTGCTACTCGATCAGCGAGTACTCGCCGGTCGAGTAGCCGACCGAGCTCTGCGAGGGAGGCGTATCGAGACGACTCAGGCGTACTTTGCTTTCAGCTCGGCCAGGACGAAGTCGGGGACGAGGCGGGAGACGTCACCGCCGCCCTTGGCGACTTCCTTGACGAGGCTCGAGGCCAGGAATGAGTACTCCGGCGTCGTCGGGATGAAGAGCGTGTCGACCTGGGTGAGACTGCTGTTCATCTGCGCCATCTGCAGCTCGTAGTCGAAGTCGGTGACGGCGCGCAGGCCCTTGACGATCGCCGAGACACCGCGATCGGCGCAGAAGTCGACGAGCAGGCCCTTGAAGGACGCGGTCGTGACGTTCGGGAACTGCGACGTGGCCCGGTCCAGGAGCTCGAGCCGCTCGTCGATCGTGAAGAGGCCCTTCTTGCTCTCGTTGACCAGGACCGCGACAACCACCTCGTCGAACAGCCGCGACGCCCGCTCGATGATGTCGAGGTGACCGTTGGTCACGGGGTCGAAGGAGCCGGGACACACGACCTTCGTCATGTCAGCGACCGTACCAAACCCGGGTCTCGCCGTACGTCTTGTCTCGGAGACCTTCGACTCCCTCGGGCCAGGTGAACGGATCGCGTGATGACCGCTCGACGACGAACAGCGCGTCGGGCTGCTTCAGCGCTGTGACGAGAGCACCGACCTCGGCCGTGGAGAGCGCGTAAGGGGGGTCGAGGAAGATCAGCCCGAACGGCTCCGTTGCCGGGCGCACGACGTACTTCTCGGCGCTGGTACGCGTGACGGTGCCGGACGCGCCGAGATCGGCGAGGTTGCGCTTGATGACCGCGGCCGCCTTGGCGTTGGACTCGACGAACTCCGCGAACGCCGCTCCTCGTGACAGCGCCTCGAGCCCCAACGCGCCAGATCCGGCGAACAGGTCCAGGACACGCAGGTCCTCGAAGCCGCCGAGCTCGGACTGGATCGACGAGAACATCGCTTCACGCACGCGGTCGGAGGTCGGCCGGGTGCCGTCACCCGGGGGAGTCTGGATGCGCCGCCCGCCGTAACGCCCCGCGATGATGCGGGTCACGTGCGCTCCAGGTAGTCAGCCTGCTCGGAGCGTTCGAGCTCCTGCACCGCAGCGGCCAGGGCCGGATGCGACGCCAGCGTCGGGTCCGCCTCGACGATCGCATCAGCGACCCGCCTGGCCTCCTCGATGACCTCGCCGTCCTTGACCACCGACAGCAGTCGAAGGCTCGACCGGATGCCCGACTGACGCGCGCCGAGGACATCTCCCTCGCGCCGCAGCTCGACGTCGAGCCGGGACAGCTCGAACCCGTCGGACGTCGAAGCCACCGCGTCGAGCCGCTCCCGTGCCGGCGAGTCACCCTCCGACGCCGTGACGAGCAGGCACAGCCCCGCCTCGGAGCCACGACCGACGCGGCCCCGCAGCTGGTGCAGCTGGGACATGCCGAACCGGTCGGCATCCATGACGACCATGACCGTCGCATTGGGCACGTCGACGCCGACCTCGACCACAGTCGTCGCGACGAGCACGTCGATCTCGCCGCGGGCGAACGCATTCATCGTCGCGTCCTTGTCGTCGGGCGTCATGCGCCCGTGCAGGCTGCCGAGTCGCAGCCCGTGCAGCGCACCGCCCTCGAGCTCCTCGCGCAGCTCGATCAACGACTTGGTGTCCTTGTCACCGCCGTCGTCGCCCTCGCCGATGCGCGACACCACGACGTACGCCTGACGGCCGCGGCCGACCTCTTCGCGTACGCGCTCCCAGCCGCGGTCGAGCCACTGGGGCCGCTCGGCGTAGGGCACGACGGTCGTCTGGATCGGCTGGCGACCCGCCGGCAGCTCGCGCAACGTCGAGACCTCGAGGTCGCCGAACACCGACATCGCCAGCGTGCGCGGGATCGGGGTCGCGGTCATGACCAGCACGTGCGGGGTGACTTCGGCACGATCGACCAGGGCAGCCCGCTGCTCGACACCGAAGCGATGCTGCTCGTCGACGACCAGCAGGCCGAGCTCGGCGAACTGGACGTGGTCCTGGATCAGCGCGTGCGTGCCGATCACGATGCCGGCCTCGCCGGACGCGGCGTCGAGCAACGACTCCTTGCGAGCCTTGGCACCCTGCGACCCGGTCAGCAGGCGTACGCGGGTGGCTCCGTCGGCGCCGCCGAGCATGCCACCCTTGGCGAGGTCGCCGAGCATCGCGGTGATCGCGCGATAGTGCTGCGCCGCGAGCACCTCCGTCGGCGCCAGCAGGGCCGTCTGCGCGCCGGCGTCGACGACCTGAAGCATGGCCAGCAGCGCGACGATCGTCTTGCCGGAACCAACCTCACCCTGCAGGAGCCGGTGCATCGGATGCGTGCGGGCGAGGTCGCTCGAGATCTCCTCGACGACGGTCTTCTGGCCGGCCGTGAGCTCGAACGGCAGCTGCTGCTCGAAGCGCTCGCGCAACCCGCCGGGCGCGATCGGACGCGACGCTGCCCGCTCGTGCTCGAGGGCGTTGCGACGTTGGGCGAAGATCGTCTGGACGACGAACGCCTCCTCGAACCGGAACCGGTCCCGGGCGCCCTGCCAGTCCTTGGCGTTGCGTGGCCGGTGGATCGCCTCGAACGAGCCCTTGAGGTCGTAGAAGCCGTGCGACGCGCGCACGTCCTCAGGCAGCGGGTCGTCAAGGGGGCTGATCGCGTCGAGGCACATGCCGACGCACTGCTCGATCTTCCACGAGGCCATCGCGGCGGTGGCCCGGTACAGCGGGATGACGCCACGCCCCAGCCGTGCTCCGCCGGCCGGGTCGTCGGTCTTGGTGAGCGCCTCCCAGTCCGGGTGCGTCAGCTGGAGCTTCCCGTTGAACTCGGTGACAACGCCGGCCCCGAGACCCAGCGAGCCCTCCTGCATCGCCTTGAGCCGCCAGGCCTGCTGGAAGAACGTCAGGGTCAGGTAGCCGGTGCCATCGGTGACGACGACCTCGGTGCGCGTGCGCCGGCCACCCGGCCCGAACGAGTAGTTCTTGGCCGATGCGACCCGCGCCATGATCGTGACGTGCTGGCCGACCTCCAGCTGTGACAGGTCCGTGAGCTTGCCCAGCTCGGCGTAGCGCCGCGGATAGTGGCGCAGGAGATCCTCGACGACGACCATGTCGAACGCCTTGGTGAGCGGCTTGGTGGTCTTGTCGCCGAGGACGTTGACCAGCTTGGTCGAGAGCTCGACCATCACTCCACCGCGATGAACAGCGGGTAGTTCTCCTGGCCGCCGTCGTAGACCACGAGGTCGACGTCGGGTCGCAGCGTGCGGAGGTATTCGGAGATCGACTCCTCGATCAGCCCCTCGGCGTCCTCACCCATCACGACCGTCAGCATCTCACCGGCCGGTGACAGGATCCGGTCGATGACCTCGTAGGCCACCGCGAGGATGTCCTGGCCGACGACCGCGAAGTCGCCCGCCACGACGCCGAGCACGTCGCCCACGTCGCACGGGCCGACCATCGTCATGCCAGGCTCCGAGGCGATCGTGACGGCTCCGTGCTGGGTGTGCGCGGCAGCACTCGACATCGCCACGACGACCTCGTCGAAGCCGAGACCGGGATCGTGCACCGCGAGGGCGGCCAGGCCCTGCACCTGCGCATGAGTCGGGATGACCGCGACCCGAATGCCGTCCTGACGGGCGGCCTGGGCGGCAGCCTCGAACTGCCGGACGTACCTCTGGTTGTTGGGCAGCACGATGACCTCGCTGGCGCCGGCGTCGCGCAACGAGGCGCTCATCTCGGCGATCGTCAACGGACGCTCGCGGGTGAACTCGAGCGTCTTGGCGCCGGCCTCCTGGCAGAGCGCCGTGAGACCGTCGCCGGTCGTCGCGGCGATCACGACCCGGCCGGTGCGTGGCGCCTGAGCCATCTGGTCGGCGAAGTGGGTGACGGCGATGCGGTAGGGGCGACCGGCTGCGATGCCGGCCTCGATCGCCGCGCCGACGTCGTCGACGTGCACGTGGACGTTCCAGAGCCGATCGCCGCCCACCACGACGAGCGAGTCGCCGAGGGGCAACAGGGCCGAACGCAGCTCGGCGATGCGGTCGTCGTCCGCCTCGAGGAGGTACATGACCTCGTACGACGGACCGTCCGCGCTCAGGTCGTCACCGGAACCCACGGCCGGCACCGGGATGCTGCTGGCGGCCGGCTTCGGGATGCGGCCGGTCAGCGCCTGCTCGGTGGCATCCAGGACCACGACGAGCGCGCGGCCGCCCGCATCGACGACGCCGGCCCGCGCCAGCAGCTCCATCTGCTCAGGCGTACGGGCGAGGGCCTCACGTGCTGCGTTGGCGGCCTTGCCGAACACCGTGCGTCCGTCGACACCGGCCTCGGCCGACTCGGTCGCGCCGACGGCGGCAGCCTTGGCGACCGACAGGATCGTGCCCTCAACAGGAGCGCCGACCGCGGCCCATGCAGCGTCAGAGGCGGCGACGAACGAACGCGCAACGTCTTCGGCCGTGACGTCTCCACCCGACAGGTCGAGGTCGCGGAAGCACGCGCGCACGAGCTGGGACAGGATCACGCCGGTGTTGCCCTTGGCTCCGGTCAGCAGGCCGTCGACGTACGCCTTGACGAGCTCGGGGAACGGCACGTCGGAACCCATGGCCGACACGGCGTCGGCGCCGGAGGCGAACGTCAGGTAGGCATTGGTCCCCGTGTCGCTGTCGGGCACGGGGAACACATTGAGCGCGTCGATCTCGGCCCGGGCCGACGACAGGGCCCCGGCACACAGCTGCGTCCACGCTCGGAACGCCGCGGGGTTGAGGGTGAGGCCCATGGGGCGAGGCTATCGGTCACCACCGTGCAACCACGGGAGCAGCCGGGCTGATTCGCGTCAGCGTCGGGTCTTCGGCTATTCTTGAGCGGTTGTCGTCGCACCGTCTGGTCGCGGGGACAGCCCCATTCATCCAAGTAGTCTCAATCTTCAGGAGTTCGCCGTGGCTGCGGTCTGTGATGTGTGCGCCAAGGGACCTGGCTTCGGCCACAACGTTTCCTTCTCGCACCGACGCACCAAGCGTCGTTTCGATCCCAACATCCAGCGCGTTCGCGCTGTCGTGAACGGGACCCCCAAGCGCCTCAACGTGTGCACCTCGTGCCTCAAGGCCGGCAAGGTCTCTCGCTGACTTCTGGCAGCTAGCCACTGGCCGTTGGTTGCGATGTGACCCTAGAGTCATCTCGTGACCAAGGAGATAACCACTCGCGTCCACGCGTTCAGCGATGACGCACTCGGCGACCTCGACACTGTCGGGGTCGCCGCTGCTATTGCCACGGGAGACATCAGCGCCCGTGAAGCCGCCGAGGCGGCGATCGCCCGGGCGGAGCGGGTCAATCCCGAGCTCAACGCGATCCAGCATCGCGACTTCGAGCGCGGTCTCGCGGCGTCCGAGCTCCCGGCCGAGGGGGTCTTCGCCGGCGTCCCGACCTTCGTCAAGGACAACACCGACGTCGCCGGGCTGCCGTCGGACCAGGGCTCGCTCGCGGTCAAGGCACGTCCGGCGGCTGCCCACGCGCCGTTCACGGACCAGTTCCTCTCTGCCGGATTCACGGTGCTGGGCAAGACGACGATGCCCGAGTTCGGCTTCAATGCCACGACGGAGTACGCGACCCTGCCGCCGACCCGCAACCCTTGGAACACCGGCTACTCCGCGGGTGCGTCATCCGGCGGAGCCGCAGCGCTCGTGGCGTCCGGTGTCGTGCCGATCGCTCACGCCAACGACGGTGGCGGCTCGATCCGCATACCGGCCGCAGCGTGCGGCCTGGTCGGACTCAAGCCGACTCGCGGGCGCGTCGTGCCCGCCGCGGACTCGGCCAAGCTTCCGGTCGACATCATCTCCAACGGTGTCGTGACGCGCACGGTGCGCGACACCGCCCACTTCATGGCCGCGACCCAGGCATACCGGCCGGCACCGGACCTCAGGCCCCTCGGGCTCGTCGAGGGACCGGCCGGGCGGCGTCTCCGCGTCGGCATGATCCTCGACTCGGTCACCGGCCGGCCGACCGACGAGGACACCCGCAAGGCGGTCCTCGCGACGTCCGACCTGCTCGGCTCACTGGGGCATGACGTCGTCGAGGTCCCACTCCCGGTCGACAAGACGTTCATGGAGGACTTCAAGCACTACTGGGGCCTGCTGGCGTTCTCCACGCAGCACTTCGGCCGCAAGGTCATGAGCCCCGACTTCGACAAGACGCTCACGGACCCGCTGACGCGCGGCCTCGCCAGGAGATTCGTACGCCAGGCGTGGCGCACACCGCTCGCCATCCGCGGCCTCAAGCGGTCCGAGCTGCGCTATCGCGCGGCCTTCGCCGACGTCGACGTGATCGTGTCGCCGACACTCGCGTACGCGACTCCCGAGCTGGGCTACCTGTCCCCCGCCGTCGACTTCCCCGTGATGTTCGAGCGACTGGTCCAGTACGCCGCCTTCACTCCGCTCAACAACGCCGCCGGCGGCCCCGCGATCTCGCTGCCGCTCGGCCGCTCGTCGGCGGACATGCCGATCGGCGTGCATTTCTCGGCCGACCACGGCGACGAGCAGACCCTCCTCGAGCTCGCCTACGAGCTGGAGGMCGCCCAACCGTTCGCGAAGATCCACGCTTGAGCCTCGTCGTTCGCCGTCTCGCACTCGCGGACGAAGCCGACACCAAGGCGGCCGTCGCCGAGTTCGAGGCCGAGGGCGGCCATTGGTCGTACCGCTACCGGCCCGACCTGCCGTGGCCCGACTACGTCGCGCTGGTCCACGGCTGGGAGCACGGGCGCGACCTCCCGCAGGGATTCGTCGCGAACGCCGACCTGGTCGCTGATGTCGACGGCGTCGTGGTGGGCCGGGCGTCGCTGCGGTTCGAGCTCAACGAGTTCCTCCGCACGCTGGGTGGGCACATCGGCTACGCCGTACGGCCGCAGTTCCGCGGTCACGGGTATGCCAAGGAGATCCTGCGTCAGTCGGTCGACCTGCTGCGGGTCCGAGGCATCAGCCCGGTCCTGGTCACCTGCGACGACGACAACCTCGCGTCGGCCAGGGTCATCGAGTCCGGCGGTGGGATGCTCGAGAGCGTCGTCCCGGGAGTCGCCGACATCCCCAAGCGCAGGTACTGGATCAGCTGAGCCTCGGTCTCAGCGGAAGTGCTGGTGGCCGGCTGGGCCTTCGTACGCCTTGCCGTCGACCGTCAGGCCCTTGCCGTCAGACACCGCGCCGATGCGGGTCCAGCCCTCTGGCAGTGCCGCCTGCGAGCTGAACGTCGCGACGAGGGCGTAGTCGTCGCCGCCGGTCAGCATGAATGTCAGGGCGTCGACACCAAGCGCCTCGCTGACCGTCGCCACGGGCTCGGGCACCACGAACGCCGACGAGTCGAGGTCGATCGCGACGCCGCTGGCCTCGGCGATGTGGCCGAGGTCGGCCAGCAAGCCGTCGCTGATGTCAGTCATGGCGGTCGCGCCCGCACCGGCGGCCTGGGGCCCGGCGGCGTACGGCGGGTGCGGCACGCGGTGCGCGTCGACGGCTGCCTTGGGCGATCGGAACCCGCGGCTCAGGGCGGCGAATCCCGCGCCGGCCAGTCCGAGCTGTCCGGCGTACGCGACGACGTCGCCCGGCAGCGCGCCGGAGCGAAGCACCGGGCGTACGACGTCACCCATCGCCGTGACGGCGATGATGATCTTGTCCGACGCCGTGACATCGCCACCGACGATGTGGGCCCCGACGTGCGCGCACTCGACCTCGAACCCGCGCGTCATCTCCAGCACCCACGACACCGGTAGGTCGGAGGGCGCTCCGAATCCCACCGTGAGGGCCGTTGCGACCCCACCCATGGCGTTGATGTCGGAGAGGTTGCAGGCGGCCGCCTTGCGGCCGATGTCGTGCGGCGACGACCAGTCGCGCCGGAAATGGCGGCCCTCGACCAGCAGGTCGGTCGAGACCAGGAAGCTGCCGTCCTTGGTCGAGATGTGGGCGGCGTCGTCGCCCGGGCCGAGCAGGACGTGGCGATTGTCGCCGATCTGGGCGCGCACCTGATCAATCAGGCCGAACTCTCCGATGTCGCCGATCGTGGGTTCTTCCGGAGCACTGGTCGCCATACGCGCCATTGTGTCGCAGGCGGCGGCGCACGTGCGGAGGCGCATCGGGTAGCGTGGCACAGTCCGGTCAACCGAAGGAGTTTCACGATGGCTGTGCAGGCATACATCCTCGTCCAGACCGAGGTCGGCAAGGCCGCCGAGGTCGCCACCGCGATCGCCGCCATCGATGGCGTGACGCTCGCGGAGGACGTCACTGGACCCTACGACGTCATCGTGCGCGCCGAGGGTCCCAGCGTCGACGAGTTGGGCGCCCTGGTCGTCACGACGATCCAGAACGTCCCCGGCATCACCCGTACGCTGACCTGCCCCATCGTTCGCATCTAGAGGTGTCCCGGCGCCTTCTCCTCGCCGCTGTGCTCAGCGCGGCGCTCGTCACTGCGGGTTGCGGGTCGGAGCTGTCGGTCGACGAGTACCCGATGGAGCCCGGCACGGCGGTCAACTGCAAGGGACTGTTCGCCGACCGTCCGCTGAAGGTCGCCGGTCAGAAGAACCGCCTCGTCAAGGACGAGAACGCCTCGGCGTGGGGTGATCCCGCGATCATCCTGCGGTGCGGCGTCGAGAAGCCGGCAGACCTCGGACCGGCCTCACGGTGCGACATGGTCGACGACGTCGGGTGGTTCACCGAGACGACGTCCGACGGCTACCTGTTCACCACGATCGGCCGCGACTTCTATGTCAGCGTCGAGGTCCCGCACGACTACGAGCCTGAGGCCGACGCCCTCGCCGACCTTGCCGACTCCGTGGCCCGGCACGACCCGGTCAAGAAGCCCTGCGTCTAGGGAGAAGCGTCTAGCGCAAGCCGGTCTCGCGGCCCAGAGCTAGCTGGATCAGGCGGTCGACCAGATCGGGGTATGACATCCCGCTCGCCTGCCACAGCACCGGGAACATCGAGTAGGGCGTGAAGCCCGGCATCGTGTTGAGCTCGTTGATGACCAGGCCGTCGTCGGTGAGGAAGAAGTCGACACGGGCGAGGCCCTCACAGCCGACCGCCTCGAAGGCCTGCACGGCATACGTCTGGATGCGCTCGGCCAGCGTGACGGAGATGTCCGCCGGGACGACGTTGGTGCTCGTGCCGTCGAGATACTTGGCCTCGAAGTCGTAGAACTCGTGGGCGGAGTCCTCCGCGACGGTGATCTCACCGACGAGGCTCGCGACCGGCTTGCCATCGAGGTCCTGGATGACGGCGCACTCGAGCTCACGCTTGCCCTTGGCGCCCGCCTCGACGATGACCTTGGGGTCGAAGTCGCGCGCCTTGTTGATGGCGCTGTCGAGCTGCTCCCACGTGTCGACCATGGTGACGCCCGAGCTGGAGCCGGCGCGGGCGGGCTTGACGAAGACCGGCAGCCCGAGCGCACGGATGCGCGCCTCGACGCGGTCGCGCTCCCCCTTCCACTGCCACGGCAGCACCGTGACGTAGGGGATCTGCGGCAGCCCGGCAGCGGAGAACACGGTCTTGGTGAACGGCTTGTCCATGCTGACGGCGCTCGAGAGCACGCCGGCGCCGACGTAGCGTACGTCCGCCATCTCCAACAGACCTTGAATCGTGCCGTCCTCGCCCCACGGGCCGTGCAGCAGCGGGAACACCGCATCGAACCCGCGTAGGTCCTCCCACACGAACGGCGGGAAGTCGTCACGCACCTCGGGGAGCTGGCCGGGCTCGAGCTCAGGCCATTGCGCGGTCTCCTGGACCCACGCGCCCTCGCGCGTGATCCCCACGGGGCGTACGTCGTAGCGATCCGTGTCGATCGCCGCGATCACCTCGCGAGCGGTCAGGCACGACACCCCGTGCTCACTGGAACGGCCGCCGAAAATGACAGCAAGTCTTGGTTTGCCGACTGAGGTGTCCACCGAGAGGCTCATTGCCGAGCACAATACCGGTCAGGGCATGATGTCTTCATGCCCGGACACGAACTCTCGCCCTCCACCATCGCCGTTGGCGCGGGGCGGCCGAAACGGGTCCCGGGGGGACCGCTCAACGCACCCATGACCCTCGCGAGCGCGCTCGTGCCCGGCGGTCCTTCGGAGTACGGCCGGCAGGGCAACCCCACATGGGACTCCTTCGAGACGGTGCTCGGCGCGCTCGAGGGTGGTCGCGCCCTGGCCTTCGCATCCGGCACGGCCGCCAGCAGCGCCCTGTTCGACCTGGTTCCCGCCAAGGCCACCGTGGTGGCGCCGCGTCACGCCTATTACGGCACGCTCAGCCAGCTGAAGGAACGCGACCGGCGCGGCCAGATCGAGCTCAGGCTCGTCGACATCGACAACACCCAGCTCGTCATCAACGCCGCCGAGCATGCCGCTCTGGTATGGATCGAGTCGCCGACCAACCCGTCGCTCGAGATCGCCGACATCCCCGCGATCACCCAGGCGGCGGGACGGTCCGGCGCGGCAGTCGCGGTTGACAACACGTTCGCCACTCCCCTGCGTCAGAAGCCGCTCGCGCAGGGCGCGGACTTCGTCGTGCACTCGGCGTCCAAGCTGCTGTCCGGGCACAGCGACGTTATCCTCGGTGCCGTCGTGACCAACAGCGATCGGGCCTATGCCGCGATCGAGAAGCGCCGTTCGGTGCTCGGCGCGATCCCCGGCGCGATGGAGACCTGGCTCGCCGCCCGCGGCATGCGTACGCTCCACGTCCGGCTCGACCGGGCCGAGGCCAATGCCAAAGAGCTCCACAAGCGGCTCTCGGCGTCCAACCGCATCGTCTACTCCCGCTATCCGGGCTTCGGCACGATCATCGCGTTCGAGGTCGTCGGTGGTGCACAGGTCGCGCAGAAGATGACCGAGCAGAGCGACATCATCACCTATGCCACGAGCCTCGGCGGCGTCGAGTCGACGTGGGAGCGTCGCCGCCGGCACCCGGCCGAGCCGGAGTCGGTGCCGGAGGGCCTGATCCGGTTCTCGGTCGGCATCGAGGACGTCGAGGACCTCTGGATCGACATCCAGAACGTCCTCGCAGCCTTCGCCTGACGGTGGTTGAGGAGCTGGGGGCACCTCCCGCGAGCGCAGCGAGTGGGGGCGGAACGAGCGTCTCGAAACCACGCTGATTCCGAGGCTCCGCACCTCAATCGGCGAGGCGTTTCAGACGGTCTCGGGCTTGGCCTGCCGCGAGATCAGAGCCGCGACCAGCTCATCGGGGCTCATCTCGCCGGCGATCAGCGCTGCGACGTGCTCGACGATCGGCATCTCCACGTCGTGCAGCTTGGCCAGCTCGCTGACCGACACGCAGGACTTCACGCCCTCGGCGACCTGACTCGTCTGCGCCATGACCTCCTCGACGCTCATGCCGCGACCGAGCTTCTCGCCGAACGTGCGGTTGCGGGACAGCGGCGACATGCAGGTGGCGACGAGGTCGCCCATGCCGGCCAGCCCCATGAACGTGACGGGGTCGGCGCCGATCGCCGCACCGAGGCGCGCCGTCTCGGCGAGCCCG
The DNA here is from genome assembly GCF_056403535.1 of Aeromicrobium sp. P2_G6. Lineage (NCBI taxonomy): Bacteria > Bacillati > Actinomycetota > Actinomycetes > Propionibacteriales > Nocardioidaceae > Aeromicrobium > Aeromicrobium sp. P2_G6. Next base: position 686,856 of record NZ_JBFUFH010000002.1, on the reverse strand, counting down.
CGGGTGATGACCGAGGCCTTGGTGTTGTCGCCGTAGCCGAGACCGACGCACACGCCGACAGCGAGGCCGATGATGTTCTTGGCCGTGCCGGCGAGCTCGCAGCCGACGACGTCGGTCATCGAGTAGGGGCGGAACGCCGCCGTGTGGCACAGCTTCTGCAGCCGCTCGGCGACGCCCTGGTCCTCGCATGCCACGACACTGGCGGCGGGCTCGCGGTTGGCGATCTCGCGGGCCAGGTTGGGGCCTGAGACCACGGCGATGCGCTCAGGTCCGGCCCCGGTGATCTCGGCGATGACCTCGCTCATGCGCTTGTGGGTGCCGAGCTCGACGCCCTTCATCAGGCTGACCATGACGGCGTCGGCCGGGACGTGCTCGCTCCACGACTTGAGGTTGTCACGCAGCTGCTGCGACGGGACGGCGAGCACGACGACCTCGGCACCGGCCATGGCCTCGGCGGGGTCGTGCGTCGCAGTGATCTCGTTCGGCAGCGCGATCCCGGGCAGGTAGTCGGAGTTCTCGTGCTTGGTGTTGATCGCCTCGCACAGCTCGGGTCGCCGACCCCACAGGCGTACGTCGTTGCCGGCGTCGGCCAGCACCATGGCAAAGGCGGTGCCCCACGATCCTGCGCCCATCACGGCTGTCTGCGCCATTCACGGTTCCCGTCTCTTCGAGGTGTTCACGGCTTTGTAGTTGCTCCGCGGCTTGCTCAAGGTATGCACATCGATGCGAGGTGTCGAGGGCAACTCGCCCCGCACCTCAGCCATCATGGCAGTCAAGGTGTCCATCAGCCGATCGGTGGCCGCGTGGAGCACCTCCTCGGTGAGCTCCTTGCCCGCGAAGTCGGACAGGTCAACGGGCTTGCCGATGCGGATGTGAATCGTCTTGCGCGGGAACAGGCGCAGCTTCTTGGCGTACGGCCAGAGGATCTCCTGCGGACCCCACTGCATCAGCGGCACGAGGGGCTTGCCGGTGCTGAGCGCGACGCGTACGGCGCCCGTGCGGCCGCTCATGGGCCATGCTGCCGGGTCGCGGGTGATGGTGCCCTCGGGGTAGATCGTGACGACGTGGCCTGCCTCGACGGCGGCAGAAGCCGCTCGCAGCGACTCGGCCGCCCCCTCGGTGCTGCGATAGACCGGGATCTGCTCGGCCTTCCGCAGGATCCAGCCATAACCCTTCGCGCCGACGAGGGTGTCCTTGGCGAGGAACCGCGGCGAGATGTTGTTGTCGAGCATGAAGTGCCCGATCAGGAAGGGGTCGGCGTGCGAAACGTGGTTGGGCGCGAGGACGAATCCGCCCTCCGGCAGGTTCTCCATGCCCTGCCAGTCCCGCTTGGTGACCATCATCAGGATCGGCCGCAAAAAGAACTTGATGACCTTGATCGTGAGCGGAACAGGACGTTTCACCATGAGGGGGAGCCTAATCCTTCCGCTGCCGACTAGGGTGACTGCCATGCAGGGCACCGTTGCGAGCTTCGACCAGTCCACCCGGGCCGGGAGCCTCCTGACCGACGAGGGCATGCCGCTGGAGTTCCCCGCTGCGTCGCTCGCCGAGCACATCCGTCACCTGCGCGTGGGCCAGCGGGTCTTCATCGAGACCGCACCCTCCGGCGACATCACGTCCATCAAGCTCTGGAAATAGGCGCTGACGAGTCAGTCCCATTGCGCTGAGGAGTCACTCACTACGGTCCGAGGAGTCACTCCGTACGCCCGCAGCGACTCGTCACCCCTCGCCCAGTGACTCGTCACGCCTTGCTCGGTGACTCGTCAGCGGTGGGGTCAGAGGGTGGCGGGCTTGAAGCTCGGGCGTGACTTCTCGTAGGTGACGATGTCGTCCTCGTGGCTCAGCGTGATGCCGACGTCGTCGAGCCCCTCGAGCAGGCGCCAGCGTGTGTAGTCGTCGATCGTGAACGAGTCCTCGATCGCGTCGACGCCGTCGCCGGCCTTGACCGTTCGCGACTCGAGGTCGATCGTGATCGTCGCGCCGGGGTTGGTGTCGAGATAGTCCCAGAGGCGCTGCACGACCTTGTCGTCGACCTGCGCCGCCAGCAGCCCGGCCTTGCCGGAGTTGCCGCGGAAGATGTCGCCGAAGCGCGGCGAGATGACGACCTTGAAGCCGTAGTTCTGCAGAGCCCACACGGCGTGCTCACGCGACGAACCCGTGCCGAAGTCCGGACCGGCAACGAGCACCGTGGCGTTCTTGTAGGCGTCCTGGTTGAGCACGAACGACGGATCGTTGCGCCAGGCCGAGAACAGCCCCTCTTCGAAGCCGTCACGCGTGACCTTCTTGAGCCACACCGCGGGGATGATCTGGTCTGTGTCGACGTTGCTGCGACGCAGTGGAGCGCCCACACCTGTATGACTGCTGAACTTCTCCATGGGTCAGGCTCCTGCCTTCTCGAGCTCGGCGAGGTCGGCAGGCCCGGCCAGATGGCCGAGGATGCCGGTCGCGACGGCGACGTCGGGCGACACGAGGTGCGTACGTCCGCCCTTGCCCTGTCGGCCCTCGAAGTTGCGGTTGGAGGTTGACGCGCTGCGCTCCCCCGGCGTGAGCTGGTCAGGGTTCATGCCGAGGCACATCGAGCAGCCCGCGCCGCGCCACTCGGCACCGGCGTCCTTGAAGATCACGTCGAGACCCTCCTGCTCGGCCTGCAGGCGTACGCGCACGGAGCCCGGCACGACCAGGATGCGGGTGTCCGGAGCGACCTTGTGGCCCTCGATCAAGTTGGCGGCGACGCGCAGGTCCTCGATGCGACCGTTGGTGCACGAGCCGATGAACACCGTGTCGACCTTGATGTCGCGCATCGGCGTGCCGGCCTCGAGGCCCATGTAGCGCAGGGCGTTCTCGGCAGCGATGCGCTCGTTGTCGTCCTCGAACGACGCCGGGTCGGGCACGTTGCCCGACAGCGGGACACCCTGGCCCGGGTTGGTCCCCCACGTGACGAACGGCGTGATGGTCGACGCGTCGATCGTGATGACCTTGTCGAACTCGGCGTCGTCGTCGGTGACCAGGCTGTCCCAGTACGCCACCGCGGCGTCCCAGTCATCGCCCTGCGGCGCGTTCGGACGGCCCTGGAGGTAGTCGTACGTCGTCTGGTCCGGCGCGATGAGCCCGGCCTTGGCGCCCCACTCGATCGACATGTTGCAGATCGTCATGCGGGCTTCCATCGACAGCTTGCGGATCGCCTCGCCGCGGTACTCGACGATGTAGCCCTGGCCGCCGCCGGTCGTCTCCTGCGTGATGAGCGACAGGATCAGGTCCTTGGCGGTCGAGCCCAGCGGCAGCTCCCCGACGACCTCGACGGCCATCATCTTGGGCTTGGCCTGCGACAACGACTGCGTCGCGAGGACGTGCTCGACCTCGGACGTACCGATGCCGAATGCGATCGACCCGAACGCGCCGTGCGTCGAGGTGTGCGAGTCGCCGCACACGATCGTCATGCCGGGCTGCGTGAGGCCGAGCTGCGGGCCGACGACGTGCACGATGCCCTGGTCGATGTCGCCCATGGGGTGCAGGCGTACGCCGAACTCCTCGCAGTTGCGGCGGAGCGTCTCGACCTGAGTGCGCGACACGAGGTCGGCGATCGGCTTGTCGAGGTCGGTCGTCGGGATGTTGTGGTCCTCGGTGGCGAGCGTGAGGTCGGGGCGGCGCACGGTGCGCCCGGCGATCCGGAGCCCGTCGAATGCCTGAGGACTCGTCACCTCGTGAATCAGGTGAAGGTCGATGTAGAGCAGGTCGGGCTCGCCCTCGTGGCTGCGTACGACGTGCTCGTCCCAGATCTTCTCGGCAAGGGTCTTGCCCATGGTGCTCTCCTCAGCTGCGTTCGATGCCCTACGGCGTCCCCACCAGTATGCACTTGCGTCTCACAATGCGATACGGCAGTATCAAGACATGGACAACTCTAGCGGAGTCGGCGTTCTCGACAAAGCCGCTCTCGTGCTCGCCGCGCTCGAGCCAGGACCCGCGACACTGGCCGGTCTCGTCGCGAGCACAGGGCTTGCGCGGCCGACCGCCCACCGCCTCGCGGTGGCACTTGAACATCATCGGCTCGTCGCCCGTGACATGCAAGGACGCTTCATCCTCGGCCCGCGCCTGGGCGAGCTCGCCGCTGCCGCCGGCGAGGACCGCCTGCTTGCAGCCGCGGGACCCGTCCTCGCACGCCTGCGTGACATCACCGGCGAGTCCGCTCAGCTGTTCCGTCGCCAGGGCGACTTCCGCGTCTGTGTCGCCGCTGCTGACCGCCCGACCGGCCTCCGCGACTCGATCCCCGTCGGCGGCCAGCTCACGATGAGCGCCGGTTCGGCCGCGCAGGTGCTGCTGTCGTGGGAAGACCCCGAGCGCATGAACAAGGGGCTGCTCAAGGCCACGTTCTCGGCCGCGGAGCTGTCAGCCGTACGTCGCCGCGGTTGGGCGCAGAGCGTCGGCGAGCGTGAGACGGGCGTCGGCTCGGTCTCCGCACCGGTCCGCTCCCCCTCCGGAAAGGTCGTCGCCGCCGTGTCGGTGTCGGGACCGCTCGAGCGCCTGACCCGTCAGCCCGGCCGTATGCACGCGCCCGCCGTGGTCGCCGCCGCCGAACGCCTCTCGCAGAGCCTCCGCCGCTCCAACTAGGCCGCGAGGTCGTCGGGTGACATCACCCGCAGGACCGAGTCGTCAGCCGTGTGCAGCGGCCACTCGCCGAGTGAGTGTGCCCGCGTGACCGCGGTGATCGCCCGCACCCATTGGATGTCGGACGCCCGCGTCCCGGCCTGCGTGGGACGAGCCCATAGCAGGGCGATGGAGCCGTCAGGATCGGCCTCATCGAGCACCTCCCGCAGTGATCGCGCGAGGCTGACGAGCATCCGGCCGTCGGGCGCTGCCGGGCAGTCCGTCACGTTGACGATCGATGGGTGCACCCGGCCGTCACGATCGAGCATGATCGCGAAGATCTGCCGGCTGCCGAACCCCAGGGGTTCGATGAGCCTGCGCCATACGCGCTCCAGGTCGGCCACCGTGTGAACATCCGGAATGTCGATTGAGGTCATGCTCAACGATCTGCGGAGACACCGGCCGCCGTCGAGCTCGTTGTCCACAGCCGTCGCCCCCTAGATCAGCTGCGCGAGCAGCTCGTCCTTGCGCATGCGCGAGTAGCCCGCGATGCCCTGGTCCTTGGCCGCCGCACGGAGCCGCGTCACCGTCCAGGTCGGCTGCGGCAGCTCGGGAGCATTCTTGAGAGCCAGCGGTTCGGCCCGCGGATGGTCCGCAATCGCCTGACGTGCCTTCGCCTTGGCCTTCTTCCGCTTCGCCGTCGCCTCGGCAATCGCCTTCTCGGCCTTGGCGCGCACCTGGTGGACTCGCGACTTGTGCTTCTCCGCACGCTTCTTCCAGGTCTCGGCCTCAGCCTCGAGAGCCTTGACGCGGGTTCGCAGCGTCTTGACCTCGGCCGTCAGCTCCTCGACCGTCGCGGTCGCGGCAGCGAGCTTCTTGCCCGCCTTGTCAGTCTTGCCGCGCGCAGCCTTGGCGCGGGACTTGTCGGCCATCTCCACCTCCGGGTTCGGGTGCCTCGCACCTTGGCGCACGAACGTGAACGGAGGGCAAACGAGCGGGTCGGACCGCACGAACGATCAGAACAGGCCGGGCACCTCGAGGTCGAGGAGCGTCTTCTTGCGCTCCAGCCCGCCGGCGTATCCGGTCAGCGAGCCGTCCGACCCGATGACGCGGTGGCACGGCACCACGATGGGAATCGGGTTGGCGCCGTTGGCTGCGCCGACCGCCCGCGAGATGACTGGCTCATAGCCCAGACGTCGGGCGATGTCGCCGTAGCTGGCCGTCTCGCCGTACGGGATGCGCTGCAGCTCGGCCCAGACCTTCTTCTGGAACTCCGATCCCTCGCTCGCGAGCGGCAGGTCGAACTCGGTGCGCTCCCCCGCGAAGTACTCGCTGAGCTGTTGCTCGGCCCGGTCGAGCAGCGGGTCGTTCGCCCGGTGCTTGCGCGGGTTGGTCGCTCCGAAGTCGATCGCCGTGATCAGGCCAGCGGAGGCATGGATGCGGAGCCCGCCGATCGGCGACTCCATCCAACGTGTGGTCATTTCGGTGTCCCTTCGACATCGACGCTTGCGCGCCAGAGGTGCATGGCGGCGTATGACCGCCATGGCTTCCATCGTTCGGTCCGCTCAGGCTCGACGCCGTGGCGCTCGAGCATGCGGCGGATGATCAGGTCGGTCTCGAGCATCACGTCGGGGTGAGCGAGAGCCCGCATGCTGATGTAGTCCGCGGTCCACGGCCCGATGCCGGGCAGCGCGACGAGGTCGGCTCGCACGGCGTCGCGGTCAGCGCCGGGATCAAGCTCGATCTTGCCGTCAGCGACCGCTTGTGCGACGCCGATCAGCGCCCTGGCGCGACTGCGGGGCATGCTCAACGCCGTGTCGTCGGCCTCGGCGAGCGCTTCGGGAGTGGCGAATGCGTGCGTCAGGCCGTGCGCGGCGGCGAGGTCGAACGTGACCGGCGTGCCGTAAGCCTGGGCAAACCGGCCGAGGATCGTACGCGCACCGGCGACCGACACCTGCTGGCCGACGATCGCGCGGACCGCGACCTCGAACCCGTCGACCTGGCTCGGCAGTCGCAGGCCGGGCGTGGACGCCACCAGCGGGGCGACCAACGGATCGGCCGACAGGACCTCGTCGATCGCCAGAGGATCGGCATCGAGGTCGAGCAGACGACGGCAGCGCTGCACGGCCACCGCGGTGTCACGCAGATCGGCGAGCTCGAGCTCGCAGGCGACGTGATCGTCGTGCAGCGTCAGCTGGACCGCGCCGAGGCCATGGGGCAGCCGGAGCACCCGGGCGTACGTCCGACCGTCGATCCGTTCGACGCCCGCGATCGTGCGGCCACCGAGGAACTCGAGCAGCCCGTCGGCGTGGAACGGTTGGCGTACGGCAAGGCGCAACGTCACGCGACCGGTCGGCGTGCTGCGGCGGCGGCCTCGCATCTCGGTCGGCGAGAGGGCGTAGACGTGACGCACGGAGTCGTTGAACTGCCGGATCGACGCGAAGCCGGCCGCGAACGCGATGTCGGACATCGGCATGTCGGTGGTCTCGATGAGAACCCGGGCTGCATGAGCGCGGTTGCTGCGGGCCAGGGCCAACGGGCCGGCACCGAGCTCCTGGGTCAGCATGCGGGTCACGTGCCGCTGGCTGTAGCCGAGGCGGCTTGCGAGTCCCTCGACGCCCTCCCGCTCCACGACGCCGTCAGCGATCAGCCGCATCGCGCGACCGACGGCGTCGGCGCGGACATTCCATTCAGGTGAGCCGGGCGTCGTGTCGGGGCGGCACCTCCGGCAGGCGCGAAAACCCGCGTCCTGGGCTGCGGCCGCAGTGGCATAGAACGTGACGTTCTCCTTCTTCGGCGTGACCGCCGGGCAGGAGGGCCGGCAGTAGATGCCGGTCGTCTTCACGCCAACGTAAAAGACGCCGTCGAAGCGCGCGTCGCGCGACGATGCGGCTCGGTAGCAGCGTTCGTGGTCGGTGTGCATACGTCCATCATGACGGCCGGGACCGACACTTACCGGCGGGTTTCGGACATGGACGCGGGGCCATCAAGTCGCCGCGTGCGACAGTGAGTTCATGAGTGCTCGCGATCGGTTCATGGTAGGTCTGGCCCGGCAGCTCGGTCGGCCGGAGGGGCTGCGCGGTCGGCTGCTGGGCCGCGGCCTCAATCGCGGCAATCGTGCAGCCGTCACCGCGGCTGTGAAGGAAGCTGGGCTGCAGCCGGGCCAGGTCGGTGCCGACATCGGCTTCGGCGGGGGTCTCGGGCTCCAGCTGCTGCTCGATGCCGTCGGCCCAGCCGGGCACGTCCACGGCGTCGAGCTGTCGGACACGATGCTCGCCGCGGCGCAACGCCGGCACCGGGCTGAGGTGGTCGCCGGCCAGATGACTCTTGTCGGCGGGGTGCTCGAGAAGCTGCCGATGGAGGACGCATCAGTCGATGGCCTGATCACCGTCAACACGCTGTACTTCATCGAGGACGCCGCTGCGGTGTTCCGTGAGCTGGCCCGGGTGCTGCGACCGGCTGGGCGGGCGGTGATCGGCATAGGCGACCCCGCGGCGATGGCTCGTATGCCCATGACGCAGCACGGCTTCCGCCTCCGGTCGCCGGAGGAGCTGACGGCGGGACTCGCGGAGGCCGGCCTCGGCGTGCGCCATGAGCGGCTCGGTCTCGACGGCAGGTCGTTCCACCTGCTGATCTCCGGCCACGAGGTCCGCTGAGCAGGATCGAACACAGAAGACCCCCTGGCCAGCGTTTCCGCTGGTCAGGGGGTCTTCGCCATGGTAGCCCCGACGGGATTCGAACCCGCGCTACCGCCTTGAGAGTTGAAATGAGGCCTGATGGGACAGTGGTGGTCACTGCTGTTTTTCATTGAAATTTCAGGCCTTTTTCGATCTGTCATTGTTGGACATTTGTGACAGATAGCGGCGATTTTTGATCCTGGTGTTGCCCCAGTGTTGCCCGACGCGAGTTCGCTGACGCGGGGCTGACACGCTCCAGGTCTATGTGACCTGGTTCTGCACCCACGCCTGCGCGGCGATCTGGACCGCGTCCCAAGGAGAACCCAGCGGTGGGGTGTACGACAGGTCAAGCTCCGCCGTGCCCTCAACAGTCATCTGATGAAAGAGCGCGACCGCGAAGGTGTCGACTCGCTTGGCCGTCTCAGTGCCGCGGGCACCGACTAGCTGGGCGCCGAGCAGTTGTCCGGTCTCGCCGTCGCCGGTGAGCGAATCGTGATGGCCTTGGCACCGGGGTAGTACGCCTTGTGGTCGTCCGGGGCCGACTGGGTCGTGACCGGGGTGTGCCCCACCGCCTTGGCTTCGTGCTCGCGCAGTCCCGTGCGTGCGGCGACGAGTCGAAGACCTTGACGACCTGGGGCCAGGCTCCCCGCGAATCGGGCGTGGCCGCCGATCGCGTTCTCTCCCGTCACACGGCCCTGCTTGCGCGCGGTGGTTCCAGGCGGAGGTAGGCGATTCCACGCTGAGGGTGGTGGTCACCACACATTTTCCGGCAGCCCAGACATGAGGCTCAGCGCCATTGTCTCGGCGACGAGCACTGCCATCTCGGCGTTCGATGAGCTGATCGTGAGGCATGTCGGCATGCAAGGCGGGGCGAGTACCCCGTCAACGACGCGATCTGCGTGTGCTGTGGACGAGAACCGTCCAGGTGGCGATCAGGAAGACGGCGGCGAACGCTGCAAGGATCAGCCAATAGGTGCCGATGGACATGGTGCCCGCATCGCCATATGACTCGAGCAGCGGCGGCCCGAGTGGTGAGCCGCCCTCGGCGAGGATGTGTCGCGCCCCGAGGTCATTGCCGATGGCCTCGAAAGCCCAGCGGGTTGGGATCACGGCACTTAGGGCTGCGCCCGCCCCGGCCATGAGGTTCACCGGGAGGATGGCCCCGGAGAACAAGACTGCGGGGAAACACAGCATGGGCAGCGCAAGCGTCGCCTGCGGCACGGTTCCAACTGCGGCGGAGGTGAGCAGGCCGAGGCCGAGGGCCGCAACGGAACACAGAGACAGACCGACCCCCATCGAGATGTATGTCGAGAATGGGCGACTGGGCAGTCTGTCCAACAGCCGAAGCACGCCCAGCATCCCCACGACCACAAGCAGGAGGAAGGGCACCAGAACCGTGACCTTTGAGGCCACATAGGCGCCGAGGCGCAGTCCGACCAGGTGCTCGCGCCGCAGGATCGCTCGCTCGGTGCAGATCTGCAGCAAGCCGTAAGTGAGTCCGAAGAAGAACGCTGCGAAGACTACCCAGAAGCCGATCATCACCATCGAGCTTGGGCTCGGGTCTTCGAAGTCGAACGCGCCCGGCTGAAAGAGGATGGCGAACATGCCGATGACCATTGCTGGAGACCCGACGAGGATCGCGAGCGTCAAGCGGTTGCGCACGAGCGTCTCCAGTGTCCGCCGGGTGAGGACACCCCATTGCGTGAGCCCGCTCGCCACCGGTCGCCAGTTCACGGTTTGGTGACGTGCGTCGCGAACTGGCTCGGCAGGGCCCACGAGGGCTGAGTGGTGACTGCCGTCTGGATCCGTCAGGTGCCGGTAGAGCTCGTGCACCGAGCCGACGCCATACAGCTCAAGCGCCTCATCGAGAGTCCCGACGAAGCCGAGTCGCCCACCATGCGTCACGCACACGACACGATCGCACGCAGCGAGGTCGTCGACCGCGTGCGTGGTGAACACGACCGTCGCCGACCGGCTGGTCAATTCGCGCAAGTGGCCGATCAGCTCGGAGCTGGTGATGGGGTCGAGGCCCGACGTCGGCTCATCCAGGAAGAAGACGTGCGGGTCGGTGAGCAGCTCGACGGCGATGCTGGCGCGTTTTCGCTGCCCACCGCTCAACGAGGCGACCCGGACCTCAGCCTGATCTCTCAGGCCGACGGCGTCGAGTGCATCACGGACCGCTCCATCGACGTCCGCCGCCGTTGTCGACGACGGGAGCCGCAGACGGGCCGCGTAGCGGAGCGTGCGTTCAAGGGGCAGGTCGACGTGGATGATGTCGTCCTGCGGCACGTACCCGAGCACACTGCGAAATGTCCTCAAGTTTGCGTACACGTCGACGCCGTCGAAGCGCACCGAGCCTGAGTCAGCGGGAGCGATGCCCGCCACCGCCTCCAGCAACGTCGTCTTGCCGGCGCCGCTGGGACCGACGATCGCGACGAGCTCGCCAGGGGCGACAGCGAACGACACGGCGTCAAGCAGCGTCAGGTGGTCTCGGTTGCGGAGCCTGACCTGCCGGGACAACTGGTCGACGTCGATACGGATGCCGCGTCGGTTGAGTCCTGTGATGTCGTCCTGCTGCAGTCGTTCGGTCACCGGTACTCCTCGTGGGTGGGGCGTCCCCTGGCTTTGGTCAGACGTTCACGGTGACCTGCAGGAAGGTCGCAGGAATCGAGGTTGTGTCGGCGTTCGGGCTGGTGTTCTGGCTGGTGAACAGCGCCGCCAGCTCCTTCTGCAGAGCCTCGGTCCTGCCGTCCGCATCTGCTGCGGCAAAGGCGTTCATGGTCGGCCCGTAGTACTCACGGAAGGTCGCAAGCAACTCTGTCGGAGCCGTCGGGAACTCGAAGGTGTAGGTCTGGCGATCGAACGAAACCCGCTCGGCCGGGACGCCCGCCTGCCCGAACCGCTCGATGACGTTCTCCTCCACGCCCCACGTCATCGGGCTGATGAAGCCCTCCGGCGGCGGCGGAGAGTACGAGCCGGAGATCCTCAGGATCTGGGCCACGAGGGTCGGGTCGTTCGGGATCCAGTTGCCCATCACGATCCGGCCGCCTGGCCGGGTCACCCGGACCATCTCCTTGGCGACATCGAACGGGCGCGGGGCGAACATCGCCCCGAAAATGCTCACAACCAGGTCGAAGGAGTCGTCGGCCAGGTCGTCCAGGTGTGAGCCGTCGCCCTCTTGAAACCGGCAGTTGCTCAAGCCTTCTGCCTGGGCCCGTTGGTTGCCCGCCGCCACCAGGTTGCCGGCAATGTCCACGCCCAGCACATCCGCGCCGAGCCGCGCCGCCGGCAGGGCGGTCGTGCCGTCACCGCAGCCGAGATCGAGCACGTGCGTTTCGGGCGTGATGCCCAGGCGTGCAACCAGAGCTTCCCCGCTGGCGCGCATCGACGCGGCGACCTGGGTGAAGTCGCCCTTCTCCCAAAGTTCCTTGTTCGGGTTCGCTGTGACAGTCATGGCTTCCTCCTGGATGGACGGTCGGCGGACCCGGCCGCGGATTGAGGGTCTGGGTATCCAACTGCTATTCAAGACCTTGCTTGATTAAGCACCACTCGAGTCTTCCTTGTCAAGCAAATTCTTGAATTCAATAGACTCAACCGTTGCCGCAACGCGCAAGGTGGAGGCTGACAGATCACGTGTGGCGGCGGGTCTCGTACATGCGGGTGGCCACCAGAGCGCCCGAGAGCGCAGTCAGCGCTGCCACGGTCCACACCGCAGCGCGTATGCCCCACAGGTCCGCGACGGCACCGGACAGGGCGGCGCCCACCGCGAAGCCGCCGTCGCGCCAAAGGCGGTAGATGCCGACTGACCGGGCCCGCCACGCAGGGTGGGCGACATCGCCGATCACGGCAAGCAGAGTTGGATAGACCATGGCGGTCCCTGCTCCGAGCATTGCGGCGCCGACGGCCCAGAGCGCGAAGGTGTCGGAGGCTGCGACAAGGCCGAGGGCAACCGCTTGGGTGAGCATGCCGTCGACGATCAGGGCTTTACGCCCGATGCGGTCCGACAATGCACCGGTTCCGAGTTGTCCGAGACCCCACACCGCCGGATACAGCGCAGCAAGGATGCCGATACGCCCTACAGACAGCCCACCGCTGGCGAAGAGGAGCGGGAAGAGGCCCCACGCCAAACCATCGTTCAGGTTGTTCACCATCCCGGCCTGGCACGCCGAGGACAGGGCCGGCTCGCGCAGGCTGGTCTGGGCGAAAACCTCGCGCTGAGTGAGTCCTCCGTGCAGGAGGGCCTCGCTGCCGTCGGCCTGGGGCACGTGCGCGCGAGCCTCGGCGTCGGCGTAGCTGCGGGTCTCTCGCACGAACAGCGTGGACAGACCCAGTCCGAGCGCAGCGAACGCGATCCCGAGGTAGAACGGCTCCGGGCGCAGTCCCTGCTCGGACGCGATGTAGCCGGTTGCCAACGCGGTCGCGGCAACGGCACCGTAGCCGGCCGCCTCATTGAGCCCCATCGCAAGCCCACGCCGCTCCGGACCGACCATGTCGATCTTCATGATCACGGTGGTTGACCACGTCAGCCCCTGGCTCACGCCCAGGAGGATGTTGGCTGCGACCACCCACCACCACGAGGGTGCCCAGATGAGCAGCAACGGCACCGGCACGGCGACCAGCCAGCCCGCAACCAGCACCGGTTTGCGCCCGTAGCGATCCGACCAAGTCCCAGCCAGGTAGTTGGTGGCCGCTTTGGCCACGCCGAAAGCCAGGATGTACGTCATCCCGGCCGTGTAGGCGTCGAGGTGGAACTCCTGATCGGCGAGCAGCGGCAGAACGGTGCGTTCCTGGCCGAGCATCCCGCCCACCAGCGCGTTGACCGCGACCAGCAGCGAGAACTGGGCCAGATTGGCGCGCAGCCCGAGACGTACGGACCGTGACCGATTCGTCGGGCCAGCCGTCACGGGTCGGACTCCAGCTCGACACCGTGGGAGGTAGCCCAGTCCGAAGGCCCGCCGAGCAGGACACTCACGTCGTTGCGGCCGGCCCGCTCCAGGACACTGGCCGCGGACATCGCCCGCTCTCCGTGTCCACACATCACCGTCACCGGCCCGCTGATCGACAACGCCCGTGCGTCGGCGAGACTCCCCAGTTCGTGGTGCTCGGCGCCCGGTAGGTGCCCGGCAGCGAACTCTGAGTCCTGGCGGATGTCGAGCACCCGGTCGGCATCCGTCATCGTGGTCGGCACGACCAGCGTCGTCGAGGTCGTCACCAGATCAGCCTCGGTCCAAGCCGCGATTCCCCCGGTCAGCTCACCGGCGATGTCATAGCCGACCTTGGCGGCCTGGCCGAGGATCTCGTCGGAGTCCTGGTTGGGATTGCGGAGCACAACGACCACGGCACCTTCGGGCAGCAACCAGCCGAGCCACGTGCCGAACGCCGGGCGGAGCTCGATCGACAGCGATCCGGGCACATGCGCTGCGGCGTACTCCTCGATCGGACGGACGTCGACGACCGTCGCCCCTTCTTCTACGAGTCGCTGCACATGCTCAACCGTGAGCGGCGCAAAGGTCAACGGCTCTGGAAGCACTTCGGGGCCGCGGCGGTTGGCCTCCCCCAGCCAGCGGAAGTACGTCGGGAAGGATCCCAGCGAGCCGAGCATTCGGGCCACGAACGCATCCTCGCTCGGGGCCGCCAACAGCGAGTTGGTGGCTCGCTCGTGTCCAACGGTGCTCGTTCGCTCAGACCCCGGCGGCGAGGTGCAGAAGCTCCCCGCGCCGTGGGTCGGCCAGACGGCGACCTCGTCGGGCAAACGCATCAGGCGCTCGAGGGAGTGATACTGCGCCCGAGCCAATTCCTCGGTGCGGTCGGACGCGACGAGGTCGGTCCTGGCCGCCGCACCGACAATGAGAGAGCCTCCCGTGAACACACCGACGGGCGAGTCGCCGTCCAGGAGAAGAAATGCGAGATGTTCGTCAGTGTGACCCGGCGTCGCCCAGGCGCGTAGCACCAGCCCACCCAGGTCGACCTCGTCGCCGTCGCGCAGGCCGCAATGCGGGAAGGCACGATTCCCAGCTCCGGATGCCAACACGACCGCGCCGTCGGTGGCAGCGAGCTGCACCGCCCCGGAGAGGAAGTCGGAATGTAGGTGAGTGTCAGCGGCATACGCGACGGTGAGCCCGCGCCGTTCAGCCAGTTCGCGGACCGATCGCAGGTCACGTGCGGCATCGACCGCCAAGGCTCGACCGTCACCGAGGTCGACCAGGTAGGCACTGTTGCCCAGACCCACGTCGACCAGGGCCTCGATTCTTACCCCGCCCACCTCTCTCACGAGGATCGACCACTCACCGGAAGTCGGGCCGCGGCCCACTCGGGGAAGCCGTCCTCCAAGCGGGATGCGCTGACCCCGCGGCGCGTGAGGAGCCGCACCGCCTCGTCCGCATACACGCAGTAGGGCCCGCGGCAGTAGGCCACAACGTCAGCGCCGTCGGGGATCTCCCCCAGTCGCGACTTCAATGCCTGGGGTGGCACGGAGATTGCACCGCGGATGTGGCCGGCCGCGAACTCGGGCTCGGGGCGTATGTCAAGCACGACGACGTCGCCTTGCCGAAGGCGGGCCCGGAGCTGGTCCCGGGTCACGGTGTTGAGCTGGCTTCTGTCCCCCAGGTAGTCGGAGGCGAGGCGATCCAGTTCCGCGACATGAAGCTCGGCCACCTCCCGCATGGTGCGCCACAGTGACCCGACGATCGGACTGGCCAGCGAGTAGTGAATTCGAGTGCCGTCTCGGCGGGAAGTGACCAGCCCTGCCTTCAGCAGCCGTTGCAGGTGCTGCGAGGTGTTGGCAACCGACTGATGGATCTCCGTTGCCAGTTCCTCCACGGATCGCTCGCCTTGTGCCAGCACGTCGACGAGCTCCGCCCGCCGACCATTTGCGAGCGCCTTCGCCGCTTCGGCCAGCGCGTCGTACAAGGCTGCTTTGGCCTGATGGTCGCCCATCCGTGGTCACCTCCGAAAATGTTGTTCAAGACTTCTCTTGACAAGCATGCCACACGATTCTGTCGTTCAAGAAATCTCTTTAGAGATCCGCTTGACCGACTTCCAGGATCGTCACCCAGTGGGTCAACGCGCCAAAACCAACCTGTTTTCAGCGCGAGCGGACGTCGGTCGGCCCCGGTCAAAGCGTGCAGGCGAGCAGGTAGCGCCGGTCCGCACACGAGCCACGGATGACCGCGCCGTTCGCTCAGTTGGCCGGCCGCAACCCAGCCAGCGACTTCGACAAGCGCTCTTAGGCACACGACCCCCTCGTGCCAGCTCAAAGAGCGATCGTCCAGCAAATGCCCTGCGAGTTCTGGTACTCGGCGTGGAACCGACGCCCCAGAAATCGACCCGCTATTCGGGCAAGCGGCCGCAGTGGCCGCGGGACTGCCACCGGCGGCTCAGTCAGGATCAGCCCGGTGAAGGCCACATCGTAGGTTGCTGGCGCGAGTAGCGCCGCTGACGAGTCGAGAACCGTGATCGACCCACCCAAGGTGACCAGCACATTGAACGGATGCAGATCGCCATGACAGATCACATCCGGCTCACGCATCGGTCGATGCGTAGCGAGCCAGTTCACGACCTCGGCCAAATCCTCTCGAGCGAGCAGCCGCGCGGTCCGCGCCGAGACTCTCTCCCACTTGGCCCATCCCAGGCGTGAGTGCCGGACGACGCAAGACGGTCGCGCACTGGCGTCGGGTCGAGCTGGTGCAAGCGAGCCATGGAGTCTGCCAGCACCTCGGGGAGCTGACGGGCAGGTCTCGGCAGAGCCGTCACGGCGCCGAGACCCCTCAGCCACGCCAGCATCGGGTCCCCTGCGGCAAGGTCCATGATCATGAACTCGTGCCCGAGGCCGGAGTCTGGTCGTCCGGCGAGCTCGACGGCCGGGGTCGGATACCCCTGGACGGCAAGCGTTGATGACCGTCGTTGAGGAAGAACGGCCATTTTCGATCGGCGGGTTGCACGAACGGCCTAGTCTGACGCGATGTTGACAGCTCCACTGAGTCGGCAAACTGAAGTGCTTAGACGACACTCCGATATGCCTACTTCGTCACCGATTGATGCCCACGAGTGACCAAAACGTATTGACCGATCATGTCGCCGAGCAGGCTGCCGACGGTGATGTCGCTGCTGACATGGCCGGCCATGTAGAGCCGTGAGTACGTGATCTCGCCCTCCATCCATCGGTAGTCCGCGATGCGGTGGGGTTCGAGTTGGCCGAGGTATGTCCGCGCTGCGGCGGCTCGCGCGGCGTGACGGGACGGATATGAGCACGGGCAGACCGCGCCCTTCTTGACGGTGTGGTCGGTGCGCAGCGACGGGTCGAGGACGTACGGCGCTGGTTGTTGGTAATTCGTGCCAAGGTCGTCGGCAGCTGTCTTGGCCATGCTGAGGATGAGCTTGAGCTCCTTCTTGTCGGCCTTGCCGGTCTTGGCGGGCTCGAGCTCACGTTGGTCGTGCAGGTAGAGCTTCCAGATGTCCTTCTTGCCGTGGGCTTCCAACCACGTGGCGGCCGCGACTCCGGCGGGGGTGCGTTGCTTGTCGAGCGCCTGGACTTGCTTGAGCTGGCGTTGGCGCTGCGCGACTGACGGCGGCGCGGGCACCTGGGTTTCGACCCAGGCCAGGAATGCCTTGTCGTCGGGCGCGGTCCCGTGGGTCTTCCACCACGACGCCATGAGCGTCGTCGCGGTCTTGACCTGGGCAGCGATATCGGCCGAGATCGGCGCGATCTGTGCGTCACTGAACAGCGTCGGTGGCGGGCTGGCTCTGATGCGGTCGGTGGCGGAGAGCTTGGCCGCGTTGTCGGCGACGAGCGGTCGCGCGAACCCTGCTGCGACGGCAAGCACCGCCAGGACTAGGACGATCAGATAGCGAAGCCTGATCCGGCTCGGAGATTTGGTGGGAGGTGTATTGCGGGTCATGGGTGTCCGTTCGGCGAGCTGGGGTGGAGTCTGGAGTGCAGGCTGGTGCCGCGGAGATGCCGCAGGTCGTTGTCGGCGATCTCTAGTCGTATGAGTGAGGTCGCGGCGACGTACTTGCTGAAGGACCGCGGCCGGGCGCCGAGACTCGTCAGCACGCGATCCGCCCGCGTGGAGACTTGCCCACCCTTGGTCTCGATCAACACGTAGTTCTCATCAACCCAAGCTTCACCCCCGAGAAGCGTTGCCAGCAGGTTCCAGTCGAACGTGACGCGGGTGCCAGCCTTGAGATCGGCAAGGCTGGCCCGGGCGTACGTGACTTCTGCCGTCGGGACGAGCGCATCGACCTCGACCTCAGGGTGCGTCACTGCCAGAACCGTACGAACGAACTCGTGCTCAGCGCCTTCGAGGCGGGCATAGTGGCCAGGGTTTGAGGGCGCGACGGTCTTGATCGTGTCGCCGCGGCCGTTCTTCGTCTTGACCTCGATGCGGCACAGCTGGTCCTCGACGTAGAGGCGGCTCCGGACCTTCCATCGGCGGCGGCGGCGCTGGACGTGGGCCTTCGATGAGCTGAACGTCGGTGTGTCGAAGTATGTGCTGCGGTACGTCGTTGATCGGCGACCGGCAATCTGCAGCACGGCGTGACTTCCGTCGAGCGCGTCGACCAGGCTGCGGGCTGTCTCAACCGGGACCAGGTACTTGCGGTCGACACGGTGCAGGAGGGCCGCGTTGTCGACTACCGCTTCCAACGAAACCGGATGCAGCTGGGACAAGAGCAAGAGATCGGTGAGGCTCTCGCCCAGCTCGGGCTCGTGGCGGAGCGCGGTCACGCGTCCACCCGCTCGGCGTCCGGTGCAGAGCTGGCGTCCGGCGCGTCGGTGGCCTGCCAGACCTGGTCGGCGACTGCATACCTGACGGCAACCCGGGTGGTCTCGCGCACGAAGTCGACGTCGTCAATGATGACGGCGACGATCGGCACGGCCAGTTGGGCGGACAGCTCGAGGCGAGCTTCCTCCGGATCCAGGACCAGATGGTCCATGGTCAGGCGCATGACGCGGGTTGCGGGTTGGGTGCGGGAGTCGTCGGTGACCGCGACCACCAGCACCAGTAGAACGTTGAGGACCACGACGAGCCACAGCTGGCGCTCCTGGAGCCCGTTGACGAGCCCGAGCACCAGGGCGATGAAGGTGTAGGCGACGTCCTTCAGGGTGAACGCGGTGCTCCTCAGCCGGACCAACGAGAGCAGACCGAACAGGCCGAAACCCACGCCGGCCTTGAAGCTGCCGGCTGAGATCGCCGACAGCGCGGCGAACAGACCGATGTTCAAGACCGCGAACACCAGCGGCATCGCCGGCGCGGAGTGCCGGCGCCGATACAGCCAGCCCACCAGCACGAACAACGCCAACACGTCAATGCCAAGCCGGACCAGGAGCCCGGCTGCATCCGAAGACAGGACCGTCCCCATGAGTCCCCACCGCCCTTCATTTCCCTGTCGGATCCACTGACCCGATCCCTGGATCAACGCTAGGAATTTCAGATGAAGAGAAAATGAAGTCTTCGCCCCACTCCGGGGCCCGGCATGAGCGGTTGTCGACTTTCATCGAGACTTCACGTAGCCGAACTACTCTGGAAAGGTGACCAGCCGCGGGCGCGTCCTGATTGCCGAAGATGACGTGCGACTGGCGGGCATCCTCGCTCAAGCCTTGTCAGAGGCCGGGTGGCAGACCGAGCTCCACCACGACGGTCGAAGCGCCCTCAAAGCAGCGCTTCCCGGTGGTTCGGAACGCGACTTCGATGTCCTCCTGCTGGACTGGATGCTGCCTGGCCTCGACGGCATGGCGGTGTGTCGTCGCCTCCGTGAGCTCAGCGTCAGCACGCCGGTGATGATGCTGACTGCGCGCGCCGGGGTTCCGGACCGCATCGCCGGGCTCGATGCCGGCGCGGATGACTACCTCGCCAAACCATTCGACCTGGATGAGCTGCTGGCCAGGATCCGAGCCCTGCACCGCCGAGCATCTGCTCCGGAACAGCGTGGACCACTGCGTGCTGGCGACCTCGAACTTGATCCGGGTTCCAGGCGCGTCACCCGCGGCGACGCTGAGATCGATCTGTCGGCGCGCGAGTTCGACATCCTCGCACTGCTGCTCGATCGCGCCGGGCAATGCGTGACGCGATTCGCGATCCTCGACGAGGTCTGGGACGGCGACACGGATCTGAAGAGCAACGTGATCGACGTGCACATCGCCACCTTGCGAACGAAGATCGACAAACCTTTCGGCACCCAGACGATCACCACCCTGCGCGGGGCCGGTTATCGGGTCGACGCGGACCCCCGATGAGGACCCACGGAGGCCGGCTCTCCCGTCTACCACTGAGGGTGCGCCTCGTCGCAGGCTTCTCGGCCACCATGCTGCTCGTGCTGACCGCGGCAGCAGCGTTCGTGTACTGGCGAGTCCAGTACGCCGTCGACCACCGACTCAACACAGAACTGGCCAAGACCGCCCGGGTTGTCGCGCCATTGGTCACCTCCACAGGCGAGATCTCCGATGACGACGCGCTGCACGCCGCCGGCGACCACTACCAAGTCCTCGATCGAGCCGGCCACGTCCTGACCGCCGACAAGACCGCCGGCCCGAGACCCCTGCTGAACCGCAGCGAGATCCGTGCCGCACTTCGGCATCCGCTCCGAAAGGATGTAGGAGAGTTCCTCCCCGCCAGCGACCGGCCGCTGCGGGTCTACGCCAAAGCACTGCCCGCTCGCGCCAACGGCGCTGCCGCCGTGCTGGTCGTGGCGACCAAACGCAACCAACGCGATGAAGCGCTGCGCGAGCTCCTGGGACAACTCGTTGCCGCGGGTTTCGGCGCCCTGATCATCACGGCCCTGGTCGGCGACCGCTTGGCCCGCGCCGCACTGAGACCAGTCGAACGCTACCGATCGCAGGCTGCCGACATCGCGTCCGGAGCCTCAGGCGTGCGACTCGACATCCCCGTTAACCGCGACGATGAAGTCACCCGCCTCGGCCATACGCTCAACGACGTCTTGTCGGCCCTCGAGGATGCCCTCGAGCACGAGCGGCGGTTCGTCAACGACGCCAGCCACGAACTACGCACCCCCCTGACCCTGTTGACCAGCCGCGTGCAGCTCGCGCTGCGCCGGCGTCGCAGTGTCGCTGAGTATGAAGGCATCCTCGAGGAGATCGGCACGGACGTGGGCCGTCTGTCCCGGCTGGCCGAACAACTGCTCGCCCTCGGCACCGAACAGTCCGCCACCGCCTCAGCCGAGTCCGCGGACCTCGCCGCAGTGGCTCTCAAACGAGTTGAGCTCCGCCGCTCACTGGCGACGCCTGCCTCACCGTTCAGCGCTCCAGACGCCCTGCACGTGGCGGCGTCAGGGCCTGCCGTCGTCGCGGTGGGATCGACGCGTCTCATCCAGCTGATCGACAACCTGCTCGACAACGCCGCGCTCCACGGTGCACCGCCTGTCATGGTCAGGGTGGAGGCCATCGACGAGTTGGCTCGGCTTGCCGTCGCCGACGCGGGCGACGGCATGCACCCGAGCCTGCTCAGCACCGCCACCCAACGCTTCGCCCGATCACCAGATGCCCGAGCACGTCCCGGCTCAGGGCTCGGACTCTCCTTGGTGGACATCATCGTCGCGGGCGCGGGGGGTCAGGTTCGCCTGTGCTTCGGTGGTCACCACGAACGGTTCGGGGCGGCTCTGGATCTGGAGTGCGACCACGACGATCGCATGACGATCACGGTGCTGTTGCCGCTCCGGCAAACATGACGGAAGGCGACGTCTTTGACTTCAGGTGACTCTCGGATGTTTGCGTCGAGGCGGGTCCACTCCCGTGCCGGGCGTGTTCGAGACGCTGGTCGACGCGATGACGGTCGGTACGGGAGCGCGGGAGCAACCCTCGCTATGACCAGGACTTCACCTGTCGGCCTCGAATCGCACCTGGATCAGGTTCCGCGGTCGCAAAGACGAATCGCTTGTAAGACCAGTATCGGAACAAGGTGCCGAGACCAAGCCCGATGACATTCGCTGAGATGTTGTCGGAGACTCTGCTGGTCAAGCCGAGTACGTCGTGCGAAATCGCCAGAGTTAGGACGGAGAGCCCGAGGCCGATGACGTTGAAGAGGACGAAAAGCGCGACCTCACGGTGACGGCCACCGGCACTTGCGCCGCGCCACGTGACGGCTCGATTGCCGATGTACGTCACGACCATGGCGAGGCCTACGGCGACAGTCTTTGCTACCGACGGATCCAGGGCGACGAAGACCGGAGCCGACCGAAGGCAGTTGAAGGCGGAAATGTCGACGATGTACCCGACACCGCCCACAGCAAGGAAGCTGACGACCTCGGGACTCGACAGACGACCAGCAATGCGATCAAACACGAGCATCGATCGTCCGTTCTGCCCTCGCCCCAGCGACCGTACGCCGGCCGTGGCGGAGCTCGTGCCAGCGCCACGCCAGAACCCGGAGCACCGCCTCTCGGACGATTTCTGGTGACATCTTCGACACACCTATCGTGCGGTCTGTGAAGGTGATGGGAACTTCGGTGGTGCTCAGGCCGAGGCGGGCAGTCCGCCAGGTGTTCTCGATCTGGAACGAGTAGCCGCTCGACTGTGATCCCAGCGCTCCAAGCTTCACGAGGGCGTCGCGGCGGAAGGCTCGGAACCCTGCCGTGGCGTCCCGCACCCGCAGACCCAGGACGATGCGGACGTAGGCGTTGCCTGCCCGTGAGATGAGACGCCGGCGCAAGGTCCAGTTGCCGACGCCACCGCCCTTGACGTAGCGCGACCCGATCGCAATGTCGGTCTGCTCAAGGGCAGCGACGAGTTCCGGGATCTTGGCGGGCGGATGTGACAGGTCGGCGTCCATCTGGACAATCACGTCGTGGCCGCGATCCAGGGCCCAGGCGAATCCGGCGCGGTAGGCCGCGCCGAGCCCGTCCTTCTGAGGCCGGGTCAAGAGGTGGATCTGGGTGGGATACTTCGGATGCGCCTTCACGACCTCTCCGGTGCCGTCCGGACTGCTGTCGTCGACGACGAGGATTTCGATGTCCGGGGCTGTGCGCAGCACCGTGTCGAGCAAGATCCGGACGCCGAGCGCCTCGTTGTAGGTCGGGATAATGACCACTGGGTTCATGGGATGAGTTCCTTCATCGTGACGAGTGGCGTGGTGGCACCCCGGCAGTCGCCGACGATGCGAGGTGTGGGCCGGTCGACCCCGTTTCGCAGGAAGATGGCGTGGCCGCAGAGGCGGGCGACCCGGTGGTAGTCGTGATCGAGAATCAAGCCGGTCTGTGCAGTGTCAAGTCCCCAGGAGTGGACGTGCTTGCGGATCACGAACCAGGTCGGCGGCTCAGGTCCACGAAGGACGGCGTCCAACTGGGTGAGCTGAGGGTCGATCGTCTTGACCGGGAGGCTCCAGAGCTGCGTATACGGCGAGGTCAGGCCCGATGCGAACGTCAGGTCGGCGTTGCCCCAGGCGTTCACGATCGTGTCGTTCGGCATGGAGGAGGTCGCGATGGCCTGTCCCACGGACCTTGCATCAGTCCCCTGCGGCCGGACCAAGCTCGCACCCCATGCGACGGATCCGGCCAGAAGCACGTATGCGATGACTTTCCGGGCGGCGAAGCCCTGACGGGCCACCAGGACACCGGCAGCGATCGATAGCGGCGCAGTGAGCTCGACGAGGTAGTGGTGCCAGTAGTTGCCGCCGAGCAGCACCGAGATGCCGGCGAACACAGTCATCGCCACCAGCGCCAAGAAGGAGGTGTCGTGCCGGCGGCGCGCCACCACATAGTGGATCAGCGCGAGCAGAACGAAGGCGAGTCCGCTGGCAGCCACGGCGATCAACAGCTCGTGAAGCCTGACCGAGGAGTGAGCGCGGCCTCCGGCTGCCTGGACAGCGTCGGCCCGGAGCCGGAAGGGGTACATCGCATCGAAAACCTCAACCAGCGATGTCCCGTGCTCGACGGTCCACAGGGCCAGCACCGAGATGACTGTCGCAGCACCGCCGACAGCTCCGGCGGCCATCGTCCAGAAGCGCCGGCGACTCAGCTCGCCGCGCCAGACGGCGACGATCAGAGCGACGAATCCGAAGGCTGCCGCGTCTGCCAGGTTTTGCTTGATGAGCATGGCGGAGATAGCCAGTGCGCCTGCCGCTGCTGAACGCGCGACGGCCTCCTTGCCGCGAACGGCGCGCAGCCCGGCCAGTACGCAGATGACACCCCCGAGCACGAAGGGTGCTGCCAGCAGCTCACCGTTGACCTCATATCCGCCCAGGAGCGGACTCATGCTGAGACCGGCAGCCGTGAGCGCGGCCCACTGGGCGGCAGCCTGGCCGCCGATCATCTCAGCGGCACGAGCCACCCCGAGCACTACGAGCGCCACCGCAACGCACCCGATGAGGCGAAGGGCCGTCAGCCCTCCCAGTGCCGAGGCGGCACGAAAGATCGTGATGAGCAGGGGTGGACGGTCGACCCAGTACTTGCCATACAACGATCCGCTGGCGCCGTGCCACTGGGCGCCGACGATCAGGAATCCACCTTCGTCGGGGCTGGCGGCGTGTCCCAGGAAAGGTAGACGGGCGCTCACGGCGGCCGCGATCGAGGCACCGGTCGTCCAGGTCGGAAGTTGTGAAGCGCGAGCAGCCGGCAACCGGGGAACCGGAAGAGCCAAGGCTGTCATGGGGCCAGATTGCTGCCCCGAACCTGCACGCGACCTGACTGCGCGGACGAACCATGCGACGTGGCGAGGCGCCGTGGTGCACGATGGCGGCATGACTTTGGTCGGCATCTGCGAGGACGATTTCGACGTCCGTCGCGTCCTCACCGACGCGCTCAAGATGAACGGGCACGAGGTCGTGATCGCCCGCAACGGGCGGGAGGCGGTGGACAATCTCGGCGTGCGAAGTGGGGTCGAAGTGCTGATTCTCGATGTCGGACTCCCCGATGCCGACGGGCGCGACGTCTGCCAGGCGTTGCGCGCCGGTGGGCAGCACGCCCCAGTCCTGTTCCTGACGGCCTTCGACGGGGTCCATGATCGAGTCGCGGGCTTCCACGCCGGCGGCGACGACTACGTGGTCAAACCGTTCGCGATCTCGGAAGTTCTGGTGCGCGTCGCCGCGCTACTCCGTCGGAGTCGATCCGAACCCGTTTCCATCAGTGGCTTGACGCTCCACCCTGACCGGCTCTCGGTCGACGCAGGCGGCCGGGAGGCAACGTTGACGCCGACGGAGTTCCGTCTGTTGGCCGCGATCGCCGCCGATCCCAGTACGATCACCCGCCGGCGCGCGGCCGTCGCCGCGGCGTGGCCAGATGGCGCCATCGTCAGCGAGAACACGATCGACTCGTACGTCCGGCGTATTCGGGTCAAGCTCGCGTCGATCGACTCGTCGGTCGAGCTGACGACAGTCCGTGGAGTGGGGTTCACTCTTCGATGAGGTTCTCGCAGCGCACTCTCATCTCCCGGATCGTCTGGACGACTCTGGTCGTCACGGCCGTCGCGATGGCCGCGATGGTGGTCACGGTCATGCTCGTGCTGTCTGCGTTGACGAACAAGAACATCGAAGCCCGGCTGCGCGATCAGCTCACAGCTGTCTCGTCGACGGTCAAGGTCGGACCTGACGGAACTGTGACGGCGCTGGAGACTCCTGACGACACGATCGATGACACCACATGGATCTACGAGGCGGACGGCACCCTCGTCGAAGGTCCCCGGGTGGGCCAGCGGCTCACATCGACTGCGGAGTCGCTGTCCGCCGTGCGCAAGCAGACCCGGCTGGACCGGCACGAGCGTTCCTTCCTCGCCGGGCCGGTACGACGCGACGGGAAAGTGGAGGCTGTCGTGGTCGTCGAGGCGCCGCTCGAGCCGTATGAGTCCACCCGCAACCTCACGCTGCTGGGCCTGCTCGCGCTCACGTTCACTGTGACAGGCGGCTCAGCGGCGATCGCTGCATGGACGGTCAAGCGCACCTTGGGACCAGTCGAGTCGATGGCAGCCCAGGCCCGGGACTGGAGCGAGCATGACCTCGAGTCCAGGTTCGACACGACCGCAGCTGACGACGAGTTCGGCCGACTTGGCCGAACGCTCAATGTGCTCCTCGACCGCGTGGCCGGCGCGCTGCGCAGCGAACAGCAGCTGACCTCCGAGCTGGCTCACGAGCTCCGGACCCCGCTGACCGCCATCCGTGGTGAAGCAGAGCTCACCATCATGGCCTCGCCCGGCCCCGTGATCACCGAGCGACTCGACCGAGTCGTGGCCCTCGTCGACCGCATGAGCACCACCATCACCTCGCTGCTCGCGATCGCCCGCAACGATGCTCGTCTCGACACCCGCACGACGGCGACAGCCCTCGTCAACGAAGTTCTCGAGCATCGCCCTGACAGGCCGGGACTGACCGTCTCGACTCACGATGGGGAGGACGTGGAGATTTCGGTGCCGGCCGAGCTGGCCGCACGCGCTCTGGGGCCCATTGTCGAGAACGCGTTCATCCATGCGCGTACCTCTGTCGAGTTCCGGACAGTCACCCACGAACGCTCGATCGAGATCATGGTGAGCGACGACGGCGTCGGAATCGCCGCCGACGATGTGGAGTCCATCTTCCGGTCCGGCGAGCGCGGGATCGATTCAGACGGTGCAGGGCTAGGCCTGGCCCTGTCGCGACGCGTCGCGCGCACGCTGGGCGGCGACGTGAACGTGACGTCGCCAAGTTGCCCGACGACCTTCACCCTCACCTTGCCTCGCTCCTAGAACACCTTGCCTCGCTCCTAGAACATCAGTCAGGTTCTTGGCAGGTGGCTCCGCACAAGGTGTAGCGCATGACTCAATCACCTGCACCGACGTCCAGCCGTGAGGCGAGCCATCTCGACCCCGGAGCCTGGACCCGCACCTTGCTCAACAAGGTCCCTGAGGTCACCATCTTGTTCTGGGTGGTCAAGATCCTGTCGACCACCGTCGGAGAGACCGCAGCCGACTACCTCAACGAGAACGTCGGCCTCGGCCTCTCGGCCACCACCGCCATCATGGCCCTGCTGCTGGCCGCCGTGCTGGTCGTCCAGTTCACCGTTCGGCGGTACATCCCGTCGATCTACTGGCTTGCCGTGGTGCTGATCAGCGTGGTCGGGACCCTGTTCTCCGACAACCTCGTCGACAACTTCGGGGTCAGTCTGTGGACCACCACGGCACTCTTCGGCGCGGGGCTCATCGTCTCGTTCGTCGCCTGGTTCCGCAGCGAGCGCACGCTCTCGATCCACTCGATCGTGACCCGCCGGCGCGAGGCGTTCTACTGGCTCGCGATCCTGTTCACCTTTGCGTTGGGTACGTCCGCCGGCGATTTGATCGCCGAGAAGCTCGCCGTCGGCTACTTCCCGTCCGCGCTCATCTTCGGCGGGGTCATCGCCGCGATCACCGCGATCTACTACGGCTTCAGGACCAACGCCGTCCTGGCGTTCTGGGCGGCGTACGTCATCACCCGGCCGTTCGGCGCCTCGATGGGCGACTTCCTGACTGCGCCGACCAAGGACGGCGGCCTGGGCCTGGGCACCAACGGCACCAGCGCCCTGTTCATCGCGATCATCGTTGCGTGCGTTGTCTGGTTCACCGTCAAGGCCCGGCGCGAGGACCGCGAACTGGTAACCGCACCCGTCTGACCATCCGAACTGCCCCGTCCAGACCGCCCCGATGGTGTGGGCGGGGCCCCCATTTGAGGCTCCACATGTACGAACCGGCTCGACTCACAACCCTCACCGCCACCCTGGTCGCAGCTTCGATTGCCGGAGTGCTTGCGCTCGCCGACTCCGCCCGCGAGCACGACGGTGTCTCAGCTTTCATCGATCCACACGTCGCTGCCGATGCAGTCGACGTGCGATCGGATCCACTGACCGCCGCCGCCAAGCTTCTGACCTTGATCGGCAGCGAGGCGGTCGTCGGCTTGCTGGCCTTGCTGCTGATCATCGCCCTGCTCGAGCGGCGCGGCCCGTTCTTCGCCATCTGCGCCGCAGTCGCCATGGGCATGTCCGCCTCCCTGACACTCGGGGTCAAGCAGCTCGTGGCACGACATCGCCCGGGCCCAGGAATCCGACTCGGAGCCGTCGACCACACGTATTCCTTCCCGTCCGGTCACACCCTCAACTCCGCAGTGTTCCTCGGGCTGGTGGCGATCTTGTTCCTCCCGTTGCTCCGCTCGCGCCGACAGCGCATCGCTCTCACCTGCGGCCTGGCGTTGCTCGCGATCGGGATCGGCCTGAGCCGCCTCTATCTGGGCTACCACTGGGCCAGCGACATCATCGCATCCTGGCTTCTGGCGGTCGCGATACTGGCTCTTGTCGACCTCGCCAGCAAGATCTGGGGACCTGGCTCCGTCTCCCGTGCGATCAGGCGGCGATCAGGTTCGCGCACCTAGCGTGACGCCATGATCGCCATCCTGACTCCGCTGCTGTACTCCCTCGGCCCTGCCGCGCTGCTGCTGGTCATGGCGGTCGTCTTCGCCGAGAGCGGACTGCTGGTCGGCTTCTTCCTGCCGGGAGACTCACTGCTGTTCCTCGCCGGCGCCCTCGTCGCCTCGCGCGTCATCGGCCTTCCGATCTGGTTGCTCGGCCTCGGCGTCTTCGTGGCCGCCGTGGTCGGTGACCAAGTGGGCTACTCCATCGGAAGGCGGCTCGGACCGCGGCTGTTCTCGCGTCCGAACTCGCGACTCTTCTCCCAAGCCAACGCAGACCACGCTCGCCAGTTCTTCGACACCCACGGCTCCGGTGCGGTGATCCTGGCGAGATTCGTCCCGGTTGTACGCACATTCGTGCCCGCCGTCGCCGGGATCGCGCACATGCCGCGACGCCGCTTCAGCACATACAACGTCCTCGGCGCCGCCGCTTGGTCGGTGCTGATCGTGACAGCCGGTTATCTCTTCGGCGGCATCACGTTCGTCGCGACCCACATCGAGCTCATCACCATTGGGCTCGCCGGCCTGTCAGTCGTCCCCGCAAGCGTCGGGTACATCCGTAACCGTCGCTCACGTGCAGTCAGTGCGTGACGGCGTGACGGTCAGGTTGCAATCAGGTGCGGACGCCTAGCGTCCTGTCCCGTGCCCACACGAACCTTCCGCGCGACCAAGGTCCCCGAGGTCTTCCTCCTCTTCTGGATCATCAAGCTGCTGACCACCGGGATGGGAGAAGCCGGCGCCGACTTCCTCGGGTCTGTCAGCATTCCTTTGGCCGCCGTGATCGGGATCGGCGGATTCTTCGTGGTCTTGTGGTTGCAGCTGCGAGCCGAGGCATACCACCCGGTCCGCTACTGGACCACGGTCCTGAGCGTCGCACTGTTCGGCACGATGATCGCCGACGGCCCGCACGTGGCACTCGGCACTACGTACGCGGTGGACTCTGCGATCTACTTGGTCCTCCTGTGCGGGCTCCTCGCATGGTGGAAAGCCAGCGAAGGCACACTCTCGGTCCACTCGATCACGACCAGTCGTCGCGAACGCTTCTACTGGGGTGCCGTCCTGCTCACCTTCGGCCTGGGGACAGCAGTTGGGGACGCGACCGCCATCGAGATCGGTCTCGGGTTCGCGTGGTCGATCGTGCTGTTCGGAATCCTTATCCTCGTGCCGTTGGCCTTGTGGCGAGTCGGGCTCGACGCCACCATCGCGTTCTGGGCGGCATACGTGCTGACTCGCCCACTTGGCGCGTCGGTGGCCGACTGGCTCGGCAAGTCGCACGCAGCAGGTGGACTCGGCTGGGGTGACGGGACCGTGACCGGGCTGGCCCTGCTGATCTTCGCCGCCCTGGTCACGTGTGTCGCTGACACGCACAGCGACACCGAGGGTGCGCACGGCCCCGTTCGGGACGCCGAACTTCCGGAGGACGAGCTCGACGCGGTCTAGGGTGTCCAGCTGCGTTGGGAGTCGTGGCGAAGGCCAGGCGTGCCGACCTTGTGGCGGTCGTGTTGATCGGCATCCTTGCCCGCTTCGTCACCGACGGCATCGTGATCACTGAAGGCGTCTGAGGGTCCACATCTCTCTGATCGGCTCCTCATCGATCAGGTCGTGTGCAGGTCACCACCTGCATCGTGGAACCGTGAATGCCAGCGGCCGACGACCCGGAAACCACCACGGCCGACGCTTTGGCGCAAGCCGGCGGGTGCGTCGTGACCTGCTACTCAGTGCCGCCCTGCTGTGTGCACTGATCTGCTTTCAGTTGATCCGCTTGTGGAGCTGAACGGCTTGACCCACACGAACCGCGGCGTTCAGGTTTCAATCAGGTACCCGGCCCTAGGTTCCTTTACATGCCGCTGACCAACTCCGCCGACTCTGAGGACGTCTGATGCCGAACGACTTCCATGGTCTGCCATTGCATCCGCTGATCGTGCATGCGACCGTCGTCCTCGTCCCCCTTGCCGCGCTGACTGTTCTCATGGCCTCGCTGTGGCCACGATTCCGAACATGGGCGGGCCCCCTGCCGTCAGCCGTCAGCCTTATCGGACTGGCGCTAGTGCCCCTCTCTACCTCGACCGGGGAGACACTTGAACGGCACGTCGCCCACTCACCGCTCCTGAAGAGGCACACCCACCTAGCAGACGGGCTGCTGCCATGGATGATCGGCTTGGCTCTCGTGGCCTCCATCAGCTATGCCGTCCAGCGACGTGAACGAGGCAAATCCGTGCACGGTTCGATCCCGATCGCTCTCGCGGTTCTGAGCGTCATCGCGGTGGTAGGCACAACCGTGCAAGTGGTCCGGATCGGGGAGAGCGGCGCCAAGGCCGCCTGGGCCGACACCAACATGACCTCCTGAGCAACAACCTGTGAAGAAGTGCGCACGCAGCTCGCGTCCGGCACTCAAGACGGCAAAATCAACTTCGTTCGCCATGTAGACCATGGCCCACGTCAGTGCTGAGGTGTCTCGGCGCGATTGTTCCCTCCCCGAATCCGAACAAGCGAACATCGACACACCTCTTCCATTGAGGATGCCTCAAGTGGCCACTCGCGCTGATTTCTCGGCCTTGGGGACCGTGACCATGACGTTGCACAAGCTTTCGGCGGGCTCTGGGTACGAGTACTTGACCCGACAGGTCGCCGCGATGGATTCGACCGAGAAGGGTCACGCCACACTGGCGGACTACTACTCGGCGAAGGGCGAATCCCCGGGCGTCTGGATGGGCTCAGGGTTGGCTGGGATCGACGGCATCGAGGCGGGCGACGTCGTGACGGCCGATCAGATGGTTCAGCTGCTCGGCAATGGTCTCGACCCGGTGTCGGGCGAGCGGTTGGGCAGGCCGTACCGGCTGTATGACAACCAGCTCGCTGAGGATTTTCGGGCCGAGGTGGGGCTTCGGACGCGGTCCCTGAGCGCCGGGGACGAGCTCACCCCGACGGCTTCGCCAGACATTCGTGCCCGCGCTCGCACTGAAGTTGCTAGAGAGTTCTTCGTGGAGGAGCACGGTCGAGAGCCGGCCAACCCCCGCGAGCTGGACGCAGCAGTGAAGCGGTACTCCCGCCCACCGCGTACCGCTGTGGCTGGATTCGACCTGACGTTCTCTCCCGTCAAGTCGGTTTCGACGCTATGGGCTGTTGCTCCTCGTGAGGTGGCCGTGGTGATCGAACGAGCGCACCAGGCAGCGGTGTCCGATGCGTTGAGATTCATCGAGCGGGAGGCGTTGTTTACCCGCGAGGGCCTGGACGGCGCGCGGCAGGTCGAGACACGTGGGTTGATCGCGGCGGCGTTCACGCATCGCGATTCCCGGGCTGGCGACCCCGACCTCCACACCCACGTGGCAGTGGCGAACAAGGTCCAAACCCGCGGCGGCAATTGGCTCGCCATCTACGGGCGCGTGCTCTATGAGTCGGCGGTCGCGGCGTCTGAGACGTACAACACCGCGCTCGAGCGCCACCTGTCCGAGGCGCTCGGAGTCCGGTTTGACGAACGACCCAGCAACGATCGCGAGAAACGGCCGGTGCGGGAGATCATCGGCGTCGCCCCGTCCCTGAACCAGCAATGGTCGAAGCGCCGCCGCGACATCGACGTACGCCGTAGGGAACTGGCTGCCGACTTCCAGCAGACGCACGGGCGTCCCCCGGCCCCTACCGAGGCGATTGCCTTGGCGCAGCAGGCGAACCTCGAGACGAGGGCTGCCAAGCACGAGCCACGCTCGCTGGCCGAGCAGCGGGCCACATGGCGGACCGAGGCCGCCGACATCCTCGGATCACAGACCGCAGTCGACGACATGGTCACCACTGCCCTCAACCCGGTCGTCACTGATCGGGCAGTTGTGTCGACGGCCTGGGTGCCTGCGATCGCCTCGCGTGTGGTCGCCGAGCTGGAAGCGCACCGAGCGACCTGGAAGCCCACCCATGTGCGCGCCGAAGCGCAGCGGCAGGTGCGCGGCACCGACATCGAAGCCCGTCACCTCGATGCCGTGGTGGAGTGGGTGATCGACGACGTCCTGGGCCGCTTGTCGGTCGACCTGACGCCCGACCTCGACCCGATCACGGACCCCGAGAAGCTTCGACGCGCGGACAGATCCAGCGTCTACCGGCACGCCGGCCGTGACCTGTTCACCAGCCAAAGAATTCTCGACGCCGAGCAACAGATCACGGCCGCGGCCGGTCGCGGAGGCGGCCGAACCATCGCCGCCGAAGTGGTCTCCACGGCCCTGCTCGAGAGCGCTGCGAACGGCGTCACCCTCAACCCTGGACAGGCAGAACTGGTACGAAACCTGGCGAGCAGCGGGCGCCGCGTGCAGGTCGCCATCGCCGCTGCGGGCTCCGGCAAGACCACCGCCATGCGAACGCTCGCCAACGCGTGGGCCGTCGCCTGCGGCCACGTCGTAGGCCTCGCTCCATCGGCTGCGGCGGCGTCCGCGCTTCAGGCCGAGGCCGGCATCGCGTCGGACACCCTCGCCAAGCTCGCCCACGACCTCGACACCGGCCACCCCTCTCCCCTGTCGCTATCCATGGGCCCCGACACCCTGGTAATCATCGACGAGGCGGGTATGGCCGACACCTTGACCTTGGCACGCGTCATCGTCCACGCGCTCGGCACCGGTGCGTCGGTGCGGCTCATCGGTGACGACCGACAACTCTCCTCCATCGGCGCCGGCGGCGTGTTACGCGACATCGCCACCAGCCACGGCGCGGTCCGCCTGGACGAGCTGACGCGGTTCACCGACCCGGCAGAAGCCGCCGCATCCCTGGCCCTGCGCGACGGCGACCCGGCAGCGCTCGGGTACTACTTCGACCAGGACCGCGTCCACATCGGCGACACCACCAGCACCACCGAGGCCGTATTCGCAGCCTGGTCGGACGATCGTGCTGCCGGACTGGATTCGCTGATGCTCGCTCCCACCCGCGACCTCGTCTCCGAGCTGAACCAACGTGCCCAAACAGCACGACTCAACAACGCAGCCCCGCAGGACGAGGTCGAGCTGGCCGACAGCAACCGAGCCTCCGTTGGGGACACGATCCTCACCCGGCGCAACGACCGTAGGCTCGCGATCAGTCCCACGGACTGGGTCAAGAACGGCGACCGCTGGACCATCACCGAAGTCCGCAACGGGGCAGTCACTGCCCGCCACGCGAGCTCCGCCCTCCACGTCACGCTGCCCGCGTCGTACGTTTCTGAGCACGTCGAGCTCGGCTACGCCTCGACCGTCCACACCGCCCAAGGGCTCACCGCCGACACCATGCACGGCATCATCACCGGCGCCGAATCCCGCCAGATGCTCTACACGATGATGACCCGCGGACGCCACGCCAACCATGTCCACATGGCCGTCACCGGAGACGGTGATCTCCATCAGATGCTGCGACCCGAAGCTCGTGTGCCGGCCACTGCGACCGAGACACTCGAGGCGATCATCGCCCACGACGGCGCCGCTGTCTCCGCCACCACCACGGCACGCGAAACAGCCTCCCCTGCGGCACGGCTGCACGACGCGACCACCAGGTACGCCGACGCAATGCTCGCCGCCGCCGAGGACCTCATCGGATCCGATCGCGTTCACCAGGTCGCGCAACGGGCCGAGACGCTGCTGCCTGGCCTCACAGATGTCCCCGGGTGGGCGTCACTGTCAGTGCGACTGCTGCTGATCGAATCAAGCGGAACAGACGCTCACGAGACCCTCACCACCGCCGTCACCTACCGCCCACTGGACGACGCCGACGACGCAGCGCTGGTGCTCGGCTGGCGACTCCATACCCTCGCCCCCACCGATGGCGGTCCGCTCCCCTGGCTACCCGCCGTCCCCGCCCGGCTCATCAACGACCCGACCTGGGGTCCCTATCTGGCCGAACGCGCCCAGCGTGTCAGCGACCTCGCGAAGGATGTACGGGAGTCAGCAGAGGACGGAAGGCTCGAGTGGATGGCACCGATAGCCACGCTCCCCTCCGGTCTCGCGAGCGATGTAGCGGTGTGGCGTGCCGCCCACGGCATACCCGACAGCGACCGACGCCCGACTGGTCCGCGACAAGCCGACTTCGCCGCCCGCGAACACCAACAATGGCTCGACCAACGCGTCAATCAGCACCTCGACCAGCAAGGTGCAAATTGGCTCCAGCCCCTCACCGAGGTCGTCGGACGGCGCGACAACCACACGCCCTACCTCGCCGAACGACTCGCCGATCTGGTTCAACAAGGCCACGACGTCCGCCGCCTCCTCCAGACCGCCATACGCCAAGGACCACTGCCCGACGACCACGCCACCGCCGCGCTCGACTCCCGCATCACCCGACTCGTCACCGACGAGGACCGTGTCAACCGCAAGCGCAACGACGGGGCCGCCATCCGATACACCAAGCCGCCAAGGAGCGAACCGGGCATCGGGTTCTGACCGAGGTCGGCGACGTCACCCGCTTCGCCGACCGGAACAGGTTCGCGTCGTGGACTGGGACCGCGCCCTTGGACGCATCCGGCGACCGCGTCAGGCGCCGGCTGTCGCGGGCCGGGAACATTTCGCGGACGGGTTGGTTCTTGACAGTCGGCTTAGGCTCGCAGCGACGCCCCCGGTTGAGATGGCCACGGCCGGGAGTCCAGGGTTTTGTCTCCCGGGGGCGTCGTACAAGCGTTGGAATCTCGACGCGCCAAACGAAACTGGTCCCAAGCGAGGCCGCCGCCGGTTAGCGCGGTGTGTGATGGATCACCTTTTGGGGCGTTCGTTCACGGGCGAAGGTCTAGCGCCCTATTCTCGACACGGCCGCCCCGCAGTGACCTCCCCCCCGAGGGTTACTGCGGGGCGATCGTTTCTGCACGACTCAACAACGAACCAGCCGAAAGATCCGAAAAGTCCATCTAGAGGTCGTACGGCTTCGGGTCCGAGCAACCGACGGCTGAAGCGACGTAAAGACGCAAGATCCCAGTGCCCGGAATCCGCCTGGGTGGACACATGCGACCTTGACCGACAGCCACTCTCCGTCAGTGCAGTTCTTCCATGTCTCGTCGGTAGACAACCGCGACTCCATCAATCTGCACGGACTCGACTGGAAGTTGATGGGCGCCGCACGTGGCATTGCGGGGAGCGCCACTCCAGAAGTGGAAGGCTGCCAACACGAGTTCGAAGCGCGACCCAGCTGCT
Organism: Aeromicrobium sp. P2_G6; assembly: GCF_056403535.1. Taxonomy (NCBI): domain Bacteria; kingdom Bacillati; phylum Actinomycetota; class Actinomycetes; order Propionibacteriales; family Nocardioidaceae; genus Aeromicrobium; species Aeromicrobium sp. P2_G6. The sequence goes on along the minus strand of NZ_JBFUFH010000002.1, from coordinate 652,131 downwards.
AGAGGGACGGTTACCACTACCTGCCAGCCCCCATCGACCGACATCAGTTGAGTCATCTCCGAACCGAGGATGCCTCCCACTAGGTGTATTGCTGCGTCTAAATCGATCTGATCTTGGGCCCGATTTGGGATAGTCGCGGGAGCCCCGTTCCGGTTCACACCAGCGACTCCGGCAAACTCCGCCGGGCACCAAGCTGCCCGCTGAGCCGGAGCGCTGCGCACGGGCATGCCAAAGGGCACCCACCGTGGTGAGTGCCCTGGGACCGATCAGTTGCTGCTCAGTCCCAATCGATGCGGAGCTGCGATGCGCCGCCACCATTGTTGCCGTGGTCGCCGGGGGCAGCGGTTGCCGCGGGCGCGACTCCCACGACCGTCAGGACCGTCACAAATGCTGCGGCTACTAGACGCTTGAACACGATGTGCACCTACTCCTTAAAAGACCCAAGGGCCGCTTCTCTTCCGGAAAGACTATTCCGCCCCTCACACCAGCGTCAGCGAAACGAGAAAACCTGTACGGATGCCCTAGAGGACGTCGTTGACACGTCGCCCGGCGAGAATGCCAGCGATGACAACGGCCTGTCGGGGCGTTGGCGCTCGGAAAACTCGCTTTCCTGGCCAACTGGCGGCGGTCAGGCGCTGCCTCGCGCCCGTCTCCGAAGGGCCGTGACTCAGCGCACGCGCGTGAGGTTGCGTACCTTTAATCCTTGTTTTCTGGACAGTTTTCTGTACAGTTCTGGCATGACCATCTTCGCTGACGTGCACCCCGAGCGGACCCTGTCCGTCACCGCAGCCACCGGCCGCGGCGTCGCGGGCCTGGTCAAGGACGCCGAACGCGGTGAGGACATTATCGTCGAGCGCCACGGCCGAGCGGTCGCTGCGGTCATCTCCGTGGAGCACTTCGATGAGCTCCATCGTGTCCGGGCCGACCTGGCCGCCGCCGCCCTCGTGCTGGCGCGCGAGCTCACCGATACCGGCAACCGCATCGCCCTGAACGACGCCATCGCCGCCTTCGGGCTCGACCGGTCCGAACTCGAGGCCGAGCTCGACGCGGACATCGCCGCCGGCCGCGAGTGACCCACCACGACCACCCGGTCTCGGGCTGGCAGTAGTGCATGGCTGAGAAGCAGAAGCACCCTGATGTCCCAGGGTGCGTCGTGCGCCTGACCGACGATGCGGTCGAGGACCTGCAACAACTGTTCAAGGCTGACCCGCAGATCGTGCGCTGGGCTCTGAAGAAGATGATCCAGATTGAGCGCGACCCCAACGCCGGCGACCCTCTGCTGGGCGGACTAATCGGCTACCGCAAGATCACCGTCGGCGACCGTGACTGGCGCGTGGTGTGGCGCATCGAGCAGGACGAGGCCGGCGACTACCTAATTGAAGTGGCGGAGGTATGGGCGGTCGGGTACCGCAAGGACAGCGAGGTCTACGCAGAGATTAGGCAGCGCGTAGCCGACGCCGGCTCCTCGCCCAAGACCAAGGCACTCTCGGAGGTTCTGCAGCTCTTCGCCAAGCAGGCCCGTGACCTAACGGCGACACCAGAGCCAGACAAGCCCGAACCTGTCCCGAAGTGGTTGACCGACGCCCTGCTCTACGTGGTCAAGATCCCAGACTCCCGTGTCCAGGAGATGACTCTGGAGGAGGCCGAGAAGGCGTGGTCAGACCACATCTCAGGGCCGGGCACGAACGGCTAACTCCTGCGGTCTCTTACGTCGATGTTCTGGTCACCGATGCGCCCGCCAGCGGCGAATGATGCTGCATCGCCCGGGCGCGGGACGACCGTGGTGTGCGGGCGCGTCAGTGGAGGACGCGTGACAGGAGCCCCACGGCTCCCAGTGGACGAGATTGCCAGGCTCGGGGAGCCGTACGTTCCACGGCTCCCCGAGTTCTGACGGTCACTTCCAGACGCGCACGTAGTCGACCGCGGTGGTCGCCGGGAACGGCGTCGAGTCGGTCATCGCGTTCGTGCCCTGCCCCAGTGCCTGCGTCAGCGCCACCATGAACGGCTGGTCGAACGGCTTCGAGCCGTCGCTCAGCGTGTGCGACATGCAGGTCTGCCCGTCGTACGAGATCGTGATCGCAGTCGGCGTCCACTCCGCGACGTAGGAATGGAAGGCCGAGACGTCGGTGATCATGCAGTAGTTGTTCGTCACGGTCGTGTCGTCTGCGGTCGAGTTGTAATGCAGGTAGGGGATGACCCGGTCCGGGTATTGCGAGTAGAACTCGGCGATGTCGATCTCCCCCGAGCCGGGCCAGGCGCCGTACTTGTACGGGTCGACCGGCCACAGCCAGAGCGCGCTCTGCAGTCCGGCGACCTGTGCCGCGGGGAACTTCGCCCGGATCTCGAACCTGCCGTACGCCTGGGCGAACCGGCCATACGTGCTGACCATGCCGCTGGTGTACTGCGTCTGGTAGTTGCCGCCGGGCGACTGGCACTGGAAGCTGCTGGCCTCCCGCCGGGCGGTGAGGTAGAGCGAGCCCGCGGACACCGACACGTTGTTGGGGCTGTTGACGAAGCACTCCCCACCGTTCTGATAGCCGCTCGTGGACGTCTGTTGCACGATCCACTTGCTCGTGTCCAGTCTGTTGCCGTCGAAGGTGTCGACGAATGTGCACATCCATGGCGAGCCGTTGTCCTTGATGACGGTGGTCCCGCAGTTGGGTGCCGGCGGCGGCTTCGGCGCGGCCTCGGCCGGCGTGGCGGCGAGCAACGCGGTGACAGCGATCGCCGCGAACATCGCGGCTCCCGTCAGTCGTAGTTTTGTGAATTGACGATGCATCCCGAGTCTCCCTCTCGTTATGCCACGTAGGCTGCGGGCCCCCCGACCCATTCACCTCGGCGCGCCACGGACTCCCTTTGCCGTTGCTCGCGATGTCGATCCAGCGAAACCGCACCGGAGTGCAGCTCTCCCTCGATGGATGTCCACGCGGCTTCCGTGAATGCCAGCTCCCTCGTGACTTCCTGACAGTAGGACTATTTGCGTACGCATCGCAGGCAAATCGATGAGTCAGATTGTCTCCGATGGTCCGGAGTTGCCTGCGTCGATCTGGGCGAAATCCCCCAGCGGCGAGAAATCTGCCGTCATCTGGCCGCTCGCCGACGGCTTCTCGGCCTTCGGGACTATCAATCACCTCACCGAGGAGCACACCATGACAGAGCACATCACCCACGCCGTCGACACCGGTGACGAACTGCTGACCATCGACGAAGCCGCCGCCCTGGTACGCGCACCTGTGGCGACCCTGCGCTACTGGCGACACCTGGGCACCGGCCCACACAGCTTCCGCGTTGGCCGTGCCGTTCGCTACTGGCGCCGCGACGTGCTGGCCTGGCTGACCGAGCAAACAATCCACAGCGGGCCCCCGCGCCTTGATGCCCACCCGCTGACGCACCGAGACTGAGAGCAGGAGGCATTCCATGGCCAGCATCGAGAAGCGGACGAGGGACGGACGAACCGTCTGGCGCGCGCACTACCGCACGCCTGCTGGACACCAGCGAAACAAGACCTTCACCCGCAAGGTGGACGCCGAGAGGTTCCTCACCAGCGTCGAGAGCTCCAAGAACACCGGGGACTACATCGACCCGTCACTCGCCCGGGTGACCGTCGGTGACTGGGCCCAGACCTGGCTCGAAGGACAGAACCACGTCAAGCTCACGACGCTCAACCGCTACGAGGGTGCCGTGCGCAAGCACATCCTGCCGACCTGGGGCCACGTCCGGCTCTCGGCCGTCTCCCACTCCGACGTACAGGTGTGGGTGACCAGCCTGTCCAAGACCCAGTCACCGGCGTCGGTGCGCAAGATCCACCGCGTCCTGTCGCTGATCCTCGACATGGCGGTCAAGGATGGTCGACTCACCCGTAACGTCGCCGCCCAGGTCAACTTGCCACGGCCGGTCAGGCACGAGAAGCGTTACCTGACGCACACCCAGGTCGACGACCTGGCGTACGCCTGCGGCTACCCGGTCGAGGTCAGCAAGCACCGGGCCTTGGACGAGCGCACCAACGAGATGTATCGCCTTGTGGTGCTGTTCCTCGCCTACACAGGCGTGCGGTTCGGCGAGATGGCCGCACTACGAGTACGCCGACTCGACCTCAGCAAGCGTCGCGCGGTCATCGCAGAATCAGTCACTCCGGTCCAGGGCCACGGTCTCGTCTGGGGCGCACCGAAGTCCCATCGCCGACGCGAGGTGCCGATCCCCCGGTTCCTCCTCGACGGCCTCGCCCGGCACGTCGTCGGCAAGGCACCGGACGACCTCGTATTCGGGGGCATTCGCGGAGGCGAGGCCCTGCGGGTCAGCGTGTTTCGCAAGCCCTTCCGAGTGGCAGCGGAGGCCATCGGCATTCCTGATTTGCACCCGCACGAGCTCCGCCACACCGCCGCGTCACTGGCGATCGCGTCGGGCGCTGACGTCAAGGTCGTGCAGCAGATGCTCGGCCACGGCTCGGCGACGATGACCCTCGACACGTACGGACATCTGTTCGAGAACCGCCTCGACGAGGTTGCCGACGCGATGGATCTGGCTCGCACGACCGAGCGCGCTCAACCTGCTGTTGCCCGAGTGTTGCCCGAGCACCTTGTGGCACTGGATGAGGAAGGCCCCCTGACCAGCGTTTCCGCTGGTCAGGGGGCCTTTTTCCATGGTAGCCCCGACGGGATTCGAACCCGCGCTACCGCCTTGAGAGGGCGGCGTGCTAGGCCGCTACACAACGGGGCCATGGGTGGTCTTGCGACCGCACGAAACCCTACCAAAGCATGCTCGGGAGCCGCTCGGAGGGTTTCGCTGGGATACTAGGACTCGAACCTAGAATGGCGGTACCAGAAACCGCTGTGTTGCCAATTACACCATATCCCAATGGCTGCGGACGGGGTCCGAGCCGAGGTCACACTTTACCCGACCGGACCTCTCGCGCCCAAACCGGGACCACCCTTCACGACGCGATGACGGCCGAGAGCCGCGCCAGCGTGACGTCCCGTCCGAGCAGCTCGAGCGACTCGAACAGCGGCGGCGAGATCCGGCTGCCTGTGACCGCAACGCGTACGGGCCCGAATGCCAGTCGAGGCTTGAGTCCGAGGCCCTCGATGAGCGCTCCGCGCAGGGCCTCCTCGATCGACTCGGTCGACCAGTCCGTCACTCCCGAGAGCGCCTCATGTGCCGCGCGCACGACGCCGAGGCCTCCCTCGTCGAGGTTCTTCGCGCGGTCGGCCTCGTCGATCGAGAAGTCCGCGTCGGCGATGAACAAGAACCGCAGCATGTCGACGGCCTCGGTCAGCAATGTGATGCGCTCGTGGACGAGCGGCGTCGCCGCCTCGAGCGTCCGGAGCTGCTCGGCTGTCGGCTCGGCATCGATCAGGCCGGCGGCCTGGAAGTAGGGCACCAGGCGATCGCGCAGGTCGGACTCGGACAGCAGGCGTACGTGCGATCCGTTGATCGCCTCGCACTTCTTGATGTCGAACCGGGCTGGGTTGGGGTTGACCCGGCCGATCTCGAACGCCTCGACCATCTCCGGGATCGAGAAGATGTCGCGGTCCTCGGCGATCGACCAGCCCAGCAGGGCCATGTAGTTGAGCAGCCCCTCGGGCAGGAAGCCCTTGGGCTTGTAGTCGAGCAGGTTGGACTCGGGGTCACGCTTGGACAGCTTGCGGTTGCCCTCCCCCATCACGAACGGCAGGTGACCGAACTCGGGCGTGAACCCACCGCCGATGCCGATCTCCGCGAATGCCTCGTAGAGCGCGATCTGCCGCGGCGTCGAGCTCAGCAGGTCCTCGCCACGGAGCACGTGGGTGATGCCCATCATGGCGTCGTCCGTCGGGTTGGTCAGCGTGTAGAGCGGCTGGCCGTTGGCGCGTACGAGGACGTAGTCCTGCACGTTGGCCGAGTCGAAGGCGATCTCGCCGCGCACCAGGTCATTGAACGTGTAGGTGCGCTCGGGCATCTTGAACCGGATCACGGGCTCTCGGCCCTCGGCCTCGTACGCCGCGATCTGCTCGGGCGTGAGGTTGCGGTGCAGGCCGTCGTAGCCGCTGGGCTTGCCGGCTGCACGAGCCGCGTTGCGGCGCTCCTCGAGCTCCTCGGCCGTGTCGTAGGCCTTGTAGGCGAAGCCCGCGTCGAGCAACTGCTGGGCCACGTCGGCGTAGATGTCCATGCGCTCGGACTGGCGGTAGGGACCGTTGGGGCCGCCGACCTCGGGACCCTCGTCCCAGTCGAGGCCGAGCCAGCGCATGACGTCGATCAGGAGCTGGTAGGACTCCTCGTTGTCGCGGGACGTGTCGGTGTCCTCGATGCGGAAGACGAACCGGCCGCCGTGGTGACGGGCGAACGCCCAGCTGAACAGCGCCGTGCGCGCCATGCCGACGTGCGGGTTGCCGGTCGGCGAGGGGCAGAACCTGGCCACCACCGGACGTGTCATGTCACTGTTCACGGGAGACCACGCTGTTCGTCAGGGTGCCGATGCCTTCGATGGTCACGCTGACCTCGTCGCCGACCTCCATCGGGCCGACACCGTCGGGCGTACCGGTGAGGATCACGTCACCGGGCAGGAGCGTCATGAACGACGAGACGTACTCGATGATGTCGGGGACGGTGAACACCATGTCGGACGTGTTGCCGTCCTGCTTGACGTCGTCGCCGAGCCGGGTCGTGACCTGGACCTTCGAGGGATCGAAGTCGGTCTCGATCCACGGTCCGAGCGGGCAGAACGTGTCGAAGCCCTTGGCACGGGCCCACTGCCCGTCCTTGGCCTGCAGGTCGCGCGCCGTGACGTCGTTGCCGATCGTGTAGCCGAAGATCACCTTGGCGGCGTCCGCTGCGGAGATGTCGCGGCAGATCCGGCCGATCACGACGGCGAGCTCGCCCTCGAAGTGGACGTTCTCGCTCTGGTCGGGATAGAAGATCGGCTCGCCCGGCCCGATGACGCTCGTGTTGGGCTTGAGGAAGATCAGCGGCTCCTCGGGCACCTCGCCGCCCATCTCGGCGGCGTGCTTGGCGTAGTTCTTGCCGACGCACACGACCTTGCTGCGCGGGATCACCGGGGCCAGCAGACGTACGTCGGCGAGGGGGATCTTCTGGCCGCTGAGGTTGAGCCCCGCGTAGAGAGGATCGCCGTTCAGGACCGCGATGGTGGGGACACCGTTGTCGTCCCCGATGACTCCGAAGCGGGGATCGTCGTCCCCCGCGAACCTGGCAATGCGCATATGCGCCAGCCTAACGGCGACCGCGGCAACCCACGACGTCGGTCCTTGCCTGCAAATGCACCGCCCGCTAGCGTCTGCGGCACTGGTTCGCGCACACGCGGACTCCGGATTCGGGGGAATCATGACTGACCAACAGTTCGTCGCTGTCGGCGGCGCCATCGGGCCCGACGACCTGCACATCCCGGCCCAACCGGCCGAGCTCACGCAGGCACTCGAGCACATCAACGACCTGAGCGACCAGCTCGACAGCCTGCGGGCCTCGCTCGACAAGGCGGCCGGCGACGAGGACGTGCACGGCGAGACCGCGTTCGCGTTGCAACGCGTCGTGCGATTCAGCAAGTTCACAGCGCACCGCGACGCCGGGATGCTCAAGGAGCTGGCCGAGGCAGTGCAGCAGGAGATCAAGGTGCTGCACGACGTGCAGGGCGATGAGCTCCAACGGCTGCGCAGCCGCTGGGAGCAGGCGCGGCACGACCTCGTCATCGCGGCAAAGGGCGCCGACGAGCCCGGTCCGCAGCAGCTCGCCCATCGCCTCGACGCCGACATCACCGAGCCGTACGTTCCGCTGTTCCGCCGGCTCACCGGCAGGACACCCGAGCCCGGCGGTCCCGGCACTGCCCGCGCCATGCTGGACGGCTCACCCCTGGCCGAGGCGATCCACGAGTACCGCCGCGCCGTGCACGGCATCCTCGAGGAGTTCCAGGACGCGGTCCGCAGCGTGCGCGGCGTCGAGGACGACATCCGCGCCAACCTGCACTGGGAGAAGCGGCAGAAGGCGGACGATCCCGAGGAGAGCCAGGCAGGCGAGTCCCAGGCCGACAAGGATCCGGCCGGCATCTCCGGCCCGCGCGTGCTGCGTCGCATGCTCGACGCCTTGGAGGAAGGCGCAGGGTCCCTCGACAACCTCGTGCCGGCGCTCAAGGCGATCGATTCTGCGATCACGGCTGGCATGTTGCCCGATCACGACGATCAGCACCCGCAGGTGTTCCAGACCGAGTGGGAGAACCACTTCCAGCGCCGGATTCGTCGGATGCGCGTCGTCTCCAAGACGGCGGACAAGATGGCGACCGAGCTGAGGCGCCTCGACGCCGACACCGCGGCCCAGATCTTCAGTGACAACGGCGAGCCGGCAGGCGACTGAGCGAGTGCAGCGGCCTAGGGGGTGCCCGTCACGGGCTCGCCGTAGACCTTCGGCTTGATCTTGGCGATCGTGGCGACCTCCGATTCGGAGAACCTGTGGCACTCGCTCACGATCGTCAGCGGACGGATCGCGACGACTGAGTTGGGTGACACGACGTTGGGCTCGACCACGATCGCCAGGTCACCGACCTTGCCCTTGACCGTCGAGTCCCGCGCGATCGTGGCGACTGCGCCAGCATTGGACAGCGTCGCGCGAATCTTCGCAGCTGCCTTGGCGTTGTCCGCGAGCTCTGCCTGAAGCTCCCCTGACGCCACGTAGCGCTTGATGTCACGCCCGCCGTCGCATCCGACGAACTTGCCTTGGGCCAGCGGGAACTCCCCGTCGAGCTTCTTCGCGAGAGCCGGCAGCACCTTTGCCGCCAGATCGTCGACGGATGCCTTCACGTCTGAGGCCTTGGGGCCAGGGTCAGCTTCACCGCCGGACGAGCACCCGGCCATCAGCACCAGCGCCCCGAGAAGGCAGGCCAGGATCCCTCTCATGATCGCGACACCAGACGCTCTCCGTCAGGCGCTTCCGTAACGACGGTTGCGGGCGGCGTACTCCTCGATCGCCGCCCAGAGCGCACGGCGGTCGACGTCGGGCCAGGCGATGTCGGAGAACACCATTTCAGCGTACGCGGACTGCCACAACAGGAAGTTGCTGGTGCGCTGCTCCCCCGACGTGCGCCAGAACAGGTCGACGTCCTCCATGTCGGGCTCGTCGAGGTAGCGGGCGAACGTACGCTCGTTGACCTTGTCGGGGTTGACCCTGCCGGCAGCGACGTCACGCGCGAGTGCGGCCGCGGCGTCGGCGATCTCGGCCCGACCGCCGTAGTTGACGCACATCGTGAGGGTGAGGACGTCGTTGTGCTTGGTCATCTGCTCGGCGGTCTCGAGCTCCTTGATGACGCTGCGCCACAGGCGTGGGCGGCGGCCGGCCCAGCGCACGCGGACGCCGAGCTCGTGCATCTCGTCGCGCCGGCGACGGATGACATCGCGGTTGAAGCCCATGAGGAAGCGCACCTCGTCGGGCGAGCGCTTCCAGTTCTCGGTCGAGAACGCATAGGCCGAGACGGCCTTGACGCCGATCTCGATGGCGCCTTCGACGACGTCGAACAGCGCCGCCTCGCCCTTCTCGTGGCCGGCGGTGCGGGGCAGGCCCCGCTGCTTGGCCCAGCGGCCGTTGCCGTCCATGACGATCGCGACATGGCGTGGAACCTGGGCCAGGGGAATCGACGGCGGTTTCGCCCCGGAGGCGTGCGGAACCGGCTGACGTACGGAACGCTTCACGGCTACCGGTCCACGTGGCTCAGGGAGCGCAGACCGCGCTCGAGGTGCCACGAGAGGTAGGCGCTGACGATGCTGCTGGCCTCGCGTCGCGACCGGTCGTCCGACGTGCCGACGGTGGGCCAGTCGCCGCTCAACAGGCCCGCCAGCAGCGTGACGGTGAACGGCGAGGGCGCGGCGGAGCCGGCCACGCGGCAGTCGTCGCACAGCATGCCGCCCGACGCAGCGTGGAAGTTGCGGTGGGGCCCCTCGGCGGCACACCGGGCGCAGGTGTCGAACGTGGGCGCATATCCGGCGATCGACAGCGCGCGCAGCTGGTAGGAGTCGAGGATCAGGCTCGGCGTCATCCGGCCCTCGGTGAGCGCCCGGAGCGCCCCGACGAGCAGCTGGAGCTGCGGCACGGCGGGCTCGCCGTCCTCCTGCACGAGCCGCTCGGCGGTCTCGAGCATCGCGGTGCCGGCGGTGTATGCCGCGTAGTCGCCGCCGAGATCCTTGGCGAACGCGTTGATCGTCTCGACCTGCGTGATGATGTCGAGCGAGCGGCCCTCGGCGAGCTGGAGGTCGACGTGCATGAACGGCTCGAGCCGGCCACCGAAGCGTGACGTCGTCTTGCGGATGCCCTTGGCCGCGGCGCGCACGATGCCGCGGTCACGCGTCAGCAGCGTGATGATGCGGTCGGCTTCGCCGAGCTTGTGGACGCGCAGCACGATGCCGGCGTCACGGTAGAGGCTCACCTCTCCATTGTGCCGTGTGGGTGTGACGAACGGCCGGGTAACACTCCCGCCACACCGGCGTCCTACGACAGCGGGTGGGCCTTCGCCTGAGCCTCCGCGTACTGACGATCCACCCGGTCGATGCTGGCCCGACTGGTCAGATCGACACCCGCCCGCTTGGCGGCCGCGCGTACGTCCGGCGTGTGGAGGTTCGGGACGACGAACCGCTCGGGACGGATCGTGGCGTCCTTCGCCGCATACGTACGTTGTTGCGCGGCGAGCTCGTCGGTCGAGGCGACTGCCCGGGCGGTGACCGCCGCGTTGACGGCGACCGCAGCCCCGATCAGCTTGGCACCGACCAACGGCGTGTAACCGCCGGAGTGACCGAGCTTGTTGGGGTGGTACGACTCCGTGACCGGGTTGGACAAGCCGTTGAGCCATTCAGGGCTGTCGCAGACGGCATGACCGATGAAGGCGGTCACCGGACTCACGAAGGTGAACCCCTTCGCGGTGGCCGCCGCGGAGATCTTGGAGTTGATCAGGTCGGCGGTCGCATTGAGCCGCGACTCGTCGTCGGGTGAGAACCAGGTCAGCGCGTTGCAGTCCTCGCCGTTGAAGATTCGCGGATAGCCGACCGCCACGACCTTGGCGTTGGGCGCCTTGGCCTTGATGCTCGCGTACAGCGTCGACAGCGAGCCCGGCAGCGTGTTCTTGATGTAGTTCTGCGCCGTCGTCACCCTGCCGGCGCAGTTGCTGGCCCAGGCGGGCAGCGCGCACTCGGTGAGGACGTCGGCGAACCCGGCATCGTTGCCGCCGACCGAGATCGTGACGTACTTCGTGCTGGTCGACAGCGCGCTCAGCTGCCCGCTCGTGACATCGGAGACCTTCGCGCCCGAGCACGCCCGGAAGTTGAGGGCGTAGCCCTTCGCGGAGGCGATCAGGGACGGATAGGCGTAGACCGACCGCTGGCAGCTGGTGCCGTCGCTGATGTAGGTGCGGGTGCCGACCCCGGATGAGTACGAGTCACCGAGCGCGACGTAGGAAGCGGCGGCGGCACCTGCCCCCGGTTGCCAGATGACGGTCGGAATCACGACCAGAGCGACTGCAGCAAGACCTAGACGTCGAAACATGAATCGCAACCCCCCGATTGCCCACGATGTGACCTGCGTCACTCCGCACTCAACGTAGGGCATCGCGACGGGTCCGTCCAGAGCCACCGCTACTCTCAGGCTCATGGCGCAGGACTCTGGCTACTCCGGCACTCCACAGCTCAAGAAGCTCGGCATCAAGCCGGGCCTCCGGCTCGTGGTCATCGGCGCGGACGCTGACTGGGAGTTCGCCGAGCCCCTCGAGGACGTCGAGCAGGTGCCGAGCGGCCCGACCGACGTTGCGCTGGTGTTCGTACGCTCGGAGGCCGAGCTCGACGGCCTCGCGTCATGGGGCGAGTGGATCTTCCCCGCCGGCTCGCTGTGGATCGCGTGGCCGCGAAAGGCTGCCGGTCACGTCAGCGACGTGACCGAGAACGCGATTCGGGACGGCGCGCTCGAGCTCGGCATGGTCGATGTCAAGGTCGCGGCGATCGACACCGACTGGTCGGGCCTCAAGCTCATGTGGCGCAAGGAGAACCGCACACGCTAGTCGAGGCAGAACTCATTGCCCTCGGGGTCCTGCATCGTGATGAAGCCGAGCTCCATCGGCGGAGCGGGATCGACCCGGTAGGCGCGTGTGGCGCCGAGCGCCTCGAGCCTGGTCGCCTCGGCCTCGAACAGCTCCATCCGCTCGTCGCCGGTCTTGCCGGGCGCCACGCGTACGTCGAGGTGGACGCGGTTCTTGACCGTCTTGCCCTCGGGCACACGCTGGAAGAACACCCGGGGGCCGTCGCCGTCGACGGGTCTGATCGCAGACCTGGAGTTCCACTGGTCCTCGGGCACGCCGAACGCCTTGAGGGCGTCGGGCCAGGTCTCGTACCCCTCGGGCGGCGCCTCGACCCGGTAGCCGAGCACTTCGGCCCAGAACTCGGCCAGCGCAGCCGGGTCGGCGCAGTCGAACGTCACCTGGATTTCTTTCGCCATGGCCCCACTCTCCCGTGTGGCACTGACAGTTGCCAGTGCAAGGATCGACGCATGACGGTGCTGGGCGTGGACGGATGCCCCGTCGGCTGGGTCGGCGTCGCGTGGGGCGAAGACGTCACGACGTTCGTCGCCCTCGACATCGAACAACTGGTTCGTCAGGCGATGAGCCGCTTCACGATCGAGGTGGTCGCGATCGACACACCCATCGCCTTGTCGTCCGACGGCGACCGGGCCCCAGAGGCGTACGCGCGCAGGCGCCTGCCCGGCCGGACGTCGACCGTCTTCAGCTCACCGGCGCTGAGCGCGCTGCGTGCCGAGACGTACGCCGAGGCCAACGCCGCCAACCGGGCTGCGTTCGGCAAGGGCCTCAGCCGGCAGGCGTTCAGCATCCTGCCCAAGATCGCCGACGTGCACGACTGGCTGGCGACGGGTCCTGCCGTGCCGGTCGTCGAGGTGCATCCCGAGGTGTGCTTCGCCACGATGAACGGCGCCGTGGTGCTGGAGCCCAAGCGGACGCCCGCAGGCGCCGCCATCCGCCGTCGGCTCCTGGAGCAGGAAGGCCTGGTCGTGCCGATGCCGCGCGTGCGCGGAGCGGCACCCGACGACGTCCTCGACGCGGCGGCAGCTGCCTGGACCGCGCGGCGGTTCGCCGACGGCGTGGCCGAGCGCCTGCCGCCGGAGCCACGCGATCAGGTGGCCCCGGCGATCTGGGCCTAGACGAACTCGACGCCCTGTGCCAGCGGGAGCTCGGTGGAGTAGTTGACCGTGTTGGTCGACCGGCGCATGTACGCACGCCAGGCGTCGGAGCCCGATTCGCGGCCGCCGCCGGTCTCCTTCTCGCCGCCGAACGCTCCACCGATCTCGGCGCCCGAGGGGCCGATGTTGACGTTGGCGATGCCGCAGTCCGAGCCGACGACTGACACGAACGTCTCGGCCTCGCGCACGTCGAGCGTGAAGATCGACGATGACAGGCCCTGGGCGACCTCGTTGTGCATCGTCAGGGCGTCGTCGAAGTCGGTGTAGGTCAGGACGTAGAGCAGCGGTGCGAACGTCTCGGTCTTGACGATCTCGGTCTGCTTGGGCATGTCGATGATCGCCGGGTGGACGTAGTGACCGTCACCCTCGACGTCGGCAGCCGTGCCGCCGGTGACGAGGTCGCCACCATCGGCCTTGGCCTGCTCGACGGCGGCGCCGAACGCGTCGAACGCCGGCTTGTCGACGAGCGGTCCCACCAACGTCGAAGCCTCGAGCGGGGAGCCGATCGGCAGCGTCTCGTATGCGGCCTTGAGGCGTGCCACGAGATCATCCTTGATCGACTCGTGCACGATGATGCGCCGCAGCGAGGTGCAGCGCTGACCGGCCGTGCCGACGGCGGAGAACACGATGCCGCGCACCGCGAGGTCGAGGTCGGCCGACGGCGCCACGATCGCGGCGTTGTTGCCGCCGAGCTCCAGGAGCGTACGTCCGAGACGGGCCGCGACCCGCGGGGCGACCTGCTTGCCCATGCGGGTCGAGCCGGTCGCCGACACCAGCGGGACGCGCGGGTCGTCGACCAGGACCTCGCCGATCCGGTAGTCGCCCAGCAGCACCGCCGACAGCCCCTCGGGCACACCGGCACGACGAGCGGCCTCAGCAGCCAGCGCCTGGCAGCCGAGCGCCGTCAGGAGCGTCTTCTCCGATGGCTTCCACACGACCGCGTCGCCGCAGACGAATGCGAGCGCGGCGTTCCAGGACCAGACCGCGACCGGGAAGTTGAACGCCGAGATGACACCGACGACACCCAGCGGGTGCCACTGCTCCATCATGCGGTGGCCCGGACGCTCGGTGGCGATCGTCAGGCCGTGCAGCTGGCGCGACAGGCCGACGGCCAGGTCGCAGATGTCGATCATCTCCTGGACCTCACCGAGGCCCTCCGAGACGATCTTGCCGGCCTCGATCGAGACGAGGGCGCCGAGATCGTCCTTGTGCTCACGCAGCAGCTCACCGAGCTCGCGGACGAACTGTCCACGTACGGGCGCGGGCACGCTGCGCCACTGCTCGAACGCCGACTGCGCGCGGCCGATGACGTCGGCGGCCTCGTCGGCGGTGTGCGAGCGGAGCCGGCCGATCTCGGCGCCGTCGATCGGCGACCGGCAGACCAGGTCGCCGTCAGCGACGAACGGGTTGCCCGCACCAAGGCGGTCGAGGATGTCCTGCGTACGAATGGCGATGTCGGTCATGTCAGACCTCTCCCTGCTCGGCGAAGTGGCGCCCGGCCTGTGTCGAGAACAGCTGCTCGAGCGTGATGTCTTCCTGCTTGATGAATCCAGTGTGTGGCAGCGTGCCATTGGCTACGAGCTCGACGACGCTCACGGCAGAGGCCGCGGTGGTCCACGAGATCGCGCGCCACATGCGGCCGGAGATGTTGAGCGGCTTGTAGGCGCGCACGTGGTTCTCGCGGAACGGGTGACCGTCCTTGACGCCTTCGACCGCGGCGTGGATGAACACGACGTCGTCGCTGACGGGTGGCTTGGAGTCGACCAGCATCTTGCCGACCAGCTCGCGCTGCTCGCGCAGGTTGAGCTCGTCGAACAGGAAGTGCATCTGGTCGAAGTGGCCGGGATAGCGCAGCGTCTTGTAGTCGAGGCGGTGCACGCGGCCCTCGTACGTCTCACACATCGTGCCGAGCCCGCCGGACGTCAGCGCGGCCTCGAGCTCGATGCCGCCGATGAAGACCCGCTCCTTCTCGGTCATCGCCGGCACCATCTGGCGGTTGCCGGAACGGAGCACCTCGCAGTCGTTGAGGTACTCGTTGACGACGCCCTCCGGCGACCAGTTGATGGCGTAGCCGAGCAGACCCGTCGGGTTCTGCGGCAGCGCGCCGACTTTGAGCTCGATCGAACGGATCTCGTCGAAGGTCTTGGCGATCGAGGCACCGATGATGCCGATCAGCCCGGGAGCCAGGCCGCACTGCGGAGCGAATGCCGCACCCGGGCGCTCCGACGCGAGCTCGATGACGCGGTTCGTCGTCGGGACGTCCTCGGTCAGGTCGAAGTAGTGCGTGCCGGCGTCGTACGCAGCCTCGGCCACGTCGATGTTGAGGTGATAGGGCAGGCACGAGACAACCGCGTCGACGCCGCGCAGCGATTCGCGCAGCCCGGCGGTGTCCTGGACGTCAAGGGGCTTGACCTCGAAGCCGAGGTCGTCACGGGGGGCTGAGTCGTAGCCGACGACCTTGAACCCCGACTCCCCCAGCATGACGGCGACGAGCTCGCCGACCTTGCCGAGTCCGAACACCGCGACCTGGTTGATGATGCGCGCCACGAATCCTCCTCATGACCGGGGTGGATCTCACCCGCGGTACGACATGCGCCGATGGTGGTCGACGTCCCCTCGAGCGTATCGCGAACGAGGAGCATTTACTGTACCGGCCGGTGCAGTGATCCGTGTTACGTCGGGAAGCCGCGGCCGACCCTGCTGGTTGACTTCGGTCATGGCATCCCTCAGCGGCGGGCGCGCGTTCGCGGCCCTCGCTTTCACGTTCGCAGTCACGATGATGGGCACGACGCTGCCCACCCCGATGTACGTCATCTACCAGGAGCGATTCGGCTTCTCGATCACGATGTCGACGGTGATCTTCGCGATGTACGCCTTCGGGGTCCTCGCGGCGCTGCTCGCGTTCGGCCGGTGGTCCGACACGCTGGGCCGCCGCCCGCTCCTGCTCGCCGGCCTCGCAGCGGCCATCACCAGCGACGTCGTCTTCCTGATCGCCGAGAACACCGGCACGCTGCTCGTCGGTCGTGTCCTGTCGGGCCTCTCCGCCGGCATCTTCGTTGGCACGGCGACCGCGGCTGTGGTCGAGGCTGCCCCGACAGCGTGGCGGTCGCGCGCAGCCCTGATCGCGACCGCGGCGAACATCGGCGGGCTCGGCCTCGGGCCCCTCGTCGCGGGCGCCCTCGTCGACTGGCTGCCGTGGGACGTGCACCTGGCCTTCATCGTGCATCTCGTGCTGTCGCTCGTGGCCGTCGCGCTGGTGTGGGGCGTCGCCGAGACCGTCGACGTGGTGCCCGGATCCCGCCCGGCCTTTCAGCGCCTCGCCGTGCCGGCCAGAGTCCGTACGACCTTCATCGGCGCCGGCATCGCGAGCTTCGCAGGGTTCGCCGTGATGGGCCTGTTCGTCGCGGTCTCGCCGCGGTTCGTGGCCCAGGCGCTCGCCGACCCGAGCCCCGCCTTCGAAGGGCTGGTCGTGTTCAGCGTCTTCGGCGCGTCCGTCGTGGCACAAGTCGTGCTGAAGAAGGCGCCGACGACGCTCGCCCTCAACGCCGGGTGCGCCCTGCTGGTCGCCGGCATGCTGCTCCTCGTGTGGGGCCTGCAGGCACAGTCGGTCCCGCTGATCGTCCTTGCCGCGGTGACCGCGGGCGTCGGTCAGGGTCTCTCGTTCAGCAAGGGGCTGGCCGCCGTGCTCGCCAAGGTCGATCTGCACGAGCGCGCGGGCGTGACGTCGGCGTTCTTCGTCGTCGCCTACATCGCGATCTCGTTGCCGGTCATCGGCGAGGGCATGGCCGCGCAGCAATGGGGCCTGACGCCGGCTGGCACCTCGTTCTCGGCCGGCGTGGCCGGGCTCGCGGCGCTGGCCCTGATCACTCTCGTGATCGACCAGCGCCGCGACGCGGCTGTTTCCTAGCCCGGGATCGTCTGCGCGGCAGCGCGGTTGGCGGCCGAGACGACCGCCCGCAGCGACGCCGTGACGATGTTGGCGTGGATGCCGACACCCCACACGGTCTCGCCGGCGACGTCGCACTCGACGTAGGCGGCGGCCCGCGTCGTGGCACCCTCGGTGCGCGGAGCCAGGGCGTGCTCGGAGTAGTCGAGCAGGCTGATGTCGGCGCCGGCCTGCCGCAGGCTGTCGACGAATGCGGCGACGGGGCCGTTGCCCGCACCCTTGAACTCCTGGACCTCACCGCGTACGCGCAGCTCGACGACCTGCTGGTCACTGCCGTCGGTTGCGGTCACCGAGCTGTAGCTCTCCAGGAGGTAGGGGTCCTCGACCTCGAGGTACTCGCGCTCGAACGCCGCCCAGATCGCGTCCGGCTCGATCTCGCCGGCCTCGCCTTCAGTGAGCTGCTGCACGACCTGGCTGAACTCGATCTGCAGCCGGCGCGGCAGGTCGAGCTGGTGGTCGTTCTTGAGGATGTAGGCGAYGCCRCCCTTGCCCGACTGGCTGTTSACGCGGATGACGGCCTCGTACGTACGACCGACGTCCTTGGGGTCGATCGGCAGGTAGGGCACCTCCCACGTGACCTCGTCGACGGGCCGACCGGCATCCGCGGCGTCCTTGGCCAGCGCCTCCAGGCCCTTCTTGATCGCGTCCTGGTGTGAGCCGCTGAACGCGGTGTAGACCAGGTCGCCGCCGTAGGGGTGACGCTCCGGCACCGGCAGCTCGTTGCAGTACTCCACCGTGCGACGGATCGCGTCGATGTCGTGGAAGTCGATCTGCGGGTCGATGCCCTGGCTGAACAGGTTGAGCCCCAGCGTCACCAGGCAGACGTTGCCGGTGCGCTCACCGTTGCCGAACAGGCAGCCCTCGATGCGGTCCGCGCCGGCCATGTAGCCCAGCTCGGCCGCGGCGACGCCGGTGCCTCGGTCGTTGTGCGGGTGCAGCGACAAGACGATGCTGTCGCGCCGCGGCAGGTGCCGGTTCATCCACTCGATCGAGTCGGCGTAGACGTTGGGCGTGGCCATCTCGACCGTGGCCGGCAGGTTGATGATCAGCGGCCAGTCGGGCGTCGGGTCGATGACCTCGATGACCCGGCTGCAGACCTCGAGCGCGTAGTCGAGCTCGGTGCCGGTGTAGGACTCCGGCGAGTACTCGTAGGAGATCTTGGTGTCGGGCGTGTGGATCTCGGCGTACTTCATGCACAGCCGAGCGCCCTGCGTCGCGATGTCGGTGATGCCGTCCTTGTCGAGCCCGAAGACGACGCGCCGCTGCAACGTGGAGGTCGAGTTGTAGAAGTGCACGATCGCCTGCTTGGCGCCGACCAGTGACTCGAAGGTCCGGTCGATCAGGGGCTCTCGGCACTGCGTCAGCACCTGGATCACGACGTCGTCGGGGATGTGGTCGCCCTCGATCAGTTGGCGTACGAAGTCGTAGTCGGTCTGGCTCGCGCTGGGGAAGCCGACTTCGATCTCCTTGTAGCCCATGCTCACGAGCAGCTGGAACATCGCCAGCTTGCGAGCGGGGGTCATCGGGTCGATCAGGGCCTGGTTGCCGTCGCGGAGGTCGACCGCGCACCAGCGCGGGGCCTGCGTGATGGTCTTGCCCGGCCACGTACGGTCGGGCAGCTCGATCGGCACGAACGGCTTGTAGCGCTGATGCGGCATGCCGCTGGGCTGCTGCGGGGTGTTGGGGTAGGTCGTCATCGGGATCCTCGGGGTGTTTGTCTGGCTGGTGAGCGGCCGGTACGTGACAAACTCCGCGCCGAGGGGTCCGACCTAGAGGACCTCGACGCGGCAGAGAAGGAGCAGGCTCTTGATCCGCATGGTGCTGGGTACTTTATCAGCATGACCAGCGACACGGCCAAGGGTTCCTACGTCGAGCACGGCAAGGCCTTCGAACGGGACATGAAGTACATCCCCGACCGGATCACCCGAGACGGCCGCGATGGCTGGCCCGTCGAGGCTGGGCGCTATCGCTTGATCGTCGCTCGCGCGTGCCCGTGGGCCAATCGGTCGATCATCGTGCGCCGGCTGCTGGGCCTCGAGGACGCCATCTCGATCGGCTACTGCGGGCCGACCCATGACGAGCGCAGCTGGACGTTCGACCTCGATCCTGGCGGCGTCGATCCGGTGCTGGGGATCGAGCGGCTGCAGCAGGCGTACTTCAAGCGCTTTCCTGGCTACCCGCGGGGCATCACGGTCCCCGCCATCGTCGATGTGCCGACCGGCCATGTCGTGACGAACGACTTCCCGTGGATCACGCACGACTTCGCCACCGAGTGGACCGAGTTCCACCGCGAGGGTGCCCCCGATCTCTGGCCCGAGGACCTTCGCGACGAGATGGACGAGGTCATGCAGCGGATCTTCACCGAGGTCAACAACGGCGTCTACCGCTGTGGGTTCGCGGGCTCACAGGAGACGTACGACGAGGCGTACGACCGGCTGTTCACGGCGCTCGACTGGCTCGAGGAGCGACTCACGTCCCGCCGGTTCCTCATGGGAGCGACGATCACCGAAGCCGACGTACGCCTGTTCACCACGCTGGCGCGGTTCGACGCGGTCTATCACGGACACTTCAAGTGCAACCGGCAGAAGCTCACCGAGATGCCGGCCCTGTGGGCGTACGCCCGCGACCTGTTCCAGACACCCGGCTTCGGCGAGACGATCGACTTCGAGCAGATCAAGCAGCACTACTACCTCGTCCACGCCGACATCAATCCCACGGGGATCGTGCCCAAGGGACCCGATCCCGACGTCTGGCTGACGCCACACGGGCGCGAGGAACTGGGCGGCAGCCCGTTCGGCAACGGGACCGCACCCCTACCCGAGCGTCGCGGCAGCTGACGGGAGTGGACCACTCGGCGCGTACGCCCGGCGGCCCGCGAGGGACCGGGGCAACGCGATCGCTCGCCAGCGTTCCCGCCGTGAAGCTCCTGCCGAGAACGACGCGATGACCGCTCGCAGGTCGTCGAGGCCGTCACCGTCGTGGATGGCCGTACGGGCGAACCGCGCCCGCTCGACCCGCTTGAGCAGCCGGTTGAGTGCCTCGCGATCGATGCCCTCCCTCGTGCCGAGGCGCGTCGCGAAGCCACGCGGCGTGTCGGTCGGCGAGAACGGGAGGCCGAAGTCGCGCGCGGTGTCCTCGAGCTCGCGCCACAACGGGTCGACCGACGAGCCGGCCCGGCTGAACCGCCAGCGGCGACGCGCCCACCGCAGGAGTGCCGGCACCCCCACGAGCACGATCAGCACGGCGAACGTGATGAGCGCCGTACGAGGGGCGGTCTGCGACGCCTTCGAGGTGGAGCTCGCGGTGCTGTCGATCGGGTTGTTCTCTTCGCGCACGGACGGGGTGTTGGCACCGGGCGACCGGCCCTCATCGGTGTTGGACGACGGCGAGCCCGGCTCGGCGAACGACGTGGCCGACCCGACACCCGGAGTCGGCTCGAAGCTGACCCACCCCACGCCCTCGAAGTAGATCTCGGTCCATGCGTGCAGGTCGTCGGACGTCGCCTCGTACTGGTTCTGGCCGTCCTTGACGCCGACGACGTTTCCCGGCGCGTAGCCGACCGCGATGCGCGACGGAATGCCGAGTGTCCTGGCCATGACGGCCATCGCCGAGGAGAAGTGCACGCAGTAGCCGGACTTCTTCTTGAGGAACTTCGCGATCACCTGGATGCCGTTGCCGTCGTATCCGTCAGCGACCGGCGCCGTCTCGGAGTAGGCGAAGGACCCGTCGTTGCGGAGGTAGTCCTGCAGTGCGATGACCTGGTCGTACTCGTTCGTGGAGTCCTCGGTCACGCGGCGGGCCGTGTTCTCGATGATCGACGGCATCTTGTCCGGGAGCTCGGTCTCCTGCCTGAGCACGATGCCGACGTTGGTCGTCACGGCCCGCATCTGGGTGGCCGTCGGCTGGATGTCGAGACTCGTGACCGAGTACTTCTGTCCCCGCGTGTCGTCGTCGGGCGAGGACATCGTGAGGCCGAAGTGCTCCGGCAGCCACTCCCCCTCGAGCCCCGTGACCTTCTCCATCGGATAGGGCACGGGCAACATCGTGGTGCGCAGCTGACGGATCGTGATGGTCGTCGACTCCCTCTCGACCTTGATGTCGGGGTCGACCGCCTCCGCCCCTTCGTCGACGTCGAACTGCTGGCTGGATCCCGGCTTCCACGTCTTGCCGGTGAAGTCCCGCAGCGTCGCGACCTTGAGGTAGGGCGCCTGGGGCAGGCCCGTCGTATAGGTCAGCGCTGTCGTGGTGCCATTGCGGCGCAGGTTCTGGCCGAGCTCCAGCATGGGGTTGATGCCACGGCCGAACACCGCTGGCGGCGGCTTGCCCCACGACGTGGCCACCGCGCTGACGTCGGGCGACACGAGGGGGAACGCGACCGACGCGGCGAGCGCTGCGACGGCGAGGACCAGGGCGGGGCCGCGCTGCCGGCGGGCAAGAGCGCCGCCCAGGGCAGTCCTGGACCGCAGGATCACGAGCCACAGCGCGGCGATGACGACGAAGAGCCACACGGACGGCGTGTCGCCGGAGATCAGCGCCGGCGTCACGAAGACCGAGAGCAGCAGCAGGCCGATCGCCGACGCCGCCCGGCGGCGCTCGAGCAGGACGTCGGCGACGATGACCAGCAGGCCGAACGAGCTGGCCACGACGAGCACGACCGGCTTCGCGGCGGCCACGGGAGCCTGCTCCTCGATGATGATCTCGTGCGCATCCGACGCCAGGCGGCCCAGCTCGCGGAACGTGTCGAACGTCGGGAGGATGCCGATCAACGTGTCCGGCACGAAGATCCAGGCAAGGGCGAGCAGCTCGACCACGATCGCGATCGGAGCGACCCATCGGAGCCCGACGGCTCGCAGGACGGCGCAGGCCAGCCCCGTCAGCGTGGCCACGAGGATCGTCGTGATCCACCAGTCGTTGCCGGCGATGACGCTGCGGAAGCCCGAGAGCAGCAGCGCGAACGCCACGCCGATGATGATGTGGTCGAACCACGTGTCCCGCGCCGTGCGGGCGGTGACACGCTGCGTCGATGCCTCAGCCCGCAGCATGCGTACGCGCTCCATCGAACTCGGTCCACAGGTCGCTGATGTCGTCGTTGGGGTGGTAGGTCACGAGTCGCCAGCGAGCATCTTCGAGCACTCCCCGCGCTTCGGCCGATGTGTTGGCGGCGACCAGCGCCATCACGGCACGAGACGTGGACATCAGATGGGCCCAGTGGTGGGCCCGCTCGACGCTCACCCGCCCCAGCACCATGAACACGGCACGTTCGGGCGCCACGTGCCGGTCGTTGTCGTGCTCCTCGGGCTCGATCACCGCAAGGTCGACCATGGCGTCCTCGAGGGTGTCCTGGCCGTCGGCGATGAAGCGCTCGATCCCGGTCCCGTTGGACTGGAGCACCACGACGTATCCCGCCTTGACCAGGTGTGAGGTGATCGAGGAGGTTGCGGCGACGCACCACTCGAAGACGGACGAGTACTCCCACTCACCCTGACGATCCTTCGCAGTGCCCTGGCTGATCGGTTCGCAGTCAAGGACGACAGCAGCGCGCGGCGTGAGCTGCTGCTCCTCCTGGCGCACCATCAGCTCGCCGCGATGAGCCGTGGCCTTCCAGTGCAGTCGCTTCATCGCATCGCCGGGCAGGTAGGTGCGCGCGATGACATCGTCCTCGCCGAGGCCGACGTGCTGCGGCGCGGGACGGGTCGCGCCGTCCTCACTCGTGCCGCGCGGGGCGATGGGCCGCAGCTCGTAGCGGCGCGGCAGGACCGTCAACATCTCGGGGCTGCCGAACTTGTGCCGGCGGAAGACCAGGCCGAAAGGATCCAGGACGTTGACCCGCAGCGGCCCGATCGGATGGCGACCACGCCGCAGGCCCTGCAACGCGTACGTGAAGGAGACCCGCGAGTCGGTGCCATGACTCCCACCGAGCGCCGGGAGGATCCCGGAGGCGTCACCGGAGATGCCGTGCGGCAGGTCGTCGGACCACCGGGCCTCGAGGCACGGCAGCACCGAGAGGTTGGTGATGCGCAGCGTGGCGTGGGACATCTGCCCCGGCGGAACGATCTGCGGCGTGAACGAGCGCTCGATGCGTACGCGGGAATGGCCGGCGAAGACGAAGATCGCGGAGAACAGCACCAGCGCGAGCAACAGGCCCGTGACGTAGAGGAGAGCCGGCAGGGACATGACCGGGGCGGCGACGAAGCTGATGACGCCCGTGATGAGGAACCCGACACCACGCCGGGTCAGCACAACCGAGCTCGCGGCCCGCCGAAGGCGGCCGGCGGAGCTGTCGGTCGACATGGTGGTCAGCTCGGCTGGACGGCGCCGGCCGGGACCGGCGTCTCGGCGACGATGCGTTCGACGACGTCCTCGACGCTCGCCGCGCCGCGCATCGGGATCAATCGGTGGGGCAGCACGACGGATACGAGTGCGTCGATGTCGTCGGGCAGGACGAAGTCACGGCCCTGGACGGCCGCGCGCGCCTTGGCGGCACGGACCAGCTGGAGCGTGGCTCGCGGGCTGGCGCCCAGTCGCAGGTCAGCATCGACACGCGTCGCCTGAGCGATGTCGACGGCGTACTGCTCGACGGCCGGGGAGACATAGATCGCCCTGGCCGCGGCGATCATGGCCTGCACGTCCTCGATCGAGGCGACGGACTCGAGATCGTCGAACGGGTTCTCGGCATCGCGGCCCTGCAGCATCGCGAGCTCAGCGGCCGAGTCGGGGTAACCCATCGAGATGCGCGCCATGAAGCGGTCGCGCTGGGCCTCGGGCAGGGCGTACGTGCCCTCCATCTCGTAGGGGTTCTGCGTCGCGACGACCGTGAACGGGCTCGCCAGCACGTATGTCGTGCCGTCGACCGTGACCTGCCGCTCCTCCATCGCCTCGAGCAGCGCCGACTGGGTCTTGGGCGAGGCGCGGTTGATCTCGTCGCCGATCACGATGTTGGCGAAGACGGCTCCGGGCTTGAACTCGAACTCGCGGTCGGCCTGGTTGTAGACCGACACGCCCGTGATGTCGGACGGCAACAGGTCGGGCGTGAACTGGATGCGTCGCACCGAGCAGCTGACGGAACGCCCCAGGGCCTTCGCGAGAACCGTCTTGCCGACTCCCGGAACATCCTCGATCAGGAGGTGTCCTTCAGCGAGAAATACGACCAGGGCGGCCTCTGCGGCCTCGGGCTTGCCGTCGATGACCTTCTCGATGTTCGCGAGAATGGCCCGAGCAGCTGTCTCGAACTCCATATGTGATGGTAAGCACATCGGGTCAAATGCGCACCGGACACGGTTGAACATTCACCCGCAGTTTCCCGCTGGAATGACGGTCCGGCCCCGGACTCGGCGGGACGTCGCTGGCTAGCCTTATCCAATGCCGCGCCTGCTGATCGTTCACCACTCCCCAACGCCGAATCTGCAGCGGATCACCGACGCCGTCGTCGCCGGCGCGTCGGACGACGCGATCGAGGGAGTGGAGGTCGTCGTACGCCCGGCACTGGAGGCCAACGCCGCGGACGTACTGGCTGCCGACGGCTACCTGCTCGGGACCTCGGCAAATTTCGGCTACATGAGCGGCGCGCTCAAGCACTTCTTCGACACGATCTTCCTCGAGGCGGGCGGATCGCTCGCCGAGGACGGGTCCGCGGGCAAGGGCGCGGGCGGCAAGAAGCCGTACGGGATGTGGGTGCACGGCCGCTACGACACGACGGGCGCCGTGCGCTCGGTGCAGAGCATCGTGCAGGCGTTGTCGTGGACGCAGTCGGCGGAGGTTCTCGAGATCATGGGCGACGTCACCGACGCCGATCTCGACGCGGCCCGTGACCTCGGCGGGACCCTGGCCGCTCTGCTGATGGACTGACCCTCGCGTTCCTTGGCGCGCGGGTGCAGAATCAGGGTGCTGACTCGAGGGGAGCAACCATGACCATGCCCGACGCACTGCCCACCCTGTCCGCGGGATCCCACGATGCCGATCACGGTGAGGCGTGCGTGATGGAGTACGTCTCGCTGCTCGCCGGCGAGGAGTGGAGCGATCGCCCGGAGTGCACGCACCCGATGTTGGCGCATGAGGCGCGTACGGCGAACGACCTGCTGCGCGACAGCGACCGTCCGCGGCTGGTGCCGTTGATTGGCCGACTGTTCGGCACGACCGAGGACTCCCCCGAGCTGCGCGCCAGGCTGCGCCTCGCCCAGGCGCGTCACGTCATGGCGTTGCTCGAGCCGGCCGCGCGAAACCGCGTCGTGGGTGCGATCGAGGAGGCCGAGGCGTGGCTGAACCGGACCGGCGACTCGGCGGACGTGCACCGGGCGATCGACGAGGCCCTTGCCTACCCACGGAGCACCGGCGACCTGGACGCCGCGCACACGACCTTCCACCTCAACGCCTCGCGGGTGTTCGCGTTCGTCATGACGCCTGAGCTCGAGCCCGCCGAGGCGTACGCCGCCAAGTCGCTCGTCGTCGCGCACCTGGTCGCCGCCTCTGGCGAGTGTCGCGCCGACTGCGGCAGCGAGCCGGCCCGGRCTCGACGCATGGTGAAGGATCTGGCCGGCCTGATCGACGTGTACGACGAGGTGACCGGTCGCACCGCGCGAGAAGTGTCGCCGGACGAGATCCGGGAGCTCGCCGACAGCCTGGGCTGACGCTCAGCGCTTGGCGTTGGACCACTCGAGCAGGCGCTCGACCGGCCACGTCGTGACGATGCGTGACGCCGGCACCTTGTTGGCCGACGCTCGCTCAGCCCCGTAGTCGAGGAAGTCGAGCTGTCCCGGCGCGTGCGCGTCGGTGTTGATCGCGAACAGGCAGCCATAGTCGAGCGCCACCTGGATCAGTTTGCTGGGAGGGTCGCGCCGCTCCGGCCGCGAGTTGATCTCCACGGCGACATCGAACTTCTCACAGGCGGCGAACACGATCTCAGGGTCGAACCGGGACTGGTCCCGCCCACCGCGCGACCCCGCGACGAGCCGCCCGGTGCAGTGACCGAGGACGTTGGTGTGCGGGTTCGCGATCGCGTTGACCATACGGCGCGTCATCAGGTCGCGGTCCATCTTGAGCTTGGAGTGCACGCTGGCGACGACGACGTCGAGACGCCCCAGCATCTCGTCGGTCTGGTCCAGCTCGCCGTCGTCGAGGATGTCGACCTCGATGCCGCTGAGCAGCCGGAGGTTGTCGTGCTCGGCATCGACCTCCGCGATGACGTCGAGCTGCTCTGCGAGCCGTTCGGCGGACAACCCGTTGGCGATCGTGAGGCGCGGCGAGTGGTCCGTCATGACCTGGTACTCCCGCCCGCGCCACACCGCCGCACGCGCCATCTCCTGGATCGAGGAGCCACCGTCGGACCAGTTGGAGTGGCTGTGCAGGTCGCCGCGCAGCTTGGCCCGCAGCTTCGCGCCGCCTGCGGCAAGCGGTGTGGCGCCACGCTCGCGCAGATCCGTGAGGTACGCCGGCACCTCGCCGGCCACCGCCTCGGCGATGATGCCGAACGTACGGTCGCCGATGCCCTTCAGCCGCTTGAGGCTGCCGTCGTCGACCTGTCTCTTGAGCTCGTCCGGCGAGAGGTGGTCGATCGCCGCAGCAGCCTTGCGGAACGCCTCGACCCTGTAGGTCTTGGCGAGCTCACGCTCGAGCCAGAACCCGATCTCCTTGAGCGCCTCGACTGCGTCCATGCGACCTCCCTACCCCGCCCACTGTGCGGGTCGGACGAGCGCTGCGGGGATCTTCGTACGCGCGTCGCCTCGAGCGGCGTTGACCTGCATCTGGGTGAGGAACAGGCTGCCGGTCAGGTCGGCCTCGCGGAGGTCGGCATCCCTCAGATCCGCGCCGATCAGGTCTGCCTCGCGGAGATCCGCACCGCGCAGGTCGGCGGCGATCAGCAGGGCTCCGCGCAGGTTGGCACGCCTCAGGTCGGCGGCACGGAGCTGAGCTCCGATGAGATCAGCTCCGCGTCGCTCGGGTCCGCGGTGCGGAGCTCGTACGAGCTCGCTCGTGCGCTGCAGCAAGGGTCCGATGTCCGCGCGATGGCTCGGGAGGTCGAGAGCCGCGAGCGCGTCGGCGTCCGTACGCGTGAGGGCCTCGGTCGCGGCGTAGGCCTTCTCGAGCTCGGGTCGCAGCGGCTCGGCGGCCGGCAGGGTGAGTGCCTCGGCGAGATACCAGAGCATCTCGTGCAGCTGCTTCATCACCGGGAGCGCCGCAAACATCGACGCCGAAGTGTCCGGGGCGTCGCGCCAGCTCACGCCGCCGAACGTCACCTGGGCGACCTGCTGGCCGGCACCGAAGCAGTCGTACACCGCTGAGCCGCGGAACCCCTCCTCGCGGAGGTTGGCGTGAATGCCGCAACCGAAGTCCTGCCGCAGGTTGCGACATGGCTCGCCGGCTCGCTTGTTGATCGGGAAGTCCGCCGACTTCTCGAACGCCAGCGCCACGCAGCACAGACCGAAGCAGCTGCTGCAGTCAGCGACGAGATCGAGGCGGCGGTCCACGCCGGGAGCCTAATACGCTGGGGCGATGATCCGCCGACGCGTCGTGGTGCGCGGGACCGTGCAGGGCGTGTTCTTCCGCGCGTCATGCCAGCGGGAGGCCTACGCGCGAGGCGTGGCTGGATGGGTCTCGAATCGGCCGGACGACGCGGTCGAGGCGGTGTTCGAGGGTGCAGATTCCGCTGTCGAAGCGCTCGTCAGGTGGTGTCGTCAAGGTCCACCGCATGCCACGGTCTCCGGAGTCGATGTCACGGACGAGGAACCCGAGGGATTGGCCGGATTCGACGTTCTGTGAGCTGGTCCCCACCCGCGCCGCCTGAAGAAGCCCGCAGAGACGCCGACTCTGCGGAAAGATCTGCTGCACGGCGGATTGACCGTCGCACCAAAGCGAAGGACCGCAGAATGCCGAAGACGCAGTTCACCGTTCACACGAGCCTGTCGCCGAGCAAGGTCATGGACCTGTTCACCGACTTCGGACCCGACCGCCCCGCCCACTGGCCGAATATCGACGATGCGCACTACACGGTGCACGAGCTCGGCCCGACCACCGCCGACGTCACCGAGGGCACCGCGATGGGCTGGGAACGCAGCAAGTACACGTGGGACAAAGACGCCGGGACGGTCACGCTCGAGACCGTGGAGTCCAACCTGTGGGGGCCGGGCAGCGGCTGGCGTTACGAGCTCACGCCGGCAGCCGGGGGAACGGACGTCCACGTCACGCTGACCCGCGTAGCCAATTCCCTCAAGGGCCGACTCGTCGGCGCGTTGATCCCGATCGTCGGAGCGAGCGCACTCGGGAAGCAGTTCAAGTCGGTGCTTCGAAAAGCCGAGTCCCGCTGATCTCGGCCCGCCCGTCAGCGTGACGAGTTGCAGCCGACACGCCGACGGGACCCTGCAACTCGTCACTCCCAGCGGAGATTGAGGCTCAGAAGCCGAGCTTGCGGAGCTGCTTGGGGTCGCGCTGCCACTCCTTGGCGACCTTGACGTGCAGGTCGAGGTAGACCGGCGTGCCGAGGAGCTTCTCGATCTGCGAGCGGGAGTTCGTGCCGATCTCGCGGAGGCGAGCTCCCTGCTTGCCGATGATGATGCCCTTCTGGCTGTCGCGCTCGACGTAGACGTTGACGCGTACGTCGATCAGTGGCTTGTCCTCGGGGCGGTCCGGACGGGGAACCATCTCGTCGACGACCACCGCGATCGAGTGCGGGAGCTCGTCGCGTACGCCTTCGAGCGCCGCCTCGCGGATGATCTCCGCGATCAGCGTCTCCTCTGGCTCATCGGTCAGCTGACCCTCGGGGTAGAGCGCGGGTCCCTGCGGCAGGGTGCCGATCAGCAGGTCGGCGAGCAGGTCGACCTGGTCGTTCGCCACCGCCGACACCGGGATGATCTCCTGCCACTGCAAGCCCGCGTCGATGCCGGCCTGCTGGATCTGGAGCAGGTGGTCGCGCAGCTTGTCGGGCTTGACCAGATCGGTCTTGGTCGCGATCGCGAAGACCGGCTTGCGGCGGATCTGGGCCAGCTCGCGGATCAGGAACTTGTCGCCCTCGCCGACGGTCTCGTTGGCCGGCAGGCACATGCCGATCGTGTCGACCTCGGACCAGGTCGAGCGGACCACCGCGTTGAGGCGCTCACCCAGCAGCGTGTGCGGCTTGTGCAGACCGGGCGTGTCGATCAGGATCAGCTGCGCGTCATCGCGGTTGACCAGCCCGCGGATCGCGTGGCGTGTGGTCTGCGGCTTGGACGACGTGATCGCGATCTTGCCGCCGACCAGGGCATTGGTCAGCGTCGACTTGCCGGCGTTGGGTCGGCCGACGAAGCAGGCGAAGCCGGACTTGAAGCGCTCGCTCATGACTCCTGCACCGACCCGACCGTGCCGCTGGCGTCGGCCACGAAGACGCTGACGCCAGAGCCCCCCAGGTCGCGTACGGACGTAGCGTCGACCGTGACCGACTCGGTCACCACCGCTGCGCCTTCGAGCCCCTTGGCGCCTGAGGACACCGCCATCGCGACGGCGAGGTCGAGTGCACCGACCTGCAGCGAGTCGAGCGCCACGGTCGACCCGGCGTACGTACGCCCGTCGAGGTCGCGCACGGCCGCGCCTTCCGCTGCACCCGTGCGGGCCCGCGAGGCGCGCGCGAGCGTCACCAGCTTGGCGTCCTCAGGACTGAGTTCCATGGTCCGAACCTCTCGATGCTGTGGTGTCAGTGGGTTGATCGATACGGCTCACGAGAACCCGGCCGATACGGTTGCGTCGGCCCGACGGCCCTTCGGCCTCGAATCGCAGGCCTTCGACCTCGACGACACTGCCGCGGATCGGGACCTTGCCGAGGTGCTTGGCCATGAGCCCGCCGACCGAGTCGACGTCCTCGTCCTCGATCGGGATGTCGAAGAGGTCCTCGAGGTCGTCGACCTCGAACCGTGAGCTGAGCCGCCACGTGCCGTTCTGGAGCTGCTCGCTCTCCTCGGGCTCGGTGTCGTACTCATCGGTGATCTCGCCGACGATCTCCTCGACGATGTCCTCGATCGTGACCATGCCGGACGTGCCGCCGAACTCGTCGACGACAATCGCCACGTGCGTGCGCTCGGCCTGCATCTCCTTGAGGAGGTCGTCGGCGTGCTTGGTGTCAGGCACGAACAGGCACGGGCGTGCAATCGACTCGACCCGCTCGGTCGTCTCGGCGACGTGGTTGTCGAAGACCCGCTTGGTGATGTCCTTGAGGTAGGCCATGCCGATGACATCGTCGAGGTTCTCCCCCACGACCGGCATGCGCGAATAGCCGCTACGCAGGGCCAGCGACATCGCCTGGCGCAGGGTCTTGTGGCGCTCGATGAACACCAGGTCGGTGCGCGGCACCATGACCTCGCGGGCGATCGTGTCACCGAGCTCGAACACCGACTGCAGCATCTTGCCCTCGTCGGACTCGATGACCGAGCTCGCGGCGGCGAGGTCGACGAGCTCGCGCACCTCGACCTCCGACGCGAACGGACCCTCGCGGAAGCCCTTGCCCGGCGTCACGGCGTTGCCCAGCAGGATCAGCAGCTGCGGGATCGGCCCGAGCAGGCGGGTGAGGCCGATGACCGGGAGCGCCGAGGCGAGGGCGATCGACTCGGCGTGCTGACGCCCGAGTGTACGAGGGCCGACTCCGATCAGGACGAAGCTGACGACGACCATGACGCCGACGGCGATCAGCAGGCGCTGCCACAACCCGTCGACCTGGTCGGCGACGAACAGGGCGACCAGCACGACGCTCGACGTCTCGGCGATGACCCGGACCAACAGGACCGAGTTGAGGAACGGGGCGGGGTCCTCGAGGATCTGGGCCAGGCGACCTGCTCCCCCGCGGCCTTCGTCCTCGAGCTCCTCGGCGCGCGCCTTGGAGAACGCCGAGATCGCGGCATCGACGCTGGCGAGGGTGCCCGCGACCAGCGCCAGGGCCACCGACACGAAGATCGGCGCCCAGCTCATCGTGGGCTCGTCACGGTTGTTCGGGGTCCTTGCCCTCGGCGGCCTGCTGCCACTCGAGGAGGAGTCGACCCTGGATGCCGAACATCTCCTTGTGCTCCTCGGGCTCGGCATGGTCGTAGCCCAGCAGGTGCAGGATGCCGTGCACCGTCAACAGGTCGACCTCGTCCTGGGTCGTGTGGCCCGCCGCGGGAGCTTGCTGCTCGGCGACCTGAGGGCACAGCGCGATGTCGCCGAGATAGCCCTCGGGGCTCTCGGCGTCGTCACGTCCCGGCGTGAGCTCATCCATGGGGAACGACAGGACGTCAGTCGGCCCCTTCTTGCCCATCCATTGCTCGTTGAGCGTCGCGATCGTGTCGGGATCGACGAGACGCACGGTCAGCTCGGTCGCGGGGTGGAGACGCATGCGCCGCATCGTGAAGCGGCACAGCCGGGTCAGGCCGACGACGTCGACGTCGGCGCCGGACTCATTGAGTACGTCGACGTTCATGCGGCTCTGCACCCGCCTCGGCCACGCGGCTGCGCTGGGGCCTGTCGGCCTCGAACGAGTCGTATGCCGCGACGATGCGGCCGACGAGCTTGTGCCGGACCACGTCGTTGGCGGTCAGCTGCGAGAAGTGGATGTCACGCACGTCGTCGAGGATGTTCTGCACGACGCGCAGGCCGCTCTTGGTGCTCGAGGGCAGGTCGACCTGCGTGACGTCACCGGTGACGACGATCTTGGAGCCGAAGCCCAGCCGTGTCAGGAACATCTTCATCTGCTCCTGCGTCGTGTTCTGCGCCTCGTCGAGGATGATGAACGCGTCGTTGAGCGTGCGGCCGCGCATGTAGGCCAGCGGCGCGACCTCGATGACGCCCGACGTCAGCAGCTTGGGGATCGACTCGGGATCGATCATGTCGTGCAACGCGTCGTAGAGCGGGCGCAGGTAGGGGTCGATCTTCTCGCCGAGCGTGCCGGGCAGGAAGCCCAGGTGCTCGCCGGCCTCGACCGCGGGGCGGGTCAGGATGATGCGGGTGACTTCCTTGGCCTGCAGCGCCTGGACGGCCTTGGCCATCGCGAGGTAGGTCTTGCCCGTGCCTGCCGGCCCGATGCCGAACACGATCGTGTGGTTGTCGATCGCATCGACGTAGCGCTTCTGGTTGACCGTCTTGGGCCGGATCGTCCGTCCGCGATTGGAGAGGATGTTGAGGCTGAGCACCTCGGCCGGCTTCTCCTCGGTCTCGGTGCGCAGCATCGTGATGCTGCGCTCGACCGTCTCGCGGGTGAGGTTCTGACCCGTGCGGACGATCGTGACGAGCTCGTCGAGCAGTCGCTCGACCAACGCCGCCTCAGCCGGCGATCCGGTCACCGTGATGGTGTTGCCGCGCGCATGAATGTGCGCCTCGAAGGAGTCTTCGATGAGGCGCAGGAATTCGTCGGCGGGCCCGAGCAGGGCAACTGCCGGGACGCTCGACGGGATCGTGAACGTGTGGGCAGGCGTCGTGTCATCAGTCATGTGAGACCAAGTGTATTTGATGGGTTCACGCATGTGCATCTCACGCACGTCGCTCGGACCGCGCGGGGCCGCGCAATCCGAGCGATGTCACGCTCAAGCGCTCTGCTGTTCCAGAGTCGGGTAGTCGGTGTAACCCTCGGCGCCGCCACCGTAGAACGTCGCACCATCGGGCTCGTTGAGCTCCGCACCGGTCTTCCAGCGAGTCACGAGATCAGGGTTGGCGATGAACTGTCGACCGACCGCGACCAGGTCGGCGAGGTCCCCGCCGACGATCTCCTGGACTTCCTCGAGATCGGTGACGCTCATAAAGCCGGTGTTCGCTATGACGGGGCCGCCGAAGCGACGGCGAAGATCCTGGAACAGCTCAGTGCGCGGGTCGGCCAGGACACTGAGGTAGGCCAGATTCAGCGGGGCGATCGCGTCGATCAACGCGCCGTACGTAGCAGCGACATCGTCAGGATCGGTCTCGACGGCGCCCTGCACGTTGTGGGCGGGCGAGATGCGGATGCCGACACGGTCGGCGCCGATGGCATCCACGACGGCCTTCGTGACCTCGATCGAGAAGCGCGCACGATTCTCGGGCGATCCGCCGTACTCGTCGGTGCGCTCGTTGGCCGACGGTGCCAGGAACTGGTGCAGCAGGTAGCCATTGGCGGAGTGCAGCTCGACGCCGTCGAGGCCGGCTTCGATCGCTGACTTCGCCGCGTGCACGAACTCCTCGACGACCCCGCTGATCTCCTCGGTCTCGAGCGCCCTGGGGACGACCGAGTCCTTCGGGCCTTCGGTCGTGACGGTTTTCTGGTCGAGCTGGATCGCGCTCGGGGCGACCGACTCGAGACCGTTCTTGTTGTCGGGGTGCGCGATGCGTCCGACGTGCATCAGCTGGACGACGACTCGACCGCCTTCGGCGTGCACCGCATCGGCGACTGCACGCCAGCCCGCAATCTGGTCGGCGGTGTGGATGCCGGGAGTGTTGAGGTAGCCCTGGCCCACGGCACTGGGCTGAGTGCCCTCGGTGACGATGAGACCGGCGCCGGCTCGTTGCGCGTAGTAGGTCACGGCGATGTCTTGGGGAACCTGTCCCTCGCCGGCGCGGTTGCGGGTCAGCGGCGCCATCACGAAGCGCTGGGGAAGCTCCCAGTTGCCTACCTTGATCGGCTCGAATACCTCGGGCACGTGAACTCCTTGTTGAGTTGAAGAGCGGCCAGTCGGCCAACTACTTCAATATTCAACAAGATGCCCCGTGGGGTATTCCCTCGGGGTGCGACAACGCCGCTCAACCCGGCGGCCAGCCCATCTCTCGACCGGCCAGCACGTGGGCGTGGCAGTGGAACACGGTCTGGTGCGCGTCTGCGCCGGTGTTGAAGACCAAGCGGTATGAACCGTTGCCCTCCGACTCGGCGATCTGCCTGGCCTCGGCGAGGAGCGTGATCGTCGCCTCGGGGTCGGCCGCGGCGAGGCTGCCGACGTCGGGCTCGTGCCGCTTGGGGATCACGAGCACGTGCGTCGGCGCCTGCGGGTCGAGGTCGCGGAACGCCACGGTGTGCTCCGTGGTCGACACGATCTCGGCGGGGATGTCGCCCGAGACGATCTTGCAGAACAGGCAGTCAGGATCGCTCATACTCATTTGAACGCGTCCTTGATCTTGCCGAAGACGCCCTTGTGCGTGTTGGCGATCAGCGCCTCGGGGCGCTCCTCGTCGCGGAGCTTGGCCAGCTGCACGAGCAGGTCGCGCTGCTGCTCGTCGAGGCGGGAGGGGGTCTCGACGATGACCTGCACCTTGAGGTCACCACGGCCCGAGCCACGCAGGCGCGGCACGCCGTGGCCCTTGATCGTCAGCGTGTCGCCCGACTGGGTGCCGGGCGCGACGTCGAGCTCGACGGTGGTCGAGCCCTCGGGCGGCTCCGGCAGGTCGGCCTCGAGCGTCGGCAGGTCGAGGTGCGTGCCGAGCGCGGCCGCCGTCATCGGCACCGAGATCTGGCAGAACAGCTGATCACCCTTGCGCTGGAACACCGGGTGCCTGGAGACGTTGATCTCGAGGTAGAGGTCGCCGGCTGGTCCGCCGCCCGGTCCGACCTCGCCCTCGCCGGCGAGCTGGATGCGGGTGCCTTGGTCGACGCCGGCGGGGATCGTCACCGAGATCGAGCGGCGCGAGCGTACGCGCCCCTCACCGGCGCACTCCRGGCACGGGTCCGGGATGATCGTGCCGAAGCCGTGGCACGTCGGGCACGGCCGGGAAGTACGGATGTCGCCGAGCAGCGAGCGCTGGACGTGCTGCACGTCGCCGTGACCGTGGCACGTGCGGCAGGTGACCGGCTGTGAGCCGTTGGCCGCACCGCTGCCCTTGCACGTCGTGCAGGTGACCGCGGTGTCGACCTTGATCTCGTGGGTCACGCCGAACGCCGCCTCGGCGAGGTCGACGTTGAGCCTCAGGAGTGCGTCCTGACCGCGCTGCGTGCGCGGCCGCGGCCCGCGGCTGGCGTTCTGGCCGAAGAACGCGTCCATGATGTCGTCGAAGTTGAAGCCCTGGCCACCGAACCCGCCGCTGCCGTGAGCGCTCAGGGGGTCGCCGCCGCGGTCGTACGTCGAGCGCTTCTGCGGGTCGGACAGCACTTCGTAGGCGACCGTGACCTCCTTGAAGCGATCGGAGGCGTCCGCCGCGCTGTTGACGTCGGGGTGCAGCTGGCGCGCGAGCTTGCGGTACACCTTCTTGATCTCGTCGGCGGTCGCTTCGCGGCCGACGCCGAGAGTTGCGTAGTAGTCCTGGGCCATCAGTGGTGGGTGTCCTTGATCACGTGGGGTCAGTTGTCGGCCAGCATGCGGCCGACGTAGCGGGCGACGGCGCCGACGGCGGCCATCGTTGCGGGATAGTCCATGCGGGTCGGCCCGACGGTGCCGAGTGTGGCGAGGGCCTGGTCGTCAAAACCGTACGCCGACGAGACGACAGCCGTGCTCGAGAGGCTCTCGTTGCCGGTCTCGGTGCCGATGCGGACGGTCAGCCCTCCTGTTGCCTCGCCGAGCAGCTTGAGCAGCACGACCTGCTCCTCGATCGCCTCGAGGACGGGCTTGATCGCGGTGTCGAAGTCACTGCCGAACCGGGCGAGGTTGGCCGTGCCGCCGACCGCGATGCGCTCGTCGGAACGCTCGTTGGTGAACGTCTGCGACAGCGTGGTGACGATCGCGGTGACGATCGGGCGGTCGTTGGGCGCGAACGTCTCGATCATGTCGGCCAGCCGGAGCGAGGCCTCGGGCAGCCGTTGGCCGACCGTGGCGTGCGTGATCCGCGACCGGATCTCGCCGATCAGCTGATCCGTCGGCGTCTCGACGAGCTCGATGATGCGCTGCTCGACCCGGCCACTGCTCGTGATCACCACGAGCAGCACGCGCGCACCCTCGAGGGCCACGACCTCGATGTGCCGGACCGTCGAACGGGTCAGCGAGGGGTACTGGACGATCGCGACCTGGTTGGTGAGCTGGGCCAGCACACGTACGGACCGCTGGACCACGTCGTCGACGTCGACCGCGCCCGTGAGGAACGTCTCGATGGCCCGGCGCTCGGCCGGCGACAACGCCTTGACCGTCGCGAGCCGGTCGACGAACATCCGGTAGCCCTTGTCGGTCGGGATGCGTCCGGCGCTCGTATGAGGCTGCATGATGTAGCCCTCGTCCTCGAGCGCCGCCATGTCGTTGCGGATCGTCGCGGGCGAGACTCCCAGCTGGTGCCGGTCGAGCAACGAGCGGGAGCCGACCGGCTCCTGGGTGGCGACGTAGTCCTCCACGATGGCTCGCAGCACGTCGAGGCGGCGATCGTCAGACATACAATCCCCTCTCCGCGAGCCTGCTGGCACTCTCCCTGGTCAAGTGCCAGTCTAGCGATGTGCCCGGAATCAAGACGAATGCCGACGGCGCGATCGTGGTCGAGGGCGCTGAGCGATCCCTCACCTTCACTCCGCGCCTCGTCACGCTCGACGACGGCACGACGGTCGCCCACGAGTCGCAGGGCGGCGAGATGGCGTCGGTCTGGGCAACAGATCTCGGCGGCGACTGGTTCGCCGAGGTGGCGCACCTCGGCGACGGACCCGTGGGCGGTGAGCTCGTCATGACCGTGACGCACATCGGCCTGGACGCGACGACTCGCTACGTCGCGATCGGCGACCTCTGGGCCGACGACCTCCCGTCGCAGGTGCCACCGAGCTGGCCGGTCGCGGTCGACCTGGCACTGGGGCTGATGGACGGCGAGGTCACGGTCCTCGGCCCGGACATCACCAAGGACGACGTCGAGACGCTGCATCAACGACTTCTGGGGGCACTGCATGGTTGACCGTTATGGCACTGACGTCCTGTCGAGTGACTGGCGCAAGCCACCTCGGGGGCGCACGGTCGACGTCGTGGTCGAGCACGGCATGGTCGTCGAGGACGCCACGACCGGGTTCTGCGGCGAGGTCATGATCATCGAGAAGGACCTCGGCATGATGATCCTCGAGGACCGCCGCCTCGTCCGCCGGTCGTTCCCGTTCGGCCCCGGCTTCCTGCTCGACGGCAAGCCGGTCAACCTCCGGCCGCCTTCAGCCGCGACCAAGGCCAGCTCAGGGCGTACGGCATCAGGCTCGCGCGCCGTCGTCGGCGCCAAGGCCCGCGTCGCGCTGCCCAGCCGCATCTATGTCGAGGGGCGCCACGACGCCGAGCTCGTCGAGAAGGTGTGGGGCGACGACCTGCGCATCGAGGGCGTGGCGGTCGAGTACCTCGGCGGCATCGACGACCTCTCCTCGATCGTCGACGAGTTCTCCCCCGGACCCGACCGGCGCCTCGGCGTGCTGGTCGATCACCTCGTCGCGGGATCCAAGGAGACGCGCATCGCGCAACAGGTCTCGGGCCGGCCCCATGTGCTGGTCGTCGGCCACCCGTACGTCGACGTGTGGCAGTCGGTCAAGGCTGATCGCCTCGGCATGGCGGCGTGGCCGGTCATCCCGCGAGGCACGGACTGGAAGCACGGCATCTGCGAGGCGATGGGCTGGCCGCATCGCGACCAGGCCGACATAGCCCGCGCGTGGAAACACATCCTGAGCCGGGTCGACTCCTACGCCGACCTCGAGCCGGAGTTCCTCGGGCGGGTCGAAGAACTCATCGACTTCGTCACCGCACCCTGAGGTTGGAACCGCATGGGCCGGCGCGGTCGTAACGTCGTCCGGCGTGACGACAGCTCCGACAGTGCAACCGGCCCATGCGCGTGGCGTATATCTCCCTCGCCGCTTCTCCCAACACTCCCTTGGGTCCACTCCCATAGACCCACTCCCTGATGGCAGCGTAAACAGTAACTTCGCGTTACTTCTGCAGAACGCGATTATTCGGCGAGCTCGCGTATGACCGCGTCGGCCAGGAGCCGTCCGGAACGGGTCAGTACGAGCCGACCGTCGTCCTCGGTTGCCAGACCGCGCGACACGACTCCCGAGACCGCGGCACGGCCCGCAGGGACCAGCGAGTCGAGTCCCAGGCCCGTGCGCAACCGGGTCTCGAGCATGATGCGCTCCACCCGTGCCGTCGCGGCGTCGATCGTCTCGCCGTCGTGCCGGGGAGACTCACCCGCCATGAGCCGTCCGGCGTACGCCGCCGGGTGCTTGACGTTCCACCAGCGCTCACCGTTGACGTGGGAATGCGCTCCGGGTCCAACTCCCCACCAGTTGTCGCTGTGCCAGTAGAGGACGTTGTGCCGGCACTGGGCGGCGTCGTCACGCGCCCAGTTGGACAGCTCGTACCAGCCGAGGCCCGCAACGGAGAACAGCTCGTCGGCGAGGACGTACTTGTCAGCGGTCTCGTCGTCGTCGGGCATCACGACCTCGCCGCGCCTGACCTTGCGAGCGAACGCCGTGCCGTCCTCGACGATCAAGGCGTACGCGCTGATGTGGTCAGGTTCCAGCGCGATCGCCTGGTCGATGCTGGCTCGCCAATCCTCCATCGACTCGCCGGGGGTGCCGTAGATCAGGTCGACGCTGAGCTGCTCGAATCCGGCCTCCCGGGCCCACCGGACCGCTTGCGGCACGCCGGCAGGGTCATGCGTACGTTCGAGGGTCGCCAGCACGTGAGGCACGGCGGACTGCACGCCGTACGAGATGCGGGTGAAGCCGCCCTCGCGCAGCGTCGCGAGGGATCGCGGGGTGACGCTGTCGGGATTGGCCTCGGTCGTGACCTCGACGTCGTCCACCAGCCCGAAGGTGCGACGGATGGCCTCGAGGATGCGGACGAGGTCGGCCGACGGCAGCTGCGTCGGCGTGCCGCCGCCGAAGAACACGGTCTCCACCGGCGGCGCGTCCACGAGCTCCCGCCCGGCTCGCTCGATCTCGAGGATCGCGGTGTCGGCGTATGACGCCCGCGTCGCACCCTCACCCAGCTCGTCGGCTGTGTACGTGTTGAAGTCGCAGTAGCCGCAGCGCACCGAGCAGAACGGCACGTGCACGTAGATTCCGAATGGTCGCTGCGCTCCGGCCACGAATGGTCGCTGCGCCCCGCGCACGAGAGCCCGGTCGTCCAGCTGGACGACCGGGCTCTCGGGAAGGTTCACTGCCTAAGCGTAGAAGGCGTCGAGGATTTCCTTGTTGTTGGCTTCGACGACGTTGCGCTTGACCTTCATGCTGGGCGTGATCTCGCCGTTCTCGACGCTGAGGTCGTGGTCGAGGATCGCGAACTTCTTGATCGTCTCCCAGCGGTTGAGCTTGGCGTTGAGCTCGTCGATCTGGCCCTGGATGACATCGTGGATCTCGGGTGACGCGACGACCTCGGCGTAGGACTTGTCCTTCATGCCGTGGTGCGCTGCCCACTCGGCGACACCGTCGGGATCCAGCGTGATGAGCGCCGAGCAGAAGTTGCGCTCGTTGCCGTGCACCACGATCTGGCTCGTCAGCGAGCTGATGCCCTTGAACATGCCCTCGATGTGCGGCGGGGCGACGTACTTGCCGCCGGAGGTCTTGAACAGCTCCTTCTTGCGACCCGTGATGAACAGGAAGCCGTCCTCGTCGATGCGCCCCTCGTCGCCGGTGTGGAGCCATCCCTCGCCGGTCAGCGACGACGCGCTCTCGGCATCGAGGTTGTGGTAGCCCTGCATGATGTGCGGGCCCTTGATGAGGATCTCGCCGTCCTCGGCGATCTTGGCCTCGCTGCCGGGGAACGGGGTGCCGACCGAGCCGAGCTTGAATGCACCGGGCTGGTTGACGAAGGCGCCGGCGGAGGTCTCGGTCAGTCCGTAGCCTTCGAGGATCAGGACGCCCGCGGCGTGGAACCACTCGGCGATCTCCGGCGAGAGTGCCGCCGCGCCGGAGATGAAGAACTTCACCCGGCCGCCGAAGCGCTCGCGCACCTTGGAGAAGACCAGCTTGTCGGCGACGGCGAACTTGGCCTTGAGGACCGGCGACACCGGCTTGCCGGCCCGCACGGCTCGTGAGTGCTCGATGCCGACGCCCTCGGCCCAGCGGAAGATCTTGAGCTTGGCGCCACCCTCGGCCTCGGCCATGCCGACGATGCGGCCGTACGCCTTCTCGAAGATCCGCGGCGCAGCGCCCATGAACGTCGGCTTGATGATGGCCAGGTTGTCGACGATCTTGGGGACGCGCCCGTCGATGGCCGTCGGGAAGCCGACCGCGATCTGCGTCGACAGCAGGACCTTGCCGAACGAGTGCGCCATGGGCAGCCAGAGGAACTGCAGGTCGTCCTCGGTGAGGAACTTCCCGGAGAGGATGACCGCGCCCTCGTACGTCCAGCCGTCGTGGCTCAGGCGCACCCCCTTGGGGCGGCCGGTCGTGCCCGACGTGTAGATCAAGGTCGCTAGGGAGTCGGGCTTGGTCGCTTCGACGCGGTCGGCCACGATCGTGGGGTTCGTCTCGAGGTAGGCCTCTCCGAGCTTCTCGAGGTCGTCGAACCCGATGACCCAGTCGCCGTCGGTCGTGCCCTCGAACACCACGACCTTGACGATCGACGGCAGCTCGGAGTGCTTCTCGCGGAGCTTGGCGACCTGTTCGTCGTCCTCGGCGAACACGATGCGGCTGTCGGAGTCGGCGAGGATGTAGGCGACGTCGTCGGACATCGTCGACGGGTAGACCGTGGTCGTCGCAGCCCCGGCAGCGACGATAGCGAGGTCGGCGAGGATCCATTCGAGGCGCGTGCCAGACGCGATCGCGACCCGCTCCTCAGGCTGAATGCCGAGCGACACGAGGCCGGCCGCGAGGCGAGTGACCTTGTCGCCGGTCTCGGTCCAGGTCAGCGAGTGCCAGTTCTCGTCCTCGTCGGGGTAGCGATAGGCCTCGCGCGGGCCGGACTGCTTGACGCGGGAGAAGAACGCGGCGCCCATGCTCGGGGCTCGGTCATTGACGATCTCGAGTTGTTCTGGCGTGGACACGGTGACGGTCATGAGGGTCCTCTGACGTACGGGCGGTATGTGGTGGCGATCACCCTAACTTACCTCTGAGTCACCTCGCTGGGTTGTTGCTGCGCGCACCCAAACGACGCGCCACGAACGCGTCCAGACGAGGCTCCTCGGCCAGCTGTGGGATGAGGTGGCGCTCGGTCGTCAAGGCACGGAACAGCAGGTCAACCGTCACATCGTGGGCCCTGCGCTCCACCACCTCGATCGCGCCACCCGCCCGGATCGTGCCGGCCTTGATCACCCGGAAGTACGCGCCCGGCCGGCCCTCGAGGACGAACCGCTTGACCCAGTGCTGCTCGTCCATGAACCCCTGGAACACCGAGCACGGAATGCGTACGCCGGACAGCTCGAGAAGGGTTCCGCCGATGCGCCACCGGTCCCCCGCCCGGGCGGCGTTGAGGTCGATGCCCTGCGTCGTGAGGTTCTCACCGAACTGCCCGGCCCGGAGCTCTCGTCCCAGGAGTCCCTCCCACACGTCGAGGTCCTCACGGGCGTACGCGTAGACGGCCTGGACCGCGCCACCGTGGTGCTGGATGTCGGCGACCTCGTCGTCACCCACGCCCAATGGGTGCACCTGAACTGGGCCGTCGACCGGACGCTTGTCGATCGCCGTCCGCTTGAGCTGACCCCACGGCACGTCAACGGTGCGGCCGACATTGACGGACTCGACGAACGACATGGGACCAGAGGGTATCGGCCCGCGGGCCGAGGCTACTTGTCGGCGTCGCCGGTGGAGAGGGCAGCGATGAAGGCTTCCTGTGGGACCTCGACGCGACCCACCATCTTCATGCGCTTCTTGCCCTCCTTCTGCTTCTCGAGCAGCTTGCGCTTGCGGGAGATGTCGCCGCCGTAGCACTTGGCGAGCACGTCCTTGCGGATCGCGCGGATGTTCTCGCGGGCGATGACCCGGGCGCCGATCGCGGCCTGGATCGGCACCTCGAACTGCTGCCTCGGGATGAGCTCCTTGAGCTTCGAGGCGAGCGAGACGCCGTAGGCGTACGCGTTGTCGCGGTGCACGATCGCGCTGAACGCGTCGACGACCTCGCCCTGCAGCAGCACATCGACCTTGACCAGGTCGGAGGCCTGCTCGCCGGTCGGCTCGTAGTCGAGCGAGGCGTAGCCCTTGGTGCGGCTCTTGAGCGCGTCGAAGAAGTCGAACATGATCTCGCCCATCGGGAGCGTGTACTTGATCTCGACGCGGTCCTCGGAGAGGTAATCCATGCCGATGAGCTGGCCGCGGCGTGCCTGGCACAGCTCCATGATCGTGCCGATGTAGTCGGTCGGGCTCAGCACCGTGGCGCGCACGACCGGCTCGTAGACCTTGTCGATCTTGCCGTCGGGGTACTCGGACGGGTTGGTGACGAGGTGCTCGCTGCCGTCCTCCATGTCGACGCGGTAGACGACGTTGGGCGCGGTCGAGATGAGCTCGAGGTTGAACTCGCGCTCGAGACGCTCGCGGACGATCTCGAGGTGCAGCAGTCCGAGGAAGCCGATGCGGAAGCCGAAGCCGAGCGCGCCTGACGACTCGGGCTCGTAGACGAGGGCCGCGTCGTTGAGCTGCAGCTTCTCGAGCGCGTCGCGCAGGGTCGGATAGTCGTCGCCGTCCATCGGGTAGAGCCCGGCGAACACCATGGGGTTGGGGTTCTTGTAGCCGCCGAGCGGCTCGGTCGCGCCGTGGATGTTGGACGTCACGGTGTCGCCGACACGGGACTGGCGGACCTCCTTGACGCCGGTGATGAGGTAGCCGACCTCGCCGACGCCGATCTCCTTGGCCTTGACCGGCTCGGGCGAGATCACGCCGACCTCTAGCATCTCGTGCACAGCTCCGGTCGACATCATCTTGATGCGATCGCGGTGCGAGAGCTTGCCGTCGACCACGCGGACGTACGTCACGACGCCTCGGTACGTGTCGTAGACCGAGTCGAAGATCAGCGCACGCGGCGGTGCGTCGGGATCGCCCTTGGGCGGGGGCACCTCGTCGACGATCAGGTTGAGCAGCTCTTCGACGCCCTGGCCGGTCTTGGCCGAGACCCGCAGCACGTCGTCGGGGTCGCCGCCGATGATGCCGGCGATCTCCGCGGCGTACTTCTCGGGCTGCGCACCGGGCAGGTCGATCTTGTTGAGCACGGGGATGATGTCGAGGTCCGCGTCGATCGCGAGGTAGAGGTTGGCGAGCGTCTGCGCCTCGATGCCCTGCGCGGCGTCGACCAGCAGGATCGCGCCCTCGCACGCTTCGAGGCTGCGGCTGACCTCATAGGTGAAGTCGACGTGGCCGGGCGTGTCGATCATGTTGAGGATGTAGACCGTGCCGGCGTCGTCACCGCTGGTCTTGGTGAACGGCATGCGCACGGCCTGGCTCTTGATCGTGATGCCGCGCTCGCGCTCGATGTCCATGC
Source organism: Aeromicrobium sp. P2_G6 (assembly GCF_056403535.1). Taxonomy (NCBI): domain Bacteria; kingdom Bacillati; phylum Actinomycetota; class Actinomycetes; order Propionibacteriales; family Nocardioidaceae; genus Aeromicrobium; species Aeromicrobium sp. P2_G6. The sequence goes on along the minus strand of NZ_JBFUFH010000002.1, from coordinate 608,766 downwards.
GGTCGAGGTATTGCGCCTTCATGTCGCGGCCATCGACGACACCGGTGTGCTGCAGCATGCGGTCGGCCAACGTCGACTTGCCGTGGTCGATGTGCGCGATGATGCAGAAGTTACGCAGGACCTGTGGGTCGGTGGCCCCGGGCTGGGGAACGGGGCTGTTGCTCATGATGACCCCATTGTCCCATCACCCCGGGCATGCTCGTGCCACCCGGCCTCCCCCGCCAGGCTCAGACGGATGCCTCGAGCTCCTGCGCGAGCGCCAGGGCGCTGGCCGGACGGTCGTCGGGGTTCGGGGACAGGCACCTGCCGATGACGTCGGTGTCGAAGGGTGAGAGCGACGCGAGGATGGTCGGCGTGCCGGTCAGCACCTTCCGTACGCACAACAGCGGGTCGTCGACCGGCATGTCCCCGTATATCCCCTGCCCTGTCAGCGCCCGGTGCAGCGTGGCTCCCAACGACCACAGGTCGGTGGCGACCGATGCCTCGTGCCCCGACAGCAGCGACGGGTCCATGAACTCGACCGCACCGATCGCGCCGAGTCCGGTCATCGAGCTCGCCGGGTCCAGAGCCTGGACCAGTCCGAGGTCCGCCAGCCGCGCACCCTCCTGGTGCAGGAGGATGTTGGCCGGTTTGATCCCCCGCTGCACAAGGCCGGCCTCGTGCAGGGCTTGCGCCCCACGAGCGCCCTGGGCGACTGCGGTCACGATTGCGGTCCGGTCGAGGCGCGGGGCCGACTCCGCCAAGGACCCGAGCGGGCAGTACTCCATCGCGTAGAAGAAGGAGCCGTCCTGCTGACCCGCGTCCAGCAGGGTCACCAGGTACGGCGACGACACTGCCGCAAATGCGCGAAGCTCCCGGGTCGCTCGTCGGAGCCCATCGGCGTTGTCGGCGCCGGGCAGGACCTTCACGCAGACCTGCGGCGAGGCCAGCCCCAGTCGTGCAGGCGCCTCGGCCAGGAAGAACGTGCCGTGGCCACCCTCCGAGAGTGACCGCACGAAGCGGTAGTCCGCGATCCCTTCCATGGCCTTCCTCCGTTGATCGTCGTCAGGATTGCACGCCGCGGACGCGTCAGGAGGCCAATCAGCCGTTTTGCGAACATCCCGACGGGCCGCTGATACGTTCGGCCGCTAGAGGCAGCACCCGAGATCTCGGAGCCAGCGATGCACCCAGAGACACCGTCGGAGATCGCCGCTGTCGTCCTGCTCGACATCGCCGTGATCGTCGTGATCGCACGCATCATGGGTCTGCTGTTCCGCCGGATCGGACAACCCGCAGTCGTCGCCGAGATCGTCGCGGCACTCGTGCTCGGCCCGTCGCTGCTCGGCACCCTCCCGGGCAATCCCACCGAGGCGTTGTTCCCCGAGCAGGTGCGCCCCCACCTGTCCGTCATCGCCGCGCTCGGGCTGGCGATCTTCATGTTCATCGTCGGACTCGAGCTCGATCTGGGACTCATCCGTGGCAAGGGTCGCATCGCCGCCACCATCTCGGTGTCGTCGATCGTGCTCCCGTTCGGCATGGGTGCCCTGCTGGCGCTGTGGCTGCACGGTTCCCACGATGGAGGAGGCGTCGAGCTTCTCCCCTTCGTGCTGTTCATCGGCGCAGCCATGTCCGTCACCGCGTTCCCGGTGCTCGCACGAATACTCGCCGAGCGCGGCATCCAGCGAACGCAGGTCGGAGCCCTCGCGCTGGCCTGCGCGGCGGTCGACGACGTCCTCGCCTGGACGATGCTCGCGGGTGTCCTCGCGATCGTCCGCTCGACGGGTCCGTCCGACCTGGTGGTCATGCTCGTGGAGTCGCTGGCCTTCGTGTCGGTCATGTTCCTGGTGGTCAAGCCCCAGCTGCGCAGGCTCGTGACCTACCGCGACGCTGCCGGTCGGCTCACGCCGAACATCTTCTCGGTCGTGCTGGTCGGCATCCTGGTGTGCAGCTTCATCACGGACGAGATCGGCATCCATGCGATCTTCGGCGCGTTCCTGTTCGGCGCGATCATGCCGCGAGAAGGTGCAGCCCAGCTGACGAACGAGATCCTCGAGCGGGTCGAGCAGCTCACGGTCCTGATCCTCCTGCCGGTGTTCTTCATCGTCACGGGGCTGCAGGTCGACATCAACGACCTCGGCAGCTCAGGCCTGGTCGAGCTCGCCGCGGTCCTCGCCGTCGCCTGCGTCGGCAAGTTCCTTGGTGCAGCGCTGGCCGCCCGCGCCTCCCGCGTCCCGACCCGACGCGCAGCGGCCGTCGGCATTCTCATGAACGCCCGCGGCCTCACCGAGCTGGTCATCCTGTCGGTCGGCAAGTCGGTCGGGGTTCTCGACGACCGGCTGTTCACCATCATGGTCCTGATGGCGATCATCACGACCGTCATGACCGAGCCCCTGCTACGGCTGGTCTATCCCGACGCGGTCGTCGCCAGGGAGATCGCACAGGCCGAGCGTGAGGCGCTCGGCGACGCAGCGGGTTACCGCGTCGTGGCGGCTGTCGACGGCACGGGTACCGCCGATCCCGAGGACCTGGTCGATGTCGCCGCGGCGCTCATCGGGGACGAGCCGATGAGCCAGCTCGTGATCACGCACGTCCAGACAGCGCTCCCCGCCGTGGAGGTCGGCTCAGGGCTGACCAGCGAGCTGGTCGCCGTGGCGGAGTCGTTCGAATCGATGCAGGCCCTGTCCGCCCGAGCAGGGCGCTCTGGAGTGCCGGTGGTCGTACGGTCGCAGTTCTCCCAGGATGTCGTGGCTGATCTCGCCGCGCAGACCAACGCGATCAGCGCCGACGTGGTCGTGCTGGACGACAGCGATCACCTACGCATCGAGTCCTTCCTGGCCGCATCCGACCTCACCGTCGTCGTCCTCGTCGGCCAGGCACCCATCGACCAGGAGCCCGCGGATCTGGGTCCGGCTGGGCTGCTGGAGTCGGCAACCCACCTCGTCGTGGTTCCCGGTCAGAGCAACGACGGCATCGCGGCGGTCGAGCAGTCGTGCCGCATGCTCTCGCGGGCGGCACTGTCGCTCGGTGTGCTCGTCCCGGAAGATCGTCGCGGGAGTCGCCGCGCAGGGCAGCTTCCGGCCCGGCTCGAGGCCGCTGGAATTCCGGCGGCCCGGCTCACCTCTCTCGACACACTTCCGACGAACAGCACCGTGCCGGTGGTCGGCTGGTCGGACTGGCAGCGCGACGAGTCACTGCGCGCAGCGCTGCGGGCGCATCCCACGGTGCTTGCCGTCCGTTCCGCCGCGGGCGACCCGGGCGAGCGGCTCGCGGCCTGGTTGGCCAAGCGCAACTCTTCGGCCTGACCCCTGACCGGTCAGCCGTCCTCACAGCTGTATCGGATGGCCCTGCTGCCTTCGACGGCGCTCGGGGCCGTGACCTGCAGTCGAGCCGAGCCTGCGAGCGGACGCGAGCCAGTCACCCCGAACTCCAGCCGCACTGTGACCTCTCGTTGGCCGGCCGACAGGTCGACGGTACGTACGCCGGTGAGCTCACCATCCGGGCGCTCCCACCGGAGGACGAGCCGGCCTGGCCGGCCATTCGTGCTGATCGTGCCATCGAACCGGAAGTCCGTTCCGGGGCAGGCGCCACGACCGTCGGCCGGCACGCTCACGACGTCGACTCCTGTGATGCGCAGCGGAGATTCCGGCTCACCGACACGCTGCACCAGGACCAGCACCGTCGCGGCCAGAGCCAGGACGATGGCGGCCGCGATCACGGCGAGCCAGCGGCCTCGGGATCTCCCCGGGGGCCGGCTCGCGACGGAGGCTTGCGGGCCACCGGGAGGCGCAGCCCCCTGCATCGTGGGATCTGACCGGCCGACGGTAGGCACGGCCGGCATCGATCGGGTCACCGCGGGCCAGTGCTCGGGCTTGACCCGGGACAGCTCTTCGACCAGCTCCAATGGCAACAGGCGGAGGGCCGGGTCGCGATCCATCGCCCGCAGCAGCGCCTCCGCTGCTGATGCGGGAAACCCCGGCAGGATCGTGGCCGGATCCGGCGGAGTCTTCCGCCAGTGCGCCGTGATGAGTGAGAGCGCATCCTTCCCGGTGAACGGCTTGGTGCCGGTGAGGGTCTCGTAAGCCATCACGGCAAAGCTGTAGCCGTCCGACCGCTCGTCCGGCTCCGAGAGCTGCTGGCCGAGCTCGGGCGGGAAGTAGGCGGGCGTCCCCATCGCCAGGCCGTTGCTCGTGCGGAAGACCGACGGATCGGCCGTGGCGCGCGCCAATCCGAAGTCGCCGAGCTTGGCGTGCCCGTCGGGCTGCACGAACACATTCGCTGGCTTGACGTCCCGGTGCACGACGCCGTGCGCCGCAGCCACCGACAGTGCCGATGCCACGTCCCGGAGCACGACGATCGCCTCGCTTGCGGGCAGCGGGCCGGCATCGAGCAGGTCCGAAAGCGGGCGGCCGGGCACATACTCCATGACGAGGTCGACCCCGTCGTTCGAGCGGATGAGGTCGTAGACGCGCACGATTCGCTGGCCTTCGGTCGCGGCCAACACTCGCGCCTCACGTTCGAAGCGCCTCACGTTGTCCTCGTCGGCCAGGACATACGCGTGGATGCGCTTGATCGCGACGAGACGCTTGAGTGCCGATTGGCGGGCAAGGACGACCTCGCCGAAGCCGCCCGCGCCGAGGACCCGCACGAACTCGTATCCGGACGGAACCGGTCGATCGCCAGCCGCCATGGCCGCGAGTATAGGTAGGGCGGCGGCGCGCGGCCGAGGTTTTGGCGCAGGTCGCTCCCCTGTTTTCGCGTTTGTCCTTCACCAGTGCGAATCGGAGTTACGGTTTTCAGGTAGCTGCCCGTCCTCGGGGGGATCGATCACGCCGAGGATCCACCATGCCGACATCATTTGGCCCATACGAAGTCGTCGCCCGTGTTGCCGACGGAACGACCGGGACGGTCTACCGGGCCCGGCACACCGACCTCGGCCGTGAAGCGGCCATCAAGGAGCTCAGCGCCGCGCTGCGCGACGTTCCCGGGCTGGTCGCCCGCATGCGCGGCGAGGCCGAGATGCTCGCGTCATTGGACGATGAGCACATCGTGAAGGTGTACGACTTCGTCGAGGAGCCTGACCGGGTCTGGATCGCCGAGCAGTGGGTCGACGGGTCAACCCTCGAGCAGATCCTTTCCCACCACGGTTCCCTGACTCCTGAGCAGTCCGTGGGGGTCATCCGCGGGGCACTCATGGGGCTCGCGCACGCGCACGACAAGAACCTGGTCCACCGCGACATCGCGCCGACCAACATCATCGCCGACCTCAACGGCACCTCGATGCTGGTCGATTTCGGACTCGCTGCCCCGGTCGGAGGCACCGGCGCGCAGGGCACCCCGGCATACATGTCACCCGAGGCAGCGCGTGGCGAACCGGTCATCAAGGCATCGGACGTCTATTCGGCTGCAGCTGTGCTGTACGCCCTGCTCTCCGGCCGGCCGCCCTATCCCGGCGCCGATCCGGCGACCGTCATCAGGCAGCACGCGGAAGCCGCACCTCCCACGCTCAGCAACCACGGGCCCGAGCTGCTGTCACTCGTGACGCGGTCGATGGACAAGGTCCCGGCCAACCGGCCGGCTGACGCCGCTGCCTTCCTGGCCGAGCTCGAAGCAGCCGCCGAGTCGCGCTTCGGCGCGGGCTGGCTCGCTCGCGCATCGATAGCCTCGATCGCCGCCGCCACGACAGCCGCTGTGGCCACCGGCGCGGGCGGCGCCGGGGTGGTGGGCGCGGCTGCCGGCGAGACCGTCATCGTCGACGCCGGCACCCTCTCCACGGGAGGTGGTGCCTCACCAGGAGCCGCCGCCGCATCCGCCGCACCCCGCAAGATCCTGGGGCTCAGCGTCAAGCAGGCTGTCGCCGCCGGCATCGCCGCCGTCGTGGTGGTCGGCGGCGGGATCGTGGGTGCCAACGCCTACTCCGACCACCAGGCCGACGTGAAGGCCGACAAGGCCGCTGCCAAGAAGGTAGCCGCACAGAAGGCCGAGGCAGCCAAGGTCAAGGCGTTCGCCGACGGCGCTCCGAGCGGCGTGTGGGACCTCAACACCACGATCACCTCAACCGAGTTCGACGGCGAGTCGGTCGGGCAGAAGGAGAGCTTCGTCTGGACCTTCGACTCGACGTGCGAGGGATATGCCTGCTCCGGAACGGTCAAGTCGAGCTCCGGGTCGACGTACCAGTACGCCTGGGACGGCAAGACGCTCACGGTGAAACCCCCGCCCCAGGAGTCCCAGACCGCGACCTGCGTCGACACCGTCACAGGCAAGGAAACCCCCGGCAGCAGCGTGCTCGTCACGTATCGAGTGGCATACGCGCCGTTCGTCGCAAACGCGGGGACGCCACCGAGCCCGATGACGTCGACCGTCACGGTGACCGCTTCGTACTCGAAGTACGTCAACTGCAATCACAGCGATCCCCGCAAGAACGTCACGAAGTTCGTCCTGACGAAACAGTGACAAGCGTCAGTGCTTCTGGTGGGACTCGAACGTGAGCGTGCGACCACCCATCGAGATGCGCCAACCGGGCAGCAGTGCGGTCGGCACCCCCGGTTCGAGGCGTGACCATTCGGCGTCCGCACTGGGGGCGACGAACGTCCCGTTGGCCGAGGCGGCGTCGACGACCTGGACGTCCCACCCCCGCAGCACGATCCGGGCATGGACCCGGGACATCGATCCGCCCGTGTCCTCCATCGACAGCGCTCTGGAGGAGCCTGCCACGACGTCGTCCGCAGATTCGGGATCGCGCCCGATCACCACATCGGCGCTCAAGGCGTGGACCGCGCCATCATCTGTGACCAGGACCCCGAGCGGAGGGCGTACGCCCTTCACCAGGTGGTGGGTCTGGTGAACCATCGAGATCCCACACCGTGCGCAGAATCGGGACTCGGGGTTGTTGAAGTGGCCGCGCGCGCAGACGATGCCCTCGACCTCGACCTCGACGGAGGCCTCAGCGTGCTCGCCGTCGGCCTGCCCCGGCCCGGCGTCTTGTGGTTGCTCCTCCTCCGCCTCGTCGCCGAACAACGGGATGGACACGAACGCACGTGCCGATTCCTCCACCTCCGGGGTGGCCGCCGATTCATCGGCGTCCGGCTCGTGCGCGGAGGACTCGGCGGGCTCGGATCGTCGCCCGTCGTCCGATGGGACCTCGACCGACGAGAGATCGACCCGCGTCGACTCGTCGGGCAGGGTCACCGCTGACGGGTCCGCGGGCACGAGCAGCACGCCCGCACCTCGGATGACACCAGCTGTCAGGCTGCTTCGCGGATCAGGAGTCGCGTCCGTGACGTACGTCAGCAGCAGCTCCCGGAACTGCCCGCGAATGATCTGTTCCAGATAGGTCGTGGCGTCCGTTCCGGACAGCTCGACATCGCCGTCCTCGCGAGTGATGCGCAGGCGCACGTCGCCGGCAAGCAGTGCCACCAGGTCGTCGTCGAGAGGCGTGACGAGGCCGAATGCGGGGACGTCCTCGGGTGTCGCGAGGGCGACAGACGCCGCCACCCGACGCACGAGGACGCGACCGTGCACTCGCTGGTCCGTGGCCGCCTCGGCGAGCGTCGCCAGCAACTGGTCGACGAACTGCTCGTGCATCGCGCTGACCGGGTTCGCGACGAGCACGGCAGGACCTTGCCGGGCCACGACGCCGATCCCCGGCACGACGGACACATTGAACAGGGACCCGACCATGTCAATCTCCTCTGGGCTTGATGGACGCCGGTGGGCTCATGCCAACCGCCCGCCGTTGAACCGCCAGTGCACCGAGAAGACCCGCATCGGCCCGTTCACGAAGAGCCACGTCACGAGCCATGTCGTGCCGAAGCCGACAACGAACGCTGCCACCGAGACGTGCTCGGCATCCGACAGGACTCCGGTCCTGGCGACCCAGAACGCGACCAGTCCCTCGGGAATCCCGAGAAGCAGGCCGAAGAGTGTCGGCCAGTCCTTCTCCCAGCGGAACTGCTGCAGCCCGTGATAGACCAGTTCCCACCCGACGCCCAGCACCACGACGATCAGCAGAATGGCGTACATCGTCCGGTACTTGTCGCTTGTGGAACCGCCGCCGGGCAGGAGCGGCCCGATCACGAGGGCCCAGAGCCCGCCGATCACGACGATGAGGAAGATTCGGGTCTGGATTCGACCACTCAGGGTGGGGACCATGACTCAGATCGCCTTTCCTCGGGCCCAGCGGAACCACTCGCGCATCGATCGCCACGGACCGATGCGACGACCGAAGCCCTGTCGTGCGAGATCGTCAGCTATTTCGAGGGCGGCGATCTGCAGGCCGAGAAACGTGTCCACGCCGGGGAAATAGCCGCCCAGGGTCGCCGTCCCGGACGCGTACACCTTGCCCGTCCCGCTTGTCGTCCCGCGCACCTCGAAGGTGCGCTCGACGTCGAGCCGACCGAGCGGGTTGCGACCGGCTCCACTGTGCTCGAGGAGATCTGCGAGGAGCCGGTGCTCGGTGATGTCCGCCTCGAGACCCGTGCAGTCGATCACGTAGCTCGCCCTGAGCTCGAGTACGCCGTGCGACGTGTCGATCCGGGTGACCGTCCCGCCGTCCTGCGCGGGCTCGACTGACTCCACCCGACCCGTCACGGCCCGGTACCACCCCTCCGCACGGCCGCGGGACAGCTGCTCCTGCCAGAGCCGCCGCACGGGCGTGTTCGTCCCACCGATGGCCTTGTAGAGGGCCGCGCGGTCACCGTTCTCGAGGCGTCGCATCCGGGCCTTGAGCTGGCCACCCCAGACGGACTTGGGGTAGTTGAAGCCCTGGTACGCCCACCCGTCCCCGCCACGGCGCCGCATCAGGATGTTGGGGCCGTGCGAACCGCTGACGTAGGTGCGGAACACGTGCACGATCTCGGTCTGCGCGCCGTGCTGGTCGCGGTCATCGATCAGTCGCTGAAGGATGCGCGATGCCACGATCCCACTGCCCCGGATGACCACGGTCGCCGGTCGGCGTCTGAGCTCCTCGTACACACCCTCGTGGGGTTCATAGGCGTTGACCACGCTCGCGAAGTCCTGGTGCCGGTCGCGGTACTCCTGCAGGTCGTCGAGGAACTTGAGTCCCGGATAGCCGACTGCGATGTGGACCCAGCGGCTCTTGTAGACGACTCGGCGGGTGGGCGTGGTTCCTTCGGGCGGCGTCAGGACCGTGAAGTAGCCTCCGCCCTCGCGCCGCCTCACCATGCGTACGAGGCCCTGGTCGAGACAGTCGAAGTAGCCGACGCGCGCGGTCTCGCGCTCCATGGACTCGAACGCCTGACCAGCGCGAGGCGTGTAGTAGTCACTCAGGATGGGCTCGGTCAGGACATTCCACAGCGGTGCGACCTTGGCCCTGAGCCCTTTCGCCCGCAACGCTTCACGCACCGCATAGCTCGGGAATCCCCAGATGTTGTCGGGCGTGGAGGCGGAGTCCGACCTCAGCCGCTCTGATCGCGGAATCTGCGAGTTGCGCGTCAGGTACTCGTACGTCGACCACGGTGTCTCGTTGACACCGAGCACTCGGATGTCGCTCTTGTCCACACCGGCTATCCGCAGGTAGTCGAACGTCACGAACGACCCGATCCCCGCACCCACGGTGACGAACGGCACCTCGATGACCGGGAGACCGGCCGCCGCGACCTCGCGGTCGGACCAGATGTCCGTGGCGATCAATGCCTCGGTCAGGTCACCGTCGCCGGTCACCTCGACGGGCCGATCTGCGGCGGACACCCGGATCGTCTCGTCAGCCGGCATGCACGGTCCTCTCCGGTGGTGAGGGTGGGGAAATTCAGCGTCGCACAACGAGCGACGACGCGCCGCGGAATGACGAGAACCTGCAGGGCAGGCCCGGGTCGCCGGGGCGACGATTTGAGAGCGCGGGCCGCTCACTGATAGAGTTGGCGGTCGCGTGCCTCGGCACGTCCAACAACTTTTTCGCAGCATTCACACATTCGAGAGAAACAGGTTTGCCCCGTGGCGAATATCAAGTCGCAGATCAAGCGCAACCGGCAGAACGAGCTGGCTCGCGAGCGCAACAAGTCCGTGCGCTCGGCCCTCAAGACCGCCGTACGCCGCTTCGAGGAGGCCGTGACGGCCGGCAACACCGACGACGCCAAGAAGCTCGCCGGCGAGGCCACCAAGAAGCTCGACAAGGCTGCCTCCAAGAAGGTCATCCACAAGAACCAGGCGGCCAACCGCAAGTCGGCCATCGCCAAGAAGGCCGCGTCTCTCTGACGTACGCCACGAACTGAGCCGCCCCTCGGGGCGGCTTTTTTCATGCCCGCGCGCGCCTGCCCCACACCGACAGGCGGCGCATGAGCCATTCCAACGGCCCTTTGCCGATGAACCGCTGCCACAAGGTCGCCGCCAGGCAGAGCACGACGACCTGGACCAGCCAGTCGCGATAGCTCCCCTCGCTCCAGCGACCGTCGTGCTCGGCGCTGTAGTCCACTCGCAGACGCCAGGCCCACAGGACGTGGATCGTGTAGAGCGTGAGCGTCATTGCTCCGGCGGCCCGGATCGGCGTGAGGATGATGCGCGACCACGGCAATCTCAGAGCGAGGGCGCACAGGCCGACGACGAGGACAGCGGACCCGATCGCGCTGATCACGTTGAGTGGCGTCGAGGTGTGCGAGCCGACGATCAGGAGGTCGTGCCAGCGCCCGGTCTCGAACGGCCAGAAGCGTTCGGCGAACAACAGCCGCCAGCCGAGGTCGCCATCGCCACCGACTGCGTCGGTACGGATGAAGAACCACCCGGCGAGCAGGGTCACCGTGACCAGAGCCGCGCCGTCAGCCACGACCCGCCGGGCAACGGCCGTGCGCCGAAGGTCGAGCCGACCCATCGCGAGGCCGACGAGGACATATGCGAACCACACCCAGGCCGGATAGGTCCCCCACACGGCAAGCTCCATCAACAGGTCGAAGGGGTGCTTGAGGTCGGACCACTCGGCCTGCCCGGTCTCAACGGGCGCGTGGGCGATGCGGGCCCACAGCAGCACGACCGGCGCGGCGATCGCCCAGACCGCAGCCAGGATCAGCAGCACACGCGTCGACAGCCGGCGGAACGGGAGCGCCACCACGATCAGTACACCGTAGAAGGCCAGGATGATGAGCACCGGCATGTCGTGGAGCGATCCGAGCCCGAGGCCCAGCGCGATCAGGAGAACGGCACGGATCAGGGTGGCGCGGGTCGAGCCCGCTCCGCGCGGGTCACGGTCGTGGACGAGCGTGAGGGCGACACCTGCCAGCATTGCGAACAGCGGTGCGGCTCGGCCGCCTGCCACGACGTGCCCGATCGGTGGGTTGCGCTCGATCCAGTGGGGTCCGACGTGCACGAGCATCATGCCGATCAGCGCGATCCCCCGGGCAAGGTCGACAGCCTCGACCCGTCCAGCGCGCGACGTCATCGACACCTGGGATGAGCTGTCGACCTGTGTCATGGGTGCTTAGTGCCGGCGGCGGGCCGCGGCCACCTGCAGGACCATGCGCTCGATTGCGTACGCCGGGTCGGCCGAGCCGCCCTTGACGTCGAGATCGGCCTGCGCCACCGCTCCGAGTGCATGCGCCAGGCCGTCCGGCTCCCAGGACCGCAGCTGCTGGCGCATCGACCGGATCTTGAACGGCGGTGCGCCGATGTGGGCGGCCAGGTCGTTGTCGCGCATCCCGTCGGGAGCGCTGGCGAGCTTGGCCAGCGAGCGCAGCCCGCTCGCGAACGCGCTGGTGATGAGGACGGGAGCGACCTTGGCGGTCTCGGCCCAGCGCGCCGCCTCGAGCGCGACGTTGATGCGACCGTCGATCGCGGCGTCGGCGATCTCATAGCCGCGGACGTCGGCGCGCCCGCCGAAGTACTGGCGCACGAGGGAGGCGCTGATCTCGGCGCCCTTCTCGAGGTTGGACACCAGCTGGTCGGCCGCCCCGGCCAGGGCCCGGAGGTCCTGCCCGACGGCGGCAACCAGCAGCGTCGCTGCCTCCTCGTCGATGCGGGCACCGAGGTCGCGGATCTCGGTGTAGACCCATCGCGCGTAGTCACGCTCGTACTTGGGCTGCTCGAGCTTGACCTCGCTGACGGTGCTCATCTTGCGCAGCTTGTCGAGCAGGCCCTTGGCCTTGGTGCCGCCGCCGTGGACCAGGACCACGGCGATGTCGGGTGACGTGTCGCCGGCGTAGGCCAGCAGCTCGGCCTGGGCCACGTCAGGGAGGTCCTGGAGCTCCGTCAGCACGAGGGCGCTGACGTCGCTGAACAACGAAGGACTGGTCAGTCCGGCCAGCTCGCCGGGCTGGAGGCCCGACGCGGTCGCCTCGGCGACCTGGCACTCGGGGTGCTCGGCGGTGACCGCCTTGACGGCCCGGGCCCGCGTGCGGTCGGCGAGGAACTCGGCGTTGCCCGTGATGAGGAGGATCTTGCCGAATGCCGTGGCCACGGACTCAGCGTAGCCATCCGTCGCGACAAACAGGCGCCCGGTGCGCTTCACGAAGTGATGCCAAGATTTTGCTGGTTTTTCCACGCATTCGACGCAGGTATGCAACGCTTTTCGTGCTGGGTACCAAGGGGTGTGGGAGCCGGCGCCACTCCCAGGGAAAGACCAATCCGTGCACCAGCGTTCCCGCACCATCCTTCTCGTCACCGCTCTGATCGCGAGCGTGATCGCGGTCGTCGCGCAACCGGCAAGCGCCGTCACGGCGAGCGTCACGATCATCACCAATGCTGCGAAGGATGGAACCGACACCCTCAACTACGAGGGGACTGCGACGAGCGCGGGCACCACCAAGTACATCGACGTGACGATCCCGGCCGGGACCGGCGGCCATGTCACCTCCGTCAACGGGACCGTGAAGACGGTGGCGACCGGTGTGCTCCGCTGGACCCCCAGCACCACCGTCAAGGTGGTCGTGGGCACCCGCTACAAGATTCCGATGTACGGGTTGGACCTGCCCGCCACGGGCGCGCCCTGGAAGCTCTCGTTCAAGGCTGTGTCGACGGGCGGTACGACCCTGTCGTACGGCTCGGTGTACACGGCACCGGTGACCGTCACCGCGACCAACCCGATCCCCGGGCAGAAGACGAACCTGACCTACAAGACGAAGGCGACTCGCGCGGGCAAGGTCGCCAAGATCCAGCTCTACATCCCGCCCGGTTCGTACGGCAAGCCCACCACCACAGGCGGCACCCTGACCGGGTCGGGCGCGTACCTCAACTGGACCCCGACCTCGCCCATCAGCGTGGCGACCGGTAGCAACCTCACCGCCTCGATGAGCAACCTCGGGCTCTCGGTCTACGGCGGTCGCATCATCCTGCCGATGGTGGCTCTCGCCAGCGACGGCACCGTCCTGGCGAGGGGCTCAGGTCTCCTGCCGATGATCGCCCCGCCGGCGGTCATGGACCCGATCCCGAACACGCCCATCGCAGCGCCAGCGGCACCGTGTCCGGGCACCTGGCCGACCGTGCCTGAGGAGAATGCCCAGGCCGGCACCACGGCGTGGACCATCGCCAGCTCGGCGACGTCGGCAACGATGTCGGCCTTCCTCTCGAGGACGTCCGCCACGTGTGGCGAGACCGTTGACCTCAAGGTCGACAACGACTCCGCGAAGAAGGTCTCGGTCATCGCCTACCGCATGGGCTACTACGGCGGCGACGGCGCGCGCGAGATCTGGCGCCAGGACCACGTGTCGACGGTCAATCAGCCGGCGTCCACCATCGGAGGCTTCGACGACAAGGGCCACGCGCTCTACATGGTCTCGGCCGCGAACTGGTCGAAGACGATCAGCATTCCGATCGACGAGACGTTCGTGCCCGGCACCTACCTCATCAAGGTGAGTGACGGCACGTATGCGACGTACGCACCGCTGACCGTCCGCGATGACACTGGCACGAAGCACGACATCCTCCTGCAGCAGGCCACGACGACCTGGTCGGCATACAACGACTGGGGTGGCCGCGGCTTCTACTCGAGTGTCAATGCGTCGGGCCGCCTGAGCTACAACCGGCCGTACATCTCCGGTCAGGGCTCCGGGCAGTTCCTCCCGCTCGAGCAGGGCATGGTGTTCTGGCTCGAGGCGCAGGGCGTCGACGTGACCTACTGGACCGACGAGGACCTCGACGAGTTCGGCGGGCAGGTCCAGGACCGGGCCAACAACCTCATGCTTCCCGCCCACGACGAGTACTACTCCCCCAACATGCGTGGTGCGGTGAGCCAGACCATCGGCAATGGTGTGAATGTCGCCAGCATGGGCGCCAACACCGCGTACCGCGAGATCGCCTACACCGGGGGCTCCGACCGGCGCACCTGGGACGCCGACCACTGGACGTCTCCTGACGCCACATGGCGGTTCCGCGGCGACGCCTACGCGTCCCAGCCGCTGCTCGGCGCAGAGTACGTCTGCCCGCTCACGGGTGACACGCTCACGACGACAGGGAGCTCCTGGCTCTTCGACGGCATCCCCACCGGGACCAAGATTCCTGGCTTCATCGCCGGCGAGATGGACTGGCTGAATCCTGACCTCTACCAGCATCCCGGGATCGAGACGCTCTACTCCGGCGTCGGGGACTGCCGCGGGGCCCGGCCCATCTCAGCCATGACGATCACCGCCTTCACGGCACCGTCAGGAGCCCACGTCTTCAACGCATCGGTCTTCACCTTCGGCTGCTACCTCAACGGTCAGTGCTCGTCGGACTGGACCGTTCCGGCACCGCCCCAGTCCTCGCAGGACGTGGTGCACATCATGATGCAGAACGTGCTGGACTGGCTCGCGCCCACCGCGAACGCCACCATCCAGCTGGCGACGGCGACGAAGACGGCTCCGATCTCCAAGGCCAAGCCGCCCCACATGCCGGTGGCGGTGGAGCCGCCCGGCTTCGGGTTCGAGAAGCCGAATCAGAAGAAGCTGGTGCTGCCCTGACCCTGTGACGCGGCGTGCCGATCGACGCCGGTCTCCCCGAGGTCGGGGAAGCTGCCGTCGGTCAGCGGCACGTGCACGTGGGTCGGACCGAGCAGCTCGGAGTAGAGGTCGTGGAGGGCCCGCTCCGACGCCTGCCACGAGTACTGCTCTCGCAGCTGTGGACGGCGTACGCGATCGCGGTAGTGCTCCAGGTCGCCGAGGACCGTCTGGACCGCGCGTGACAGGTCGGCCGAGTCCTCCGTGATGTGCACGGCGCCGATGTCCTCCTCGCGGACGAACCGGTCCTGCGCGGTGCAGTCGCTGACGACGACCGGCAGTCCCGAGTGGATGTACTCGAAGAGCTTGTTGGTCAGAGCGACGTCGTGACTGGGAAAGCGCCGGATCGGGATGAGCCCCACGTCGGCGCTTGCCAGGTGGTCCACGACGGTGTGGGCGGGAACGGGCGGGAGGATGTGGACCCGGTCGGCGACCCCGAGCTCCTCGGCCCGGCGTCGGAGCTCGTCGCTGATCGGTGCCGCGAAGGTCGTCGACACGATCGCGAGGTGGCATCCGGGAAGTGCCGGCATCGCCTCGACTGCCGTGTCGACACCGCGGGCGTGCGTCACGACCCCGCTGTAGACGAGGAGCGGCACCTCCGGACCGATCCCGACAGCCGAACGCAAGCCGTCGATGCGTGCTTCCGGCGGTTCGGACGACTCCCACGGCGCGTTGAGGACCACCTCGACGCGTGGAACGGCGGGATAGCGCGATGCCAGCTCCTGGGCGAGCACGGGGCTGACCGTGACGATGGCATCCGCCCTGGGGGCGACCTCCTGCTCGAGGTTGAGCCACCCGGCCCGCTCGGTGGCATCACGGCGTCCGTAGAGGGAAAGACCGGCAATGAACTCGTGCGCGTCATAGAGCCACACCGGGCGACGCGCTCCCGCCGCCTCGAGCTGGTCGGCCGCTGCCGAGGCCGCGGCGATCGTGTGGATGTCGTGGGCATGGATGACGTCAGGAGCGAGAGCGACGATCTGCGGGGTCAGGGCCTCGAGGTAGTCCAGCGCGATCGGCACGGTGAGGCGCCACGGCAGGCTGGGTTCGGACTCGTCCGGCCCCGCGGGCGAAGCTGGCAGGGCGCTGGACTTCGTCTGCGCCGCGATGAAGCCCGCGACCCGCAACCACTGGAGCGCGACGATCTTGAGCATCTTGCGAGCGGCGCGCAGCGGCGCTGCCGGCGTCGATCGAGTGCCCCACTCGATGACGGCGGCGCGGCGCGCCTTGACGTTCGCGATGGCCACCTGACGCGGGGTCCGCGGTCGCGGGATCGGTTGCCTGCCACGCTTGTGATGCGTCCACGGAATCGGTACGCGGACGATGTCGCACCCGGCCATCCGTGCGGTCTCCAGCCCCTCGGGACCGTAGCCGACGATCGTCACGCGCAGGCCGAGGCGGGCGAGGGAGGCGGCCGTCTTCTTGACCCTCGTGTCCACCGCGATGTCGTTGCCGACGAGCATGACGACGTGGGCAGGTTGGGGCTGGTTGCTCATCCGCTGACGGACTCCTCGAGGTCGACATGCCGTGGCTACGGACACAGCGTAGTCATCGGGTCACGACCAGCAGGCGCCCGTCGCGCTCGACGATCGCGATGTCGCCATCGGTGTCGGTGCGCCACCAACGCATGCCCTGCTCGCGCAGGAGCGAGAGTGCCGCGGCGGCCGGGTGACCGTAGTCGTTGCCCTTCCCCGCGCTGATCGTCGCGAGCCGAGCACCCACGGCCTCGAAGAACTCCTTCGACTGCCGTGCGCTGCCGTGATGCGGCATCTTCAGCACGTCAGCGGCCAGATCGGGGTGCTCACGCAGGAGCCCCTCCTGGGCCTCGGGCTCGATGTCGCCGGCGAGCATCAGGCGTACGCCGCGGACCTCGGCAGCCAGGACGACGCTGGCGTTGTTGGCCGTCGACCCCTCGCCGCCCGCGGCCCGGATCGGCCCTGACGCCGAGGGCCACAGGACCTCGGCGGTGACATCGCCGACCGTGAACGACTCCCCCGGTGTCGTGACGTGCTGTGGGATCGCGGCACTGCCCGGCCCTCCGGTCGGTCCCACAGCGATCTGGTCGACCTGTCGCCCGTCGAGCACGCCGGTCCAGCCGTCGATGTGGTCAGCGTGTGCGTGCGTGAACACCATGAGGCGTACGCGATCGACCTGCAGCCGGTCGAGACACCGATCGACCAACGCCGGCTCCGGGCCGGCATCGACGACCACGGCGGACCCGTTCCCGGCGTCGAGCACGGTGGCATCGCCCTGGCCGACGTCACACGACACCATGACCCAGCCCGTCGGGGGCCAACCCGTCTCGGGCGGCCTCCAGACCGCGACCAGCAGTCCCGACGCCAGTCCGATGAACAGGACCGGCTTCGACGCGATCGCCAAGATCCCCGCGGTGACCACTGGGACGACGACGATCAGCCACTGCCACGGCGACCGCCATTCGAGCGCCGCCGCGTCGAGCGCCGCGGCCCGGTGGCCCACCGTCAGGATCCAGCTCGCGCACGCACCGGCGACGATTCCCGCCAGGTGGCTCAGCGGCACCGAGACGAGAGCCACGAGTCCACCGAGCAGGCCGGCCACGGTGGCCGGTGCGACGGCCGGCGCCGCCAGGAGGTTCGCCACGACCGCGACGAGGGAGATCTGCCCGGACAACGCGGCGATTGCCGGGGTGCAGACCAGCTGGGCGGCGATCGGGACGGCGATCGCCAGCGCGCACCAGCGCGGCATCCATCGTTCGAGCCGACGAGCGAACAGCGGCGCGAGCAGCAAGATCCCGGCAGTCGCCGTCGCCGACAGGATGAAGCCAGCCGACCGCGAAAGCCAAGGATCGAGGAACAGGAGTCCCACCACCGCCCACGCCAGCGCGCGAACGCCTCCGCGCGCCCCGAAGCCGAGTGCCGCGACACCCACGGCACCCATCGCTGCTGCCCGCACCACACTGGGGTCGGGCCGGGCGAGCAGCACGAACGCGACGATCGAGACCGCGCCGAGGACCCAGAGCCCTTTCCGGCGAATGCCGGCGGCCCGTCCGACTGCCATCACGACAGCCAGCACGATCGTCAGGTTGGTGCCCGAGACCGCCATCAGGTGGGTGAGCCCGCTGCGGCGGAAGTCCTCCTCGACCTTGTCGCTGACACGTCCGTCATCCCCGTCCACGAGCGCCGGCACGAGGGCACGCGGCTCATCACCCACGGGCGACACCGACTGGCGTACGCCCTCCCGCACGCGCTCCGACGCCTCCCACCACCACGTCGCCCGGTCGGCAGGTCCCCGTCGGACGACATCGATCACGGCTGCCTCGTCCGAGGCGTCCGACGGCGCGAGCCGGCCGGTCGCGGTGAACCGACGGCCGACGACGAGGCCTTCCGCATCGCCGTCCAGGAAGGCCGTGGCATGGTCGCGCGTCCTGATGTCGGCATCGCGGCTGACCGCACGGCGTACGAGCACCTCGACGACGACGGACTCGTGACCGTGGTGCGTGAACGTCTTGGCGTCGCGGCGTACCTCCAGATCGAGGGTCGCCAGTCGGCGCTGCTCGGCCAGCTCGGTGAGCGGTGAGTGCTCGATCGTGGCGAGTCGCCAAGCACACGACGCCGAGATCGCGACGAGGCACACCGCCGTGAGGAGCCACACGAGCCTGCCGCGCGGCTGCCACCGGGTGAGCGCAGCCGCACCGATGACTGCAGCGATCGCCACGACGACCGAGACGTACGAGCTCCGGGTGACCAACAGCGCCGCCGCGCTCCAGGCCACGAGTGCCGGCGGCACCATGCGCAGGTCGTGCATCAGACCGAGACGTGGTCGCGGAGCTCAGCCAGCGTCGCGTCGCCGATGCCCTTGACGTCGAGCAGGTCCTCGACGGAGCCGAATCGGCCGTTCTCCTCCCTCCAGTCGAGGATCGCCTGGGCTGTCACCGGGCCGACTCCCGGCAACGTGTCGAGCTGCTCGGCGGTCGCGGTGTTGAGATTGACCTTGGCTCCGGCCGGCGATCCTGAGGAGTCGGCGGCTGCCCCGGCCGGTGCGCCGACCGGTTCGAGACCGACGAGGATCTGCTCGCCGTCGGTCAGCACGCGAGCCATGTTGAGGGACGCAATGTCGACTCGGCCCTTGAGGCCTCCGGCGGCCTCGATCGCCTGGTAGACGCGCGATCCCTTGGGCACCGTGACGATGCCTGGTTTGCGCACCTTGCCCACGACGTCGACGATCAGCTCGGCCGCCGGAGTCTTCGGTGACCCGGCGGGCGCACTCGACTCTCCAAAGGCCAGGGGCGCCGCCGGCTCACTGGTCTCGGGTCGGCCGGACAGCAGCCACCACACCAAGAGCACGGAAGAGGCGACGGCGATCGTCGCGAGCACCTTGACGTGCGGGATCTCGATGGTGCGGCGTACGCGGGCCGGGTCGGGCTCCTCGACGGGCGGCAGCTCTGCGTCGAACGAGGCGGCGAGCTGGGCCAGCCGGCGCCGCGCGATCTCCGCACGCGTCTCGTCGGGCTGGGTGGGAGGGCGCCGCTTCACACATCGACGCTAGGCAGGGCGGGTCACCCCTCGTCGTACTCACGTCGAAGGCTGTGGACGGCACCGAGCGGCGTACGTCCCGTGGAAAACCTCCCGTCCCCTGTTGGGCGGTGACTTAGGGCCCAGGATCTTCGCGCGCGTGGGCCCTAGCTCACCGCCCCGCATGGGACGTGGGCACTAACTCACCGCTCGACGCTGGGCGGGTCAGCAGCGGGGGGTGACGGTCACTGAGATCATGCCGGGGCCGACATGGGCACCGATCGAGGCACCGACCTCGTCGACGCCGATCGAGTCGAGTCCCAGCGCGGTGGCGAGACGCTCGGCGACGGCGGTGGCCACGGCCGGGCTGGCGAGGTGCTGGACGCCGATGTCGAAGCCCTTGTCGCACGCCTGCGCCTTCTCGACCGCCATCGCCTCGAGCCGGCCGAGCGCCTTGGCCTGCGTGCGTACGCGCTCGAGTGGCACGACCAGCCCGTCGGTGATCGTCAGGATCGGCTTGACCGCGAGGGCGGAACCGATCAGGGCCGCTGCAGCGCCGACGCGTCCGCCCCTCTTGAGGTACTCGAGCGTGTCGACGTACAGCAGAACTGTGGAGGACTCTCCGGCTCGGCGGGCCGCTTCGGCGACGCCGATCGCATCCTCGCCGGCGTCACGAGCGCTGGCCGCCCGGCCCGCCGCAAACCCCGTCGCGATGCCGACCTGGGTGGAGTCGATGCAGGTCACGGGCACCGAGGCCTGCTTGGACGCCAGGACAGCGGAGTCGAGCGTGCCGGACATCTTGGCGCTCAGGTGCACCGAGACGATCGCCTCGGCTCCCTCGGCGGCGAGGCGTTCGTACACGGCGAGGAAGTCGTCAGGTGTCGGGCGCGAGGTGCTGACCGGCACGAACGCGGCCAGCGCCTCGGCGATCATGTCGGCCGTGACGTCAACGCCCTCGGTGTAGGTCTCGGCGCCGATGATGACCTGCAGCGGCACGACGGATATGCCCTCGCGCTCCGCATCGGCGGGCGACAGCGAGGACGTCGAGTCCGTGACGATCGCTACCCGGGTCATGAGCGAATGCTATCGGTGAAACCGACTCAGACGACGATGCTGACGAGCTTGGGTGCCCGCACGATGACCTTGCGGATCTCGCGACCGTCGATCGACCGTACGACGTTGGGCTCGGCCAGCGCGAGCGCGGTGAGCTCGTCGTCCGAGATGTCCGGGCTGACCTCGATCTTGCCGCGCACCTTGCCCAGCACCTGCACGACGCAGGTCACGGAGGCCGCCGCGAGGTGCGCCGGGTCGGCGACCGGGAACGGCTCGTGGGTCAGCGTCTCCGGATGACCGAGGCGGGACCACAGCTCCTCGCCCAGGTGCGGCGCCAGCGGGGCCAGCATGAGCACGAGCGGCTCGAGCGCTGCGCGGCTGCGCACACCCTCCTTGGTCAGGTGGTTCGTCAGCTCGATCAGCTTGGCGACGGCGGTGTTGAACCGCATCTCCTCCATGTCGCCGCGCACGCCATCGATCGTGACGTTGAGGACGTGCAGCGTCGCGGCGTCCAGCTCGGCGTCGTCCGCGAGCAGCTCGCCGGAGTCCTCATCGACGAGCAGTCGCCACACGCGCTGCAGGAACCGCTGGGCACCCACGACCGCGCGGGTCTCCCACGGGCGCGACACGTCCATGGGACCCATCGACATCTCGTACACCCGGAGCGTGTCCGCACCGTACATCTCGTACATCTCGTCGGGCGTCACCGCGTTCTTGAGGCTCTTGCCCATCTTGCCGAACTCGCGAGTGACCTGCTCGCCGCCGAACCAGTACGTCTTGACGCCGGCGTCGTCGATGCGCTCCTCGACCTGAGCGGCCTCGACGTAGACACCGCGGGCATCCGTGAAGGCGTCGGCCTGGATGTAGCCCTGGTTGAACAGCTTGTGGAACGGCTCCTCGCTCGACACGTGGCCGAGGTCGAACAGCACCTTGTGCCAGAACCGGGCGTAGAGCAGGTGCAGCACGGCGTGCTCGACCCCACCGACGTAGAGGTCGACGCCGCCGGTGTCCCCCGGCTTGCGGGGTCCGAGCCAGTAACGCTCGTTCTCGGGGTCGACGAGCTTGTCGCTGTTGTGGGGGTCGGCGTAGCGCAGCTCGTACCACGACGATCCGGCCCAGTTGGGCATCGTGTTGGTCTCGCGCCGGTAGGTCCTGGGGCCGTCACCGAGGTCGAGCTCGACGTTGACCCACTCGGGCACGCGCGCCAGCGGCGGCTCCGGATTGCTGCCCGCGTCGTCAGGCTCGTAGGTCTTGGGCGAGTAGTCCGGCACTTCCGGGAGCTCGACCGGCAGCATCGAGTCGGGAAGCGCGATCGGCTGGTCGAACTCGTCATAGACGATCGGGAAGGGCTCGCCCCAGTAGCGCTGGCGGCTGAACAGCCAATCACGCAGCCGGTAGGTCGTGGTGCCCTCGCCCGCGCCGTGCTCCTGCAACCACGTGATGGCTGCGGCCTTGGCGTCGTCGATCTCCAAACCGTCGAGGCTGAGTCCATCGTTGGAGGAGTTGATGACCACGCCACGGCCACTGTAGGCGCCGCCCTCGAACCCTTCCGGCGGCTGGACCGTGTGGATGATCGGCAGCCCGTACGCCTCCGCGAACTCGTGATCGCGGGCGTCACCACCGGGCACCGCCATGATCGCGCCGGTGCCGTAGCCCGTGAGGACGTAGTCGGCGATGAACACCGGGATCTTGGCGTCGTTGACCGGGTTGAGCGCGTACGCGCCCGTGAAGACCCCGGTCTTCTCCTTGTTCTCCTGGCGCTCGATGTCGGTCTTGGCCGCGGCCATCGCCCGGTATGCCGCGATGGCGGCGATGGGGGTCTCGGCGCCGTTGGTCCACAGGCGCGGCGTGTCCTCGGGCCACGCGTCGGCGACGAGGTGGTCGACGAGCTCGTGCTCGGGCGCCAGCACCATGTAGGTCGTCCCGAAGATCGTGTCGGGGCGTGTGGTGAACACGTCGATCGGGGTGGCGAGGCCCACGACGGGAAAGCTGATGCGGGCGCCGTGGGAGCGGCCGATCCAGTTGCGCTGCATGTTCTTGACCGAGTCCGGCCAGTCCATGCGCTCGAGATCATCGATCAGGCGGTCCGAGTAGGCCGTGATCCGCATCTTCCACTGACGGAGGTTGCGCGTGAAGACCGGGAAGTTGCCGCGCTCGCTGCGCCCCTCCGCGGTGACCTCCTCGTTGGCGAGCACCGTGCCGAGCCCCGGGCACCAGTTGACCGGGGACTCGTCGACGTACGCGAGCCGTACCGAGTCGATCAGGACGCTGCGCTCGATGGGCGTCAGGCCAGCCCAGGCCGTGCCGTCTGGCGCCAGGCGGGCCCCGGACTCGTACTCGGCGCGCAGCTCGCTGATCGGGCGTGCCCGGCCCTGCTCCTCGTCGTACCAGGACTCGAAGATCTGGACGAAGATCCACTGCGTCCAGCGCATGAAGTCGGGGTCGATCGTCGCGAAGCTGCGGCGCGGGTCGTGGGCAAGGCCGAGACGCCGGAGCTGCCGGCGCATGGTGGCGATGTTCGACTCGGTGTTGGTCCGCGGGTGCTCGCCGGTCTGGACCGCGTGGATCTCCGCAGGCAGCCCGAACGCGTCGTAGCCCAGGGCATGCAGGACGTTGTCGCCGCGCATCCGGCGATAACGGCCGACGACGTCCGTCGCGATGTAGCCCAGCGGGTGGCCGACGTGGAGGCCCGCACCCGAGGGGTACGGGAACATGTCCATGATGAAGTACTTGTCGCCCGTGATCTCGCCTGCGAGGTCGCCGGTCGGGTTGGGCGCCTCGAACGTGCCCTCGGCGTCCCAGCGATCCTGCCACCGCTGCTCGATCTCGCCCGCGAGCGCACTCGTGTAGCGGTAGGACGCAGGGGTCAGGTCAGGCGTGGTCACCGCCCGAATGTTACCGGTCGGGCGAGGTCTCCCAATTCGCGAGCCTCTCGAACTCCCGAAGTCGAGCATGTGGTCCTTGAGCTTGTCGAAAGGACCTGTGGAAATCTCTGGTGACGGCCGACGAAGAAACGTACTTGTCTGTCACTCATGGCCTACGTCTACATCCTTGCCGGGAGGCCCTCGATCGACTCCCCCAGCTTCCGCAAGAGGCCGGCCAGGGTCTCCCGCTCCGCCGCGCTCAGACCCGACAGCAGCCGCTCCTCGTTGGCGACGTGGTCGACCACCGCCTCGTCGACGATTCGCCTGCCCTCGGCCGTCAGGCGAATGACCCTCGCGCGCGCATCGACGTCGCTGACGCGACGCGTGACCAAGCCTGACCGCTCGAGCCGATCGACGCGCTTCGTGACGGCACCCGACGTCACCATCATCGACGCGCCGAGATCGCCCGGTGACAGCTCGAACGGCTCACCCGACCGGCGAAGCGTCGCCAGCACGTCGAACTCACCGTCGCCAAGCCCTCGCGAGGTGAACACGGGTGCCAGCAACGGGTCGAGGTCGGCGGCGAGTCGGGAGATCCGGCCGATGACCTGCATCGGGCTGGCGTCGATGTCGGGTCGTTCGGCTTTCCACTGCGCAACGATCATGTCCACGGTGTCCATGCTTGCATATTATCTTCCCCGGAAGGTATTATGTCTTCCATGGAAAATACTTCGTGGAGCTGGCGGATACCGGCCATCACCGTCGTCGCCCCCGTTGCCTGGGGCAGCACGTACGTCGTCACCGAGAACTTCCTGCCGCCGGACCGGCCGCTGTTCTCCGCCGCGGTCCGCGCCCTGCCGATCGGCCTCGTGATCGTGGCCGCCCGGGGCCAGCTCCCCCGCGGTTCGTGGTGGTGGAAGTCGTTGGTCCTCGGCACGTGCAACATGGGCCTGTTCTTCGCGCTGCTGTTCACCGCGGCATACCGGCTGCCGGGCGGGCTCGCCTCGACCGTGACGGCGATGTCGCCCCTCGCCGTCATGCTGCTGGCTGCGGTGCTGATCCGCGAGCGCGCCACCGTCGCCGGGATCGGCGGCGGGATCGTCGGCGTCGCGGGGGTCGCGCTCCTGGTCCTGCGAGCCGACGCGGCGGTCGACCCGATCGGCCTGCTGGCGGCGATCGGCGCCGTGCTGGTCTCAGGGATCGGCTTCGTCCTGGTCAAGCGCTGGGAGCGCCCGGCCGACCTCATCACGGTCACCGGATGGCAGCTCACTGCCGCCGGCCTCGTGCTCGTGCCGATCGCGCTGATCGTCGAGGGCCGCCCACCGCACGTCGACGCCACGAACATCACGGCGTACGTCTATCTGGGCACGATCGGCACGGGTCTGGCGTACGTCTGCTGGTTCCACGGGCTGAGCCGCATGACTGCCGGCTCCACGGCACTGGTGGGCCTGGTCAACCCCGTCGTCGGCACGGCGCTCGGCGTCGTCGCGATGCACGAGGCGTTCGGCCCGGCCCAGCTGCTCGGGGTCGTGCTGGTGCTGGGCGGCGTGCTTGCCGGCCAGCCGGCGGCCGTCTCAGCGCTCCGCCGCCAGGTCGGCCTCCGGGTTCAGGGCAGGGCGCAGAAGGCCTCGACCTTGTTGGTCGGACCCGACACGATCAGCTCGTCTGACTGCGAGATCGGCGTCTCCGGCCGGGCGTAGGTGAAGTCCTCGCCCCGCGTCTTGACGCCGACGACCGTGATGCCGTACTTCTGGCGCAGCCCCGACTCACCGAGGGTCTTGCCGCATGCCACCTCCGGCGTACGGGTGCGGGCGAGCGCGAACCCGTCGTCGAACTCGATGTAGTCGGTCATCGTGCCGGTCACGAGGTGCGCCACCCGCTTGCCCATGTCGGACTCCGGGCGTACGACGTGGGTTGCCCCGACCCGCTCGAGGATCGCGGCATGCTTGCCGCTGATGGCCTTGGCCCAGATCTCCGCGACGCCGAGGTCCGACAGGCTCAGGACAGTGAGGACACTGGCCTCGATGTCGGTGCCGATGCCGACGACGGCACGACGGAACTGCTCGGCACCGATCTGGCGCAACGCCTCGGTGTCGGTGCTGTCCGCAGAGACGATGTGCGTGAACTCGCCCGCGAACTTCTGGACGATGTCGGGCCGTTCGTCGACGGCCAGCACCTCGTGACCGAGGCGCACGAGCGACTTGGCGACGGACGAGCCGAAGCGCCCCAGACCGATGACGAGGACAGGAGCAGTCGGGGATTCTGCGCTCTTAGCCAATGATCGGTTGCTCCTCGGGAAGGTGATACCTCGGGACGCGCTGTCGAAGGACGAACGCGGACGCAGCCGTAATCGTGCCCACTCTGCCCAGGAACATCAAGACGATCAGCACGATCTGCGCGTCTGCCGGCAGGTCAGGGGTGATGCCGGTGCTCAGACCCACGGTCGCGAACGCCGACGTGCTCTCGAACAGCGCGGCGTCGAACGCGACGTCGGTCATCAGCATGATGAGCAAGGTCGTCACCGAGACGAGCATCACCGCGAGCAGCGCGATCGTCAGTGCGGAGCGGATGACCACCGAGCCGATCGACCGGTTGCCGATCGTGACATCAGGGTCACCGCGCAGCTCGGCGAGGATGACGTACGCGAGCAGGAGGAACGTCGTGATCTTGATGCCGCCGGCCGTGCTCGCGCTGCCGCCGCCGATGAACATCATCACGACGCCGATGTTGAGCGTCTCGGGGCGGACCGAGCCCCAGTCGAAGCTGTTGAGCCCGCCCGACCGCGGCATGATGCCGCCCTCGATGCCCGACACGAGCTTGTGGCCCAACGACAGGTTGCCCAGCGTGTCAGGGTTGCTCCACTCCAGCGCGAGGAACGCGAGTGCGCCGACCACGAGCAGGCCGATCGAGCCCCACACCGTCAGCCGGGTGTGGATCGTCCAGCGGTCGGGCGTGCGCCACTCCTGGAACAGCTCCGCGAGCACGGGGAACCCGATCGCTCCCACGAACACCGCGATGCAGATCGGGATGATGATCAGGCCGTCACCCGCATAGCTCGTGAGGCTGTCGGGGTTGAGCGAGAACCCGGCGTTGTTGAACGCCATGACGGAGTCGAACACCCCGTGCCACAGCGCCGTTGGCAGGTCGTCGAAGTAGTGCGTGCGGTAGCGGGTGGTCAGGACCACGGCGGTCATGGTCTGGAAGAAGATCATCGTGACCGCGACCCGGCGGAACAGCGGGCGCACCTCGCCGAGACTCACCACGTGCATGTCGGCCTGCGCGACCATGCGGGTGCGGAGACCGAGGCGGCCGCCGATGAACAGGCCGAGGACCGTCGCGAGAGCGATGATGCCGAGGCCACCGATCTCGACGAGCGCGAGCATGATGCCCTGCCCCGCGGGCGTCCAGTACGTACCGGTGTCCACGGTGGCCAGGCCGGTGACCGTGACGGCCGATGCCGAGGTGAAGAACGCCGGCATGAATCCCGCCGAGCCCCCGCCTGAATGCGCGAACGGCAGCAGGAGCAGCACGGTGCCAACGACGATCAGCGTGAGGAAGGTCAGCGGCAGCAGACGGACAGGATGCGCAATCGCAGCTGGGATCCGGAGGCTCCGAGGGCGGCGCACGCCATGACGTTACCGCAGAGAACGCCACAGGCACGCGTGATAATTTCATCGGCATGGTCTCGCCCGTTCGTGCTGCTCAGGCCGCATTCCACCGATTGGGCCGGACTGAGGAGCTTCCCGGGTTCCTGCTCTCGGTCGGCTGCCTCTTCATCGCCCTCCTCCTCGCGGTCCTGGGACTCGAGATCGGCGCACTCGCCTTTCTCCTCCTGTCGGTCGTCGGCGAGTTCCCGTTCGAGGTCAGGTCCTCCAGCGCTTCGGAGCTGCTGGACCAGGCGGAGTTCGGCCTGCCGATGCGTTTCGTGCTGAGGGTCCTGGCCGGCCTGGTGGTCGGCGACCAGCTCGACGGCAGCACCGCCGTGCGTACGTTCACCGCGGTCGCCGTCGCGTACGCCCTCGTGCTGGGTGTGCGGGCGTTGCACCAGGAGTATCGGCGGGTCGGGCCGCTCAAGCCCATGGAGACCCGCAACGTCCCCGGATCGCCGCGCATCCACGGTGCTCCGCCGCGCCGCGCGTTCGAGGTCGTCGTGACCCAGCTGCTGGTCCTGGCGCCGGTCCTGTTCGGAGCGCCGTGGTGGGCGGTCCTGCTCGCGGGCGTGGTGGCGGTCACCGTCCTGACCGCGGTCACGATCCCGGACCTCCGTAGGTCGTGGGCGCTTCGGCAGCAGAAGCGTGCGACGGGGTTCACGGCTCCACTGCGCCAGATCCAGGAGTTCCTCGACGACTACCGGCCCGATGTCATCGTGCACCTCAGCGGCCCCGAGGCCGCCGGTTATCAGATCAACACGTGGCTGGAGAGCCTGGAGGCGCTGGATCGCCGGGTTTTCATCGTGCTGCGCGACCACCCGCTGTTCACCCGCCTGGCCTCGACCACGATCCCGACGCTCGAGCTCAAGGATCCCGGCGAGCTGCTGATGCTCGACTTCTCGTCGGCTCGCGTCGCGCTCTACCCCTCCAACACCGGCAACAACATCCACCTGCTGCGGCTGCCGACCCTCATGAGCGCGTTCATCGGGCACGGTGACAGCGACAAGAGCGCGTCCAACAACCCGTTCTCCCGGGCGTACGACGAGCTGTGGGTCGCGGGCGAGGCCGGCGCCGACCGCTACCGCCGCTCGAAGCTCGGGGTGCACGAGGACCAGTACCGCTTCGTGGGCCGGCCCCAGGTGCACGGCATCTCCCGCGAGCCGCGGCTCGGTGACGAGACCGTCCCGACGGTGCTCTATGCGCCGACGTGGGAAGGCGTCAACCACGACCAGGAGTACTCGTCGGTGTCGGCCGTCGGCGTCCGCGTCGTGGAGGCCCTGCTCGCCGCCGAGCCCCCGGTGCGCGTCGTGTTCAAGGCGCACCCGTTCACGGGCCAGCGCGACGCCAAGTACCGCGCCGTCCTGGCCCGCATCGCCGGCCGGCTCGACGACGCCTCGGCTCGTACGGGGGTCGACCACCGGGTCGTCAAGGGCGGCTCGATCAACGAGTGGTTCAACCGCTCGACCGCGCTCGTCACCGACATCTCGAGCGTCGTCAGCGACTTCCTCGCGAGCGAGAAGCCGTACGCCGTGTTCAACCACACCGACAGCGACGACGCGACGTTCCGGGCGGAGTACCCCTCGACGGGCGCAGGCACGACGATCGGGCGGGACGGCCGCGGCATCGCCGAGTTCATCGACGTCGTGACGCAGACGGCGCCCGACGCCCAGGCTCCAGCTCGCGCCAAGCTGGCGACCTATCTGCTCGGCCCTCCCGAGCAGCGCACGCTCGAGGCATTCCGGGCGTCGGTCGACGCGTTCATCGCTCGCTCCGAGGCCGAGCGCGCGGACTACCGCGGCCACTCGTACGCCGTCGAGCCCAGCGACACCGACGAGGAATCGGTTCTGTAGGTCGGAAGGTCTCGATACGCCCCGCTCGCAGAGCTCGCTGGGCTACTCGACCAGCGATGGGAAAGCTGGTCGAGTGATCCCGAGGAACGAGGGATCGTATCGAGACCACGTCCGTTGGCATGCTCGGGTGACGTTAGGGTAGGTGGGTGAATTCGGCTCCTGGGAAGATCGCGATCGCGATCGTGACGTTCAACCGATCGACGTACCTCAAGGAGCTCCTGACCAGCGCAGCAGCGATGGACACCCCGCCGTTCAAGATCGTCGTCGTGGACAACGCCAGCACTGACGACACGCAGGAGGTCCTCGCGGCCGCCGCCAAGGACTTCCCCGCTGATCTTCTCGTCAACCACCGCCTCGACACCAACACGGGTGGCTCCGGTGGGTTCAGCGAGGGGACCAAGGTCGCACTCGAGCTCGGCGCCGACTGGGTGTGGCTGATGGACGACGACGTCGAGATCCTTCCGGACGCGCTGGAGCAGTTCGCGCCGTGGATGCAGCGGTTCAAGGTCATCCACGGACGCCGCTACGACTTCGACGGCACCCCGTTCTACTGGCAGGCAAAGTTCAACGAGTTCCTCGGCGTGCCACTGCCCTACAGCGGCAAGCAGTTCAACCGCGAGGGCTTCGCCGTCACCAACTCCGGCACGTTCGAGGGCATGCTGATCAGCGCCGAGGTGGTCCGCAAGATCGGGTTGCCCGACCCGCGGTTCTTCATCTCGTGGGACGACGCCGCGTACGCCTGGCTGGCCGCGCAGCACACCGACGTCGTCTACGTCGACGCGTTCGTGCTCAAGCGCAAGCGTGAGCAGAAGCAGGTCAACCTCGGCATCCGTCACCTCAACGACGGCAGCCCGCTGTTCCGCTTCCACGTGATCCGCAACCGTGCCTACGTCGGCAAGTACTTCGCCGAGTACGGCAAGCTCAACCGGTTCGGATTCGGCCTCGGCACCGCGCTGACGCTGGCCAAGGAAGTCTTCCGCCTCGTGGTCGTCCAGCACACCCTCAAGGGGCTCAACGACCTGGTGCGGGGATTCCGGGCCAATCGGGCGCTCTGGCGGGACAAGACGTGGCGTCCGATGGATCCCGCGGACGTACCGGCACAATTGACGAATGACCGCTGACCTCCTGATCGTCGGCTCCGGATTCTTCGGGCTGACGATCGCCGACCGGTGTGCGCGTGAGCTCGGCCTGCAGGTGCAGGTCATCGATCGCCGGGACCATATTGGCGGCAACGCCTACACCGAGATCGAGCCCGAGACCGGCATCGAGGTCCACCGCTACGGCGCGCACCTGTTCCACACGTCCAACCAGCGGGTGTGGGACTACGTCAACCAGTTCACCGACTTCACGCCCTACCAGCACCGCGTCTACACGACGTACCGCGACGAGGTCTTCTCGATGCCGATCAACCTCGGCACGATCAACCAGTTCAACCGTTCCGCGTTCTCCCCCGCCGAGGCGCGCGCGTGGGTCGTCGAGCAGGCGTCGATGCTGACCGGTGAGCCGGCCAACTTCGAGGAGAAGGCGATCTCGCTGATCGGGCAGCCGCTCTACGAGGCGTTCATCAAGGGCTACACCGCCAAGCAGTGGCAGACGGACCCGCGCGAGCTCAGCGCCGAGATCATCTCCCGTCTGCCGGTCCGCTACACGTACGACAACCGCTACTTCTCCGACACGTACGAAGGGCTGCCGGTCGACGGCTACACCGCGTGGCTCGAGCGCATGGCCGACCACCCCAACATCACCGTGACACTCGAGGCGGACTTCTTCGACGCGTCACAGCCGCACCACAAGGCGGCCACCGTCGGGCAGGTGCCGATCGTCTACACAGGGCCCGTCGACCGCTACTTCGACTTCGTCCACGGCGACCTGACATGGCGCACGCTCGACTTCGAGACCGAGGTCCTGCCGGTCGGCGACTTCCAGGGCACGACGGTCATGAACTACGCCGACACCGACATCGACTACACCCGCATCCACGAGTTCCGGCACTTCCACCCCGAGCGCGACTACCCGACAGACAAGACCGTCATCATGCGGGAGTTCAGCCGGTTCGCCGAGCACAGCGACGAGCCCTACTATCCGATCAACACGCCGCAGGACCGCGAGCGGCTGCTGGCCTACCGCGAGCTGGCCAAGAACGAGACCGACGTGCTGTTCGGCGGCCGGCTCGGGACGTACCAGTACCTCGACATGCACATGGCGATCGGCTCGGCGCTCAGCATGTACGACAACAAGCTCGCGCCGCACTTCCGCGACGGGAAGGCATTCGCCGATCATGGCCTCTGAGGCGCGCGTCGGGCCGGTCCGCCGCTTCCAGCTGTGGGCCATCGGCCGCCTGCGCCGATCGCGCTTCCTGCCCGTCGGGATGCCCGACAAGCTGACCGACGAGTCGCGGCTCGGCACGCCGTTCTCGCAGCAGGTCATGGTCTACTTCCCCACGCCGCAGGACAGCCTCTACCAGCTGCGTCCCTGGTACCACGCACTGACCGAGCTCGACCGGGTCCACCCCATCGTGTGCGTCTTCAAGGACTCGCGCACCGCCAAGGTCGTACGCCAGGAGACCGGCTTCGACTGCGTGACGCTGGCCCGCTACGGCCAGCTCGACGAGATCTTGTCGATGTCCGAGGTCAAGCTCGCGCTCTACATCAACCACGACCCGGTCAACTTCGAGTCGCTGCGGTTCACGTCACTCGTGCACGTCTATCTCGGCCACGGTGACAGCGACAAGGGTGTCTCGGTGTCCAATCAGGTCAAGGCCTACGACTGGTGCTTCCTTGCCGGCCAGGCGGCGCTCGACCGTACGGCCTCGGCCGTCATGCTCTACGACGCCCCGGCGCGCAGCATCCTGATCGGCCAGCCGCAGCTCGACGGCACCGCTGCGGTCACCGGCTCGCCGTCGCCCGAGGGCCGGCAGACCGTGCTCTACGCGCCCACCTGGGAGGCTTCGCAACCCTCGGTCTCCTACGGGTCGCTCGAGACCCACGGCGAGGCGCTGGTGCGAGCGCTGTCCCCGGCATACCGGGTGATCTACCGGCCCCACCCGCTCAACGGTGTGATCCGGCCGTCGTACGCTGCCGCGGACGCCGTCGTGCGTGGACTTGCCGACCGCGTCGACACCGACGTGACGTTGGAGCAGTCATTCGCTGACGCCGACCTGCTCGTCACGGATGTCTCGGCCGTCACGCTCAACTGGCTGCCCACCGGCAAGCCGCTGCTGGTCACCAAGCCGCTCGTCGCCTATCCGCCGAGCCGCCTGATGGAGGTCGTGCCACAGCTGGCAACGTCAGACGACTTCGCCGCAGTCGTCGCCGAGCACCTGTCGGCCGATCCCACGAAGGCCGAACGCGACGCGCTGGTCGAGTACTACCTCGGTGACCCGACCCCCGGCGCGGCGACCGCCCGCTTCATCGCGGCCTGCGACGAGGTCATGGCCATCCGCGACCGCGAGTGGGACGCCGCCAAGGCACGCGGCGCCAACGGGACGTAGGTCGTGTCAGCACGCGAGCGCCTCGGATCGCGGGTCACTCCCCTCGTTGCGATCTCGACGTCGGTGGTGGCGCTGATCGCGGCGCGTCTCGTGATGTTCGGCACCTATGTCGGGGGCGACGAGGCCGGGTTCCTCATGGTTGGCAAGGACTGGCACCACGGCACGTCGCTCTACGGTGACTACTGGGTCGACCGACCTCCGCTGCTGCTGTGGGTCACGGGGCAGATCGGCGACGTCACGGCGCTGCGGGTAGTCGGGCTGGCCGCGTCGATCCTGACGCTGCTGGGTGTCGCCTGGGCCGCGCAGCTGGCTCGTGGCGCCGACGCCGCGCGTTGGGCAGCCGGTGCCGCGGCGTTGTTCGGCGCCGCACAGTGGCTCGGCGTTGCCCGCGTCAACGGCGAGATGCTCGCCGCGCCGTTCGTGGCGTGGAGCATCGCCCTGACGCTCCACGCGGTCCTGCGTACGCAATGGCGCGTCCCTGCTGCCCTCGCCGCCGGTGTGCTGGCGATGTGTGCCCTGTCGATCAAGCAGAGCGTCATCGAGGCATTCGTCTTCGCAGTCGCGCTCTCCCTTGCCATGGCGGTCCAGCGCCCGGAGTCGCGTCGCATCGTCGTACGCGTACTGGCCTGGGGCGCGCTGGGCGGCGTCGTGACCGCGGTGGTCATGCTCCTCGGCGCCGACGCTCGCGGGACCTCGCCGTCCGACCTGTTCGACGCGGTCATCCGGTTCCGGGCCGAGGCGGGCGAGGTGATCCGGTCGTCGGCGAGCGGTGCCACCCCTTTGCGGCTGCTTGTCATGATGGGCACGTGGACAGTGAGCGGTCTGGGTGCAGCGACTGTCCTCGCCGCATGGCATGGGGTCCGGCGCAAGGAACCCCTGCTGCTGGCCACCGCCGCGACGCTCCTGTGCAGTCTCGTCATCGCCCTGTTCGGCGGCAGCTACTGGGCGCACTACCTGATCCAGATGGTGCCCGCTGCGAGCCTCGCGATCGGGCTCCTCGTCCGCCGCGTCCCGCTGCGCCTGATGCGACGCCTTGCCGTGGCCACGGTCGCGGTGACGCTGGCCAACCTGGTGTTCTCCGTGGGCTTCGAGCCCGACGACAACGGACAGCAGCACACCGTCGGCATCTGGCTCCGCGAGGCACGACAGCCCGCGGACACCGGGGTCGTCACGTTCGGCCAGCCCAACATCCTCTACGAGGCCGAGATGCCCAGCCCTTACAAGTACCTCTGGAGCCTGCCGGTACGCACCCGCGACTCGCACCTCCGCGACCTGTCGGCCGTCATGGCCTCGCCGCAGAGGCCGACCTGGGTCGTCAACTGGTCGGGCCTCAACTCATGGGGCGTGGAGCCCGGACGTATGGGAGACCTGCTCCGTGACAGCTATCGCAAGGTGGCGACGATCTGCGGGAGGTCGATCTGGTTGCTGACGACCGACAACCGTACGTTGCCCGCCATCCCGAAGGTGTGCCCATGACGGCGCGAACCGACCAGCTGTCCAGGACGTCCTGGCAGTGGCGCGGCCCGGCCCTCGGCGCGTACGCCATCGGGTTGGGCGTGTGGATCGTGCTGATCGGGGTGCCGACCGATCCCTTCCAGATGTTCGCGTGGCTGTGGCTCGCCACGATCGCGTGGAACATCCAGGCGCCGGCCCGGTCGCACCTGGCGTTCGTGCGCGACTGGTGGCTGATCTTCGCCGGCCTGATCCTCTATCTCTACAGCCGCGGGCTGTCCGACAACCTGCTGCCCGTCTCGGTGCACTGGACGTTCCCGATCCGGGTCGACGAGTGGCTCGGCGGCGGCGAGCTGCCGACCGCGCGCCTCCAGGACGCGTGGTGCGCCGCACCGTGCACCAGCTCGACGGACCCGCGCTGGTACGACGCCGTCCTCACAACCGTCTACTTCTCGCACTTCGTGACCGGGCTGACGATCGCGGTCGTCCTGTGGCTGCGCAACCGGGAGTCCTGGATCCCGTGGATGCGCCGCTACCTCGTCATCAACTACGCGGCACTGGTCGTCTACATCCTCTATCCGATGGCTCCGCCATGGCTGGCCTCCAAGCAGGGCTACGTCCCCGAGCACATCCCCCGGCTCACCGGCCGCGGGTGGGACGACCTCGGGCTCGGCGGCTTCCACATCCTGCTGGCCAAGGTGGGCAACCCGGTGGCGGCGATGCCGTCGCTCCACGGCGGTCTCGCGATGCTCGTCGCGCTCTACGCGATCACCCGCCTGCGCAGCCCATGGCGCTGGTTGCTGATCGCCTATCCACTGCTCATGGGCCTCGCCCTGGTCTACGCGGGCGAGCACTACGTCGTCGACATCGTCGCCGGCTGGGTCCTCGCCGCTGTCGTCATGATCGGCTGCGGCTGGTGGGAGCGAGCCCATCCGCGTTCGCCGGTGGAAACCTGAACCCGAAGGACATCAGCCTCGGGCTGCCCTCAGCGTGACGGATCTTCATGCGTTCGCGCCGCCCGCGCACCACAAACGCATGGATATCGGTCCTGACGGTCACCGATCAGGCCGGATATCCATGCGTTCGCGACGTTGGAGCGACGTAAACGCAGGAAGATCCGTCACCGCCTCACATCTCCGGCGCGTCCCATTCGCTGAAGTCGCCCAGGCGTCGCGGGAAGAAGGTGGCCAGCGCGGCACCGACGGTCCACCAGCCGCGATGCACCAGCGCACGGCACAGCGCCGGTTCGAGCTTGTCGAACACAGTCGGCACCAAGGCAAGGTCACGGCCGTCGTACGTACGCTCCTCCGGAAAGCGAGCGCGCCACGCCCGCAGCGGCGCCGGTCCAGGGTCCGGCAGCGCCGTGACCAGGCCGGTCAGCACTCCCCGACGCCCGTCCGGCGGCAGCGGGCCCGCACCGGCCTTCCGCCCCCGCTGGAACTGCGCGACGAGGCTCGTGGTCCGCAGCGCGACGCTCTGCCGATAGAGCAGCGAGTTGGCGCGCGCGAGGTCACGGATGACGGGCACCCGCCCGTACGCGCCGGGGCGCAGCAGCCCGCCCGCGTTGAGCGCGACGAGGAAGACGTCCCGGTACGCCTTGTCGTCGAGCGCCTGCAGGCCCGTGTTGTCGTACGTCCCGCCGTCCATCAGCACCGGATCGTGATCGGCGCCAGGGAAATTCGGCGACTTGAGCACGACCGGCGCGAACGCCCCTGGCACCGCAGCCGAGGCAGCCACCGCCGTGCTGAGCCGCAACCCGGTCCCGGCGGTCGGCACGTGCCCGATCGTGTAGTCGCCGACCATGTCGCGCTCGAACCCGAAGCGGACACCCGTCGTCAGGTTCGCCGCATTGACGATCCAGCGCACCCCTCGGTCGAGCTGCTCGAGCTCGACCCCGTCGAACCACCACTCGTCGAAGCGCCGTGCCAACAGGTCGGTACGTGTCGATGGCCCCAGGGTGCGCCAGATCCCGCGCACCAGCGACCACTTGAGCGACTGGGACGAGATCCGCGCGACGAACGGATCGATGAGGTGCTCCTGCACGGCGGCACCCGTGAAGCCCGCCTCACGCAGTGCCGGCCAGCGGGACGCCAGCAGGCCGTTGGCCAGCGATCCGCCTGACACCGACGAGACATACCGCAGATCGACGAGCAGGCCGGCGTCCGCGAGGAGCCGGATCGCGCCGAGGCCCGCGAGCGTCGCCCGGAACCCGCCGCCGGAGATCGTGAGCGCGACCGGCGCAGCAGATCGCGGCGGCTTGCGCGGCGGTTTGTCACCGCGGAACCGCGTGGGTTGGAGCCCAGTGCCGACTGCCGGGGAGTCGACGACCCATTGATCGGGATCCTCGAGCTCCTCCATCTGGACACCCTCTCACCGGGCGGCAGCGGCGTCGAGCCTCCTGAGCGGCCTAGGAGCCTCCGCCGACCGCGGCCGGACCGTCCTCGCGCCGGATGTCGATGATGTGCCCGGTCTGCTGGGCCAGCAGGACGTCGAGCGACTGCCGCGCGACCTCCATCGAGCTCAGCAGCGTGCCCTCGGGCTCCTCGCCGAACGCCTTGGTGCGCATCGGCGTGCCCGTACGTTCGGGGTTGACGCAGTTGACCCGCACCTCACCGGCCCACTCGTCAGCCAGCGCCTGGGTCAGGTTGACGACGGCAGCCTTGGCCGACGAATAGAGCGAGTAGCCACCGCGTCCCCGCGTGTAGGACGACGACGTGAACAGCAGCAGCGAGCCCGACGACCGTGCGAGGTGCGGATAGAACTCCTGCGCGATGAAGATCGGCGCGAGGTAGTTGATCTCGGTGGCCGCGAAGATCGTTTCCTCGGACGTGTCCGCGAGGTCCTCGATGACGAGCACTCCGGCGGTGTTGACCACGAAGTCGATCGAGTCGGACTCCTTGAGCACCACCGCGGCCGCCGCGGCGATGTCCTCGCGGCGATCGACGTGGGTGTTGGTCGACGAGCGCGAGAACGAGTGCACCGTTGCGCCGAACCCGCGTGCGAGCTCCGCGATGTCGCCGCCGATGCCGTACGAACCGCCGAACACGACCATGGTCTTGCCCTCGAGCGCGGCACGGTACTGCTGGTCGGTCAGCTGGTCCGGCGTGTCGGCCGAGTGCAGCTGGAAGAGCTTGTCGGCGATGTAGACGTCGATCGGCTCGGTGACCTTCATGTTGCGCTCGTGCCCGGTGACGACCGCGATCGGCACCTCGGGCAGGTAGCGCAGCACGACGGTGCAGTCGTCGGTCGCGGTGAAGTCAGGATCCTGCCACGCCAGGTCGTATGCCTTGCGGATCACCGAGAGGCGGAACGCCTGCGGGGTCTGGCCGCGACGGAGCAGGTGACGCGGGAGCACGTCCGAGATCGTGTGGACCTCGTCGGGGGTGTCGTGCACCTGCACGACCGTGTCCGCGGACGGGATCGCGGTGTCGACCGCCTCGTGGGTCGCCAGCGCGGCGACGACGTCGCCGATGATGGTCTGCGACACGAGCGGGCGCACGGCGTCGTGGAACAGGACGTTGCACTCCTCCGACCCCAGCGCCTCGAGCGCACGGCTCGTCGACTCGTTGCGGGTCTCGCCGCCCTCGACGATCTGGGTGACCTTGTCGTAGCCGCCGTTGTGCACGATCGCGCGCACCGGGTCGAGGTGACCCGGGGCCATCAGGATCACGATCTCGTCGACCAGCGAGGACGCCTGGAACGCCGCGATGGTGTGCTCGATGATCGTCTTGCCGGCGATCTTGATGAGCTGCTTGGGGATCGACAGGCCGACCCTCGTGCCGGTGCCACCGGCCAGGACGACGGCCACATTGCGGAGTTCAGTCACCCGACGAGGTTACCGTCAGCGCACCGGTCAGGAGGCCCCCGGTCGCATGACCGCGTCCTTCTGCGCCGACTTCCACTCCCGGAAGCCCTCCTCGGTCGTGCCGCGCCGCCAGTAGGCCGAAACCGAGACATCCGCGCGGGCCACGCCGCGGTCGTTGAGGACGTACGGACGCACGCTCTTGAGCAGCGCCGACTCACCGTGGATGAACGCCTGCGCGCGGCCCGGGAGCCAGTCCCACGCGCGCAGGGCGTCGTCGAGCAGCGTCGTGGTGCCGGCGGCCGCCTCACCGCGGTGGAGCCAGTGCATCTCGAGCTCCGCGACGGTGGCGATCGCGATCTCGTCGGCCGCTCCCCCGACCTCGACGAATGCCACCGCGCGAGCGCCCGCCGGCAGCGCCTCGAGGCCGGCGGAGATCGCGGGCAGACCCGCCTCGTCGCCGACGAACAGGTGCCAGTCGGCAGTGGGATCGGGCGCGTACGCCCCGCTGGGCCCGCGCAGGTGCAGGACGTCACCGGGCTGGGCACGGGCAGCCCACGGGCCGGCGATGCCCTCGTCGCCGTGCACCACGAAGTCGATCGCGAGCTCCTGCGCCTCGGAGTCGAGCCAGCGGATCGTGTACGTCCGCAGCACCGGCCAGGCCTCCGGGGGCATGGTCTCGCGCACCGCCGACAGATCGAGCGGTCGCTGGTAGTCGAAGCCATCGGCCAGGAAGGCGAGCTTGACGTACTCGTCCGTGAACGAGGCGCCGTCGAGCGCGCCGGAGTTGAGCCTGGTGTGCCGGTCGAAGAACTCGGCGAACCCGTCGCCACCGAACACGACACGCCGCATCGAGGGGGCCACGAACTCGGTCCGGATCACGGTCAGTTCAGCGGGATGGGTCTTGCTCACCTGTGTAGCCTACTGGCGTGACCCACGGCATCGACATGACGCAGTTCGACCCCTCCATCCGCGTTCAAGACGACCTGTTCCGGCACGTCAACGGCCCTTGGCTGCGCACGGCCGAGATCAAGCCCGACCGGGCGACCGCAGGCTCGTTCGTGACGCTCGTCGACGAGGCCGAGGCCAAGGTCCGCGAGATCATCGAGACCGCCAGCAAGGCGCCACACGACGACGAACAGCGCAAGATCGGCGACCTCTACGCGAGCTTCATGGACGAGGATCGCATCGAGGAGCTCGGAGCGACGCCGCTCGAGGACGAGCTGGCCCAGGTCGATGCCATCACCGACCTGACCGGGTTCATCACGACGCTCGGCACGCTGGACCGCCAGGGTGTCGGCAGCGTGTTCGGCATGTACATCGGCCCCGACGCCGGCCAGCCGGACCGTTACGTGACCCACCTGGGCCAGGGCGGCATCGGCCTGCCCGACGAGGCGTACTACCGCGAGGAGGGCTCGGCCGCGATCCGCGAGGCGTACGTCGGCCACCTGACGACGATGCTCGACCTCGCCGGGCTCGACGACACCGCCGGCCGCGCCCAGCGGATCATGGACCTCGAGACCCGCCTCGCGAAGTTCCACTGGGACCGCGTCGAGTCCCGCGACGCCCAGAAGACCTACAACCTGCTCGCCCTCGACGGCCTGCGGGCACTGGCTCCGTCGTTCGACTGGACGAGCTGGTCCGATGCCGCCAAGATCCCAGCACCCGTGATCGCCGAG
Organism: Aeromicrobium sp. P2_G6; assembly: GCF_056403535.1. NCBI lineage: Bacteria > Bacillati > Actinomycetota > Actinomycetes > Propionibacteriales > Nocardioidaceae > Aeromicrobium > Aeromicrobium sp. P2_G6. Next base: position 569,551 of record NZ_JBFUFH010000002.1, on the reverse strand, counting down.
GTCGTGGTCGCGCAGCCGTCCTACCTCGAGGGACTCGAGACGCTGCTCGTCCCGGCCGAGCTCGACGCCTGGAAGGACTGGCTGCGCTGGCAGGTCATCCACAGCGCCTCGCCCTACCTGTCGTCGGCATTCGTCAACGCCAACTTCGAGTTCTACGGCAAGACCCTCAGCGGCACCGACGAGCTGCGGCCCCGCTGGAAGCGCGGCGTCGGCTTCGTCGAGGGCGCGATGGGTGAAGCGGTCGGCAAGATCTACGTACGCACCGAGTTCCCGCCGACGTCCAAGGAGCGGATGACCGAACTGATCGACAACCTCCTCGAGGCGTACCGGCAGAGCATCTCAGCGCTTCCGTGGATGAGCGATGAGACCAAGAAGCGCGCACACGAGAAGCTCGACACGTTCAACCCCAAGATCGGGCACCCCGACGAGTTCAAGGACTACTCGGCGCTCGAGACCGCTCCGGACGACCTGCTGGGCAACGCCCGGCGGGCGATCGCGGTGGCGACTGACCGTGAGCTCGCCAAGATCGGCTCCCCGATCGACCGCAATGAGTGGTACATGACGCCGCAGACCGTCAACGCCTACTACAACCCGACGATGAACGAGATCGTCTTCCCGGCCGCGATCCTGCAGCCTCCGTTCTTCCACGCCGACGCCGACGACGCTGTCAACTACGGCGCGATCGGCGCTGTCATCGGGCACGAGATCGGCCACGGCTTCGACGACCAGGGCTCCCAGTACGACGGCACCGGCGCGCTGAGGAACTGGTGGACCGATGAGGACCGCGAGTCCTTCGAGAAGCTCACCTCTGCCCTGATCGCCCAGTACGACGCGCTGACGCCCGAGGGCGCCGACGGTCGTACGGTCAACGGATCCCTCACGATCGGCGAGAATATCGGTGACCTCGGCGGTCTCGGCATCGCCCACCAGGCGTTCCGGCTGACCGATCCCGACGACACCGAGATCGACGGGCTGACGCCCGACCAGCGCTTCTTCATCTCATGGGCGCAGGCCTGGCAGTCGAAGGTACGCCCGGCCGAGACCGTGCGCCGCCTGACGGTCGACCCGCACTCGCCGCCGGAGTTCCGCTGCAACCAGACCGTGCGCAACATCGGCGCGTTCTACGAGGCGTTCGGCGTCACTGCCGATGACAAGCTCTGGCTCGACGAAGCCGACCGCGTCACCATCTGGTGACCCGCGGACCTCGATCAGCGACCAAAAAGGTGGTCGAGTGATCCCGAGGAACGAGGGATCGTATCGAGACCACGTCGGCTAGATTGCTCGGGTGACCGAGACCTCCCCTGACCCCGCTCAGCGCAGGATCGTCTCCGTCCTGTCGCTCGTCCAGGTGGTCGGCGGCGTCGGCAACGGTGCGGGTCTCGCGGTCGGCGCCCTGCTGGTCAAGGACGTCAGCGGCTCGTCCGGCTGGGCGGGCATGGCCGTGGTGATGCTGACCCTCGGCGCAGCCGCGTTCACGATGCCGCTCTCGTCGATCGCTGCACGTACGGGTCGACGGCCCGCGTTGACCCTCGGCTGGTTGTTCGGCGCCACGGGCGCGTGCGTCGTCATCCTCGGTGCCGAGGTCGAGTCGTTGCCGATCCTGCTCGCCGGCCTCCTGCTGTTCGGGTCGAGCACTGCCGCGAACCTGCAGTCGCGATTCGCGGCCGTCGACCGGGCTGCACCGGGCCAGGTCGGTCTGGCCCTCTCACTCGTCGTCTGGTCGACCACCATCGGCGCCGTCATCGGCCCGAACCTGACCGGTCCGGGAGCGTCGGTCGCGGACACCGTCGGACTGCCGGATCTCGCCGGCCCGATGCTGTTCTCTGCCAGCGGCTTCGCGCTTGCGGGCCTTCTGACGGTCGTGTTCCTGCGCCCCGACCCCTTGGTGCACGTCGTCGGCGCCAAGCCGGCCGCACGCGGCATCCGCGCCGCGCTCCCGCACATCCGGGGCCGCACTGCGACCGCGATCCTGGCGATCGCCTCGTCGCACGCCGTCATGGTGGCGGTCATGGCTCTGACGCCCGTTCACATGAAGGATCACGGCTCGAGCCTCAACATCATCGGTCTCACGATCAGCCTGCACATCGCGGGCATGTTTTCGTTGTCGCCGCTGATGGGGCTGCTGAGCGACCGTTGGGGTGCCGACCGCACGATCCTGCTGGGACAGTCCATCCTGCTGCTGGCGGTCTTCATCGCGGGGACGTCCGGGCACTCCGAAGTGCAGATCACCGTCGGCCTGACGGTCCTGGGCATCGGATGGTCGGCCTCTGTGATCGCAGGCGCCGCGATGCTCACGCAGACGCTCGCCACCGCCGACCGCCCCGTGGTGCAGGGCTTCTCCGACCTCTCGATGAACCTGGCGGGCGCACTGGGCGGCCTGCTGGCGGGCATCGTGGTCGCGCTCAGTGGATTCGGCACGCTCAATGCCGCCGCGGCCGTGCTGACCCTGCCCGTGATCGCCCTGGTGCTGGCCGGCCGCCGGGTCGCCGCGTCGGTGGCCTAGTCAGCGCTGCGCGAGACGAGACTGGGTTCCTTCGCCCGGCCGGGAAGCTCCTCGACGGCTGGGCCCCTCGCCGCCCGTAATCGATCGGACAGCGGCCGAAGCCTGACGCGGATCCAGGCGTCGAGGGCGACATACGTTGCCGTGCTGACCCAGACGGCATCGAAGGCGATCATCGCCAGGGAGAACCACGGCAGCGCCATCATGACGGCGATCGACAGGTGGAACAGGATCACCAAGGAGATCGCGATGCGTCTCGTGATCACGTTCAGCAACAGCACCGGGAAGTACAGCTGGGTGAACACCACCACGTATGTCGCCAGGCCGACCATCACGCCGTAGTGCGTCATGGCATCGGTGAGGAACGGGAACGGCTTGAACTCCTGCAGCTGCAGCGGGTAGTACAACGCCGTGCCGTGCTGCCACAGCGATCCCTGGGTCTTGAACATGCCGGCGGAGATGTAGATGAGCACCAGCTGGAACATCAACGCCGCCAGGAACACGTTGTGCACGCCATTCGTGAACCACCGAGGGAGGACCTGGTGGCTCCGCCACAGGTTCTTCGCCACCGCGACGACGCTGCTGATGCCGCTGCCGCGGGTCACCGGCACCGCGGCGGTCCGACTCCTGCGCCGCGCGTCGAGGCTCCAGTGCTCGTTGGTGTGCATGAACATCAGCAGCAGCAAGCCGATGCGCAGGATGTTGTCGCCCTGATCCCCCACGACAGGATTGTGCTCGACGATCGAGACCTCGGTGATCAGCATCAGCGGGCCGACGAGGCGCGTGTGCCAGCCGAGCGTCCAGAGGATCGCGAAAGCGATGGCGGCCAGGTAGTACGCCAGGAACGCCGTCGTGCCGAGGTGGTCGACCAGGTCGGGCGGCCAGTACGCGGAGCGGTTCTGCAGCGGTTCAGCCCAGACCGAGCCAGGCCCCCACACCATGTCGCGCACGCGAAAGTTGGTGATCAGGATCCCGGCGATCGTGCAGCCCGACAGGATGCGGGCGAGCGCGACCCCGTGGAGGGCGCGCTTGTCGGTCAGCAGCCACGACTCGGTCGCGCGGTACCAGTCGCGGAGCAGATCCAAGCTGCGCGAGACGATGGTCGGCTGCGGCATCGGCTACCCACCACCGTTCGATGCCGGTGTGGGCGCATTGCGGACGTACGCGTCGAATGCGCCCCGCGCTTCCGCGTCAATGGCAGGAGCCTCCCGGAGGCCGATGTGGCGGTAGGAGAACGGCACGTCCAGGAAGTCGACCTCGTTGCGCTTGCTGTAGTTGGGCACCATCCGGTGACCCACCATGAACTCGACGGCTGTCACTCCCCTGCCCCATCGAGCGGTGGCGTACATCGTCCCGAACCGGACCAGCGTCTCCTCAGTCACGAGATAGTCGTCGATCGCGCGCAGGCCCTTGTAGCCGGTCGTGTTGGCCTCGACCAGCCGCTTCCTCATCCGTTCGCGGGTCGCAGGAAACTCCTGCTGGACGTAGCCCTCCTGCTCGTGGTTGAAGCTGGCCATCGTCTCGTTGACGTCGCCTCCGAGCCGACGCGTCACCGCGTGAACGCGCGACGGGTTGACCAGGTAGAGGATGCGCGCGTCCTCGTCGGCGGTGATGTCGTACCACTCCGTGACCCGGCCCGTTGAGCCGTCGTCGCCGCCGATCACGGCCCTCACCTTGACGTTCTCGCCGCCCCGTCGCGGCACGGGAGCGAAGATCGACCAGGACTGCTCGAACGGCACGACTGGGTTCTCGATGTACGTGTGCAGGTTCTCCCGGCCGACGACATCGCTGATGGGGTTCGACGGCATGATCCACAGCATGACGAGCAGGGAGTGCACGGCGACCAGCACGCCGACCACCCAGATCACCGCACGGCGTGACGCTGGCGGTAGCGGCGTCGCATGCAGCGAGGGGTTCATGACCTGCGCTCAGCGCCTGAGCAGCGTGAAGCGTACCCAGTCGGTCACGGGGTAGACGACGCGATCGCGTACGGCATCCAGCACATCCAAGACATCGTAGCCCCGCAGTGACAGCCAGTCCACGAGCGGCGACAGCAGGTCGCGCACCCGCTCGTCGACCGTCACGAAGGCCGCTGAGGACGCGAACAGGCACGTCACCCCGATCATCGCCAAGGAGGTCCACGGCGTTGCGAAGACCACGGCGAAGAACACGTTCGCCACGATCGCGACGACGATGATGATGCGCCTCGAGACCGGATTGAGCAGCAACGGGGCGAAGAAGAGCTGGGTCACGAGCACCAGGTAGGTGGCGAGGGCAAGCAGCACCGAGCTCTGGCTCACCAGGTCCGACAGCCACGGGAACTGGCGGTATTCGGGCAGCTGGAGCGTGTAGTACAACGCCGTGCCGTGCTGCCAGTCCTCGTCCGACGCCTTGTTGAGGCCGGCCGTCAGGTAGACCAAGACCGTCTGGGCGGCGAGGCCCACGAGCCCGATGTTGTGCAGGCTCGTCCACAACCATCGCGGGATGGCGTCGTCAGCGCGTCGAGCACGGGAGCCGGACTCTTCGCGGCGTCGCCGTCGGCGCTCATCCAGGGCCCAGTGCTCGGACGTACGCATGAGGAGGAGCCACAGCAGGGTCACCCGGACCAGGTTGTCCCCCTGGCTGCTCACGACCGGGTTCTGCCCGACGATGGCGATGAACCCGATGAAGGTGACCACGTTGGCCAGCTTGGTGTGCCAGCCCACGACGAACGCCACCGCCGCCAGCAGGGTCACGCTGTAGATCAACGTCACGACGTCCGAGCTGACGTTGCGCAACAGGGCGATCTCGGGGAATGTGCTGACCGCGCGCGCGGGGTCCGCCCACACGCTCGCTGGACCGGCCCACATCCCACGCGTCGAGAAGTTGGTCAGCAGGAGCCCGACAACCGACAGGCCGACGCCGATGCGGCAGGCGGCCGCCGCCCAGGCACCGTGCAGGTCGCTGAACAGCCAATCCTCCAGCCTCTGCTGACGTCTGGCTATCGACGACGGCATGGACTGTCCCACCCGGAGGTTCTGCACGTTCTCACTTCTTCACGTAGGAGTCGAAGATGACCTGCGAGTCGTACGACGCGCGGAATGCCTTGCGAAAGCCGAACGGGAACCACAGGTAGTCCACGTCCTTCAGGACCGTCGACCCGCGGTCAGCGTAGTCCGGGACAGTCCTGCGTCCGACGAGGTACTGCACTTCGAGGATTGTGTCCTCGCCCCACTTCGCCTGCGCATACATCGACGCGAACTGGGTCGCCATCTGGTCGTACGACAGGTACATCTGCACTGCGGCCACATTCGGAGCGGCTTTGAGGAGTCGTTGCTGGAGCTTCTCGATCGGCGTCGTGATGTAGTTCGCCTGTACGAGCTTGCGCTGCGCAGGCTCGAGGCCATACATCGCCGCATTGAGGTTGGTGGCGAGTCGGCGAGCAATCAGGTGAACGCGCGCCTGGTCCACATCGTGACGCACAGCCCCGTTGTCGACCTTGGTCAGGTCGAGCCATGGTGTCACCCGCATCTTCTTGCCACCTGAAGTGACATTGGCGCGGATGCGGAAGGATTCATCGACGTGCTGGGCCCGGGGATCGAGGCCGTCCCAGGACTGCTGGAAGTATGGATCGACATAGGACCCGAGCGCCGAGCTGCCGATCGAATCGCGCGCTGGGTTGGCCGGCGAGAGCCACAACGCCAGGACCACGGTGTGGAGCGCCACCAACGCGACGATGCCCACCATCAATTGCCTCTGCCAGGGTCGCGGCGGCATGTCGTCGCTGCGAGCTGTCGGCATGGTTCCCATCCTAGGTGTCGTCGCCGCCGGGCTGCGCAGGCTGGACGCACGACTGCCGGTGACCAGAGGCCACCGGCAGTCGTGTCGAGCTACGTGATCAGCTCTGCAGTGAGCGGCGCTTCTCGTTGACGAGGATCGCACCACCGAAGAGCACGAACGCGAGTCCGAGGATCCACAGCGGAGCCAGGTTCGGGGCTCCCGTGTCAGGCAGCGTCCGGTTCACGTCAGCATCCGCATCCGCAGCAGCGTCAGCGTCAGCAGCCGAGTCCGCATCGGCAGCGCTGTCGCTGTCCGAATCGGTCACGGTGTCGGCCTGCGCGTCTGCGTCTGCGTTGGCGTCTGCGTCAGCAGCCGAGTCCGAGTCGGAAGCACTGTCGCTGTCCGAATCGTTGGCCGCGTCAGCAGCCGAGTCGGCGTCCTGCTGCGCATCCGCGTCGGTGTCCGCCGCAGGGCCGGCGTTGGGGCCACAGGTGACGTGTCCCAGGTCGAGCACGTTGTCGGTGAGCAGCGACAGGTGCAGTGCCGTCACCTCGATCGTGCCAGTGGTCGGCGAGACCGGCGTCTGGACGTTGACCGTGCCCGAGACGAGCGGCTCGATTGCGTTGCCGATCGGCGTGAGCAGCGGCTCCTCCAGCGCATCGAGCAGGACGTCGACGACCGACTGCTTGATCGTCGGGAAGATGATGGCAAGCGCGTCGAGCGAGCCGCCCAGGCTGGTCTTCAACGTACCCTCGAGGCCGTCGAGGATGTCGTCGACAATCTGCTGCGCGGCTTCGTCCGAGCCCACGATCAGGTTGGAGTTGGGCGTCGTGCTGACGTTGATCGGCACATTGACCTTCGCCTGGCCGGTTCCGATGGTCAGCTTGAGCGGTGCGACCGTGCTGCTACCGGTCGCGCTCGTCGCAGTGGCATCGCACGTCGCCGAGACGGCGCCGAGCTCGAGCTTGATCGGCAGTGCGCCGTCGACCGAGCCCAGGGCCTCCTGGAGAGCGTCGTCGATCGGGTCGAGGACGAGGCCCAGCTGCTGAAGGCTCACACCCAGAGTGCCGACGAGGGAGTCGAGGACGTCGCTCGTGTTGATGGCGGCCATGCCGTCGATGATCTTGGTGAGGTCGAGCGAAGGGCCGAGGGGGTTGATGTCGACCGGCGCGACGGTGGCGACAGCGTGCGAGGTGCCGTTCGCGTTGGCCGTGGCAGTCTGCGAGTAGGCATCGATGCCAGGCGTGTCGAGCCCGGTGCCACACGTACCGCTGGGGGTGCCGGTCGGGTACTCGGCAGCGCACTCGCCGCCATCGAGGAGCGGGTCGAACAGGGCGCCGGTGCCCTTGACCGAGGCAGCGGTCGCCTGGGAGACGGGGTCGTCTGCACCGTTGGCTGAGAATGAAAGACCGGCCGTGACGATCAACGTCACCAGGCCAACCGCCAGGGAGTTCTTGGCGAGTTTGTTCTTCATCGAGGATGACTCCTTGATTGCTTGAATGAGGGGCCCCCGTAGTCCCGGATACCCGCACTGACATGACGCAGCGGACAGGCTGCCGCGTCAGTTTAACCACATTCTCAGGTTGCTTTCGCCGCCCGAGACACACCTTCTCAACCCCAATTCGGGATGAAGGTTACGGGCCGAAAAGGTTACGGCCTAAGTGTGTGATCTCCGCCACATTTGGACCCGTTTTTCCGCGTAACTCCACGATTTGTCGCTCACCAGGATCATGTCGACCGCGATCATGACGAGCGAAAAATAAAGGATGCCCATGAAGAATCCGATGCCCAGATGCATGCCCGTGATGGCGACAAGCGCCAGGAACCGCGTCGGCCTGTAGATCAGCAGGACAGGGAAGAACATCTGCACCGCGATGGCCGAGAAGGTCGCGCCGTTGATCACCAGGCTGTTGGCGTACAACGGATGAAGCAGGTCGTGCCACGGGGAGTACGCCTCGGTCTGGAGTGGGTAGTAGACCGCGGTCCCGTCCTTCCACACGGTGCTCTGCAGCTTCCAGAAGGCTGATGCGACGTAGACCATCACGACCTGGTGGATGATCAGGATCATCGCGAGGTTGTGGAGGGTCGTGGAGAACCAGTCGGGCATGAGCGGACGTACGGCTCCACGCCACTCTCGCAGGCGCGCATCGACCGACCACTTCTGACCGGCTTCCGTGAAGCAGAGGTAGAGCATGACCATCCGAAGGACGGCGTCGCCGCCCGATCCCACAAACGGGTTGGCGACGTAGAGCGACATCCAGAGAAACAGCGTCATGATCATCATCGGCCGCGTGTACAGCCCCACCATCAGCAAGATCCCGAACAGGATCGTGACGAGGTAGGCCAGGTCGAACCAGATGCCGCCGATCTCCCTGAACAGGCCGAGGAAGGCCGGCCATTCCTTGGAGTCGCGCACGAGGCCGGTCCATCGCGCACCGTCACCCCACGTGTAGTGCCGGTCGGGCCAATTGACCAGCAGCTGGGTGGCGACGATGAAGCCGAGGATCATCCGGGTGACGGCGAGGCCGTACAAGGAGTGCTTCGCGCCGGTCAGCCACTCCTGTGCGCGGGCGATCACCGGTGCCGCCGGTAGAAGTCCGCGACGACCTGGCGCTCGGCTTCGCCACCGGGGCTCGGTGTCCGCCATCCGCGCACCAGCTTGGTGGCCGCAGGTCGGGCCGCCTCACGCTGATCCTTCGACAGGTGCCGCGAGGAGTAGGGAACGACATCTTGTCGCTGGAGCGCATAGCGAACGGCAACCAAGCGACGGCCCGGATATCGGGCCTGCAGCACATCCGTTGCCAGCTGCACTGTCGAACGGTCGTAGCGCAGGTAGGTGATGACGGTGCCGGGGTTGTCACGGAGCGCAAGGAGCTGCCGCTGGAGTTCAGCCCAGCTCGGTGGCGCATCCTCGCCGGTGGCCTGAGACGTTGCCTGCTGTTGATCGGTGAGCCGGCGCTCGGTCGTGCCGAGGGAACCGAACATCTTGTTGGTGATGTAGCCGGCACGGCCGCCGACCAGCCGGTGGCGCACCAGGTCGAGCTCCACATCGGTCCAGTCCAGCCAAGGCGTCACCTGCACCTGGCCGTCAGCGTCCTTGTAGGACCCCTGGAACAGGATCTCGCGGTCCTCAGCGACCGGATTGGGCGCGAACAGCCGCCAGTTCTGGGTGAAGTACGGGTCAAGGTAGGAGACCTGGGGGCGCACCGCATCGGAGTAACGGTTGGGCGGCAGAGCGGCCAGCGTCACGGCTGTGAGCTGGAACAGCGTCACCAGACAAGCCGCCGCGATGAACACGGTCCGAAGACTCAGCCTGGGCACGGGGAACACCGTACCAATGGCCCATGTGGTTCCTGGGCATCAAACAGAATGACCCGGCGCTTGAGACTGAGAACGACGACGGACCCGGAGCAAAGAGCGCTCCGGGTCCGTCGTCGTTTTGTGGAGCATAGGAGACTCCGTCGCGCGCGCTCGGACCTGAGCTTGACCCTCGTACTCATCGGCCACGGGAGACGGTGCGCACGCTCCTCCCCGAATCGCCAGACATACAGAACGACGTCGGACCCGGAGCAAAGAGCGCTCCGGGTCCGTCGTCGTTTTGTGGAGCATAGGAGATTCGAACTCCTGACCTCTTCCATGCCATGGAAGCGCGCTACCAACTGCGCCAATGCCCCGCTGCAGCCCGTGTGTTGGGCCTCGCCAATGTTAGCCGTTGACCCCGCGCAGACCCAAACCGGGTCACTCGTCGTCGGAGAGAACCGGCTCTGGCAGCGTCCCGGCGTTCCACTCCGTGAGCCGCCACTTGGACCAGTCCTTGTGGCTGGCCTCCTCGAGCACCGACCACGAGCAGTTGCCGAGCCCCCCGAACGTGGCCCAGTGCGGCTCCGGGATGTCGAGGAATGCACACGCTCCCGTACGCAGGACGGCGCCGTGCGCCACGACGACCATGACTCCTTCGGGCGGCAGGTCCTCGAGCAGATCGTGCAGAGCAGCGGCGAACCGGTCCCCCGCCTGCCGATGCGTCTCACTGCCGGGGATCTGGGTCTCGTCGCCCTCGGCCCACGCCTTCATGCCGTCGGGAAACTTCGTCCACGCCTCGCGCCACGTGAGTCCTTCGCGCTCGCCGAAGTTGAGTTCGCGCAGGCGGGGGTCGAGCTCGACCTCGGCGCCGGTCAGGTCACCCAACGCCTGCGCCGTGTCGGCGGCGCGGACGAGATCGGAGCTGACGATGCGATGGGGCCTCAGGGCGGCCAACCGGGACGCGGCGGCCTTGGCCTGCGCGACCCCAACGTCGTCAAGCGGGATGTCGCTCTGGCCCTGGACCCGACCCTCGACGTTCCATTGGGTACGCCCGTGGCGCCAGAGGACGACCTGACGGGTCGTCATGTCAGCGGTACGACCGGGCAGTCGCTCCAGAGCCGCTCCAGCGCGTAGAACACGCGCTCGTCCTGGTGCTGAACGTGCACCACGATGTCGGCGAAGTCGAGCAGGACCCAACGACCCTCGCGCTCACCCTCACGACGTACGGCCTTGGCGCCGAGCTCGATCATGCGTTCCTCGATCGCGTCCTGCACGGCCCTCACCTGACGCGGGCTCGACGCCGAGCACAGCAGGAAGATGTCGGTGATGGCCAGCAGCTCGGAGACGTCGAACGCGATGATGTCCTGCGCGAGCTTGTCCTCGGCTGCGGCTGCGGCGGCCCGGGTGAGCTCGACGGCACGTTCTGTGGCTGTCATGGTGCCTTCCGGTAGAGCTCGTGCTTGCCGATGTACTGGACTACGCCGTCGGGCACGAGGTACCAGACCGGCTCACCGCTCTCGACGCGATGACGGCAGTCGGTCGACGAGATGGTCAGGGCCGGGATCTCCACCAAGGTGATGCGGTCCTTGGGGAGCCCCTCGAGCGACACGTCGGTCAGCTCGTGGCCGGGGCGCGTGCAACCGACGAAGTGCGCCAGCTTGAAGAGCTCTTCGTGGTCCTGCCAGGTCAACAGCGCGGCCATGGCGTCGGCGCCGGTGATGAAGTAGAGATCGGCGTCAGGATGCAACGCCGTGAGCTCGCGCAACGTGTCGATCGTGTAGGTCGGGCCGCTGCGGTCGATGTCGACGCGGCTGACCTCGAACCGGGGGTTGGCGGCGGTCGCGATGACCGTCATGAGGTAGCGGTGCTCGGCCGGCGACACGTCGCGGTCGGCCTTCTGCCACGGCTCGCCGGTCGGCACGAAGATGACCTCGTCGAGGTCGAACCACGACTGGACCTCACTCGCGGCCACGAGGTGACCATGATGGATCGGGTCGAACGTTCCGCCCATGATGCCGACGCGGCGGCGCTCATTCCCCTCGCGGCGGGTCATGCCATTCAGGAGTGCTCGCGACCCTTGCCGAAGGACAGCAGCGCCAGCACCAGGACAATCAGGATCGCCAGGGCGATGCCGCCCACCGCGTAGGGGTCGATGCCGATGTCACGCAGGGGCTCTTCGGCCGTCACGAGGTTCGAGAACATGGCGCCAATCTATCGCACGTGTCCGTCACCGGTAACGACGTAGGTGGTCGTCGTCATCTCGGTCAGGCCCATGGGGCCACGGGCATGCAGCTTCTGCGTCGAGATGCCGATCTCGGCTCCGAACCCGAACTCGCCGCCGTCGGTGAACCGGGTCGAGGCGTTGACCATGACGGCCGCGGAGTCGACCCCGGCCGTGAAGCGCGTCGAGGCCGACAGGGACGAGGTGACGATGGCCTCAGTGTGACCCGACGAGTACGTACGGATGTGCTCGATCGCGTCGTCGATCGAGTCGACGACGCGGGCGGAGATGTCGAGCGAGAGGTACTCAGCGGCGTAGTCCTCGTCGGTCGCCGGCACGATGTCGCCCTGGACAGCACAGAACGCCTCGTCGCCGTGGATCGTCACGCCCGACTCCTGCAACGCTGCGACGACTCGAGGCAGGAACACGTCGGCGACGGCCTTGTGCACCAGGAGCGACTCTGCGGCGTTGCACACGCTGGTGCGGTGGGTCTTGGAGTTGAGGACGATCTCGAGCGCCATGTCGAGGTCGGCGTCGGCGTCGACGTACACATGGCAGTTGCCGACCCCGGTCTCGATGACGGGGACGGTCGATTCCTCGACCACCGCACGGATTAGTCCGGCCCCGCCGCGAGGGATGACCAGGTCGACCAGGCCACGGGCCTGCATCAGATGCGTTGCCGAGGAACGGTCATCCGCAGGGATGATCTGGATCGCGTCGGCCGGAAGGCCCGACGTGACGAGTGCATTGCGCATGATCTCGATGATCGCGGCGTTGGAGCGGGCGGCTGACGCCGAGCCGCGCAGGAGCACTGCGCTGCCGGCCTTGAGGCAGATCCCGGCGGCATCGGCCGTGACATTGGGACGGCCCTCGTAGATCATGCCGATGACGCCCATCGGCACGCGGATCTGCTGCATGCGCAGGCCGTTGGCCAGGGTGGCACCGCGCACGACCTCGCCGACCGGGTCCGGCAGCGCCGCGATGTCGCGGAGCCCATCAGCGAACGCGGCAACCCGCGCCGGATCGAGGCGCAGCCGGTCGATCACGTTCTCCCCCGTGCCGGCGGCGCGGGCCGTCTCGACGTCGAGGTCGTTGGCCTCGACGATCGCGGAGGTGCCCGCGACGAGCGCATCGGCCATGGCGTGCAGAGCTGCGTCCTTGCCCGCCCGCGGTGTCATCGCGAGGGTTGCGGCGGCGATGCGGGCTCGGCGTGCTGCGGTGTGGACCTGCTCCTTCATGCGGCAATCCTAGGAGTCATCGTCAGATCACCATCATGTCGTCGCGGTGGACGACCTCGCGCTCGTACTCAGCCCCGAGCTCAGCGGCGAGCTCGCGCGTCGATCGACCCAGCAGCGAGGGCAGCTCGGCACTGTCGTAGTTGACGATGCCGCGGGCGATCACGACGTCGTCCGGACCGATCAGGTCGATCGGGTCGCCGGCCACGAACGTCCCGGTGACACCCGTGATGCCGGCTGGGAGGAGCGATGCGTTGCGCGCCGTCAGTGCGCGCACGGCACCCTCGTCGAGGTGCACGCCGCCCTTGGTGTTGCTGGCGTGCGCGAGCCAGAGCAGCCTGGTCGGGCGGCGGCGGCCGGTGGGATGGAACCGTGTGCCGACCGCTTGGCCCTCGAGCGCGGCTGCGGCCTGGGGGGCGGACGTCAGGACGACCGGGATCCCCGCTCCGGTCGCGATGCGGGCCGCCTCGATCTTGGTGACCATGCCACCCGTGCCGATCGCCGACGCGCTCGGGCGGACGATGTCGAGCTCAGCGATGTCAGCCTCACCGTGCACGTGCTCGACGATGCGCGCGCCTTCACGCCCGGGATCGCCGTCGTAGAGGCCGTCGACGTCCGACAGCAGGACGAGCAGGTCCGCATGGACGAGGTGTGACACGAGCGCAGCGAGCCGGTCGTTGTCGCCGAACCGGATCTCGCTCGTCGCCACGGTGTCGTTCTCGTTGACGATCGGGATGACGCCGAGCTCGAGGAGGCGGGCRAACGTCTGGTAGGCATTGCGATAGTGGCTGCGCCGCGTGACGTCATCCGCCGTCAGCAGCACCTGGCCGACGACGAGCTCGTGGCGGGCGAACCGCTGGGCGTACCGCGCGATCAGCGCGCCCTGACCGACGCTCGCAGCAGCCTGCTGGGTGGCGAGGTCGCGCGGACGGCGCGCCAGTGAGAGCGGAGCCAGCCCGGCCGCGATCGCGCCCGAGCTCACGAGGACGATCTCGTCGCCGCGTGCCCGGCCGGCGGCCAGGGCATCGACCAGCGAGTCGACACGTTGCCCGTCGAGGCCGCCCTCAGCTGAGCTGAGCGACGATGAGCCGACCTTGACGACGATTCGGCTCATCAGCGCGGGTCCTCGTCGCTGAGCTCACCGTCCGCAGCTTCATCGGCCAGGTCGGGATCGTCCTCGGGGAAGCTCCAGTCGGCACCGCGACCCTCTTCGCGGGCTTCCCGCTTCTCCGCCTCGTACGCGCGTCGAGCGGCAAGCTCTTCGCGGCGCTGGACGTTGGTGCGGCGATCGGACTGGTCGATGCGCAGGTCCTCGCCACGACGCCCGAGCACCTCGGCGCCGGCGGGGATCTGTGGATCGAAGTCGAACATGACGGCGTCGTTCTCGTCGCCGATGATGACGTCGTCTCCGGCCCTGGCGCCGAGCTTGAGGAGCTCGTCCTCGACACCCAGGCGGTTGAGCCGGTCGGCGAGGAAGCCGACGGCCTCGTCGTTGCTGAAGTCGGTCTGGCGTACCCAGCGCTTGGGCTTGTCGCCGCGAACGACCCACTGGCCGTCGCGCTGCGTGATCGTGAACTCCCGGCCCACGCCGGCCTCGGCCTTGGGCCGCAGCACGATGCGGGTGACCTCAGCAACCGGTGTCGCCGCGCGGCGCGACGCCACGATCTCGGCCATCGCGAACGACAGCTCGCGCAGGCCGGCGTGGCTCGCCGCGGAGACGTCGAAGACCTCGAGACCGCGCGCCTCGAGGTCGGCGCGGACGAATCCCGCGATCTCCTTCGCATCGGGCACGTCGGTCTTGTTGAGTGCCACCAGGCGGGGACGGTCGCTCAGGTCGCTCCCGGTCGCCTCTGCGTACTTCGTGAGCTCGCGCTCGATGACCTCGAGGTCGGACAGCGGGTCGCGGCCCGGGTCGACGGTCGCGCAGTCGATGACGTGCACGAGGGCAGCGCATCGCTCGACGTGGCGCAGGAAGTCATGGCCCAGCCCACGGCCTTCGCTGGCACCCTCGATGAGCCCGGGCACATCGGCGACCGTGAACGTCGTCGAACCCGCCGTGACGACGCCCAGGTTGGGCACGAGGGTCGTGAAGGGGTAGTCGGCGATCTTGGGCCGGGCGCGCGACAGCGAAGCGATCAGGCTGGACTTGCCCGCGCTCGGGAAGCCGATCAGCCCGATGTCGGCCACGACCTTGAGCTCGAGGGTGAACGTCAGCTCATCGCCGGGCTCGCCCTTGAGTGCGAAGCCGGGAGCCTTGCGCTTGGACGAGGCGAGCGCCGCGTTGCCGAGTCCCCCACGGCCTCCCGCTGCGATGACGAGCTCGGTGCCGGGACCCACGAGGTCGGCCAGCAGCTCGCCCTGCTCATTGCGGACGACGGTGCCGTCAGGCACGCGCAGCACGAGGTCCTCGCCGTTGCTGCCGCTGCGGTTGCTGCCCGCTCCGGGAGCACCGTTGGTGGCCTTGCGGTGCGGCTCGTGGTGGTAGTCGACGAGCGTCGTCACATCGGCGCCGACGCGCAGGATGACATCGCCACCGTGCCCGCCGTTGCCGCCGTCGGGCCCGCCCAACGGCTTGAACTTCTCGCGGTGGACCGAGGCCACACCGTCACCGCCGGAACCGGCCGTGACATGGAGCGTGACCTTGTCGACGAAGCTGGGGACAGCCACCGGCCGCTCCTTTCGTGTGGGCCCTACGGGCCAGAAATGGAAAGAAGGGGCAGCCCGCAGCTGCGGACCGCCCCTTCTGGAAAAAGAGTGTTCGCTGTGTTATTCCGCCGGGACGCCGGGGACGATGTTGACGACCTTGCGTCCACGACGACGGCCGAACTCGACCGCACCTGCGGAGAGTGCGAAGAGCGTGTCGTCGCCGCCACGGCCGACGTTGGTGCCGGGGTGGAAGTGCGTGCCACGCTGGCGGACGATGATCTCGCCGGCGTTGACGAGCTGACCGCCGAAGCGCTTGACGCCGAGGCGCTGTGAGTTGGAATCGCGGCCGTTCTTGGTGGAGGCTGCGCCCTTTTTGTGTGCCATGTGCTCAGTCCCCTACTTCTTGATCCCGGTGATCTTCACCTGGGTGTACTTCTGACGGTGACCCTGACGCTTCTTGTAGCCGGTCTTGTTCTTGTACTTCTGGATCACGATCTTGGGACCCTTGGAGAGGCCCAGGACCTCGGCGGTCACCGTGATCTTCGCGAGCGAGTCCGCGTCGGCCGTGACGGTGTCGCCGTCAACGAACAGCACCGCGGGAAGGGACAGCGTCTCGCCCTCGGCCTGTGCGACCTTGTCGATCTGGATGACGTCGCCGACGGTTACCTTCTGCTGGTTGCCGCCACTGCGGACGATTGCGTACACCACGGGATTCCTCACTCGTTTCAACTCTTGGGGCACGACCGCTCGGGGAGCGGGACGCGCGAGAACGGCACGCAGAGCGCACCGAAGGACTAGTTTACGGAGCCTGACCCTCGCTGGTCAAAACGGGGTTGTCCCCGCCCTGTCCAGAAGGCTCAGAAGTCGTGCTTTCGGGCGTTGCCGACGCCGGCTGAACCGACGGCGGCGGGCCGGCAGGCTTGGACGCCGAACCCCGCTTGCGCGGGGTCTTCTTGACCGGCGCGGCAGCCTCGATGTCGGGCGTACGCTCGACCGTCGTGGCGTCGCTCGGCTTGCTGTCGGCGGTGCTGCTCTCGCCGTTGCTGCTCTCGGCCGGTTTGCTGTGGCCGTTCTTGCTCTCGCCGTGGTTGCTGTGGCCGTTCTTGCTCTCGGCGTCCTTGGCGTCGGACGACGACTCGGCTGCCGCGTCATTCTTGGCCGGCTCGTTCTTGGCCGACTCGTTGCCACCCTTGGCGTTGCCGCCCTGGTTGCCGCCACGGCCACCGCCACCGCCGCCGCGGCCTCCACGGCCACCGCGACGCTGCTCGTCCTTCTTGGGCTCGACGGGGGCGTCCTGGATCATGACGCCACGACCGTGGCAATGCTCGCACTCGTGGCTGAACGACTCGAGCAGCCCGGTGCCGATGCGCTTGCGGGTCATCTGGACCAGGCCCAGCGACGTGACCTCAGCAACCTGGTGGCGGGTGCGGTCGCGACCGAGGCACTCGACCAGCCGTCGCAGGACGAGGTCGCGGTTGCTCTCGAGCACCATGTCGATGAAGTCGACGACGATGATGCCGCCGATGTCACGCAGCCGGAGCTGGCGCACGACCTCCTCGGCGGCCTCGAGGTTGTTCTTGGTCACGGTCTCCTCGAGGTTTCCCCCCGAGCCGGTGTACTTGCCGGTGTTGACGTCGACGACCGTCATGGCCTCGGTGCGGTCGATGACGAGCGAGCCACCCGACGGCAGGAACACCTTGCGGTCGAGCGCCTTGTGGATCTGCTCGTCCAGCCGGTAGGACGTAAAGGCGTCCTGGCCGTCCGGGCTCTCCCAGCGCTTGACGCGCTCGGCGAGGTCGGGTGCCACGTGGTCGATGTAGCCCTTGATCATGTCCCAGGCGTCGTCACCCTCGACGACGAGATTCTGGAAGTCCTCGTTGAACAGGTCACGGACGACCTTGATCATCAGGTCAGGCTCGGAGTAGAGCAGGTCGGGCGACTTGCCGGCCTCGACCTTGCGCTGGATGTCCTCCCAGCGGGCCGTGAGGGCTGTGACGTCCCGGGTCAGCTGCTCCTCGGTCGCTCCCTCGGCGGCGGTGCGCACGATGACGCCCGTGTCGTCCGGGAGAACCTCCTTGAGCAGCGTCTTGAGACGAGCGCGTTCGTTCTCGGGCAGCTTGCGCGAGATGCCGCTGGTCTGGCCGCCGGGGACCAGGACCAGGAAACGTCCGGGCAGGCTGACCTGGCTCGTCAGGCGAGCGCCCTTCTGGCCGATCGGATCCTTCGTGACCTGCACGAGGATCGTCTGACCGGGCTTGAGGGCGTCCTCGATCTTGCGCTGCTTGCCGTTGCCGAGCGTCGTCCAGTCGACCTCGCCGGCATAGAGCACCGCATTGCGGCCGGCTCCGATGTCGACGAACGCGGCCTCCATGCTCGGCAGGACGTTCTGGACCTTGCCGAGATAGACGTTGCCGATGATCGAGACCTGCGACTCGCGGGCGACGTAGTGCTCCACGAGCACGTTGTCCTCGATCACCGCGATCTGCGTGTAGTCGTCGCGCTGGCGGACGACCATCTCGCGCTTGACGGATTCGCGGCGGGCCAGGAACTCGGCCTCGGACACGATCGGTGCGCGGCGGCGTCCGGCCTCGCGGCCCTCGCGGCGGCGCTGCTTCTTGGCCTCGAGGCGCGTCGAGCCGGCGACGCCGGTGATCTCGTCCTCGGCGGTGCGCCCGTTGCGGACGCGTACGACCGTGTTCTCGGGATCGTCAGGCGAGGCGTCAGCACCTTCGCCCGCGCGGGCCCGGCGGCGGCGGCGACGGGTGCCGCCGTTGCCGTCATCCTCGGTGTCGTCGTCGCCCTCGCTGTCAGCGTCGCTGGCGGCCTCGTCTCCCTCGTTGTCACCCTTGCGGCGACGGCGGCCTCCGCGGCTGCGGCGGCGGCGCTTGGGAGCGTCGGGATCGTCGTCGTCCTCGTCGTCCGAGTCGTTGTCGGAATCGGCCTGGACGGGCTTGGGGCGAGCCGGGGCGAGGCCGGGTTCGGGTGCCTTGAACATCGCCGCCGTGGCGGAGACGGGCGCCGCACCGTCGACCGCGTCAGCGTCGTCCTTGGTGTCAGTGGGAGCGGCAGCCTTCTTGGCGGGCCTCTTGGTCGCCTTCTTGGCGGGCGCCTCTGCCGTGTCCCCGGCAGTCGGCTCGTCCTTGACCGGAGCTGCCTTCCTGGCCACGGCCTTCTTGGCCGGCGGCTCGTTGAGGGCCTCGTCGTCCCGGGGCGTCTCGACCTTGGCCTTGGGAGGCGCGACGGGTGCGGAGAAGCTGACTGCGGCAGGCGGTCCGGCGGGGCGGCCGGCGGCCCGGCGTCGTGCGGGCGGTGCTTCGGTGGTGGATTCAGCGGGTGTTTCGTTGTCGTCGAGCATGTGCTCTCCTTCGCCCGAGTCCGATCGAGATCGAACTGGGCACGTCTGCGGCCCGACAAGCGGGCCTTAAGCCTTCGGTCAACCCCTGCGCCACGCGCCGGGGTGTTGACGGCGAACCTGGTCTGTCACATCAGCTCCCACATTCGCCGCCGCGGTCGGCACCCGGTCAGGATGCGTCGCGGTCGAAGGCAAATGGATCGCCCACCGTGCCGGTCTCTGTGTCCAGAGGGCCCTGGGCCAAGCGAGTCGCGATGGGCGTCTGCTCGAGCTCGAGGCCGCCGCTGGATCGGAGTCCGGCGAGAACGTCGTCCGGTCGTATCGACGGTGTGTCGTGTCGTACAACCACAGCCAGTATCGCACATGGGCCGGTACGGGTCTCGTCGGAACGCGCCGACAGGGCCAGCACGGCGTCGCGGCAGTCGAGCGTACGGAGGCCGCGCTTCATCATCCGTTCGATCAGGACCTCGTCCGTGGCAAGGAACGCGTCGACGGCCGATTGAGCGTGTTCAGGGCTCACTCCGGGCAGGGCGATCTCCCACGAGCTCGCCTGCAGACGGTCCGCCAGCGCGCCCGGCTTCGCGACGACGACGTCGACGATGTCGAGTCCGTCGGGTAGCGCTGAGTCGAGCGAAGCGCGTACCTCGTCGGCGTCGCACGTCCTCGTCATGCCGATCTCGAGGTACTCCGCCTCACTCGCCGCTCCGGTGGGCGACGCGTTGGCGTACGAGATCTTGGGATGTGGTGTGAACCCGGACGAGAAACCGATCGGTATGCCCGCCCGCCGCACAGCTCGCTCGAACGCGCGGGCGAAGTCGCGATGACTCGTGAATCGCAGGCGCCCGCGCTTGGCGTAGCGGATGCGCAGCTTCTGCACGATCGGCAGCTGCGGATTGGGGGCTTCGGGGTTGGGTGTCCCCTCGAGGGTCGTCACCAGACGAGGCTACCTGCGCGCGGCACCCGCGATCGACTCGTGTGCGGTTCGAGCAAGACATGGAGCGGCCCGCGGCATCGAGACTCTCTCGATGC
>NZ_JBFUFH010000002.1:0-549479 GCF_056403535.1 Aeromicrobium sp. P2_G6 | reverse complement strand
CGAGACTCTCTCGATGCCGCGGGCCGCGGGTTGGGCGGGTTCAGCAGGCGACKGGGCGGGCGGCCACGGCGCGGGTGGCGCGCGCGGTGCGGGCCAGGTGCGCGATGACGGCCAGGCGATCACCGTCGAAGCGGCGAGCGACACGCTCGGCTGCGACGCGGCGACGCTCGAGCGTCTCGACGAGCTCACGCTCGTGCTGCTGGTTGTCGACCTGTGCGATGTAGTCGGTGATCATGATGGACTCCCTTTCTGGAGCTTTCGACATGACCTACATTCGTCGCTGAGGTGGCCCTCCCACATCGGACGGATGCCTTAACTTCCAGGGCGGTTCTCGCCCTAGGTATGTCTGAGGTACCTCAGACCTACCTAGACGCGAATGGTGGTGCGCTCGGCGATCATGGCCGCCTCGGTGCGGCTCGACGCGCCGAGCTTGCGCAGGATCGCCGACACGTGGACGCTCGCGGTCTTGACGCTGATGAACAGTCGCTCGCCGATCTGCCGGTTGGTGAGCCCCTCGGTGATCAGGTCGAGCACCTGCTGTTCGCGCGCGGTGAGCTCGACCGACCCGGTCTCGTGGCGCCCTGCCGGCCCGCCGAGCGACAGCCCGGCCCGCTCGGCGAAGGCCCGCGCTTCCCCCGTCATCAGCCCGGCGCCGAGCGCGTTGGCGGCCTCGATCGTCTCGTGCAACGTGGCGACCGACTCGGAGCGTGACCCAGCGGCGTGCTGAGCCATGGCAAGCCTCAGCAGCAGGTAGGGGCGGACCTGCGCGGGGAGCACCTCGGCTCGCTCCAGCGCGTGCTGCCACTCCGCGGGGCCGTCGCCGGCGCGAGACGGGCCACCGAGCTCGGCGTCGACCACCGCGGCCCACTGACCAGTCGTCGGCCAGAACGAGTCGGTCTCCAGCCGCGCGCGGAGCCGCTTCTCGGCGTCGTCGAGGTCGACGTGGGTGTCGCCGTCGGCCCGCAGTCGTGCCAGTGCGCGAGCGGCCTGGGCGTAGATCAGGAGCGCGTGGCCCGGCTGCGAGTGGAAGCCGTCCTCAATCACCTGCGACAGGTGGCTCCAGGCCGTGGCCGCGTCGCCTTGTGAGAGTGCGAGCTCACCGGCCAGTCGGACGTACTGGAGCCGGGTCTGGACCTCCACCTCGGCCAGCGCGATCATGTGCGGGCTCCAGTGCTTGAACATCCGCTCGGCCGCCTCGAGCTCGCCGCGCCACATCGTCGACCAGACCTTGGACTGCAGCAGGTAGACCCGGAACGTCAGCGGTGGCGACAGCGCGATCACGCGGTCGAGCAGGCGCGTCGCGCGCTCCCACTCACCGCGGGCGAACAGTGGATCGATCATGTTCGAGGCGAGGATGGCCCCCGAGGTGCGCTCCACACCGAGCTCGCGTGAGCGATCGAGACCTTCGTCGGCAATCGCGACGGACTCGTCGTAGCGCCCCAGGAGGTGGAGCATGTCGGAGTAGTTGACCCGGAAGCGCAGCAGTGCGTCAGCGTTGCCCTGGGCGAGCTCCTTGGCCCGCTCCAGATCGTCGAGTCCGCCTTGGACGTCTCCACCGTGAGCCCGCGCCACGCCGCGGATGTTGGAAGCCACCGATGCTGCTTCTGGGTCACCGAGCTCAAGTGCGAGATCCAGCGCCTGCGTGGCCATCTCGATGGCGCCGTGATGCGCACCCTCGATCATGTGACGGGCCGCCAGCCGGTAGAGGATCGTCGCCCTCAACGACTCGTTGACACCTGGCGGCACCAGCTCGAGGGCTTCCTCGAGCAGCGGGATCGCGCCGAGCTTGGCGATGTTGTGCAGGCACTGTGCCTTGAGCATCAGGTGACGCGCCAGATCAGGGCCTTGCACATCACCGATCGAGATCGCCAAGGTGATCGTGGCCAGGGCACGTTCGGGTTCGCCCGCCGCGTGCAGGTAGGCGGCGACCTTGCCCATCAGCTTGGATCGCGGCATGCCGGCGACGGTCTCGGCGTCATCGATCGCATCCCAGATCTCGAGGGCACGCTCCCCCATCTGAGCGGCTGTGGCGTACGCGTAGGCGTGCGCGGCACTGCGCATCGCAGCGATCGTGGCGGGGAATGCCTTGTCGTGGTTGTTGGCGGAGTGCCAGTGGTAGGCGATCTCCGTGATGTCGCCGGGCTTCTCGCGATCGGCGAGCACTTGGGCGTATCGCGCGTGGAAGCGGGAGCGCTCCCCCGGCAGCAGGTCGCCGTGCACGGCCTCGCGCACGAGCGCGTGCCGGAACGTGTAGGCGCTGTCGTCGACCACCAGGACGTTGGCGACGACCGCCGCACGAGCCGCGGCGTCGATCTGTTCGGCGCCGCGATCGAAGACCTCCTCGACGAGCTCGTGCTCGACGCGCTGTCCACCCGCGGAGACGACCCGGAGGAAGTACTGGGTCGCGTCGTCGAGCCGCTCGTAGCGGGCCAGCAGGACGTCACGGAGCGTCTCGGGGAGGACTGAGTCCTCGCATCCCACGAGCTCCTCGACGAAGAACGGCACACCCTCGCTGCGCTCGAAGACGCTCTCGACGAGGTCGAAGTCTGGCGTGCGCCCCAGGATCGACTGGGCCTGCTTGCGCACCTGGGCACGCGTCAGCCGGCGCAGCTCGAGGCGCTTGGCCCGGCGACCGCGCTCGACCTCGGTCAGGAAGACCCGCAACGGATGGCCTCGATGGACGTCGTCGCTGCGGTAGCTCAGCACGATCATGATCGGACCCGAGGCGACGGCCCGGAGCAGGAATCGCAGCACCGTGAGGGTCGCCTCGTCGGCCCAGTGAAGATCCTCGATCACGATGATCACGGGGCGTTCACGGGCGAAGTGCTCCAGCAGGAGCGCAACGCCTTCGTGCAGGCGGTTCTCGCTGGCCCCGCCGGTGACATGGTCGCTGAGCTCGGGGAGCAGCACGCCGATCGTGTCCCAGCCCGGCCCGGCGGCCTCGAGCACGCGGTCGGTGCCCACCTGGGCGACGAGCTCGCGCAGGACCGCCGTGATGGGTGCGTATGGCGTCGCGACCTCGCCGAGGTCGACGCACTGCCCGTGCAGGACACGGGCCGAGTCGGCCGACCGGGCGGTGAACTCGGCCAGCAGTCGACTCTTGCCGATGCCGGCTTCGCCCGCAACCACGACAGCCCTCGGCTCGCCCGCCACGACCTGCGCGTAGAGCGCGTCGAGCTCGCGGAGGTCGGCTGCGCGGCCGATCAGAGCGGAGCTGGAGGGCGGGAGGTGCACGACCTCATCGTGCCACCTCCCGCCGACAGATCCGCTGCGTCCAGCGTGCCTTTCAGCCACGTGCAGGAGCGTCCGTGAACAGCTCCGACAGCCGGTGGCGGACGACGTAGGACAGCCCACGCGGGGACCGCGCCCGGCGAGCTGCGAAACGTACGCCCTGGCGCTCCAGGGCGACGCGACGGCGCTCGTTGCGGAGGTTCATCTCCTGCTCGTGCTGCTGGTAGAGCGCGTACTCGACGTAGTCCGATGCAGTCATGATGACCACTCCTTTTGAATCTCGATGACTCCATCGTGATTTCTAAGGTGGGGTCGCCACATCGGACAGATGCCCTATCTTCGGGCCTGACCAGCAGCTCAGGAGGACTATTGACGGCCCGAAACCGTCTCACATACTTTGCAGAGAAGTGCGCGCTCCGGGCTCCGCGTCCACGTCACTGCTGCCTCCTGATCTGGAGTTCATCGTGGAGCGTCTCACTCGGCTCGTCATGCACCACCGCATCGTCGTCAGCGTGTTCTGGATCGTCATGCTGTTCGTCGGCGGATTCAGCGCGTCCCAGCTCGGCGACCGGCTCACCGTCGACTTCTCGCTGCCCGGACAACCGGGCGACAAGGCGGAGGAAAAGCTCGTCAAGGAGTTCGGCGTCAGCTCGTTCGACACCTACATCGCCGTCGTGAAGCTCCCGGCGGGCGAAACCGTCGAAGGCAGCAAGGACAAGGTCGCCGCGGTGTTCAAGGAGGCTCACGACGCGGTGCCCAACACCCGGATCGTCGACTTCGCGAGCACGAGCGACCCGGGATTCGTCGGCGAGGACAGCCGGACGACGTACGCGCTGTTCCAGGGGCCGCTGCCCACGTCGTTCGGGGCGGGCATCGAGAGACAGCTCGAACCTGCCCTCGAGAAGGCCGCAGCCAACTCTGGCTATGAGAGCGGCCTCACGTCGTACGGCCTGCTGTCGGCCGGTGGGGAGACCGAAGGGCCCAGCGTCCTGGTCGAGACGCTGCTGGGGGCAACCGGCGCTCTGCTGGTCCTGCTGTTCGTGTTCGCATCGCTGTTGGCGTTCCTGCCGATGGCGATCGCCGCGGTGTCGATCCTGACGACATTCACCCTGGTCCTGCTGTTGACGACGTTCAGCGACGTGAGCTTCGTCGTGCAGTTCCTGATCGCGCTGATCGGCCTGGGCGTCGCGATCGACTACTCGCTGCTCGTCGTCTCGCGATGGCGTGAGGAACGCGCGCACGGCCACGACAACGAGGAGGCGGTTGTCATCGCGATGAAGACCGCCGGCCACGCCGTGATGGCTTCGGGCGTCACGGTGGCGATCAGCTTGGTCGCGCTGATCGTCGTACCTGTCCCGTTCCTGCGGAGCATGGGCATCGGCGGCATGCTCATCCCGGTCGTGAGCGTCGCCGTGGTGCTGACCCTGCTGCCGGCGCTCCTGTCGAGCTTCGGACCCAAGATCGACTGGCCCCGGATCCGCCACGAAGGGGTAGCGTCGCGAGGCTGGTCGAACTGGTCCCGCCTGATCGTCCGTCATCGCATCGTGGCGACCCTCACGGCGGTCGCGGTGCTGGCCCTGCTGATCTTCCCGGTGCTGAGCCTCAAGATCGGCCAGGCCAGCGTGGAATCGCTGGCCAAGAGCGGTCGCCCCTTCGAGGCACTCACCATGCTGCGGGACGCCAACATCGGCACGGGCGTCCTCACGCCGATCGAGGTGCTGGTGGACGCCGACGACGCCGATGCCGTCGCCGAGGCCACGAGCAATGTCGACGGCGTTCAGATGGCCGTCGTCGGAGGCAGGAACGACGGCCAGGCAGTCGTCGACGTGATCCCGACCAAGGAGACGGTCGACAGCTCGGCCAACGCCGTGGTCGACGGCGTCCGGGATGCCGCGGAGGACGCCGCCGACGGGTCGGTCGGGGTGACCGGCGCCGGCGCCACGGTGCAGGACTACTTTTCCGCGGTCTACGACCGGTTCCCGTACGTCCTGGCGCTCATCGCGTTCATCACCTTCGTCCTGCTCGTGCGGACTTTCCGGTCGCTGCTGCTGCCGATCAAGGCGGTGATCCTCAACCTGATCTCGATGGCGGCGGTGTTCGGCTGCGTCGTGTTCTTCTGGCAGCTGGGCCACGGGTCGGAGGCGATCTTCGACGTCGCCCCCACCGGCGCGATCACGTTCTGGCTGCCGGTCCTGATCTTCGCGTTCCTGTTCGGGCTGTCGATGGACTACGAGGTCTTCATCCTGGCGCGCATGCGCGAGGAGTACGACACCACGGGTGACACCGGTGCCGCCGTGGTCACCGGGCTCGGTCGCACCGGCAGGCTCGTCACGTCAGCAGCGTTGATCCTGTTCTTCGCCTTCGCCGCACTCGCCTCGTCACCGGGGGTCGACGTCAAGGTGCTGGGCACGGCGCTCGGCGTCGGCATCCTGATCGACGCCACGCTCGTACGCGCGTTGCTCGTGCCGGCGCTCGTCAGCGTGCTCGGCCGGTGGAACTGGTGGCTGCCGGGCTGGCTGGCAAAGCTGCTGTTCGTCGAGCCATCACCGTTGGCGCCGCGGAAGGAACCCGAGGACGAGGTCTCCGTGCCAGTGAGGTGACTGTCAGACGACAGTCAGCGGCAGCAGCGTCTTGCCGGTCGGGCCGATCTGGATCTCGGTGTCCATCTGCGGGCACACGCCGCAGTCGAAGCAGGGCGTCCAGCGGCAGTCCTCGACCTCGAGCGCGCCGTCGGGGTTGAGCGAGTCCTGCCAGTCCTCCCACAGCCAGTCGCGGTCAAGACCGGCGTCGAGGTGGTCCCAAGGGAGCACCTCGGCGTACTCGCGCTCGCGGACGGTGTACCAGTCGAGGTCGACCGGCTCGTCGGCCAGCGCCTCGGCGGTCTTGTCGGCCCACCGGTCGTACGAGAAGTGCTCGCTCCAGCCGTCGAAGCGTCCGCCGTCACGCCACACGGCCTCGATGACGCGGCCGACGCGTCGGTCACCGCGCGACAGGAGTCCTTCGATCGTGCCGGGCTTGCCGTCGTGATAGCGGAAGCCGATCGCCTTGCCGTACTTCTTGTCGGCTCGCACCGCGTCGCGCAGCTTCTTGAGCCGCTCGTCGGTGGTCTCGTGGTCGAGCTGTGAGGCCCACTGGAACGGAGTGTGCGGCTTGGGCACGAAGCCACCGATCGAGACCGTGCAGCGGATGTCATGGCGGCCCGAGACCTCGCGACCGGTCTGGATGACCCGCTTGGCGAGCTCGCCGATCTGCATGACGTCGTCGTCGGTCTCGGTCGGCAGGCCGCACATGAAGTAGAGCTTGACCTGGCGCCAGCCGTGCGAATAGGCCGCGGCGACCGTACGGATGAGGTCGTCCTCGGTCACCATCTTGTTGATGACCTTGCGGAGGCGCTCGCTGCCGCCCTCGGGGGCGAACGTCAGGCCCGAGCGGCGGCCGTTGCGGCTGAACTCGTTGGCCAGCGTGATGTTGAACGCGTCGACGCGGGTCGAGGGCAGCGACAGCGAGGTGTTGGTGCCCTCGTAGCGGTCGCCGAGCTGCTTGGCGACCTCGCCGATCTCGGTGTGGTCGGCGCTCGAGAGGCTCAGCAGGCCGACCTCCTCGAAGCCGGTCTTGTCGAGGCCGTTCTGCACCATCGCACCGATGCCCTCGATCGAGCGCTCACGCACGGGCCGCGTGATCATGCCGGCCTGGCAGAAGCGGCAGCCACGCGTGCAGCCACGGAAGATCTCGACGCTGAAGCGCTCGTGCACCGTCTCGGCGAGCGGCACGAGCGGGTTCTTGGGGTACGGCCAGGAGTCGAGGTCCATCAACGTGTGCTTGGCAATGCGCCACGGGACACCGTGGCGGTTGGGCACGACGCGCTGGATGCGGCCGTCGGGCAGGTAGCTGACGTCGTAGAACTTCGGGACGTAGACGCCGCCTGACTTCGCGAGGCGCATGAGGACCTCGTCGCGTCCGCCGGGACGCCCCTCGTCCTTCCACTCGCGGACGACCTCGCTGATTGCGAGCACGATCTCCTCGCCGTCGCCGAGCACGGCAGCGTCGAGGAAGTCGGCGATCGGCTCGGGGTTGAACGCCGAGTGGCCGCCGGCGATCACGATCGGGTCGTCGTCGCCGCGATCGACGGCGTGCAGCGGGATGCCCGCCAGGTCGAGCGCCGTCAGCATGTTGGTGTAGCCGAGCTCGGTCGAGAACGAGATGCCGAACAGGTCGAACGCCTTGACCGGACGGTGCGCGTCGACCGTGAACTGCGGGATGTCGTTGTCACGCATGACCTTCTCCATGTCGGAGAAGACGGCGTACGTGCGCTCGGCAAGGATCCAGTCGCGCTCGTTGAGGACTTCGTAGAGGATCTGGACACCCTGGTTGGGCAGCCCGACCTCGTACGCGTCGGGATACATGAGCGCCCAGCGCACCTGCGCCGAGTCCCACTCCTTGCTCGTCGCGTTGAGCTCGCCGCCGACGTACTGAATCGGCTTGCCGACGGAGGGCAGCAAGGGTTCCAGGCGCGGGAAGACTGACTCGACGGACATGCCCTCTAGGTTAGGCGCTTCGTGCCACGGCGCGAAAACGTCGTGCTGTGGGACGGATCTTCATGCCTTTGCGTCGTCCCGGCAACACGAACGCAGGTAGTTCACTGGTCCGGTCGACCGATCTTCATGCGTTTGCGTCGTCCGGGCAGCCAGAACGCATGGAGGTCCGTGAACATCCACAGATCTGCCGAGGCGTGCGCCGATCCACAACGCGTATGACAGCGGGTGCGCCCACAGGTCGACGACAGCGAGCGTTCGCTCATGAAGAGCGTCATGAGAGTCGCCGCGGCCAACGCCGACTACGGCGCCGGAGTCGTCCGCCACCGGGTCGCCCGTGGGATCTGGCAACGACCATGCCGGGGCGTGATCGTCACGCACAACGGGCCGCTCACTGGCGAGGAGGCATGGGCAGTCGCTCTCGCGTCCGCTCCGCCGCGATCAGCACTGGCCGGGCCGACGGCGCTGGAAGCGCACGAAATGGACGGTTTCACCGCCGACCGAATCCACGTCGTGATCCCAGCTGGAGGGCGAGCACCGTCCTGGGAGGGACTCGTCGTCCACGAGAGCACCGAGCTCACCAGTGCCGACGTCCATCCGTTGCAGGAGCCGCGGCGCACCCGTGTTGCCCGCAGCGTCATCGATCTTGCGAGCTGGTGCGACAACGACCGTTACGCGCGGGCCGCGGTCATCGCCGCACTGCAGCAAGGGCTCGTCAACACCTCCCGGATGCGCGATGCGCTGACCCGCCGCGGACCGTGCAAGCGGCGCGGTCTGATTGTCGAGTCGGTCCTGGATGCCGCTGGCGGAGTCCAGTCCTTGCCGGAACGCGACTTCGACGCGCTGTGGCGGTCAGCCGGCTTGCCACGGCCGACGCGTCAGCGGCGCATACGCGGCAAGGACGGGCGCTACTACCTCGATGCCACTTGGGAGTCGCTCGGTATGTCCGCAGAGATCCACGGCATCCCCCATCACGCGGTTCGCCAATGGGATGCAGATCTGCTTCGCGCCAATGAGATCGTCATCGGCGGAGAGCGCCTGCTGATCTTCTCGTCGTACGCCATCAGGCATGAGCAAGCCGCCGTCGCCGATCAGCTCTTCCGCATGGCCAAAGCGTGCGGATGGACCGGGCCCGAGCCCGATCTCCATGCGTTGTGGGCGCTCCAGCAACACAAACGCAGGGGGTTCGCCCGACGACGAGTCGAACGTTGACGGATCTTCATGCGTTCGCGTCGTCACAACAGCACGAACGCATGAAGATCCGTCGCAACCTGGGAGAAGCTGGGCAAGCCCACGGCCTAGGCTCGGTGTGTGAGACGCAAACCCCGCCAGCAACGCCCGTTCTCCCTCAAGTACGTGCCCGTCGCCACCGACGGCGGGCCCGACCAGGTCCTGACGGTGGAGAACCACACCGACGTCTCGGTCGTGCCGACGCTGGCCTTCACCCCGCTCGACGTGTACGGGCGGGAGCTGCCGAACGTCGTGACGCAGACGGTGCACGGTTCACATCGGGGCGGTCCGCTGTTGCCCGCGGGTGGATCGCTGCGCGACATCCTGCGTTTCGACGGCCCGGGGAGCCGTCAGGTCCGCGGCGTGCACGTCGAGCTCGCCGCCGTCGAGGAGCTCGACCACCCCGCGCTCGAGCAGGACACGCGCAGCGTCATGATCGACCTCGAGCAGAAGGCGACCGACATACCCGAGGAGTTCTGGGGCATCGGCCTGGTCAACCCCAACCCGTTCGGCGTCACGGTTCGCGTGTCACTGCTGGAGTTCGAGGACCGCGAGCGTGACTTCCCGCGGCAGGTCGTGGACGTCGTGACCCTGCAGGAGGACGTCGACCTGGCCTCGGTCTCCAACCACGTGATCTGGCTGCCGGAGGACGTACGCGGGCAGTTCCACGAGGTCGAGCACCACCTGCGGCCGCCGACCTACACCTGAGCGGCCCCGGGTGGGCTGATGATCCAGTTGTAGTGGAAGTCGTGCCCGCCACGGGCCGACATCAGACCGATCCAGACCGGCATCATCATCTCGGTCATCACCGCGGTCTCGATGCCGCCGAGGTCGATCATCTGGACGTCCCGCCAGCCGAGGAGCGCCAGGAACTCCCGCACCCGCGACTTCGCCGCCTCGTCGTTGCCGCTGAGGAAGACCACATGGTCGCCGGGGACGATCGACGGGTCGACCATGACGTCGCAGTTCATGGTGTTGAGCGACTTCACGACGTACGTCTCGGGGAACGACTCCTGCAGCCGCCGGCCGATCGAGCGATCCGGAGCGGCGAGCCAGGGCGGCCCGGCGCGGTTGGGGTCGAGCTCGTTGGAGAGGTCAACGACCGTCTTGCCGGACAGCACATCGGCGCCGATCGACTCCAGGACGCTCAGTGAGTTGATCCCGTTGGTGGCGTTGACGAGCAGGTCTGCGTGCGCGGCGGCGTCGGCGAACGAGCCCGTGCGGACGTCGAGCTCGCCGAACGGCGCGAGGCTCTCGGAGTCGGCAGACCGAGCCCCGACCAGGACGTCCTGGCCGAGACCTGACAATCGGCGTGCGAATGCCCGCCCCACCATGCCCGTACCGAGGATCCCGATCGCGCTCATGGCTCGAGCGTAGCCACCGCGGTGCTCAGAGGTGGGGGAACCAGAGCGCGATCTCGCGCTTGGCCGAGTCCTCGGAGTCCGAGGCGTGCACAAGGTTCTCGCGGTTGGACAGCGACAGGTCCCCGCGGATCGTGCCAGGTGCGGCCTGCCGGCCGTCGGTGACGCCATTGAGCAGGCGTACGACCGCGATCGCCTCGTCGCCCTCGAGGACGAGCGCGACCAGCGGACCGGAGATCGCGAACTCGCGCAGCGGCGGGTACCACGGCTGGTCGACGTGCTCGGCGTAGTGGGCATCGGCCTGGGCGGCGTCGATCGTCCGCTGCTCCAGCGCGACGATCGTGAGGCCCTTGGCCTCGAACCGGGACAGGATCTGGCCGGTCAGGCCGCGGCGTACGGCGTCGGGCTTGATCAGGACGAGGGTGCGTTGCGACATGGCCAAAACCTATCCTGCGCCGTCGTACGCCCGACGTGGACGCCGGTTCGGGTGCCTGCGTACGTTGTGTGCGGGCGCCAGTCAGGCACCCGTAGGGAGGCGGACATGACCGGCTTGAGCGAGCAGTGGTGGCGCGACGCGGTGATCTACCAGGTCTACCCGCGGTCGTGGGCCGACTCGAACGGCGACGGGATCGGCGACCTGCCGGGCATCACCGCACGGCTCCCCCACCTGGCGGACCTCGGCGTCGACGCCGTCTGGCTCTCGCCCTTCTACACATCGCCCCAGCACGACGCCGGCTACGACGTCGCCGACTACCGCGATGTGGACCCGGTCTTCGGTGACCTCGCCGCGTTCGACGCGCTCATGGCGCGCGCGCACCAACTCGGGCTGCGGGTCATCGTGGACATCGTCCCCAACCACTCGTCGGACGAGCACGCCTGGTTCCGGGCAGCTCTGGCATCACCGCCCGGCAGCCCCGAACGCGCCCGCTACATCTTCCGGGACGGCCGTGACAGCGGGGAGCTGGCGCCCAACAACTGGCAGAGCCTGTTCGGCGGACCTGCGTGGACCCGGGTCACGGAGCCCGATGGGTCCCCCGGCCAGTGGTACCTGCACCTGTTCGACACCACCCAGCCCGACTTCGACTGGACCAACCCGGAGGTGTGCGCCGAGCTCGAGGACGTCCTGCGATTCTGGCTCGATCGCGGGGTCGACGGCTTCCGGATCGACGTCGCCCACGGGCTGGTCAAGGCCGACGGCCTGCCCGACGCCGACCTGAGCCACGACCGACATGCCGATGAGACCAGCCTGGCGCCGATGTGGGACCAGCCCGGCGTCCACGACATCTATCGCAGCTGGCGCCGGATCACCGACTCGTACGCCATGGAGGGCCAGGACGCCGACCGCATCCTGTGCGCCGAGGCATGGGTCCTGCCGGCGGAGTCACTCGCGAAGTACATCCGAGAGGACGAGCTCCACCAGTCGTTCAACTTCGAGTACCTCATGACCCCGTGGCTGGTTGAGGACCAGCGCAAGACCATCACCCACTCGCTCGCGCAGGCCGCGGCCGTCGGGGCGCCACAGACCTGGGTGCTGTCCAACCACGACGTCGTACGCCACGCGACCCGGCTCGGCTATCCACAGACACCTGGCCTGCAGAAGATCGAGGGCATCGGCGCCGACGACCCCCAGCCCGACGCCGCTCTCGGCCTGCGTCGCGCCCGTGCCGCGACCGCCGTGATGCTGGCGCTGCCGGGCTCGGCCTACCTGTTCCAGGGCGAGGAGCTGGGCCTCCCGGAGGCGACCCGTCTGCCCGACGAAGCACGCCAGGACCCGACCTTCGCCCGTACGGGCGGTGAGTCCACGGGGCGTGACGGCTGTCGCGTGCCGGTGCCGTGGGAGGGCGGCGTGCCGTCGTACGGATTCGGCCCCGGCGACCAGTCCTGGCTCCCCCAGCCCGTGGAGTACGGCGTGCTCGCGGCCGACCGGCAGCGACACGTCGCCGGGTCCACCCTCGAGCTCTACCGGACGCTGCTCGCCGTACGTCAGGAGCTGCGGCTCGGGCGAGGCACGCTCGCCTGGCTCGACGAGTTTCCCGACTTCGTCCTCGCGTTCACGGTGACATCGGGCGACGATCGGGTGACGGTCCTGGCCAACCTCGGCGACATTCCGGTTGCGATCCCCGAGGGCGCGAGGGTCTTGGCGTCGAGCCAGCCGCTCGAGCCGGGGGCTTCTCTCGGCACCGATGAGACGGTCTGGCTCGCGGGCTGAATCTCTCCCGGTTGCGCTCCTCCGGGGAGGCGGTTACGTTCGATGCGTCCCTGTGACCCGCATCACGTGTGAGTCCGTTGAGGGGCCGAGGTTGGGGGAGGAATGGCCGTACGTCCGATTCGTCGAGTCGTCGCAGGCATTGCCGCGGCGACCTTGTCCGCGAGTGTCCTCGCTGCCTGCGGTGGTGGAAGCGGCGGCAAGGCGTCGCTCAACTGGTACATCAACCCAGACGGTCAGGACACGCTCAACAAGCTGGCCAAGGACTGCAGCACCGACAAGTACAACATCAAGATCCAGCTGCTTCCCGCCAGTGCGACTGACCAGCGCACGCAGCTCGCGCGTCGTCTGGCCGCCAAGGACAGCTCGACGGACCTGATGAGCCTCGACCCGGTCTTCGTGCCGGAGTTCGCCAACGCCAAGTGGCTCCTGCCCTTCGAGGGCGAGGTTGGCGATCGAGTCCTCGAAGGCGTGCTGGATGCCCCTGCTGACATCGTGCAGTGGGACGACGAAGTGGTCGCCGCCCCGCAGTGGGCCAACACCCAGGTGCTCTGGTACCGGAAGTCCCTCGCCGAGAAGGCCGGGCTTGACATGACCAAGCCGGTCACCTGGGACCAGGTCATCGATGCGGCCGCCGACAACGACGGCACAGTCGGCGTCCAGGCCAACAAGTACGAGGCCTACGTCGTGTGGATCAACGCGCTCATCCAGGGAGCCGGCGGCAACATCCTCGACCCCTCGACTGTTGAGAAGGGGCGCGACGCCAAGGTCACGATCGACTCCGCGGCGGGCAAGGACGCCGCGGCGGTCATCAAGAAGCTCGCCAACTCCCCCGCCGCTCAGCCTGACTTCACCACCTCCAACGAGGGCACCAGCCTCGGGCAGATGTTTCCCCCGGAGGGTCCCGGCGAGTTCATGACCAACTGGACCTTCGTCTACGGCAACTACAAAGGACTGATCGGCAAGCCGGGCGGCCCCAAGGACGAGAAGGCGTTCGAGGACCTCGGCTGGGTCCGCTACCCACAGACGGTGGAGGGCGAGGAGTCCAAGCCGCCGATCGGTGGCATCGACATCGGTGTCGGCGCCTACACCAAGCATCCGAAGTTTGCCCAGGAAGCGGCGCTCTGCGTCACCAGTGATGAAGCGCAGGCCGCGCTCGCGGTGAACGACAGCTTTGCGCCGACGCGCGAGTCGGTGTACGACGACTCAGCCGTGAAGGAGCTCTTTCCCCCGGACCTCCTGACGTTGTTCCGGGACAGCATCGACACCGGCGGCCCGCGGCCCAAGAGCGCGTTCTACAGCCAGATCTCGAGCGCGATCCAGTCGAGGTGGCACTCCCCCAACTCGGTCGGACCGGGCACACCCGAGAAGTCCGCCTCGTTCCTGTCAGCAATCCTCGAGGGAAAGGCGCTGCTGTGAGCACCTACGTTCAGACGGCGGCTCCGGACGAGGCACCTCCGGCAGCCGACTCCGACCGAGCCCGGGCCGAGACCTCGCTCGCACGCAAGCTGGTGGCGCCGGCCGTCATCCTGATGCTGGTCGTCACGGCGTTCCCGATGCTGCGGGCGCTCTACCTGTCGATGTTCGACTACTCCCTCACGGCACCGGACGACAAGGAGTTCGTGTGGTTCCAGAACTACGCCACCGCCCTGGGCGACTCGCTGTTCTGGCGCGACACTCTCACCACCGTCGCGATCATGATCATCACCGTGACATTTGAGCTCGTCATCGGCTTCGCGTTCGCGATGGTCATGCACAAGGTGATCTTCGCCCGCGGCACGATCCGCACCTCGATCCTGATCCCCTACGGCGTGATCACGGTGGTCTCGGGCTTCGCGTGGCAGTTCGCGTTCTCCTACAAGAATGGCTTCGTCAACGGCTGGCTGCCGTTCGTCGACAGCGACTTCGACTGGTTCTCCGAGCGGTACTCGTCGCTCATCGCGATCATGGCCTCCGAGATCTGGAAGACGACGCCGTTCATGTCGCTGCTGCTGCTGGCCGGCCTCGCCCAGGTCTCCGAGGACATGCTCGAGGCCGCCAAGGTCGACGGCGCGACGTGGTTCCAACGGCTCTACAAGGTCATCCTGCCCAACATGCGGGCCGCGATCATGGTCGCTGTCCTCTTCCGAGCCCTCGACGCCTACCGGATCTTCGACAACATCTTCGTCATGACCGCCGGTGCCAACAAGACCGAATCGATCTCGTTCCTGACCTATCGGCAGGTGATCGAGCAGTTCCAGCTGGGCATCGGCTCAGCGCTCTCAGTGTTGTTGTTCCTTTCGGTGCTGGTCGTGGCATTCGTGATCGTCAAGCTCTTCAAGGTCGACCTGTCGGCCGCTCGACAGGAGGACTGAGATGAAGGATCTTCCCAGCCGCATCCTCACGGCGATCGGTGTCGTCTTCATCCTCCTCTGGTGCCTGCTTCCGGTCGCCTGGATCGTCTCCCTGTCGTTCAAGTCCCAGGAGGCCGTCACCAACGGCAGCCCTGGCTTCTTCCCGGCCGACGGCAGCGGCGCCGGGTGGCAGAACTACAAGGACGTGCTCGACGACG
Source organism: Aeromicrobium sp. P2_G6 (assembly GCF_056403535.1). NCBI lineage: Bacteria > Bacillati > Actinomycetota > Actinomycetes > Propionibacteriales > Nocardioidaceae > Aeromicrobium > Aeromicrobium sp. P2_G6. Next base: position 534,368 of record NZ_JBFUFH010000002.1, on the reverse strand, counting down.
ACCAGTTCCGGCGAGCGATCATCAACTCGATCGGCATCTCGCTCATCGCCACGGCGCTCTCCGTGATCCTGGCGACCCTGGCGGCATACGCGATCGCGCGCCTGGAGTTCAAGGGCAAGAAGTTCGTATTGACCACGGCGTTGGTGATCGCGATGTTCCCGGTCGTGTCGCTGGTCGGTCCGCTGTTCGACATGTGGCGCACGTTCGGCATCTACGACACCTGGCCGGGCCTCATCATCCCCTACATGTCGTTCACGCTGCCGCTGGCGATCTGGACCCTGTCGGCGTTCTTTCGCGAGATCCCGTGGGAGATGGAGCAGGCGGCCCAGGTCGACGGCGCCACGTCGTGGCAGGCGTTCCGCAAGGTCATCGTTCCGCTCGCCGCTCCCGGCGTGTTCACCGCGGCAATCCTGACGTTCTTCTTCGCGTGGAACGACTTCGTCTTCGGCATCTCGCTGACGTCGACGGAGAACGCCCGCCCCATCCCCGCTGCCCTGTCGTTCTTCGTCGGGGCCGACCCGTTCAACCGGCCGGCGTCGTTGCTGGCCGCGGGCGCCGTGGTCGCCACGGTCCCGATCATCGTTCTCGTCCTGTTCTTCCAGCGCAAGATCGTCGCCGGCCTGACCGCCGGCGCAGTGAAGGGTTGATCCATGGCTGCCATTGAGATGAAAAACATCGTCAAGAAGTACGGCGACGGCTTCCCGGCCGTCAATGACGTCAGCATCGACGTCGCCGACGGTGAGTTCATGATCCTGGTCGGACCGTCGGGGTGCGGGAAGTCGACCCTGTTGCGGATGATCGTCGGCCTGGAGGACATCACGTCCGGCGACATGGTGATCGGCGGCCAGAAGGTCAACGACCTGGCGCCGCGCGACCGCAACCTGTCGATGGTGTTCCAGAACTACGCGCTCTACCCGCACCTCACGGTCTACGAGAACATCGCGTTCCCGCTCCGTCTCCAGAAGATGAAGGAGAAGGAGATCGACGCCAAGGTCCGCGACGCGAGCAAGACCCTCGACCTCGACGAGCACCTGCAGCGCAAGCCCGGCAACCTGTCGGGTGGCCAGCGCCAGCGCGTCGCGATGGGTCGCGCGATCGTGCGCGAGGCCAAGGCGTTCTTGTTCGACGAGCCGCTGTCCAACCTCGACGCCAAGCTCCGCGGTCAGATGCGCACCGAGATCGCGCGTCTGCAGAAGCGTCTCGGCATCACCACGGTCTACGTCACGCACGACCAGACCGAGGCGATGACGTTGGGCGATCGCGTGGCGGTCCTGAAACGTGGCGTGTTGCAGCAGCTCGCGACACCTCGGGAGCTATACGAACAGCCGGTCAACCTCTTCGTCGCCGGCTTCATCGGCTCSCCGYCGATGAACTTCCTGCCCGCCACCGTCGAGGGCAACAAGGTCAGCCTGCCGTTCGGGGAGTTCACGATCCCCGACGCCAAGGCCGAGAAGACCGCCGGCAAGGGTCTGCTGATGGCCGGCATCCGCCCTGAGCACTTCGAGGACGTGTCAGTCATCGAGTCCGGCAAGGTCGACACGGATCGTACGTTCAAGGCGCACATCGACGTCCGGGAGTGGCTCGGCGACCAGCAGTACGCCTATGTCCCCTACGAGGCCGAGGCCGAGGTGCAGGGCCAGCTCAAGGAGCTGGCCCGGGAGGTCGACAGCGACTCGTTGCGCACGCAGCTCGTCGTCTCGCTGGACTCCGACAGCCAGGTCACGGAGGACGACGACGCGACGTTGTTCATCGACACCGACAAGATGCACCTGTTCGACCCGTCGACCGGAGACAACCTCACGGTCGGGCTGTAGGGCGGGTCAGCGCTTGCGCTTGCCCTTGCTGGTGACGGCTTCCATCACCTCGGTGTTCCACTCGTGCTCGCGGATGAGCTGATAGCGCTCGCACGCCACACGGAGGTAGGCCTCGGCCGGACGCTCGTCCTTGCCGCGGACCCCCGCGTCCTCGATCATCGCGACGACCGGTTGGAACTCCTCGGCGTACCAGCGCGCCGCCATCGTCGCCTTGTCCATGTAGGCGCCCTCGGCGTGCATCGCACGGGCCGCCCAGGCCTCGACGGTCTCGGCAATGACGCCGTAGTCGAACGGGTTGTTGACGGCGACTGCGGCGCGGGCCTCGCCCGTGAACGGGACACGCTGGAGCATCAGCCGACGCCAGTACTTCAGCTCGAGATCGGATCGCGCACCGATGCCGACCGGCGCCAGGAACGTCTCGATCGCCGTCACGTGGGCCTCGATGACGTCGAGCTTGAGGCTGCGGGCGACGGAGACGCGGTGGTGCCCGTCGCGCACGAAGTAGTAGTCGCCGATCTGGTAGACGTCGATGGGCGGAATCACCTCGCCGGTCCGGCTGGCGCGGGACAGCCGTTCCCAGCGCTGCCGGCTGACCAACGACGTCGGCCGGAACCGACGGTCGAAGTCGCGGACCTTGTCGACCGATCCGACAATGGCGTCGAGCGGTATGACCTTGGTGCCGCGATAGCTCTCAGCCTTCCGTCCCAGCGCCTCCACCACGTCATCGAACGACATCGACTGGACGACGTCGTCGGTGTCGTTGCGCAGGCGGGCTGCCAGTCCTGACAACACCTGGTGCCGCCTCGCGCGCATGAAGTCGCTCTCGGCATCGACCCGCGCCGAACCAGACTCGCGCACCATGTCAGTCCCGCCTTCCCGAACCGGCGACGGCAGGCGACGAGGCCGACTCGATCTCGACGACGTGCCACGGGATCACGTTGCGGATCGTCGTGGGTCCGAGCTGCCGGTCGGGCTTGTGCATGCCGTACGGGTGAATGTGGCCGTGCAAGTGCCAGGCCGGACGCAGGGCCTCGAGGACCCCGTGCAACGCCGAGATGCCCACGTGGCAGGGATCGGGCTTGTCGCCCAGGCCGAGCGGAGGTGCATGGGTCAGCAGTACGTCGACAGGCGCGCCCCCGCGGGCGTCCTTGAGCAGCCGGCGGGCCCGGCGGTCGTACTCACGCTGGGTGTATTGGTGCGCGCCGTCGTTGTAGCGGACGCATCCGCCAAGACCGGCGATGCGCAGGCCGCCGACGGTGAGCACCCTTCCGTCCAGGTTGATCAGCCCACTGGGCCCCTTGCCGCCTGCCGTGCTCGGATCGTGGTTGCCGGGCACGAAGGCCGCCGGGGCGTCGACGAGCGAGACGAGCGACTCGAGGTAGCTCCACGGCAGGTCACCGGCTGCGAGCACGAGGTCAACGCGCAGGTCGCGCACCCGCGACGACATCGCGGTGACCTCTTCGTCGGCAACCACCAGCACGCGCACCATGATCTCGACACTAGCGCGGGTCGCGCTGGGTCACACCCTTCAGCCTTGGCCGGCCTCGCGGGCCCAGCGGGCCTTGTCCTCCTCGATCCGCTTCCCCACGAAGAACGCCCCGAACCACAAGGCAGCGAAGATCGCTCCGATGAAGAACATGATCGTGACGAGGAAACCGAGTCCGATAGCGCCGACCTGGATCGCGTGGCCGACGAGGTACGCCTGCGGGCGCCGCAACGCGCCCGCGGTCACGACGCACAGCAGCGCGAGTCCGAGGCCGGACACCAACGCCAAGGGCTTGCTCACGTCCTCGACCGAGATCATCACCGGCACGGCGAGGGCCAGGATGACGGCCTCGAGCATCAGCATCGCGGCGCACATGCCTCTCATGCGCAGACTCCTCTCATGCGCAGACTCCTCTCATGCCGGCGTGCCTCCGAACAACACGCGCGCCTCGCCGACCGTGACGACCGATCCGGTGACCAGGACACCTCCGCTGCCGATCGCGTCCTCGTTGCTCTCGGCGGAGTCGGCCATGCCCACCGCACGCTCGATCGCGTCGTCGAGCCTCGGCTCGAGGATGACTCGCTCCGCGCCGAAGATGTCCTCGGCGATCTCGGCCAGCTCGACGGCCGGCATCGACCGCGGCGTGCTGTTCTGCGTGCAGACGATCTCGGCCATGACCGGCTCGAACGTCCGCAGCATCTCCTCGACGTCCTTGTCGGCCATGACGCCGACGACGCCGATCAGCGGACTGAAGGTAAAGGCGTCCTGCACGGCCTCGACCGTCGCCTGGGCGCCGTGCGGGTTGTGCGCCGCATCGAGCAGCACGGTGGGGCTGCGCCGTACGACCTCGAGCCGACCCGGTGACGCGACCTGTGCAAACGCCTCACGTACGAGGTCGGGGTCGAGCTCCTTGCTGCCGGTGAACGCCTCGACGGCCGCCAACGCGTAGGCCGCGTTGTGGGCCTGGTGGGCCCCGTGGAGCGGCAGGAAGATGTCGGAGTAAGCGGAGGCGACACCCTGGAGGTCGATCTGTTGTCCGCCGACTGCGGTGGCCCGATGGTTGACACCGAAGTCCACGCCTTCGCGCAACGCGATCGCGCCGACATCGACCGCTCGCCGCATGAGGACATCCATGACGGCGTCCTCCTGCTCGGCGACGACGACGTGCGAGCCGGGCTTGATGATGCCGGCCTTCTCGACCGCGATGATTTCGGGACGGTCGCCGAGATAGCGCGCGTGGTCGATGCCGATCGGCGTGATGATCGAGACCTGCCCGTCGGCGACATTCGTCGCATCCCACGACCCGCCCATGCCGACCTCGATGATCGCGGCATCGACGGGGGCATCGGCGAACGCCGCGAAGGCCATCGCGGTGATCATCTCGAAGAACGACAGCGGGTGCTCCGACGAGTCGTCGACGATCTGGGCGTATGCCGCGACGTCCGCGAACGCGTCGACGAACAGCTCCTGCGACAGCGGCACGCCGTCGAGGCAGATCCGCTCGGTCATGGACTGCAGGTGCGGGCTCGTGAAGCGCCCGGTCCTCAGGTCGAGGGCGCGCAGCAGCGCGTCGACCATACGGCTGGTGGACGTCTTGCCGTTGGTTCCCGTGAGGTGGATGACCGGGTAGGCCCGCTGGGGGTCCCCCAGCAAACGGCAGACGGCAGTGATCCGGTCAAGGGACGGCTCGAGACGTGTCTCGGGCCACCGGCCGAGGAGCGCGCGCTCGACCTCCGCGTAGGTGGGTGTCATCGTCACCCATTGTGGCAGGGCATCAGGGGCGGCTCAGGGTTGCCACCGATGGCGTTTCTGTCATTGCATTAGGACATGATGTAGTCAACGTGTCTCGCGTCCCGATCGGACGCTCACCCGAGGAGAATCGCATGAACCGCCAGATCGCGGGCTGGATCGCCCACCGCTGGGCCAAATGGGTCACTTTGGTCGCCTCACTGATCATCATCATGGGCATGGCCATGCTGGGAGCCAAGCTCACCGGCGTCCAGGAGAACGACATCGCCGCCTGGCTGCCCGGCGACGCCGAGTCCACCAAGGCCATCGAGAAGTCCGCAGCGTTCTCCGACCCGGACAGCGCCCCCGCAGTCGTGCTCTACGTCCGCGACTCGGGCATCACACCTGCCGACATGGCCAAGGCTGAGGCCGATGTCGCGGCATTCGCCAAGGTCAAGCTGGTCAGGGACGACGTGGTCGGCCCGATTCCGTCCAAGGACGGCAAGGCGCTGCAGGTCATCCCCACGATCCAGATGGACGAAGACGGCTGGGACAAGCTCCCGGACGCCGTCAAGGACATCCGCAAGGTCGCGGAGAAGGACGCCGGAGGACTCGACGTCAAGATCGCCGGTCCCGCGGCACTCGGCGCCGACCAGGCCGAGGCCTTCGCCGGCATCGACGGCATCCTGCTGATCTCTGCCCTCGGTGTGGTCGTCGTCCTGCTGCTTCTGACCTACCGCAGCCCGGTGCTCTGGCTGATCCCGTTGTTCTGCGGTGTCGCCAGCGTCCTGACGGCCCAGGGCTTCGTCTACGTGCTGGCCAAGGGCTTCGGGCTCACCGTCAACGGCCAGAGCGCAGCGATCCTCAGCATCCTGACGCTGGGCGCGGGCATCGACTACGCCCTGCTGCTCGTGGCCCGCTACCGCGAGGAGCTGCGGCACTACGCCGACCGTCACGAGGCGATGGCGCACGCGCTGCACCGTGCCGGTCCGGCGATCATTGCCAGCGGCGCGACGGTCATCATCGGCCTGCTCTGCCTGATGTTCGCCCAGATGAACTCCACCAGCAGCCTCGGCCCGGTCACCGCGGCCGGCATCGTCGTGGCGCTGATCATGATGATGGTCCTGCTCCCGGCACTGCTCGTGATCTTCGGCCGTTGGGTGTTCTGGCCCTTCATCCCCCACTTCGGTGATCCGGAGCGCAACGAGTCCGGCATCTGGGGCCGGGTTGGTCGTGGCATCGCCAAGAAGCCACGGTTCGTGTGGATCGCGACCGCCATGGTCCTTGGCGCGTTCTCGCTCGGCATCTTCCAGCTCGACGCGAACGGGCTGACCAACGAGCAGAGCTTCACCAAGACCGAGCCGTCCATCACCGCCGACAAGGTGCTGACCAAGCACTACGACGGCGGTGCGGGATCGCCCGTCGCCGTGATCGCCAACGCGGACCAGGCGGATGCCGTCAAGGCGGCGTTCTCGTCGGTCAAGGGCATCGACCCGAGCAGCGTCGAGGTCAAGGGCAATGCCAAGGGCGTCGCCTATCTCGAGGGCACGCTGACGTCGTCACCGGACTCCACGGAGGCGTTCGACACCGTCGACCGGGTTCAGGACGCGGTGCACAAGGTGCCCGGTGCCGACGCGTTGGTCGGCGGCAACACCGCGATCAACAAGGACGTGCAGGAAGCCTCGGCCGCGGACAACAAGCTGATCATCCCGATCGTCCTGATCGCCGTGTTCCTCATCCTGGCCGTCCTCCTGAGGGCTCTCGCGGCGCCGCTGATCCTGCTCGTCACGGTGGTGCTGTCCTTCGGCGCAGCCATGGGCATCGGCGCACTCGTGTTCAAGCACGTGTTCGACTTCGCCGGTGCGGACTCGTCCTTCCCGCTGTTCGCCTTCGTGTTCCTGGTGGCGTTGGGCATCGACTACAACATCTTCCTCATGACGCGAGTCCGAGAAGAATCGTTGAGGTTCGGCACCCGGCGCGGTTCCCTGATCGGCCTCGGGGCCACAGGCGGAGTCATCACCTCTGCGGGTCTTGTCCTTGCCGGCACGTTCGCGGCGCTCGGCTCGATCCCGGTGGTGTTCCTGGCCGAGCTCGGGTTCGTGGTGGCGGTCGGCGTCCTGCTCGACACGATCATCGTGCGTTCGGTGCTCGTGACGGCGCTCAACCTGGACATCGGTCGCCACATCTGGTGGCCCAGCAAGCTGGCCGAGAAGGAAGACGTCCCGGTCAGCCAGCCCGGCGACGACATCGCCTACGCCAGGACGGACGCCTAGGTCCACGCATTCGGCGTCGCGGGTCACCACGGTGGCCCGCGACGCCGCTGCTTTGCCGCTGGTCCCCCGCACCTAGACTTGCCTGCTGTGAACACAGTCCCGGAGAAGCCCGTCCTCGAAGGCCTCGAGGCCACCTGGTCCGCCCGCTGGGCTGAGGCGGGCACCTACACGTTCGATCGTACGAAGACCCGCGAGGAGATCTTCTCGATCGACACTCCCCCGCCGACCGTCTCGGGCTCGCTGCACGTCGGCCACGTGTTCTCCTACACCCACACCGACCTCATCGCGCGCTACCAGCGGATGCGCGGCAAAGAGGTCTTCTACCCCATGGGGTGGGACGACAACGGCCTGCCGACCGAGCGCCGGGTCCAGAACTTCTACGGCGTGCGTTGCGACCCCTCGCTGCCGTACGACGCCGACTTCACGCCGCCTGAGCAGCCCGACGCCAAGAGGCAGGTGCCGGTCAGCCGGCGCAACTTCGTCGAGCTGTGCAACGAGCTGGTCGAGGAGGACGAGAAGGTCTTCGAGCAGCTGTGGCGCACGCTGGGCCTCAGCGTCGACTGGTCGCAGCAGTACACGACGATCGGCGACGAGTCCCAGGTCGTGTCGCAGCGCGCCTTCCTGCGCAACGTGGCCCGCGGCGAGGCATACCAGCAGGACGCGCCGACGCTGTGGGACGTGACCTACCAGACCGCGGTCGCGCAGGCTGAGCTCGAGGCGCGGGAGTACCCCGGCGCCTATCACCGGGTTGCGTTCCACGGCACCGACTCCCCCGTCATCATCGAGACCACCCGGCCCGAGCTCATCGCAGCCTGCGTCGCGCTGATCGCCCACCCTGACGACGAGCGCTATCGGCCGCTGTTCGGCACGACCGTGACGTCGCCGCTCTACGGCGTCGAGGTGCCGGTCGTCGCGCACGCGCTGGCCGACCCCGAGAAGGGCTCCGGCATCGTCATGTCCTGCACGTTCGGTGACCTCACCGACGTCCAGTGGTGGCGCGAGCTGCAGCTGCCCAACCGTACGATCATCGGTCGCGACGGCCGCGTCCTGCGCGAGACGCCGGCCTGGGTCACCGGCGACGGCGTCGCCCGCTACGAGGAGATCGCGGGCAAGACCACGTTCTCCGCACGCGAAGCAGTCGTCGCGGCGCTGCGTGACAGCGGCGACCTCGACGGCGAGCCGACCCCGACTCAGCGGATGGCCAACTTCTACGAGCGCGGCGACAAGCCGCTCGAGATCGTGTCGACCCGCCAGTGGTACATCACCAACGGCGGTCGCGACGCCGACCTGCGCCAGAAGCTCGTCGCGCGCGGCGGCGAGATCGACTGGGTGCCCGCCTACATGCAGTCGCGCCTGACCAACTGGATCGAGGGCCTCAACGGCGACTGGCTGGTCTCGCGCCAGCGCTTCTTCGGCATCCCGTTCCCGGTCTGGTACCGGCTCGATGCCGACGGCGAACCCGACTACGACGACCCGATCTTCGCCGACGAGGCGAGCCTGCCGGTCGACCCGTCCTCAGAGGTCCCGCCGGGATTCACCGAGTCGCAACGCGGCGAGCCCGGAGGCTTCCTGGCCGACCCCGACGTCCTCGACACCTGGGCGACGTCGTCCCTGACTCCCCAGATCATCTGCGGCTGGGAGCGCGACCCCGACCTCTTCGCCCGGACGTTCCCGATGGACCTGCGCCCGCAGGGCCACGACATCATCCGCACCTGGCTCTTCTCGTCGATCGTCCGCGCTCACCTCGAGCACGGCGTTGCCCCGTGGACCCATGCGGCGCTGTCGGGCTTCGTGGTCGACCCGGACCGCAAGAAGATGAGCAAGTCCAAGGGCAATGTCGTCGTCCCTGACGAGATCCTCGACAAGTACGGGGCCGACGCCGTTCGCTGGCGCGCGGCCGGAGCCCGGCCCGGAGCGGACTCGCCGTTCGACGAGGCGCAGATGAAGGTCGGCCGGCGCCTGGCGATGAAGGTCCTCAACGCGAGCAAGTTCGTGCTGGCCTCCGAGGAGGCGTACGGACTGGGTGCCGGCGCAGCCGACCTCGACCCGTCCCGCGTGACCGAGGCGATCGACCTGGCGATGCTGAGCCGACTGCGACTCGTCGTCGACGAGGCCACGGCCCGCTTCGACGACTACGACTACGCCACCGCGCTCGAGGTCACCGAGAAGTTCTTCTGGGACTTCTGCGACGACTACCTCGAGCTCGTCAAGGAGCGTTCGCGCCGCGAGGACGCCGCCGGGCGGTCCGCCAGGAGCGCCTTCGTGCTCGCCCTGTCGGTCCAGCTGCGCCTGCTGGCACCGTTCCTGCCCTACGTGACCGAGGAAGTCTGGTCATGGTGGCAGGAGGGCTCGATCCACCGCGCCGCGTGGCCGGACAACGACGTCGACCTCATGACCGACAGCCATGATCCCGCGCTCCTGAGCTCAGCGGCCTCGGTCCTCGCGGACATTCGCGGTGCGAAATCGATCGCCAAGGTCAGCCAGAAGACCGAGATCAGCAGCCTCACGATCAGTGCCACCAAGGTGAAGCTCGACCTCGTACGCCTGGCCATCGCGGACGTCCTCGCTGCCGGCCGCGTCGTGGCGGAGCCGACCTACGTCGCCGACGAAGCGGTCGACGGCTTCACGGTCGAGGCGACGCCCGCGCTCGTCGACTGACACCTCCCGCCTGAACACCTCGCGCCAGCGGGGTGCTTCAGCATGCCCATTTCGCTCCGACACCGCTCTGCCACAGGCTGACTCCCACACAAAACCGCATCAAACCTTGACAAAGCCACACACTCGGGCATTTGATGGACCCGGTGACAGACGTCACAACGAAGTGATCAGCTTCTTCAAGGAGTCCACATGTCCAACTTCACACCAGCGGCGACAGGGGACGGCCTGCGCGCGAACGTCCAGCGCTTCGGTGCCAAGCTCGCCGGCATGGTCATGCCCAACATCGGCGCGTTCATCGCCTGGGGCCTGGTCACGGCCTTGTTCATCCCCGACGGGTGGATCCCCAACAAGGACATCGCCGAGCTCGTCGGACCGATGATCACCTACCTGCTCCCCCTCCTGATCGGGTTCACGGGCGGCAAGCTCGTCCACGGTCACCGCGGTGGCGTGGTCGGCGCGGTCGCCACGATGGGCGTCATCGTCGGCACAGACGTGCCGATGTTCCTCGGCGCCATGATCATGGGACCGTTGGGCGGCTGGGTCATCAGCAAGTTCGACAAGTCGATCGAGGGCAAGGTCAAGCCCGGCTTCGAGATGCTGATCGACAACTTCTCCGCCGGCATCGTCGGCGGCGCCCTCGCGATCGTCGGCCTCAAGGGCGCCGGCCCGATCGTCGAGCACCTCACCAACTGGCTCGGTGACGGCGTCGACAAGCTCGTCGACAACAACCTCCTGCCCGTCGCCTCGGTCATCATCGAACCCGCAAAGGTGCTGTTCCTCAACAACGCGCTCAACCACGGCGTGCTGACTCCTCTGGGCGCTGCGGAAGCTGCAGAGAAGGGCAAGTCGGTCCTGTTCATGCTCGAGTCGAACCCCGGCCCGGGCCTCGGGATCCTGCTCGCCTACTGGTTCTTCGGGCCCAGGGCCCTGCGCCCCTCGGCCCCGGCGGCCATCATCATCCACTTCTTCGGCGGAATCCACGAGATCTACTTCCCGTACGTCCTGATGAAGCCCAAGATGATCCTCGCGACGATCCTCGGCGGCGCGGCGGGCATCGCGACGTTCCAGCTCACCAATGCCGGTCTGGTCGCCTCCCCCTCGCCGGGCAGCATCTTCGCCTACCTCGCGCAGACCCCCAAGGGCTTCGGCAACTACGCCGGGATGCTCCTCGGAGTGGGCGTGGCCACAGCGGTGTCCTTCGTGGTCGGCTCGATGCTGCTTGGCTTTGGTCGCGGGAGCGACGATTCTGAGGTCTCCGAAGACTCGACCCTCCAGGAGGCCTGATCATGACCGCAACCATCAATGCCGCTGACGTCAAGAAGCTCATCGTCGCGTGCGACGCGGGAATGGGCAGCAGCGTGATGCTGGCGAGCACCCTCAAGGGGCAGCTCAAGAAGACCGACATCACGGTCGAGCACACGCCGGTCGGCCAGATCCCCGCCGACGCCGATGTGGTGCTCTGCCACCAGTCGCTGGCCGAGCGCGCCCGCTCCAGCGCGCCGGGAAAGCCCGTCGTGACGTTCCAGGTGTTCCTCGGCGATCCGGCCGTCAACGCGCTGGTCCAGACCTTGAAGGACGGCGGCGACGTCAGTGGCTGACCTGCTGATGGCCGAGGCAATCCGCCTCGAGGCAGCAGCCACCTCGGCCGAGGACGCCATCCGGGTCACCGGTGGCGTCCTCGTCGAGGTCGGCGCCGTCGCCGAGTCGTACGTCGACGCGATGCTCGACCGCGAGCAGTCGGTGTCGACCTACATGGGCGAGGGCTTCGCCATCCCCCACGGCACGGTCGAGAGCAAGGACACCGTGCAGCGCAACGCGCTGTCGTTCGTTCGCTTTCCCGATGGCGTGGACTGGAACGGCAATGACGTACGCGTCGCAATCGGCATCGCTGCCGTGGGCGACGACCACATCGGCATCCTGTCGAAGCTGGCCATGATCCTGGTCGACCCCGACCAGGCCAAGCAGCTGCGCGAGGCATCCGACACCGACACGGTGCTGGCCCTCCTGCAGCCCTCCGAAGGAGAAGACATTTCATGAAGGTGGTGCGTTTCTACGCCCCGGGTGACCTGCGATACGAGGACGCCGACGAGCCGACCGCAGGACCCGACGAGGTCAAGATCAAGGTCTGGGCCACCTCGACGTGCGGAACGGACGTCAAGATCTTCGGCGCCGGGCACCAGAACCTCGACCCACCCCGCGTCATCGGGCACGAGATCGCCGGCGAGGTCGTCGAGGTCGGCTCCGGCGTCGACGGGTGGCAACCCGGCGACCGGGTCCAGGTCATCGCCGCCGTGCCGTGCGGCGAGTGCGAGGAGTGCACCCACGGGAAGATGTCGGTCTGCCCCAACCAGGTCTCGATGGGCTACCAGTTCGACGGCGGATTCGCGGAGTACATGATCGTTCCCCGCGCAGTCCTCAAGGTCGACGGCCTGAACCGCATACCCGAGGGACTGAGCTATGCCGAGGCCTCGGTCGCCGAGCCGTTCGCCTGTGCGATCAACGCCCAGACGCTGGCACGCGTCGGCGAGGGCGATGACGTCGTCGTGGTCGGCTCCGGCCCGATCGGCTGCCTGCACGTACGCCTGGCGCGCGCCAACGGGGCTCGACGCATCACGCTGATCGAGCTCAACCGCGCCCGCCTCGAGCAGGCGGCCGGCATCGTCAAGCCGGACGAGACGATCTGCGCCGGTGAGGTTGACGTCGTCCAGGCGGTCATGGACCTCACCAACGGACGCGGCGCCGACGTGGCCATCACGGCGACAGCAGCCGGCATCGCGCAGGAGCAGGCCGTCCAGTACGCCGCGCGGCAGGGGCGCATCAGCTTCTTCGGCGGCCTGCCCAAGGACAAGCCGACGATCACCCTCGACTCCAACCTGGTGCACTACCGCGAGCTGACCATCGTGGGCGCCAACGGGTCATCGCCGGCCAACAACAAGGATGCGCTCGACCGCATCGCGACCGGGGCCGTGCCTGTCCTCGACCTCATCACCCACCGACTGCCGCTGGCCGACGTGCCGAAGGCCATCGACATCGTCCGCAGCGGCGAGGGCATCAAGGTCACGATCGAGCCTCAGCAGTAGACACCAGATCCGAGGATGCCCGACCTGCTGCGTGCGGTCGGGCATTTTCGCTGTGTCAGGACAGGTGCGCTGCAGCCGCGTCGCGGGCCTCGGCGGGCCCCCTGGCGTCCAGGGCGGCGCGTGCGGCCGCCTTGCAGGTGTCTTCGGTGACACCGGCCAGCGTCGCACCCACGAGGGGTGCGGCCGTAGCCGCGGACGACAGCGAGGTGACGCCGAGCCCGACCATGACGCAGCCGAGCTGCGGGTCAGCCGCGGCCTCTCCGCAGACACCCACGGGCTTGCCGGCATCCAGCCCCGCCTGAGCCACCCGGTGGATGAGCGCCAGGAGGGCCGGCTGCCACGGATCGGTGAGCCGCGACAATGACGGCGCCATCCGATCTGCCGCAAAGGCGTACTGGCTCAGGTCATTGGTGCCGATCGAGACGAAGTCGACGTGGCGGAGGATGCGGTCCGCGAGCAGCGCGGCACTCGGGATCTCGATCATGACGCCCGGAACGAGGCTTCGCTCGCGCACCTTCGCGCCGAACCACTCGGCCTCGTCCTCGGTCGCGACCATGGGCGCCATGACCCACACCGGCGCGGCCGACTCCTTGGCGGCGAGCGCGATCGCATCGAGCTGCCGGTCCATGAGCCCCTCGTCGCGCAGGCCCAGCCGCATACCGCGAACGCCGAGCGCCGGGTTGGGCTCGTCCTTGATCGTGGCAAAGCTGACCGGCTTGTCCGAGCCTGCGTCGAGCGTACGGATCACGACCTTGCGGTCGCCCATCGCGGCGAAGACCTCGCCATAGATGGCCGCCTGCTCCTGCACGGTGGGCTCGACGTCGCGGTCGAGGAAGCACAGCTCGGTGCGGAACAACCCGACCCCTTGGACGTGGGTCTCGGCCGCCTTGCGCGCACCCGCACCATCCTGGACGTTCGCGAGGATGTCGACCACGTGTCCGTCCGAGGTCGCGCCGGGCCCGCGCCACGACGCGGCGGCCTGACCGAAGGCAGCGGCGGCCTCGGTGCGCTCCCGGACCAGACCGGGATCAGGGTCGAGGATGACCTCGCCGCTCGACCCGTCGACCAGCATCGCCGTGCCCTCGGCGATGTCGTCCAGCCCGTCCGTGCCGACGACGCAGGGGATGCCGAGCTGGCGGGCGATGATCGTCGTGTGACTCGTCGCCCCGCCCAGCGACGTGGCGATCGCGACGATCGACGCAGGGTCGAGGCCTGCCGTGTCGGCGGGTGCCAGATCGTCGGCGCACAGGACCGACGCGACCTCGGGTGTTGGTATTCCGGGCTCGGGTTGGCCGGTGAGCTCGGCGACGACACGGTCCCGGATGTCCTGGAGGTCCGTCACGCGTTCGGCCATCAGCCCGCCGGCGGCCGCGAACATCGCGCTGAGCTCCTCGATCGCACCAGCCGTCGAGGCGCAGATGCCCGTGCCATCGGCGAGCCGCTTCTGCACGAGCGCGACGAGCCCGCGATCTCGCGCGAGCGACGATGTCGCCATGAGGACCTCTGCGGCTGCTCCGCTGGCCTGGCCGGCGCGTGCGGCGAGCCGATCCGCGACCAGGTTGGCCGCTTCACTGAACCGCGCTGAGCCGGCCTCCGGATCGAGGCTCTCCTCGTCACGCGGGAGGTCCGGGCGAGGCATGGGACGGACGACCGGCCCGACGCCGATTCCCGGGACCACGCCGTTGCCGTGCAGAATCGTCGACGACATAACGCTCCTTCAGCACTGCGGAGGGAGGTGCCACTCCCCACGATGTTGCTTGACTTTACACGCATTCGGACGTAAAACAATACGTACAGATGGTGAAAGCCACATAAACCCACTTCGTTGACGTCACGTCTCGACCATCGAGCGAGGAGCGCCGTGTACGCCGCAGAACGCCAGCAACTCCTCGCCGAACGACTGCACCAGGACGGCAGGCTCGCAGTCATCGACCTGGCCGAGGAGCTGGACGTCAGCAGTGAGACGATCCGGCGCGATCTGGCCGTTCTCGAGCGGGACGGGCTGGCCCAGCGCGTGCACGGTGGAGCCGTCGCAGCGCGCGCGCTGACGATCCTCGAGCCGGGACTCGCGCAGCGCACGACCACCAACGCCGAGCAGAAGGAACGCATCGCCCACGAGGCGGCCGCGTTCCTCCCGGAAGCCGGCGGGAGCATCGTGCTGGACGCCGGCACGACCATCAGCCACCTCGTCGACGCGATCCCCCTCGACCACCCGCTGACCGTGATCACGCATTCCATCCCGACAGCCTCGAAGCTCACGGCGATCCCATCGGTCAACCTGCACCTCCTCGGCGGGCGCGTCCGTGGCGTCACCGCCGCGGCGGTCGGGCAGTCGACCGTCGACGCCCTGGCGTCGGTCCAGGTCGACGTGTGCTTCCTCGCCACGAATGCTGCGTCCGCGCACCACGGCCTCAGCACGCCGGACAGCGAGGAGGCGGCCGTCAAGCGGGCGCTGGCCAGATCAGCCCGCAAGGTCGTCGCCTTGTTCGACTCGTCGAAGTTCTCCGCCGAGCACGTCTTCGCGTTCGCGTCCTACGACGACCTCGACGTCGTGATCACCGACAAGGACGCCAGCCAGCAGGATGTCGATGCACTGCGGGAGCACGGCGTCGAGGTCGTGCTGGCGTGATCGTCACCCTCACCCCCAACCCGAGCATCGATCGCACGATCGAGCTGTCGGAGCCGCTCGAACGTGGTGGCGTGATCCGTTCCGTCACGGCTCACGACGAGGCCGGCGGCAAGGGCGTCAACGTGGCCCAGGTCGTACGCAAGAGTGGTCACCTGGCGGTCGCGGTGCTACCGGGCGACCACGACGACCCGTTGCTGACCCGCCTGCGCGAGCTCGGGGTGACACACCGTGCGGTGCCCACCGGAGCAGCATCCCGAGTCAACCTGACGCTCGCCGAGTCCAACGGCGTCACCACCAAGATCAATGCGCCGGGCCCTGAGCTCACGGCCGACCAGCTTGACCAGCTCATCCGTGAGGTCGCCCGGGAAGCGGCCGGCGCACGATGGGCCGTTCTCAGCGGCTCCCTGCCGCCGGGGCTCGACGCCGGGTGGTACGCCGACGTGATCGACGGGATCCACGGCGACGGTCTGCGGATCGCGGTCGATACCTCAGGTAAGTCGCTCCGCAAGACGCTGGACCGCGCCGCCGATCGGATCGACCTGATCAAGCCCAACTCCGACGAGCTGGGCGAGCTGCTGGACGTGCCCGCCGCGATGTTCGAGGGTGATCCGCAGCTCGCCTACGAGACCGCACGGCCGCTGCTGGACCGGGGGGTGGGCGAGATCCTGCTGACGCTCGGGAGCAAGGGCGCGTTGCTCATCAGTCCTGAGGGAGTCAGGATGGCGGCGGCTCCCACGATCGTCCCTCGCAGCACTGTTGGCGCCGGCGACTCCGCGCTCGCGGGCTACCTGATCGGTGCACTTGACGGTTCCGATGCCGACGGTCGTCTGGCACTCGCCGTCGCGTACGGAAGCGCCGCGGCGTCCTTGCCGGGATCGACGATGCCGGGGCCCGACGACCTGCCGGCCCTCCCCCAGGTCGTACGCGTCTAGGTTCCGGCAGGACCGCTCAGTGCGACTCGGTCCAGCGCTCGCTCTGGGTCAGCCAGAACAAGTACGCGAGAGCAGGCACGACGATGACCCCGGCGAGGCCGACGACGACCAACAAGCCGGCGAGCGTCGCGTCGGCACCGGCAGCGGCCGAGATCTTGACCTCGTCGACCAGCATCCACGGGTACTGCGCCACTCCCCAGCCGATCACGACCGCGGCAACGGCGGCGACGGCGGCGAACCGAGCCTGAGCGGGACGCCTGCGGTGGAGGAGGACGAGCGTGGCCAGCCCAGCGATCGCCGAAGCCACGATGAGCGGTGCCGCCGGGCCCAGCAACCGGTCGCTGAGGGTCGGCGAGTCGTGCTTGATCGGCACCAGCGCGGCGAACACGATGACGCCCGTGACGATTCCGACGCCGATCGTCCGGATGCGCAGGGTCTCGCTCAGCGAGTGGTGACCTGAACGGACAGCATCAGCGGTGAGGAAGACACCTGCGAGGAACGCGCAAGTGCCGACGGCGATGAGCCCTCCGAACAGCGACGTGGGATGGAGCCAGGAGCTGAGCTGGTCACCGTTGCCCTCGGCCGGCACGCGACCCGAGGCGACCGCACCGGCTGCCGCTCCGAGGAAGAACGGGGTGATCAGGGACGATCCGGCGAACACTGCTCCGAAGAGTCGCGCCTGGGCGAGGGTCGCGGAGTACTTGCGGAACGCGAAGCTCGCGCCCCGCAGCACGATGCCGACCAGGGCCAGCGCGAGCGGCAGCGTGAGCGTCGTGGTCGCGGCAGCGAAGGTCTCGGGGAATCCGGTCCACCAGATCACCAGGATGTAGATCAGCCACACGTGGTTGGCCTCCCACACCGGACCGATGCTGTGGTCGATCAGGACGCGCAGCTCACCGCCACGCTCTGACCCTCCGGCGGTGAGGTCGAAGAACCCCGAGCCGAAGTCGGCACCGCCGAACAGGGCGTACAGCACGATGCCGGCGAACATCGCGATGGCAACGACGACAGCAAGGCTCATCGAAGGGCCGCCTCGTCGATCGCGGCGGTGCCCGGGCCGTACGGACTCGGCAGGTCCTCCTCGCCGGCTCGCCATCGACGGGCCATGGATCGGAGCACGATGAATGCCCCGATCGTCATGCCGATGTAGACCACGACCGCGGCGGCATAGCTCCACCACAGCCCCGCGCTCTCGCTCGCCGCGTCCTCGGTCCGGAGGATGCCCCAGACCACCCACGGCTGGCGCCCCACCTCGGTGGCGATCCAGCCGGCCTCCATCGCGATGACGGCGAGCGGTCCGGCGATCACCGCTCCGCGCAGGAACCACCGCTTCGGCAGCAGGTCGACGCCCCGCCACCTCGCGAGCCAGAACAACACCACGACGATCGCGAGCAGCGTGCCGATGCCGACCATGGACTGGAACGCCAGGTGCGTGATGTTGACCGGCGGCCGGTCCGCCGCGGGGATCGTGTCGAGACCAGGGACGGGCTTGTCGAACGAGTTGCGCGCGATGAGCGACCCGATCTTGGGGATGTCGATCGCCCCGTGGACCTTGCCATTGATCAGGACGCCGCCGAGCCGCAACGGTGCAGGTTGCTCAGTTGTCGTCGCGAGCTCGAAAGCCGCCAGCTTGGACGGTTGCGTCTCGCCGACGCGGAGGCCGAGGATGTGGCCGATGAACGGCTGCACGATCGCCGCGACGGTTGCGAACACGAATGGCACCGTGAAGCCGAGCCGGTGGTGGGCGTCGACCCGGCCCTTCAGCATGCCCGCCGCATAGACACCCGCAACCACGAAGCCGACGACCATGAACGCGGCGAACCACATGTGCGCGAATTGCAGGTAGACCCCGTCGTTGAACATCGCGCGCCACGGGTTGACGTCGGTGACCTCGCCATCGACGATCCTGAAGCCGGTGGGGTTGTTCATCCACGCGTTGACCGAGATGACGCAGAACGTGCCCACGACTCCGGCAAGCCCCATGGGGATCAGCATCGCGAGATGGCGCCGCGGGGGCATGCGATCCCAGCCGTAGAGGTAGATGCCGAGGAAGATCGCCTCGACGAAGAACGACAAGCCCTCGAAGGCGAACGGCAGCCCCAGGACGTCGCCGAAGCGGCCCATCAGCCCCGGCCAGAGGATGCCCATCTCGAAGCTGAGCACCGTGCCGGACACCGCGCCGATCGCGAACAGCACGGCGGACACCTTGGCCCAGCGCTTCGCGAGTCCCAGGGCGACCGGATCGTCACGGACGATGCCACGTCGATGAACGACGTAGATCATCGTGGGGAACGCCACGCCGAAGCAGGCGAGGATGATGTGCCAGCCCAGCGAGAGGGCCATCTGCTCACGGGCTGGGAGGAGCCCCGGTGGGGCATCGCTCGAGGTCAGGACGTGGGTGATGACTCCGGCGAAGTCCATGAGTTCAGCCTACGTGCGAGTCGCCGCCGAACCCCGTCCGCGGAGTGTGAGATGGTCCGCGCGACGAATACATCACACCGTGCGGAAGGTGATGCCGGCCTTTTGCAGGCGATCGATCAGCGCATCGCCCATCGCCACCGCCGTTGTGGTCTGGCCGGCGACCTTCGGGACGTCGTCGTACGCCAGGCAGAGGGCCGACTCGCTGAGCATCTTGGACGTCTCGGTGTAGCCCGGGTCGCCGCCGGTGACCTCGGCATGGACCTGCTTGCCGCCGCCCTCTGCGAACACGCTGAACTTGAACCACGACTTCTCACGCTTCTCCGGCGACGGCCCGGCACCTGGGTCCTTGAGCTTGAGGAGCAGCGCACGGGTCGGCGGCAGCTGCGCCCCCACGAACGCCACGCCGAGACCGATTCCCGAGGCAGCCAGCATGCGACGGGACTTGAAGTGGGCGAAGTGCGAGTAGGTGAACTCGGGACCATAGCGCTCGAGGCTTCGCGCCGAACGCAGCACGATCTGCGGATCGATCGTGGGCATCGGCACACCCCAGCCGCCCAGCTCGGGCGCCTTGCCGAGCTTGCCGGATCCGCGGACCTTGCGACCGTCGGGTCGCGGCTCGGCCTTGCGGCGGGCCGCGGCGATCTTGCCGGAGTCGCGCATCGACGAGAACTGGTTGATCGCCGAGTGATAGGTGCCGCCGGAGAACTCCGCATTGGCGCGGATGTAGCCCCGGACCTGGATCGGGACACCCTCAGGTAGCTGTTCCACGGCATACAGGACGCCGAGGTCGTACGGGATGGAGTCGAAGCCGCAGGCGTGGATGATCCGAGCGCCGGTCTCGACCGCGCGATCGTGGTACTTGAGCCACATGTCGTCGACGAACTGCGGCTCGCCGGTCAAGTCGACGTACGCGATGCCGGCCTCGACGCTGGCCTTGACCGCGGCCTCGCCGTACTTGAGGTAGGGCCCAACCGTGGTGACCAGGACCCGCGTGCTCTTGGCCAGCGCGGCCATCGAGTCGGCGTTGCCGATATCGGCCGAGATGATCTCGGGGCGCACTCCCCCGAGCCGTTCGATGCGGTCGGCGACCGCCTCGAGCTTGGCCTGATTGCGGCCCGCGATGGCCCAGGAGCCGCCGGGCGGGAGGTGCTCGCCGAGGTAATCGGCGGTCAGGCCACCAGTGAATCCCGTGGCTCCGAGCAGGGCGATGTCGACTGAGGTCATGGAGCCAACCTACCGACGAGTACAGATGTGAGGTTAGGAGGCCTTCTTGGCCACTTCGTCGTGGGTCAGGATCGTCGGTCCCTCGGCGCCGGAGACGGTCGCCTCGGTCACGATGACCTTGGCGACGTCGTCGCGGCTCGGGATCTCGTACATGACCGGCTCCAGGACTGCCTCGATGATCGAGCGCAGGCCGCGAGCACCCGTGCCACGGGCCAGTGCGAGGTCGGCCATGGCCGCGCTCGCGTCGGCGCTGAACTCGAGCTCGACGCCGTCGATCTCGAACAACCGGACGTACTGCTTGGTCAGCGCGTTGCGGGGCTCGGTCAGGATCGCGACGAGCGCATCCTTGTCGAGGTTGTCGACCGCGGCGATGACCGGAAGCCGGCCGATGAACTCAGGGATCAGGCCGAACTTGAGCAGGTCCTCGGGCAGCACCTTGGAGTAGAGCTTCTCGGGCGCCACGGCCTTGCCGATGTCGACCTGGCCGGTGTTGAAGCCGAGGCTGGTCTTGCCACTGCGCTGCTCGATGATCTGGTCGAGCCCGGCGAACGCGCCGCCGACGATGAACAGCACGTTGGTCGTGTCGATCTGGATGAACTCCTGGTGCGGGTGCTTGCGCCCGCCCTGCGGCGGCACCGAGGCCGTGGTGCCCTCGAGGATCTTGAGCAGCGCCTGCTGCACGCCCTCGCCGGACACGTCGCGGGTGATCGAGGGGTTCTCGCTCTTGCGTGAGATCTTGTCGACCTCGTCGATGTAGATGATGCCGGTCTCGGCCTTCTTGACGTCGTAGTCCGCGGCCTGGATGAGCTTGAGGAGGATGTTCTCGACGTCCTCGCCGACATAGCCGGCCTCGGTCAGGGCGGTCGCGTCGGCGATCGCGAACGGCACGTTGAGCATGCGGGCCAGGGTCTGTGCCAGGTAGGTCTTGCCACAGCCGGTGGGACCCACGAGCAGGATGTTGGACTTGGCCAGCTCGACCTGGTCGTCCTTGCTCCGCGAGCTCCCGACCTGGGCCTGGACGCGCTTGTAGTGGTTGTAGACCGCCACGGCCAGCGACTTCTTGGCGCCGTCCTGACCGATGACGTAGCCGTTGAGGAAGTCGTAGATCTCGTGGGGCTTCGGCAGCTCACCGAGGCTCAGCTCGGCACCCTCGGCGAGCTCTTCCTCGATGATCTCGTTGCACAGGTCGATGCACTCGTCACAGATGTAGACACCGGGTCCGGCGATGAGCTTCTTGACCTGCTTCTGGCTCTTTCCGCAGAAAGAACACTTCAGCAGATCGGCGGTTTCACCAATGCGTGCCACGTGGAGAGTCCCTTCTTGTTTCTGCGCGGAGTGAGCCGGAGCCGGCCCGTGACCGGGAGAGCAATATTTTCACCCTAGCGGCGAATGTGTGCTGCGTCTCGGTCACGAGGCCGTGTGTCATGGACAGGTCTTCAGACTGCGGGGACCTTGAGCGTCTCGAGGACCTCGTCGATCAGGCCGTACTCGAGTGCCTGGGCTGCGGTGAGGATCTTGTCGCGATCGACGTCGCGGCTGACCTCCTCGACGGGCTTGCCCGACGCGTCGGAGATCATCTTCTCCATCAGCTCGCGCATGCGCAGGATCTCGTTGGCCTGGATCTCGAGGTCGGAGATCTGGCCGCCCGTGCCCTCGGTGTAGGGCTGGTGGATCAGGATGCGGCTGTTGGGCAGCGCGAGACGCTTGCCCGGCGTGCCGGCGGCCAGCAGCACCGCGGCGGCCGACGCGGCCTGACCGAGGCAGATGGTCTGCACGTCGGGCTTGAGGTAACGCATCGTGTCGTAGATCGCGGTCAGCGCCGTGAACGAGCCACCGGGGCTGTTGATGTAGATGCTGATGTCGCGGTCGGGATCCATCGCCTGGAGGCACAGCATCTGGGCCATGACGGCGTTGGCGACATCGTCGCTGATCGGCGTGCCGAGGAAGATGATGCGGTCCTCGAACAGCTTGGCGTAGGGATCGATGCGCCGGAAGCCGTAGGACGTGCGCTCTTCCCACTGCGGGATGTAATAGCTCATTTGACGTCTCCTGCGCTCTTGACCACGTGATCGATCAGTCCGTACTCCTTGGCCTGGTCCGGCGTGAACCACCGGTCCCGGTCGGAGTCGAGCTCGATCTGGTCGACGCTCTGGCCGCTGTGGTGGGCCTGCAGCTCGTTGAGCTGCTTCTTGAGAAGCAGGCTCTGCTGTGCCTGGATCTTGATGTCGGACGCCGATCCGCCGATGCCGCCCGAGGGCTGGTGCATCATGATGCGCGCGTGCGGCAGGGCGTAGCGCTTGCCGGCCGTGCCCGCGGCGAGCAGGAACTGGCCCATCGAGGCGGCCAGGCCCATGCCGAACGTGGCGACGTCGTTGGAGATGAACTGCATCGTGTCGTAGATCGCCATGCCGGAGTCGACCGAGCCGCCCGGCGAGTTGATGTAGAGGTAGATGTCGGCCTGCGGATCCTCTGCGTTGAGCAGCAGCATCTGGGCACAGATCGCATTGGAGTTGGAGTCGCGGACCTCGGAGCCCAGGAACACGATGCGTTCCTTGAGCAGCCGCTGGTAGATGTGGCCGTCGAGATCCGAGGGGCCGGCCTCGCCGGCCATTCTCGGCGACATGGGGCTGGGGGTATCCGGTGTGTTCACGTCCCCAAACCTAGACGGCCGCGGGTTCGAACACACGCGAAAACACGGCTGTTCGCTGACAGCGTGAACGCGCAGCCGTAGATCGGCAGGTCAGAGCGTGAACGCCGCGCGGAAGCGTTCGAGGGCGAGGTGGGAGTCGCCGCTGGCGTACGCCTCCATCGCCACGACGCCGTCATAGCCGGCGTCGGCGAGGGCACGGGCCACGAACGGCCAGTTGACCTCGCCGGTGCCCGGCTCGCAGCGGCCCGGCACATCGGCAACCTGCACCTCGCCCAGGTGGGGCGCGGACCGGCGGATGAGCTCGACGAGGTTCCCCTCGCCGATCTGTGCGTGGTAGAGGTCGAGGTTCATCTTGAGGTGAGGGCTGTCGACCGCGCTGACCAGCGCGAGCGTGTCCGCAGCGCGCCCGAACGGAGTACCGGGGTGGTCGACCTCGGTGTTGAGGTTCTCCAGCACGAACGTGACGCCGTGCCGCTCCCCCAGCTCGGCGACACGCGAGAGCGTACGTTCGGCGGCGAGCCACATGTCGCCGGTCACGACCTCGACCGGCCTGACGGGAATGCCGCCCTCGCCGAGCCCGGTGCCGTGCAGGTTGAGCGACGGGCAGTGGATCGCCCGTGCGAAGGGGATCGACTTCTCGGCCGTGCGAAGCAGGTCGTCCGCGCCGTCGGGGGTGATCAGGTCGCCGGTCACGTAGCCGGTCATCGAGGTGAACGTCGCACCGGTCGCCGCAAGTGCGGTGGCGTCCTTGTCGGCCCAGCCCCAGATCTCGGCGGCGAACCCGGCAGCGTGGATGCGCTCGATCCGCTCCAACAGTGGCAGCTCGGTGAACACCATCTCGGCGCAGACCGCCAACGTGTACGTCATGCCATGACCTTCGCCCGGGTGCCCGACTGGTACGACTCGATGCACGCCTGCGCGATCGCGAAAGCAGCGCGGGCGTCCTCGCCGGTCACCGAGGGCTTACGGCCCTCGAGGACCGCCGCTGCGAATTCGGCGAACTCGCCGGTGTAGGCGTCGATCATCAGCTCGACGTCGCCGTGCGCCGTCGCGGCAACACGGCCCGACGCGTCGTGCAGACGCATCGACGACGTCGCGCCTTCGCCCGCGGTCACCATGCCGGCCGACCCGAGCGCTTCACCGCGTACGTCATAGCCGTAGGCCGCGGCGAAGCTCGCCTCAGCGGTGGCGATCGCACCGTTGTCATAGCGGATCACGACCGTCGCGTGGTCCAGCAACGTCGGATGACCCGGGGCGGTCAGCGAGTCGGCCGTCGCAACGACGTCGACCGCCCGCGCGCCGGGGTTGAGCCAGTTGAGCGTGTCGAAGTCGTGGATCAGCGTCTGGGTGAAGATCGTCCACGGCGGCACCGCATCGGGGTCCGCGGGGCCCGATCCCGGGTCACGCGTCACCGAGCGCAGCTGACGGACCGTGCCGACGCGACCAGCGACGATCGCCTCGTGCGCAGCCCGGAAGTCCGCGGCGAACCGGCGGTTGAAGCCGACCTGGAACGCCACGCCGGCCTGCGTCGTCGCCGCGATGCCCCGCTCGATCTCGGCAAGGCTCATACCGGCCGGCTTCTCGGAGAACACGTGCTTGCCAGCGTCGGCGGCCGCGACGATCAGCTCGGCGTGCGCGGTCGACGAAGCCGCGATGACGACTGCGTCGACGTCGTCGGCGGCGAAGATCGCCTCCGGAGAAGTCTCTCCTCGTGCACCCAGCGGCTCGGCGAGCTCCGCCGCGACGCCGGGACGGGGGTCTGCCACGGCAACCAGCTGAGCCTCGGGCACGCGGCGTGCGATGACGGAGGCGTGGGACGCGCCGATGCGTCCCGCTCCGATGAGTCCGATCCGGACGGGTGTGAAGGACATACGGGTTCCTAGGAGTAGAGGTCTGGCTGGGGGTCGAGGGCGACGTTCTGGCGCCCGCCCGTCGTGAGTGAGGCGACGCCTGCGGTCGCGACGACGTTGGCGACATAGCCGTCCCAGGCGCTGGGACCGTGGACTACGCCGTTGAGCGCGTCCTCCGCCCACGCGCCGAGCTCGAGGCGGTAGGCATCGGCGAACCTGCCGATGAAGTCGTCGCGCACGCGTACGCCGTCGAGGCCCGCCTTGCGGAGACTCGACGGGTTCGGGGGTACGAGCGACACCGTGCCGGAGGTGCCGACGAGCTCACAACGCACGTCGTAGCCATAGGCAGCGTTGACGAACACCTCGACCGAGACCAGCACGCCCGAGCGCATCTGGATCGTCGCGAGCTGCGGATCGCGCAGCCCTTCGGCGACAGGCGACTCGACGCGGATCGTCGCGATCTCGTCGTCGAGCAGCCAGCGGACGATGTCGAGCTCGTGCACCATCGATCCGGTGACGATGCCCTCGCTGGTCGAGCTGGTGTGGGACGAGGCATTGCGGTGGACGCAGTGCACCATGCGCGCCTCCCCGATGTCACCGTTGCGCAGGGCGTCACGCATCTCGCGATAGCCGGGGTCGTAGCGCCGCATGAAGCCGAGCTGGACGAGCTGGCGCCCGGCAGCGAGCTCGGCGTCGACGACCGACAGCGAGTCCTCGGCCGTGACCGCGAGCGGCTTCTCGCACAGCACGGGCTTGCCCGCGGCGATGCAGGCCTTGGCCAGGTCCGCGTGCGTGTGGTCGGGAGAGCAGATGATCACGGCGTCGACGGCCGACGAGTCGATCAGCGCCTCGGCGGAGCCGGCGACACCGGCGTACACCGGCTGCGCGACCGAGTACGCCCGGTCGACGTCGAAGTCGTAGACCTCCGAGACCCGAGCGGCGGGGACGGCTGTCGAGATCGTCTTGATGTGATCGGCGCCCATCGCACCGACCCCGATGACACCCACACGAAGGCTCACAGCGAAACCTCCGTGGAAGAAGAAGCGTACGGAGGCCTCGCTGTGAGGCCTGAATTGTTCACTCGCTGGCGCTCGCTCACAGCGAAACCCACTTTCGTTCGTCGGCCGACACGATCATCGCGTCGACGGTCCGCGCTGCGATCAACGCGTCATGAATCGTGGCCCCGTACGGCTTGCCGTCCGCGATCGACTGCACGAGTCGGCGCGCCTCGATGACCTTGAGGTCGTCGAATCCCATCGGGTTGTTGGCGCCGGGCTGGAACGCGGCGAACTCGCCGTCGCCCGGGGTCGCGAAGCGCGTCGCATAGAACGCGTCCTGGTAGTCCTGGTCGAGGCAGACCTGCAGCTCGTTCATGCGTCGGAAGTCCCACTTGAGGGCACCCTCCGTGCCGTGCACCTCGATGCCGTAGGTGTTCTGCTCCCCCACCGCCGAGCGACTCGCCTCAAGGATGCCGCGCGATCCCCCGGCGATCCGCAGGAGTGCTGAGACGTAGTCCTCGTTCTCGACGACGCCCATCGCCCCGGCGCCGCGTTCGTAGTGCATCGCGCCGGGCCGGGCCGCAGGGCGCTCCGGGATGAACGTCGCCCGGTCGGCGATCAGCTCGTCGATGTCGGCCACGACGTAGCGGACGAGGTCGGCCGCGTGGCTGACCAGGTCACCGAGCACGCCGCTGCCGGCGAACTCGTTCTGGAACCGCCACGACAGTGCGCCGTAGGGGTGGGCGGCGTAGTCGGACACGAAGCGTACGGACGTGTGCTCGACCGTGCCGAGACGTCCCGACGAGATGAGCTCGCGAGCCAGCTCGACCGCCGGCGCGTTGCGGTAGTTGAAGCCGGCAGCGGTCTGCACACCCGCGGCGTCGACCGCCGCGACGATCTCCGCCGTCTCGGGGGCATTGCGTCCCGCGGGCTTCTCGACCCACAGGTGCTTGCCGGCCTGCGCTGCCGCGACCGCGACGTCACGGTGGATGAAGTTGGGCCCGGTCACGCACACCAGGTCGACATCGTCGCGGGACACGAGCTCGCGCCAGTCGGTGAGCTGGTGCTCGAACCCGAACGCCTGCGCAGCGCGCTCCGTGCGGTCGTCGTCAGCCGTGTCGGCCACGGCGACGAGCCGTGGCCGCAACGGGCTGTCGGTGTAGTGCTGCGTGAGCCGGCTCAGTGCCCGAGCGTGGACCTGGCCCATCCAGCCCAGGCCGACGATCCCGACGCGGAGCTCAGGTGTCACGTGATCTCTGCCTTCATCTCCTGCGCAACCTTCGAATCGGCACCCATCGAGCGCTCCAGCTCATGCGCGATCGACTCGAGCTCGGTGCCTCCGGCCATCATCGAGGTCAGCTCGTCGAGCGTCATCTCGTCCTTGGGGAAGTCACCCATGCTCTTGCCACGGCGCAGCAGCATGAAGCGATCGCCGACCGGATAGGCATGGTGCGGGTTGTGGGTGATGAAGACGACGCCCAGGCCGCGGTCACGGGCCTTGGCGATGTACTTCAGCACGACACCCGACTGCTTGACGCCGAGCGCCGCCGTCGGCTCGTCGAGGATCAGCACGCGGGCACCGAAGTAGACCGCGCGAGCGATCGCGACGCACTGCCGCTCACCACCCGAGAGCGTGCCGATCGGCTGGTCGACATCGCGCAGGTCGATGCCCATCGCCGCCAGCTCGGACTTCGAGGTCTTCTTCATGAAGTCGATGTCGAGCTTCTTGAACGGGCCGACGCCCTTGGTGATCTCGCTGCCGAGGAAGAAGTTGCGCCACACCGGCATGAGCGGGACAACGGCAAGGTCCTGGTAGACCGTGGCAATGCCGAGCTCGAGCGCGGCACGCGGGCTCGAGAGGTGCTTCTCCTCGCCGTCGATCAGCAGATGCCCATCAGTGTGCTCGTGCGCACCCGCCATGATCTTGATGAACGTCGACTTGCCGGCACCGTTGTCGCCCAGCACGCACGTCACCTCGCCGGCGCGAACCTGCGTCGAGACGTCGCTCAGCGCGATGATGTTGCCGTAGCGCTTGCCGATGTCCCGCACCTCGATGATCGCGGTGCCGCGCGGCGGCGGGGCGTACACATGGGTGACTGGCGATGTTGCGTCAGTTGTCTCTTCCACAGTCTTGTTCTCGGTCATCGTGCTGTCTCCGCCCTCTTGCGAACCCACTCATTGAGGAGCACCGCTCCCAGAAGCATGACGCCGAGGAACGCCTTGAGCCAGTTGTTGTCCCAGCCCGAGTAGACGATGCCCTGGTTGACCATGCCGTAGATCAGCGCACCCAGTGCCGCGCCGATCGCCGAGCCGTAGCCGCCGGTCATGAGGCAGCCACCGACTACGGCGCAGATGATGTAGATGAACTCCTGGCCGACGCCGGTGTTGCTCTGGACCGTCGATGTCGTGAACATCAGCAGCATGCCGACGAGCCAGCCGGCTCCTGCCGTGGTCATGAACAGCCCGACCTTGGTCTTGAACACGGGTACGCCGATCTGGCGAGCCGAGGTCTGCGCGCCGCCGACCGAGAAGATCCAGTTGCCGGTCTTGGTGCGCAGCAGGACCCACGTCGCGATCGCCGTGACGCCGATCCACCAGAACACCGACGCGTAGATCTGACCGCCCGGACCACTCCCGTTGATGTCGAGCGACGAGCCGAAGACCTTCTTGGCCTGGCTGTAGAAGGGCACATCCGTCATGCCCTGGATCGCGACCTGGCCGATCAGCGCCTTGGTGCCGGCGAGGTCGATGCCCTGCAGGACGAAGAACGTCCCGAGCGTCACGATGAAGCTCGGCAACCCGGTCTTCATCACGAGGATCCCGTTGATCGCTCCGATCCCGAGCGCGAGCACGAGCGAGACGAGAATCGCGGCCCAGATGTTGAGGCCGTACTCCGTCGTGAGGACACCAACGACAAGGCCGGTGAAACCGGTCATCGCACCGGCGGAGAGGTCGAACTCACCGCCGATCATGAGCAGAGCGACCGCGACGGCCATGATGCCGATCGTCGAGGCGCCACGGAGCCACGTGCTGGATCCGCTCGCGGTGGCGAACGTGTCGGTGGTGACTGCGAAGAAGACGAAGATCACGATGGCCGCGGCAAGCGCGCCGATCTCCGGGCGTTTCAAGAGCTTGGTCAGGGTCGACGTACGCGCGACGCGTTCGTCGTCCAGGGTGGCAGTGGTCATGATGGCTCCGTTCCTCGACGCACAGTTGCTCGTCGAGCCTGCGTTTGAGTGAAGGGTGAGGGGGCCGGGAGCCCGGCGTGTGCCGGGCCCCCGGTCAGCTCAGCGTGTGCCGTTCTTGGCGTACTTCAGGACGGCGTCGGCGTTGTCCTTCGTGATGAAGGCCGGACCGGAGTTGATCGGCTGTCCACCACCGATGTCGTTGCCGTTGATGGACTTCAGGTAGAGGCCCGTGACACCCAGGAAGCCCTGGACATACGGCTGCTGGTCGACCGCGAACAGGATCGTGCCGGCCTGGATGTCCTTGATGACGTCCTCGGAGAGGTCGAACGTCCCCACCTTGGCGCTGCTGCCGGAGTCCTTGATGGCTCCAACGGCGTCGATCGCGTACTGGCCACCGAGCGTCAGCACGGCGTCGATCGACTTGTCGGCCTGGAGCTTCGACGTGATCGTGGACTGGACGGCGCTGTCGTCCGTGCCGTCGACCTGCAGGTTCTGCATCTTGCCGCCGAACGTGGCGGCGGCGGCCTTGCAGCGCTCCTCGAGGCCGATGTTTCCGGCTTCCTGGATGACGCAGATGCCGTTCTTCAGACCCTCGCTCTTGAGCCGCTCGCCGACAGCCTCGCCGGCAACGGTCTCGGACTGGCCGACGTGGGTGATCGCGCCGAACTCCTTGAACTTGGTGACGCCGGAGTTGATCGTGATGACCGGGATGCCGGCTGCGACGGCCTTCTTGACGCTGTCCTCAAGACCGTCAGGGTTGGCCATCGACACGACGATGCCGTCGACCTTGTCGGCGACCGCGCCGTCGATCAGCTGCGACTGCTTGGCCGGGTCGCCGTCCGAGCTGTACTCGACCTTGACGCCGTAGTCCTTGCCGGCCTGCTCGGCACCGGACTTGACCCGGTCCCAGAAGGCGTCACCTGGACCAGCGTGCGTGATGACCGCGTACGTGAAGTCCTTGCTGGCGGTCTTTTCCGTGCCTTCGTCGCTGCCCGTGCCACTGCATGCGGCCAGCAGAGCGCCGGCGGCAACAATGGCGCCGACAATCTTGATTCTCTTCATGTGGTGGTGTTCCTTCTCTTCTGGGGGCCCGGCGCCATGAGGCGATCGGGGTTAGTGTGCCGTCGGGAAGTTCATCTGGGCGAGGGAGTCCTCGCTGACGTGCGGCCACCGGGTGGTGACCGCCTTTGCCTGGGTGTTGAACCTCACTCCTTCGGGACCATGGATGTGGTGGTCGCCGAACAGTGAATCCTTCCAGCCACCGAACGAGTGGAAGGCCATCGGGACAGGAACCGGCACGTTGATGCCGATCATGCCCACGTGGACCTTCCGCTGGAAGGTGCGTGCCACCTCACCCGAGGAAGTGAACACCGCTGTGCCGTTGCCGTACGGATTCGAGTTGATGAGCTCGATGGCAGCGTCCAGCGTCGGAACCCGCAGCACGGTGAGCACGGGTCCGAAGATCTCGTCGGTGTAGACCGACATGTCAGTGGTGACCTGGTCCAGCAGCGTGGGACCGACGAAGAAGCCCTCTTCGTGGCCCTCGACGACCAGGTCGCGGCCGTCGACGACCACCTTGGCGCCGGCGTCCTCGCCCTGGCCGATGTAGTCGATGATGCGGTCGCGGGAGGCCGCGGTCACGACGGGTCCCATCTCGGCATCGGGATCGGTGCCGACGCTGACCTTGAGGCCGATCGAGCGCTCGCGGATCTTGTCGACCAGTGTGTCGGCGACCGGTCCGACCGCGACGACGGCGCTGATCGCCATGCAACGCTGCCCGGCCGAGCCGTAGCCCGCGGCGACGATGTGGTCGGCCGCGAAGTCGAGGTCGGCATCCGTCATCACGACGGCGTGGTTCTTGGCACCACCGAGCGCCTGGACCCGCTTGCCCGTGCGCGAGGCGTTCTCGTGGACGTACTTCGCGATCGGCGTCGAGCCGACGAACGACACGGCCCTGATGCCGGGGTGCTCCAGGATCGCGTCGACCGCGACCTTGTCACCGTGCACGACGTTGAACACGCCGTCGGGGAGCCCGGCCTTCTGGTAGAGGCGCGCCACCAGGTCCGACGCACCGGGGTCACGCTCGGACGGCTTCAGGATGAACGTGTTGCCGCACGCGATCGCCACGGGGTGCATCCAGAGCGGCACCATGATCGGGAAGTTGAACGGCGTGATGCCCGCGACGACACCGAGCGACTGTCGGAACGTGTGCGAGTCGACGCCACCGGAGACCTGGTCGCTGAACTCGCCCTTGAGCAGCTGCGGGATACCGGCGGCGAACTCGACCACCTCGCGGCCGCGGACGACCTCGCCCTTGGCGTCGTCGAGCGTCTTGCCGTGCTCGGAGCTGATGATCGCGGCGAGCTCGTCCTCGTGCTCGACGAGCAGCTGGCGGAAGTCGAACATGATGCGCGAGCGGGCCGTCACCGACGACTCGCCCCACGTCTCGTACGCCTTCGCGGCGGACTGTACCGCGGCATCGACGTCGCCTGTGGTGGCCAGGCGGACCTGGGACTTGGGTGCGCCGACCGCGGGGTCGTACACGTCCGCGAAGCGCTCGCTCTCGCCCGCGACACTCGCGCCGGCGATCCAGTGGTCATACGTGGTCATGCGTGGTCCTTGTCGTTGTCGGTGGGCGCGAGGTGGCTGCGCTGGTGGGTCTTGTGCTCCTCGTACGCCGTGCGCGCCTGCTGGGTCGACTCGAGCGCGGAGACCTCCGCCACCGGGACGTCCCACCAGGCCGGGCTGTCCGGGGCCGGTACGAGCGGGTCGGTCTCGACGTGGATCACGGTCGTGCGGCTGGACTGCTTGGCCTTGAGGACCGCAGTGCGGAAGTCCTCGATGCTGGTCGCCGACAGCACGTCGGCGCCGAGGCTCGCGGCGTTGGCGGCGAGGTCGACCGGCAGGCGGTCGCCGTCGAGGCCGGTCTCGGTGCGGTAGCGGTACTGCGTGCCGAAGCGCTGCGATCCGAGCGACTCGGACAAGGCGCCGATCGAGGCGAAGCCGTGGTTCTGCACCAGGACGACGATGATCTTGACGCCTTCGGCGACCGCGGTCACGAGCTCGGTGTTCATCATCAGGTAGGAGCCGTCGCCGACCATGACGAACACGTCGCGGGCATCGTGCTCGTCGAGGGCGGCGAGCTTGACGCCGAGACCTCCGGCGATCTCATAGCCCATGCAGGAGAAGCCGTACTCGACGTGATAGCCCTTGCGGTCACGCGTGCGCCACAGCTTGTGCAGGTCGCCGGGCATCGAGCCGGCAGCGCACAGCACCACATCGCGGGGGTCGGAGAGCTCGTTGACGGCGCCGATGACCTGGGACTGGGCCGGCAACGGCTGGTTGTCACGGTCGTACGCCGCCTGGACGATCGCGTCCCACTCGCCGGCGAGCTGCGTCGCACGCGACGTGTATGCAGAGTCAACGGACCAGCCCTCGAGCGCTGCGGCGAGGGCGCGCAGGCCCTCACGCGCATCGGCCACGAGGCTCGTCGCGGCGAGCTTGTGCGAGTCGAACGACGACACGTTGAGGTTGACGAAGCGCACGTCGTCCGCCGCGAACACGGTGCGTGACGCCGTCGTGAAGTCGCTGTAGCGTGTACCGACGCCGATCACGAGGTCGGCCTCGGCGGCGAGTGCGTTGGCGGCTGTCGTGCCGGTGGCGCCGATCGCGCCGACGGACTGCGGGTGGTCGTACGCCAGCGCGCCCTTGCCGGCCTGCGTCTCGGCGACCGGTATGCCCGTCGCCTCCGCGAACGCCCGCAGCGCGTCGTTGGCCCGGCTGTAGGTGACGCCGCCGCCGGCGACGATCAGGGGCTTGCTCGCCCCACGGATCGCGGCGACGGCACGGTCGAGCGCGGCCGGCTCGGGCACCGGACGGGCGACGTGCCAGACCCGTCGAGCGAAGAGCTCCTCGGGCCAGTCCCACGCCTCGGCCTGGACATCCTGCGGCAGCGCGAGCGTCACGGCGCCGGTCGAAGCGGGGTCGGTCAGCACGCGCATGGCGTGGAGCAGCGCCGGGGCGAGCTGCTCGGGGCGGTGCACGCGGTCGAAGTACGCCGAAACCGGCCGGAAGGCGTCGTTGACCGAGATGTCGCCGTTGGCCGGGTCCTCAAGCTCCTGCAGGACCGGGTTGGCGACCTTGGTGGCGAACGTGTCGCCGGGCAGCAGCAGCACCGGCAGGCGGTTGATCGTGGCGAGCGCGGCGCCGGTGACCATGTTGGTCGCGCCGGGGCCCACCGACGCGGTGACGGCCATCGCGGCGAGCCGGTCGCGCTGACGGGCGTACGCCACGGCGGCGTGCACCATTGCCTGCTCGTTGCGGCCCTGGAGGTAGCGCAGGTGTGACGGCTCGTCGGCGACCTCGCGCTCGAGCAGGGCCTGGCCCACGCCGGCGACGTTGCCGTGGCCGAAGATGCCCCAGCAGCCGGCGAAGAAGGCGTTCTCGACACCGTCTCGCTCGACGTGCTGGGCCTCGAGGAAGCGCACGAGTGCCTGCGCGACAGTCAGCCGTACGGTCATGCGCTGACCTCCTGCGTGACTCCGAACGGGAGGCGGGGGTCGACGGCCTGGTCAGCCCAGGTGTCGCGGACCCACGTGTGCGCCGGGTCGTCGCAGATCAGCCAGGCGCGCTCGGCGCCGGGGCCGGCCATGACGTTGAGGTAGTAGAGGTCGTAGCCGGGCGCCGCGATCGACGGGCCGTGCCAGCCGTGCGGGATCAGCACCGCGTCGCCGCTGCGGATCTCGGCCGTGACGTCGATGTCGGCTCCGTCGTGGCCGTAGACCCGCTGGAAGCCGATACCAGGACCGTTCGGGCCGTCCGCGACCTCGAAGTAGTAGATCTCCTCGAGCGCCGTCTCGCCGTCGCGCTCCTCGTCGTGCTTGTGCGGCGGCCAGGACGACCAGTTGCCGCCGGGCGTCAGCACCTCGCACGCGATGATGCGGTCGGCTTCGAGGACGCCGGGGATGCCGAAGTTGTTGACCTGGCGGCTCGACTGCCCAGCACCGCGGAGCTCGACGGGCACGTCGGCCTTCGGCAGGTACGCGGGCTCGAGCCGGTTGTCGCAGCGCGAGGAGGCGAGCGCGAAGCGGCCTCCGGCGTCGCTGGCGACCGAGAGCTCGGCGTCACGCGGGGCGTACACGACATCGCTGGGGCCGGCGAACACGTCGCTGCGGCCCTCCAGGGCGTACGTCTGACCGTCGACCGTGACCTCGGCGGAGCCACCCAGCGACAGGACGACGTACTCGGAGCCATCGGTGCTCATCGTCTCGGTCTGTCCGGCCGAGAGCTCGATGATGCGCAGTCCGCTGTATCCCCAGCCTGCGGACTCGGGCGTGATCTCCTCGACCGCGTGCACCACGTGGGTCATGAGCGAATCATCTCCACGGTTGCGTCGACCGCGGCCTCCACGTTGCCGTCGGGCGGGAACAGCAGGGTGCGGCCGACGACCATGCCGCGGACGTTGGGACTGGAGAGTGCCTTGGACCAAGCGGCGAACTGGGCTTCCTGGTCCGTCGAGACCTCTCCGCCGAGCAGCACGACCGGCAGGGTCGTGGCAGCGAGGACCTCGTCCATGTGCTCGACGACGGGCAGCTTGAGCCACGTGTAGGCCGACGTGCTCGCGAGGCCGGCCGCCACGGTCGCCGAGCGGATGACGGCCTCCGTGGTCAGGTCGTTGCGGATGCGTCCGTCGGCGTCACGGCGCGAGATGAACGGCTCGACCATGGCCATGACCTGGTGCGCGGCGAGCTCGTCGACGGCATTGGCGCAGGCCTGCATGGTCGCCGGGGTCGCGTGGTCCTCGGGGTCGATGCGGAACAGCATCTTGCCGCCCTGGTAGCCGGCTGCCGCGATGGAGCCAGCGTCGTAGCCCGTGAAGCGGTCGTCGATCTCGAACACCGTGCCGGCGAGGCCGCCACGGTTCATCGACCCGATGACGACCTTGCCCTCGAGGGCGCCCAGCAGCAGCAGGTCCTCGATGACGTCGGCCGTGCCGAGCACGCCGTCGACGCCGGGACGTTCGAGTGCGCGGACCATACGGCTGAGCAGCTCGGCACGGTCGCCCATGGCCAGCGCGTTGTCGCCCGCGCGCAGGGCGCCTCGGGCCGGGTGGTCGGCGGCCACGAGCAGCAGACGACCCGTGTCGCCCACGAGGCCCTTGGGCTGCTGCCGGCGTGCGGCGAGATCCGCGATCCGCTCGGGATGGAGCGCGCGCGTCGCGACGACGCCCGCAATGCTCTCGGCGTTCACGGTGGTCATCAGACTTTCCCCTGTTCGAGCACCGCGGCAACCTGGCCTGCGGTGGGCATGGCGTCGGCGCAGGACAGCTGCCCGGCGACGTAGGCACCGGCGGCGTTGGCGAACGCCAGTGTGGTCGTGAGGTCCCAGCCGCTGAGCAGGCCGTGGACGAGTGAGCCGCCGAACGCGTCGCCGGCGCCGAGGCCGTTGACGACATCGACGGGTACGGGCGGCACGACGACGGACTCGTCGCCGCGTACGCCCAGCACGCCGGCGGGGCCCTGCTTCACCACGGCGAGATCGACTCCCGCGGCGCGCAGTGCCTTGGCGGCGGCCTGCGGATCGGTCTCACCGATCGCGACCTGGCACTCCTCGCGGTTGCCGACGGCCACCGTGACGTGTGGGAGCGCGGCCTGGATCTGGGCGGTCGCGGCCTCGGCCGACTCCCAGAACATCGGGCGGTAGTCGAGGTCGAGCACCGTGATGCCACGCTTCCCGCGCGCCTCGAGGGCGGCGAGGTGTGCGGAGCGGCTCGGCTCCTGTGACAGGCCGGTCCCGGTGATCCAGAAGACTTCAGCGGCGCGGATCGCGTCGTAGTCGAGCTCGTCGACGTTGATCTCCAGGTCCGGCGCCTTGGGCTCGCGGTAGAAGTACAGCGGGAAGTCGTCGGGCGGGAAGATCTCGCAGAACGTGACCGGCGTCGGCAGCCCGGCGACCGGGGTCACCCACGTGTCGTCGACGCCGAAGCCCTGCAACGCGGTGTGGATGAACCGGCCGAACGGATCGTCGCCCGTACGCGTGATGGTCGCGACCCGGTGGCCCAGCCGCGCGGCAGCCACGGCCACGTTCGTCGAGCTGCCGCCGAGGAACTTGGCGAACGAGGTGACGTCCTCGAGGTGGACGCCGACCTGCTCGGGATAGATGTCGACGCCGACGCGCCCCATCGTGATGAGCTCAAATTTTTCTGTCACGCCAGAACAGCCTTCACGAAGTCGAGGCTGGCGCGGACGTTGGCGATGGGGCCTTCACCCTCGGGCTCGCCGTCCTTGTACATGACGTCCTGCTCCAGGACGTACCAGCCGTCGTAGCCAGCACCTTCGAGCGCCTCGATCATCGCGCGGATGTCGACGTCGCCCTCCCCCAGCACCTGCCACATGCCGTCGGCGACCGCGTCGGAGAACGTGATCTCCTTGGCCACGACCTTGGCGGCCTTGGCGGTGTCGACGTCCTTGAGGTGGACGTGCTTGACCCGGTCGAGATTGGCCAGCGTGATCGCGACGGGGTCCGCGCCCGCAGCGGCGAGGTGGCCGGTGTCGATGCAGAAGCCGATGTGCGAGCCGTCCACGACGCGCTGGACGTCCTCGGCGCTCTCCACGAGGGTGCCGATGTGCGGATGGACCACAGCGACGACGCCGCGCTCGGCGGCGTGGTCGGCGATGCGGTCGAGGTTCGTCAGCAGCGTCTTCCACTGGACGTCGTCCAGCACAGGGCGGTCGTCGTAGCCGTCGACGCCCGTCGCGGCGGCGAGCACGACGACGCCGGCGCCGGTCGCGACGCAGGCGTCGATGAAGGTGTCGACCTCACTCATGGGGTCGTGGGCCGAGTCGTGCAGCACGACGGGCACGAACCCGCCGACGGCCTGCAGGTTGTACGTCTCGAGGAACGTCTTGCGGGCCTCGGGCTCGTCCGGGAGGAACCCGTCAGGCCCGAACTCGGTCGCGGTGAGCCCCAGCCGCTCCATCTCGGCCATGACCCGCTCGGCCGGGAGCTGGTAGCCCCAGCCAGGAACTTCGCACACCCCCCATGAGATGGGGGCACCGGCCACTCGGGTGCCGGTCAGGTGCAGATCGCTCGCGGTCATGCTGATCCTCTTCGGGTTTGTGCTGACAAACTATCAAGGACGAGTGTGTCTCCACTCACATCTGCTGTCAACCCTTTGTCCTGACATATTGACGTCTAGTCATGAGTCGATACATTGTCCGCATGCCAGGACCCAGGTTCACGCTCGACCGATCGAGCCCCGTCCCGCTGTACTTCCAGGTGGCCGAACAGTTCGAGAAGGCGATCCTGACCGGCGAGATCGCCCCCGGTGAGCGCATCGAGAACGAGATCGCGCTCGCGAAGGACCTCGGGCTGTCCCGGCCCACGATGCGCCAGGCCATCCAGGTGCTGGTCGACAAGGGCATGCTGGTGCGCAAGCGCGGCGTTGGCACCCAGGTCGTGCACGGCAAGATCCGCCGCTCGGTCGAGCTGACCAGCCTGTTCGACGACCTCAGCGCCGCAGGCCAGAAACCGCGCACCGAGGTGCTGGCGGTCGGCAAGGTCGCCGCCGAGGAGGACGTCGCCCACGAGCTCCAGCTCAACATCGGCGATGACGTCTGGTCCCTCGAGCGGCTGCGATTCGTCGGCACGCAGCCGTTGGCGCTGATGCACAACTTCATCCCAGTCGACGTCGTCGACCTGGACGCCGTCGACCTGGAGAAGGTCGGCCTCTACGCGCACATGCGGTCGTCGGGCATCCTCATGCGGGTCGCCCGTCAGCGCATCGGCGCGCGCGGCGCAGGGGCCGAGGAGGCCGCGCTGCTCGGAGAGAAGAAGGGCGCTCCCCTGCTCACGATGGCCCGCACGGCGTACGACAACGCCGGCCGCGCCGTCGAGTACGGCCGCCACGCGTACCGCCCCGATCTCTACGCCTTCGAGCTCACCCTCGTCGACCGCTGACCTCCGCTGACGCGTGGGTTACGCCCGCTGACGCGCGCCTTGCGACCGCAAACGCCAGGTCCGAAACCCGCCGGTCAAGCCGCCGCAAGTCCAGCACGCTGGATGCGTGACCATCTCCACGCAGACCCGTGACCCGCACACCGTGATCGACCCGGCGATCCTCTACTTCGGCACGCCGGTCGTGCTCGTGACCTCGGTCAATCCCGACGGCAGCAGCAACATCATGCCGATGTCATCGGCATTCTGGCTCGGCCACACCGGTGTGCTGGGCATCGGTGCCCGGTCGCAGACCGCGGCCAACCTGCAGCGCAACCTCGGTTGCGTGCTCAACCTGCCCTCCGTCGACCTGGTGACCGAGGTCGACCGGCTCGCCCTGACCACGGGACGGTTCGACGTGCCACCTGCGAAGGCCGAGCGCGGCTACCGCCACGAGTCTGACAAGTTCGGCCGCGCGGGATTGACCGCGCTGCAGTCAGACACCGTCGCCGCCGACCGAATCGCGGAGTGCCCGGTCAACCTCGAGGCGCACGTCGTCGACCTGCACCCGGTCGATGACGGGATCCTGCTGTTCGATGTGCAGGTCAGCCGCGTGCACGTGCACGACGCGATCCGTATGCCAGGCACCGCACATCGCATCGACCCGGATCGCTGGCGGCCGCTGATCATGAGCTTCCAGCATTTCTACGGACTGGGTGATCGCGTGCACCCGTCGCGGCTCGCGACCATCGACGAGGAGCTCTATCGCTGAAAAGCCCTATCGCTGAAGTGAGTGCTCGACCTCGGCCTTGATCGCGGCGAGTGTGCGGCCCATGCCCTCGCGCAGCTCGGCGTCGTGGGCGTCGGCGCCGCCGAGTGCGTACTTGGCAGCCAGCCGCACGCTCAGCGACGGGTTGGGCAGCGCCGTGCGCCGCTCGGTCAGCTGAGTGCCGCTGTCAGAGGGCTCGATCTCGTACGACCAGTCGACGTTCGTCGGCCACACGTGGAACCGGAACGCCCCTCGGCCGTTGTCGTTGGCCGGCGGCTTCCACTGAGTGATGCGGCTGAACGTCGGCCACAGGAAGCC
Organism: Aeromicrobium sp. P2_G6; assembly: GCF_056403535.1. Taxonomy (NCBI): domain Bacteria; kingdom Bacillati; phylum Actinomycetota; class Actinomycetes; order Propionibacteriales; family Nocardioidaceae; genus Aeromicrobium; species Aeromicrobium sp. P2_G6. The sequence continues at coordinate 495,416 of NZ_JBFUFH010000002.1, read as the reverse complement.
CTTGCGACGGTTGAGGTTGATGCCCCGGCGGCCGACGCGTGGCTTGCCGAGCAGCCACATGCCGACCAGCTCCGGGCTGCGACGTGGCATCGCCTTGACGTCCGACACTGCGACCCACACGTCGTCAGGTGTCGCGGCGATGTGGGTCGTCGACTCGAGTGGGGGTTGCCCCATGGATCAGCCTTTCGGTGTGCGAGTGGCTCAGGCGCGCCGCGGTGCGGCCGGCAGTGCACGCAGGTTGCGCGTGCGGGAGTTGAGCCACTCGACGAGCCAGTCTCCCACCTGGGGATGGTTGAGGAGGGCGAAGTGGTGCGCGCTCGGCAGGTACTCGAACGTGGCACCGTCGACGATCGGCCCCGCACGCCCGACGCCTGTCGCCGATGAGAAGTGGACCAGCAGGTCACCCAGGACGGCGCTCAGCGGATGCCGCTGCGAGGCACCGAGCGTGGCTGCGACGAAGTGGTATTCCGCGTGCGGCAGCGGCGCAGCGGCGATGCGGTCGAGGCCCCACTGACCCGTGAGGTCCTGACCCTCCCACTCGTCCTTGGTGATGTAGCCGTGGCGTAGATCGACGATGCCGGCCGACCGGCTCTCGAGGATCGAGCTGAACGGGGCCGACTCGGGCCAGAACCTCAGCAGGCGTGATCCGAGGTGCGCAACCTTCTCCAGGTTGGCGCCCGCGTGGGGGGTGCCGAGGCAGACCACATCGCGTACGAGGTGCTGCCACGTCTGACCGGAGGCCGTCGCGTGGTTGGTCGCCGCTCGGGCCACGAGCCCACCCATCGAGTGACCGATCAGGGTGATGCGGCTGACCGGCACGGGCCAGGACTCGACGAGCTGCTGGAGCAGAACGTCGAGGTGCTTGCCGTTCTCGGAGATGTGCAGGCCGGTGTTGTAGCGGATCATGACCGGCGTGCCGTCGGTCTCGGCGAGGATCCGTTCGGCGTACGTCGTGCCGTGCACCTTGGCGCCGTTGGTCCACGACTCGTCGTTCTCGCACAACCCGTGCAGGAACACGACGGGGTGGCTCGTGCCGTCGCGGAACGCCTCGGCGAGCGGCCACGACGTCGCTGGCACGTCCTGCCCCTCGTGGCGGATCGCCATCGTGATGGCCTGGGGGTCGTCGAGCATGCGGAGCTCGTCGCCGATGAGGCCGTTGACCGCCGCGACGACGAGCCGGCCGCGACGGGTGTCCTCGATGGGCCGGCCGATGCCGCGCGTCGCGAGTGCCCGCACTGAGCCGCTCGAGACGCGCAGGACGCCCGAGATCGCGCCGTAGACCGACGTCACGACGGCGTCGTGCAGCGACTCCGGCACGTGGCCACCCACGACGCGCGTCGCCTTGAACACGCGCGACGAGACGGCCGCGTGCAACTCGCGGACGGTGCCGACGATCAGGCGGTCGCTGTAGTCCAGAGCCAGCGCCGCGACGTCAGTCGTCCGTGCAGGTTCATCGGGCATACGTACATACTGCCGGTATCCGAACCGAAAATGAACTCCCCGCGGGGAGTCATGCGTCACGCGTCGGCGGGAGCCTCGGCGTCGTCGCCCTCTTCGGCGTAGGTGCCGTCGGCCCGCAGCTTGGACAGCTCGATGGCGTTGCCCGACTTGTCGGTGACCTTGGCGGACTCGACGAGCGATGCGAGCGCCTTGCCGCGCAGCACCTCGCTCACCATCTCGGGCACGTGGTTGTGCTCCATGATGTGCTGGATGTACGCGTTGGGGTCCTCGCCCGACTGCTGGGCGCGACGCATGATGTGCTGCGACAGCTCGGCGTCGTCGATGCCGAACTCCTCGTTGGCGACGATCTGGTCGAGCACGAACTGCGCGATCAGCGAGTCGCGCACGCGCTTCTCGAGGTCGGCCTCGAACTCGTCGATCGTCTGCTTCTCGTCGTCGAGGTAGGTCTGGAACTCGACACCGGCCATCGCGAGCTGCTGCTCGATCTGCTGGCGGCGGCTGTCGATCTCCTCGGTCACGAGGTTCTCCGGCAGCGGTGCGTCGATCTTGCTGACGATCTCGTCGAGGACCAGGTCGCGAGCCTCGTTGGCCTGCTCCATGCGCTTGCCACGGGTCACCCGGTCCGTCAGGTCGGCGCGGAGCTCCTCGATCGTGTCGAACTCCGACGCGGTCTGGGCGAACTCCTCGTCGAGCTCGGGGAGCTGCTGCTCCTTGACGTCCTTGACCGTGACGGTCACCTCGACGTCCTGGCCGGCGAGGTCGCCGCCGACGAGCTTGGTCGTGAACGTCTTGGTCTCGCCGGCCTTGAGGCCGATGACGGCTTCGTCGAGGCCGTCGAGCATCGTGGCGCGACCGATCGTGTAGGGCATGCCCTCGGCCTGGGCGGCCTCGATGTCCTCGCCGTTCTGCGACGCCGACAGGTCGATCGTCAGGAAGTCGCCCTCGGCAGCGGCCCGGTCGACCTCGGCGAACGTCGCGAAGCGCTCGCGGAGCGCCGTGAGCTGCTCCTCGACGTCGTCGTCGGTGACGGCGGCGTCCTCGACCGTGACCTCGATCGTCGAGACGTCGGGCAGCTCGAGCTCAGGACGTACGTCGAGCTCGGCCGTGACCTCGATGGGCTCGCCGTCCTCGAACTTCGACAGGTCGATGTCGGGCTGGCTCAGCGGCTGGATCTTGGTGTCCTGCAGGGCCTGGCTGTACCAGCCGGGCAGCGCGGAGTTGATGGCCTCGTCGAGGACTGCGGTGCGGCCGACGCGCTGGTCGACGATCGCCGCGGGGACCTTGCCCTTGCGGAAGCCGGGGATCGTGATCTGCGAGCCGATGGTCTTGTAGGCAGCATCGAGGCTGGGCTTGAACTCCTCGAACGGCACCTCGATGGTGAGCTTGATCCGGGTGGGGCTCAGTGTCTCGGTGGTGCTCTTCACGTGACTGATCTCCTGCATGATCTCGATGCTTGACGGTTGGGGGCTGCGGCCGACGTACGTCGGGCAAATACAGCGACGTACCAGTCTCTCATGAGCGCCAAGAAGCCCCGAATCGAGTCTCGGCCGGACCGCGGACGTACGTCTGAAGTCAAAAGTCGGGATGACAGGATTTGAACCTGCGACCCTCCGCTCCCAAAGCGGATGCGCTACCAAGCTGCGCTACATCCCGTAGCCGCGTCAGTCTAGTGGACACTTGCCCCGTGACCTCGCACCGGTACGACGACATCGTCGCCCTGATCCGCGAACGGCAGCCCGCGTGCGGCTCGACGACCGTCGTCGCGGTCGACGGACCGAGCGGATCGGGCAAGACGAGCCTCGCCGACCAGCTCGCCGAGGTCGCCGGCGCCGCAGTGCTCCACCTCGAGGACCTCTACCCCGGCTGGCACGGGCTGGCCGCGACTCCCCCGATGGTCCGCGGCATCCTCGACGCGATCGCCATCGACCAGATCGGCAAGGCCGCGCGCTGGGACTGGGTCAATGACCGTCCGGGGCCCACGCTGTACGTGCCCCCGGCCCCGACCTTGATCATCGATGGGGTGGGCAGTGGCGCGGCGGTCATCCGGCCGTTCCTGAGCCTGCTGATCTGGGTCGAGGCACCGGTCGACGTCCGCAAGCAGCGTGCGCTGGCACGCGACGGCGACACGTTTGCCCCTTTCTGGGACATGTGGGCGGCCCAGGAGGCGGCACACTTCACGTCCGAGGAGACGCGTCGCCACGCCGACCTCGTCGTGCGTACCGGCGCCTGATCTGCGCAGGCCATGTGGCAAGATGGATGTCGTTGCCGCAAGGCTTCGCGGACGTAACTCAATTGGTTAGAGTCTCTGCCTTCCAAGCAGAATGTTGCGAGTTCGAGTCTCGTCGTCCGCTCTCTTCACGACGTAGTCGTCCGCTGCGGACGACGAGACTCATGGGCCCCTCCCTCGCGCCGCAGGCGCCGGATAAGGGATCGTCGTCCGCTCCATCGCGCCGCACGCGCTCGTCGACGGACGACGAGACTCATGGGCCCCTCCGACGCGCCGAAGGCGCCGGATAAGGGATCGTCGTCCGCTCCATCGCGCCGCAGGCGCTCGTCTGCGGACGACAGGACTCATGGGCCCCTCCCTCGCGCCGCAGGCGCCGGATAAGGGATCGTCGTCCGCTCCATCACGCTCCTCCTCGAGCGTGAAATTCCTGCGAACTGGGTACTCCGCCGGCAAGCCTCCTCGTGAGGGACGGTTGGCGCGCATGCGCGCTGCAGACAGGAGACGGCCATGATCTGGACCAGGGACAAGCGCGAGCACCACGACGACGACCGGGACACCCGCACACGCGATGTGGACGACCGCACGGTGTACGACGACCCGGAAGAGCGGGTCGCCGAGGTCGAGCAGATTCGCCGCGAGGAGTGGGGCGGCATGAACATCGGCGCCGGCTTCTTCGGCTGGCTCGTGGCAGTCGGCATGGCGGTCCTGCTGTCGAGCATCATCAGCGCGATCGCCGCGGCGGTGGGAGACGCCAGGGACATCACCCAGTCCGACCTCGAGCGGCAGAGCGGCGAGATCAGCATCGGCGCAGCGATCGTGCTGCTCGTGGTGCTGCTGATCAGCTTCTATGCCGGTGGGTACGTCGCCGGCCGCATGTCGCGGTTCGACGGCACGCGACAGGGCTGGGCCGTGTGGCTCATCAGCCTGCTCGTCGTCGTGATCGCCGCGGTCATCGGCGCCGTGTACGGGTCTGAGTACGACGTCATGAACCGCGTCGACATCCCGGACGTGCCGATCCCGACGGACGACTTGACGCTCGGCGGTGCCGTCACGATCGCCGCGGCGTTGTTCGCGACGCTGCTCGCGGCGTTGGCGGGCGGCAAGGCCGGCACGCACTACCACCGCAAGGTCGACCGGACCTGGTAGGTCAGTGCAAGGTCTCCCCGCGCTCGAACATCGAGATGAGCTTCTCGATCCGTCGGGCGCGGGTCTCGGGCCGCTTGGCGTGATGGAGCTGGTAGTAGACCGCGAACGTGTTGCGCTTGTTGAGGGTCCCGAAGAACTCCTTCGCTGCCGGGCTCGCCTCAAGAGCCGCCAGGAAGTCCTCGGGCACCTCGGCCGTTGACGGGCTCGCCGTCGCGGCGTCCCACCGGCCGTCCTGCTTGGCCCGTTCGACCTCGGCGAGCCCTGCGGGGCGCATCCGCCCGGCAGCGGTCAACGCCGCGACCTTGTCGCGGTTGATCTGCGACCACGGGCTGCGCGCACGCCGCGGCCCGTACGACTGGCAGTACGCCTCGTCGTCGAGCCTTCGCCTCTGACCGTCGATCCAGCCGTAGGCGAGAGCGAGGTCGAGCAGCTCCGCCAACGTCGGCGTCTGGAGAGCCGAGCCCTTCTTGGCGATGACGAACCAGGCGCGATCGGTGTCGGTGTGGTGTGCCTCGTACCAGCCCTCCGCCTCGGCGACATCGGCGAATCGTATGGGCTCCGGGTCATCGGGCATCTTCGTATCGTAATCACGGTCTCGCGGCCATACTGAGCGGCATGACCGATCGCAATCCCGCCCGAACCGTGCTCATCACCGGCTGCTCGTCCGGCATCGGGGAGGCCACGGCCGCCCGTCTGGCGCGTGCGGGCTGGAGCGTCTACGCCACGGCCCGCAAGCCAGAAACGCTCGCGGACCTCGCGTCGGCGGGCTGTCGCACCCTGGCACTCGACGTCACGAGCGAGGAGTCGATGTCCTCGGCCGTCGACACGGTGCTCGGCGAGTCCGGGCGCATCGACGCCCTCGTCAACAACGCCGGCTACTCGCAGTCCGGCGCCGTCGAGACGCTCGACCTGCAGGACGTACGCCGACAGTTCGAGACAAACGTGTTCGGGCTCCTGCGGATGTGTCAGCTCGTCCTGCCGGCGATGCGCACGCAGCACGCGGGACGCATCGTCAACATCTCATCGATGGGCGGCCGGCTCGTGTTCCCCGGCGGCGGGGCCTACCACGCGACGAAGTACGCCGTGGAGGCGTTGTCCGATGCGCTGCGCTTCGAGGTCGCCGGGTTCGGCGTCAAGGTCGTGCTCGTCGAGCCGGGCCTCATCACGACGAACTTCGAGAACGCCGCGGTGGCCTCGATGGACGGCAACAGCGACGGCCCTTACGCCGACTTCAACGCCGAGGTGGCCAAGGCGACGAAGGAGGTCTACTCCGGTCCGATGCGCCGGCTGGGTGGCGGGCCTGACGCGGTCGCGAAGGTCATCGAGAAGTCACTGAGCGTGCGGCGGCCAAGGATCCGTTACACCGTGACGCCGTCGGCGACGCTCTCGATCCGCAGTCGCGCCCTCATGGGAGCACGGGGTTGGGACGCGATGCTGAAGACTCAGTTTCCTCAACCAACTGGGCCGGAACCCCGGGGCGACTGAGGATCAGGACGGCGCGGTCGTCGTCCCCTGAGCTGACCAGCTTGAGGATGCGTCGCGGTGCCTGGTCGAACCCGGTCGAGACGACCGCAGCGGCCTCCGTGCGCAGCCACTCGATGCCAGCTGTGAAGTCCTGCGTGCGCGACTCGACGACCCCGTCGGTGTAGAACATCAGGGCGTCACCGACCTCGAGCCGGCCCGTGGTCTGGTGGAAGTCCGGGCGCTTCATGATGCCCAGCGCCGTGCCGCGCGCACCGTCGACATCCCAGACCGAGGTCGCGGAGTTCCAGCGGAGCGCGGGCGGGTGCCCGGCGTTGATGATGGAATAGCCGCCCGTCTTCAGGTCGACGAGGACATGCACCGCCGTGGCGAAGCCCTCGTCCCAGTTCTGGCGGATCAGGAAGTCGTTGCCGGCAGCGAACAGTCCGAGCGGGGGCAGCGCGCCGATGAGGCCGCCGAGGGCGCCCGCGAACTGCAGCGACTGGGTGCCTGCGGCCACGCCCTTGCCGCAGACGTCGACGAGGACCATCTCGAGCTTGGTCTCGTCCTCTGACAGGTTGGCGACGAGGAAGTCACCGGCGAACTTGGCACCCCCGGCCGACAGCATCGCGGACTGCGACTTCCAGCCCTCCGGCAGCGTCGGCACGACGCCCTGGGCCTGGAGCCGGTCCTTCAGCTCGACCAGCATCGCCTCGCCGAGCCGGCCCGGCAGGCCGCTGCGGTGACGGCTGGACTCGAACAACACGATGATCGCGACGAGTGCCATGACCGTCAGCGTGCTGACCCGTCCGGTGGTCATGCCGCTTTGGACGGTCTCCTTCGTCACCGTGACCGCGGTGGCGACCACGACGAACAGCACGAGAAGCAGCAGGGTCCGGTAGCGCAGGGCCATCGAGCCGAGCAGCATCGGGATCACGAACGTCGCGGCCGGAAACGTGTTGTAGCTGAACAGCGACACCAGCATGATGCCGGTGGACATGAGCAGCAGGGCCGCGAGGACCGCGAACTGTCCCTCGCTCGTGCCGGTGCGCCATCGGACGATGCGGTCGTCGATGTAGCTCGCCACCGGGGGCAGCGCTCGCCGCAGGCCAGTTGTCACAGGATCGAGCCTATCCACGATGTTGACAGGTGGCGCACCAAAACAAGTTTCTTCCGGCGAGAACCCGGCGACGTACGGGCGTGCCACACACGAGGCAGGGCTGCCCGTCGCGCCGGTAGACGTACACCTCTCCCCCGTGGTCGTCGGCCCGCGGCGGGCGTCCCATGGCTTCCGGCTCGTGCTCGGGCCGGACGGTGTCGATGCGACCGGTACGCACGCCCTCGCGCATGAGCTCCACGAGGTCGACCCACATGGCGTCCCAGCTCCTGCGCGTGATGCGACGACCGGCAGTCATCGGCGCCACCTCGTTGCGGAACAGGACCTCCGCACGATAGACGTTGCCCACACCCGCCAGCACGGCCTGATCCATGAGCAGGGAGGCGATCGGCACGGTCGACCGGTGGATCCGGTGCCAGGCGCGATCGGGGTCAGCGTCGGGGCGCAGCGGGTCGGGGCCGAGCCGCGCGATGCGCGCATCGACCTCCGGGGGCGTCAGCAGCTGGCAGACATTGGGGCCACGGAGGTCGGCCGTCGACCCCGCCTCCATCCGCCACCGCACCTGGCCAACGACCGGCAGCCCCGCGCCGGGCGTGACGATGAACGTGCCGTAGAGACCGAGGTGGACGTGCACCTGCTCCGGCAGGTCCGCGAACGACACGAAGACATGCTTGCCCCACGCCTCGGCGCCCTCGAGCACGTGCCCGTCGAGGCGAGCGGCCTCGGCGGCGAACCGGCCCTGCGGGCTCGAGGACGTGACGGCGCGTCCGCCGTACGCGGTGCGGAGCTCGTCCGCGAGGCGGTGGAGCGTATGCCCCTCAGGCAAGCTCGCCGGTCTCTTCGTAGGCGAGCAGCATGTCGATCCGGCGCTGGTGACGTTCGGCGTGGCTCCACGGCGTCGTCAGGAACGTCTCGACGATCGCGATCGCCTCTTCGGCGGTGTGCATGCGCCCTCCCACAGCGAGCACCTGGGCGTCGTTGTGCTGGCGTGCGAGCGACGCGGTCTCGGTGCTCCAGCCGAGCGCGGCGCGGGCGCCCTTGACCTTGTTGGCCGCGATCTGCTCGCCGTTGCCGGATCCGCCGATCACGATGGCCAGCGAGCCGGGCTCGGCAACAGCTGCGGTCGCCGCATCGATGCAGAACGGCGGGTAGTCGTCCTCGGCGTCGTAGGCGTGTGCGCCATGGTCGACCGGCTCGTAGCCGTTGTCGGTGAGCCAGGCGATCAGGTGGGTCTTGAGCTCGAAGCCGGCGTGGTCGGAGCCGATGTGGACGCGCATGTGCTCAGTCTTTCAGTTCGTATGACGGCACGGTCAGGCACCTCGGACCAGGTCGCGTACGAACGCGGCGAACGCCTCGGCCGACTCGTCGCCGACGAAGTCGCCGAGCACGTAGCGCTTGCGCTCAGCACGTGCTGCGGCCAGCGGATCGCGCTCGAGGAGGTCGTCCAGCACCTCGTCGAGGTTGGACAGGTCACCCAGCAGCACGTAGCCGGTCTGGGCGACCGAGAACTCCTCGCGGAACTCCTCGACCCCGGACCGCATGCTCGTCATGGCATAGGGCTTCTCGGACTGCAGGAAGTCGGACACGACGCTGGACACGTCCGAGATCAGGGCGTCGGACTTGTTGGCACAGTCCACGACGCTCCAGATCTTGTCGACCGTGTTGCCGAACCGGTGATGGCGTCCGGTCGCCTCGCGGTCGGCCCGCATGATGCCGCGGATCTCCTTGATCGCCGCGCGGCGACGGCGCCAGCGATAGCTCAGGGGGTGCGGCCGGAACATGACCTCGACATCGCGCTCGATCAGCGCACGTACGATCTCCGGGCCCCGCTCCAGCGAGGAGAAGTTGACCGTCTCGTCGACACCGTGCCAGGTCGGCGCGTAGAGCACGGTCTTGGGCTTCAGCTCGGCGATGGGACCGCGTGCCGGGACGACCCCTGAAGCCTGCGGCCGCCCGAGGACCCGGAACTTCTCGGGCTCGACATGGATGCCGTGGCGCTCGTAGCGGTCGATGCCGGCCTGCCCGCACACGACCAGCAGGTCGTACAGGGCATGGCGGGGGTTGAAGTTGGCCGGCTTGTCCGAGTCACCGTGGTTGAGCCACACGTGGGTCAGATGGGTGTGCGCCATGAAACCGCTGTTGGCCTGTGCGTTCTGGACATAGAACACCGCCCGCAACGACGGCACGTACAGCGAGTCGAGATCGCGTACGCCCCGCGACCCGAGCTGGACGAGCGGCGACTTCAGGTCGGCGCCCTCGAGGATCAGCGGGAGGTACTTCTCGTTCAACGTGATGACGACGCAACGCTCGCCCGACCGCAGCAGGTAGGGCTCCCACATGCGCAGCTGCCACGGGCCACCGGATCGCCCGGCGAACCCCATCGCGATGGTCGGCGCGTACGCCTCGAGGGCGTGGCGGACCCTCCGGCCGTGCCGCAGGTAGCGGAGCATCGTCGCCGCACAGGCGAGCCACGCGGCCGCCGCCAGGGCCGCCAGTGCCGCGAACGCCGGCCAGGGGGCATCGAGGATCGTCAGCGCCACCGCGATCGCAGCGGCGGTGAGGCTGACCCACGTGTGGGCCTCCACCGGGATGCGGCTCGGCTTCGGTGGACCGTCGGGGACACCCGGCAGCCCGTACGAGTAGGACGGTGTGTCCGCGATGCGAGGGATCAGGAACGTTCCCGCGACCAGGACGAGCAGCGACACGAACGTCGGCGGGTCCGGCAGGAAGGCGAGCAGCACGACCAGTACGAGTCCGACGAACGGCAGGACGATCAGGCGAGGACGTTCGGAGACCTTCTTGCGGAGAGCCTGGGTGCGCTTGCTCGACAGTCGCAGGTCCCCACTCACGCGCCCAGTATGCCAGTCAGCGTGTGCGCGCCCGACGGGCGTCGAGCAACGCCCCGACCATCGTCACGCTGGTCCGCGAGGCATCGAAGATGGCCGGTTGCCGCCAGTAGGAGTGCACCATCCCCAGAGCGCGGAACGCCGTCACGTCGACGCCAGCCTCAGCCAGCTGGGCAGCGTAGGCCTCGCCCTGGTCCCGCAACAGGTCGTGCTCGTTCGTCACGAGGAGCGCGGGCGGGTGGTCGGCCAGGTTGGTCGCGTTGACGACCGACACCTCCGGGAGGTCCCCGGCGTCGCCGGGAGCGTACGACTTCCAGAACCATTCCATCGCTTCGCGCTCGAGCGCCGCGTTGTCGTCGGGGCCGTCCAGGTCGGCGCGGCGGTCGACCGGCGGGTACATCAGCACCTGGAAGTCGATGGCGGCCGGCTCACGCACGGCCAGCCCGGCAACCAGGTTGGCGCCTGACGAGTCGCCGATCGCCGGCAGGAACGACCCGTCGACGCGGTGCTCACGGTCATGCGTACGCAGCCACCTCGCGGCGGTCTGCACGTCGTCGAGCGGCGCCGGGTAGGGATGCTCCGGCGCCCGCCGGTAGTCGACCGCCAACAGCGCCCAGCCGGTGGTGTGGGCGAGGTAGCGGCAGAAGCTGTCGTGCGTCTCGAGGTCGTGCAGCACCCAGCCGCCACCGTGCACGTACAGCGCCACCGGAGCGCCCTGGCGTGGGCGGTAGAGGCGACATGTCACACCGTCGGCGTCGACGTCGCTCACGTCGTCGAGGCCGATCCGGTCGGTGCTCGCCAGCGCGGCGGCCCGCGCCGTCGCCCGGACCTCTTCGTACGTCTCGCCCAGCGAGCCGTACGAGGATGGTCCGAGCGCGTCGAGCAGTGCGCGGGACTGCGGGTGAAGCGTCATGCCAAGAGCCTAGTGGCGTTGATTGGTCTCGATACGAGCCCTCGTTCCTCGGGCTCACTCGACCAGCGGTGGAAAGCTGGTCGAGTGCCCGCTGGGGGTCCCCCCAGGAGCTCTGCGAGTAGGGGGCGGAACGAGCGGGTGTATCGAGACCACGTGACGTTCAGTTGAAATTCAGCTCGCCCTTGCGGGTGCGCTTGAGCTCGAAGAAGTCCGGGTAGCTCGCGAGCAGTCGCGCGCCGTCGAACACCGAGCCGGCGACCTCACCGCGCGGGATGCTCTGGAGCACGGGGCCGAAGAATGCCGTGCCGCCGATCGAGATGACCGGGGTGCCGACCTCTTCGCCGACCCGCTCGATGCCGTCCTGGTGCGAGGCGCGCACCGCGTCGTCGAGCGACGCGTCCTCGGCGGCGTTGGCCAGGTCCATCGGCAGGCCGATCTCCTCGAGCACCTCCTCGTAGAGCGCCTTGTCGAACTCGCGTCCCTCGTTGTGGTGCTTGGTGCCGATCGCGGTGTAGAACGGCCGCAGCGCCTCGGTGCCGTGGGCCTGCTCGACGGCGATCGCGAGGCGTACGGGGCCCCAGCCGCGTTCCAGCATGTCCTTGTAGCGCTGGTCGACGTCCTTGTCGGCGTTGAGCACCGAGAGGCTCATGACGTGGAACGTCGTGTGGACGTCGCGGACCTGCTCGACCTCGAGCATCCAGCGCGAGGTGATCCAGGCGAACGGGCACAACGGGTCGAACCAGAAATCGACCGCCTCGGTCGAGGTCGAGGCGGTCGCGGACGGGACGGTGTCAGTAAAGGTCATGGAAATTTCAACAACGGACGACCCGCTCGCATTTCCTCGACGAGGGATCCGACCACGGCATCGAGCTCACCGCCATGCATCGCAGCAACTCTGCGCTGGCGCTGGTAGGACGCGCCGCCCGAGATGATGTCGTGGATCCCGGCGAGCTCGTCGGTGCACTTGAGGCGCTCCGCGACGGGAGCGAGCTGCTCCAGGACGCGGTGCAGGTGGGTCGTGACGAGTTCCTCCTCGGCGTGCTTGTCGAGGATCAGGATCGCGTCCATGCCGTAGCGGGCGGAGCGCCACTTGTTCTCCTGCGCGAACCATGGCGGCACCGTCGGCAGCTCGCGGCCGGCATCGAGCTCGGACGAGAAGTGCTCGACGAGGCAGTGCGTGAGCGCCGAGATGCTCAGCAGCTCGGCCATCGAGGGGATCCCGTCGCACACGCGTACCTCCAGAGTGCCGAACTTGGGAGAAGGCCGCAGGTCCCATCGGATCTCGTCGAACACGTCGATGACGCCGGTGTGCATCATGTCGTCGACGTAGCCCTCGAGCTGGCTCCACTCCTCGAACTGGAACGGCAGCCCTGCGGTCGGCAGCTGCTGGAACATCAGCGCGCGGTTGGAGGCGTACCCGGTCTCCTTGCCACCCCAGAACGGCGACGACGCGCTGAGCGCCTGGAGGTGGCCGTAGTACGTCAGCAGTGCGCGACTGATCGGCAGCACCTTGTCGCGGTCCTCGATGCCGACATGGACGTGGACCCCGTAGATCAGCATCTGGCGGCCCCACCACTGGGTGCGGTCGATCAGCGTGGCGTACCGCTGCTTGTCGGTGACCTTCTGGTGGTCCCACGCGGCGAACGGATGGGTGCCGGCGCACATCAGTTCGACCCGCAAGGGGTCGGTCACGGTGCGGATCTCCTCGATCGCCCGCTCGAGGTCCGCGCCCGCCTCACGCACGGTGTGGCAGATCCCGGAGACGATCTCGACGGTGTTGAGCAGCAGCTCCTGGCGGATGTGCGGATGCTCGCCACCCCCGTCCGGCGCGACCGCGTCGAGCACGGTCTGCGCCACCTGGCGGAGGTCCCCGGAGTCCGAGTCGACGAGCGCGAGCTCCCACTCGATGCCCACGGTGGAGCGCTCTGACTCGGCAAACGGGATTTCCATGTGCCCATCCTGCCTGAGATCGTGAGCTCAACCCGCTTCGTCCGTGGAACGGTCGCGTGAAAGCATGACGAACATGCCTGGTACCAATCTCACCCGCGAAGAAGCCAGCGAGCGCGCCTCGATCGTTTCCACAGAGACGTATGACGTGCAGCTCGACCTCACCCTCGACTCCGACACCCGCTTCGGGTCGATCACCACGATCCGGTTCGGCGCGACCCCTGGGGCCGCGACCTTCGTTGACCTCGTCGACGCCGAGATCTCCTCGATCACGCTCAACGGCGCTCCGGTCGACCCCTCGGCATACATCGACAACCGCATCGCCCTCACCGGGCTGGCCGAGAGCAACGAGCTCGTCGTCGACGCCACGTGCGCCTACTCGCGCTCCGGCGAGGGCCTGCACCGCTTCGTCGACCCCGTCGACCAACGCGTCTACCTCTACACGCAGTTCGAGGTGCCCGACGCGCGCCGCGTGTTCGCGACGTTCGAGCAGCCCGACCTCAAGGCCGTGTTCACGTTCCACGTCACGGCGCCGTCGGAGTGGGCCGTCGTGTCCAACTCCCCCACGCCCGAGCCTGTCCCAGCCGGCGAGGGCACGGCGACCTGGCACTTCGAGCCGACCAAGCGCATGTCGACCTACATCACCGCGCTGATCGCTGGCGAGTACGTCTCCGTGACCGACTCCTACCGCGGAGCGTACGACGAGATCCCGCTCGGCATCTTCTGCCGCCAGTCGGTCGTGGAGCACCTCGACGCGGACGACATCTTCCTGGTCACGAAGCAGGGCTTCGAGTTCTTCGAGGGCGCCTTCGAGATGGCGTACCCCTTCGGCAAGTACGACCAGCTGTTCGTGCCGGAGTACAACATGGGCGCGATGGAGAACGCCGGCGCCGTGACGTTCCGCGACGAGATGATCTTCCGCAGCCGGCAGACCGTCGCAGCATACGAGCAGCGCGCCAACACGATCCTGCACGAGATGGCGCACATGTGGTTCGGCGACCTCGTCACGATGAAGTGGTGGGACGACCTGTGGCTCAACGAGTCGTTCGCGGAGTTCGCCGCGTCGCACTCGGCGACCAACGCGACCCGATTCACGGACTCGTGGACGAGCTTCACCAACGCCCGCAAGAACTGGGCCTACCGCCAGGACCAGCTGCCCTCGACGCACCCCATCGCGGCGGACAACTATGACCTGCGCGCGGTCGAGGCCAACTTCGACGGCATCACGTACGCCAAGGGCGCCTCCGCGCTCAAGCAGCTCGTCGCGTGGGTCGGCGAGAAGGACTTCTTCGCGGGCCTGCGGGCGTACTTCGGCAAGTACGCCTACGGCAACACCGTGCTCAATGACCTGCTCGCCGAGCTCGAGGAGGCGTCGGGGCGCGAGCTGCACGCGTGGGCCGAGGAGTGGCTGCAGACGTCGGGCGTCAACACGCTGCATGCGGAGTTCGAGACGGACGAGAACGGCTACTTCACGTCGTTCTCCGTCGAGCAGACCGCGATCGACGCCTACCCGACGTTGCGCCGCCACCGCATCGCGATCGGCCTGTACGACCAGGTCGAGGGCAAGCTCGTGCGCACGGAGCGCGTGGAGACCGACATCCGCGGCGCGTCGACGCAGATCACCGAGCTGATCGACTCCAAGCAGCCCGACCTCATCCTGCTCAACGACGACGACCTGACCTACGCCAAGATCCGTCTCGACGAGCGCTCGTTCGCGACGCTGATCGAGAGCATCGCGACATTCGAGGAGTCGCTCCCCCGGGCGCTTTGCTGGGGATCGGCGTGGGACATGACCCGCGACGCCGAGCTGTCCTCGTCGGACTTCGTCACGCTGGTGCTCGCCGGCGTCGGCTCGGAGACCGACCTCACCGCGGTCGGCTCACTCCTCCGGCAGGGCCTCAGCGCGATCAACCTGTTCACGTCCGACGCCGCTCGTCCCGAGCTCAAGGAGCGGTGGGAGTCCGGCGTACGCGCGCTGATGGAGGCTGCCGAACCGGGCAGCGACCACCAGCTCGCCCTCGTACGCGCGTACGCCTCAGCCGCGTCCGGGCCCGAGCGGCTGCGCGAGCTCCTCGACGGGGCGCTCGAGGGACTGTCGGTCGACACGGACCTGCGCTGGACGATCGTCACCGCGCTGGCACGGATCGGCGCGGCCGACGAGGCTGAGATCGCCGCGGAGCTCGAGCGGGACAACACGATCTCCGGCCAGGAGAACGCCGTCGCGGCTCGGACGATCCGGCCGCTCGCCGAGGCCAAGGCCGAGGCGTGGCAGATCGCCGCGGTCGACCCGTCGACGCCCAACGAGACGCGTCGCCAGGCGGCTCTCGCGTTCCAGGTCGCGGGCCAGGCCGAGGTGCTCGAGCCGTACGTCGACCGCTACCTCGAGATGGCCGCCACGATCATCGACGACATGGGCGTGTGGATCGGGCAGGTCGCGCTGATCTACCTGTTCCCGTCGGCGAACCCCTCGCAGGCGACGCTCGACAAGGTCGATGCGTGGCTCTCGTCGACGACCGCCAACCCGGCGGCGAAGCGCTACGTCTCCGAAGGCCGTGACGACCTCGCCCGCGCCCTGAAGGCCCAAGCCGCCTTCTAGCCCACCTCCCCGCTGGGAGTGACGAGTTGCAGGCCCGTATGGGCGTGTCACCTGCAACTCGTCACGCTCACGGTGGGGAATGGCTGTGGACGAGTGACGGTCGTACACAAGGGGCTCACGCAAGGGTTCTCCAGCTTGGGCGTTGGCATCATCTTTGCTGGATGTCTGACCTTCGACCCATGACGCGTCGCGATGCCCTTCAGCTCGAGCACACGCGGTGGAACCTCACCCAGAGCCCATGGGCTCATCCGCACTACGGCGTCGTGGCCCCCGACCACCTGGACCCTGACGACCCGCTTGATCGTGTGCGCCATGTCATTCCGATCCTGTCAGCCGGCAGCTTCCTCACCGGATGGGCTTCCGCTCGGTGGCAAGGCAACATGATGCTCGACGGACTGGACCGGTACGGCCAGAAGTTGCCGGTCACGTTGGCAACCCCCGAGCGAGGACAGCATCGTCACCGGGACGGCATTCGCGCGACTCGCCGGTCGATCCTCGCGGACGAGACGTTGATGTTCGAGAACGTGCCGGTCACCACGCTGGCGCGCGCTGTGTACGACCAAGCGCTGGAGGCACGTGATGTTCGCGAAGCCGTTGTCATCATCGACATGGGCGTGTCCAGACTTGTGCCCCAAGCCCGTACGACACTCGCGAATCTCCACCGACTCGTCGAAAGACACCACAAGACGCGCGGGATCGTCCGCGTCAGGAACGCGCTGACCCTTGCCACCGATCGATCCGCAAGTCCGTGGGAGTCTCGCACGCGCCTTCTGGCCGAACTCGACGCCGACATCCACGGCCTGTTGCCGAACGCCCCGGTCTTCGACCTCGCCGGCGAGCTCCTGGGGATCGCAGACCTCATCGATCCTGCGACGGGACTCGTCATCGAGTCCGACGGTTCCCACCATCGAGAGGCCGAGCATCATACGGACGACAATCGGCGGGAGGAGCGATTCGAACGCGCGAAAGCCGTCGTGTGCCGCGTCACTGCACTCGACCACAGGGACCGGGATCGATGGAAGACCGTCGGACGCATACGTCGGGCATACCTCGACGCGACTCGTCAGACCGAACGATCCTGGACGCTCGAGAAACCCGACTGGTGGTGGCGTTGGGACCCCGGCAGACGCTGGGACTGACGCGGACTCCACTGAGCGTGACAACTTGCAGGCGACACGCCCAAGCGAGCCTGCAACTCGTCACTCCCAGCGGGGAGTGTCCCCGGCGAGCGGTGGGTCAGTGGTGGGGGGTGACGGAGGTGTCCGTGCGAACGTGGATCTCGTTGCCGGGCGCCGGAGGGACGTAGTTGTTGCGGGCCGTCAGCAGCGCAAACAGCGTGATGATGACGAACAGGCCGGCCGTGCCGCCACCGAAGACGACCAGCAGCCAGAGATCGCTACGGTCCTTGCCGTCGGGCCAGGCGGGACTGGCAGGCTCGGCGGCGAAGGCCGCAGTCGCACCGCCGAAGAACACGACGACGAAGGAAAGCGCAAGTCCGAACAGGCGGGCGGGAGTCCTCATGGGCCCCATCGTATCCACCCGTAGGCTGGAGGAATGCCACCCCTCGACGTGAACTGGGACCTGCCCGCAGGCAAGGCGTACGACTGGTTCGTCGCCGCGCCGCTCTCGATCCTCCTGATCATCGTCTCAGGACTGATCTTCCGGTGGTTCGTCTGCAGATCGATCGATCGGCTCGTCTCCCGCGCGAGCAAGGGCGCTGTCCCCGGGGTCATCGCCAACTCCAGGGCCGGCGAGTTTCTGGACGGGCTCAAGCAAGGCAGCCACCAGCGGCGGGAGCAGCGAGCCCAGACGATGGGATCGCTGCTCAAGAGCGTCGCGACGGGCATGATCCTGGCCGTTGTCGTCGTGATGGTGCTGTCCCAGCTCGGCACCGACATCGCGCCGATCATCGCCAGCGCCGGCATCCTCGGCATCGCGTTCGGGTTCGGCGCCCAGAACCTCGTCAAGGACTTCCTGTCAGGGATCTTCATGATCCTCGAGGACCAGTACGGCGTCGGCGACACGGTCGATCTCGGCGAGGCAAGCGGGACCGTCGAGGCGGTCGGCCTGAGGGTCACCCGGCTCCGGGACGTCAACGGCACGGTCTGGTACGTCCGCAACGGCGAGATACTCCGCGTCGGGAACCAGAGCCAGAACTGGGCACGCACGGTCCTCGACGTCACGGTTTCGTACGACACGGACCTGGACCGGGTGCAGGACATCCTCCAGGTGGTCGCGACAACGACTTACGAGGACCCGCGGTTCCACGACGTCATCATCGAGCAGCCCGAGGTGTGGGGGGTCGAGCGCTTCGACAAGGACGGCGTGGTGGTGCGGGTCGTGCTCAAGACCGCACCGGCACAGCAGTGGCTCGTCGCTCGCGCCATGCGCCAACGCATCAAGGCCGAGTTCGACCGTGCCGGGATCCGCATGCCGACGACGTTCCCCGTTTCCACCACGACTCTCACCGACGAGGACCCCACCCCGTGAACGAGCGCCAGCTGGGGGTCCCCCCACGAGCTCTGCGAGTAGGGGGCGTGAAGCTCGATGCAGGGATCACGTCGTTGTCTCCGTATCGTGGGTTCTTGTGGGAGACAACGACGTGACCGAGACCCAGACGTTCTACGACGCCATCGGCGGGCACGACACGATCAAGCTCATCGTCGACACGTTCTACGAGGGCGTCGCCACCGACGAGGTGCTGCGGCCGCTCTACCCCGAGGAGGACCTCGGACCCGCGGCACACCGCTTCACGATGTTCCTCGAGCAGTACTGGGGCGGACCCACGACGTACTCCGACCAACGGGGACACCCCCGGCTGCGCATGCGCCACGCACCGTTCGCCGTGACCCCCGAGGCCCGTGACCGCTGGCTCGTGCACTTCCGCGAAGGCCTCGACCGGGCGAAGCTCTCCCCCGAACTTGACGCCCAGTTCTGGGCGTACGTCCAGCACGCCGCGAACTTCATGGTCAACACCGCGCTCTGAGCGAAGCGATGCGGTGTTGGGCCATGAAGCGACAACACCGCATGGTCAACACCGCGCTCTGAGCGAAGCGGAGGTCAGGCGTGACTCTCGTCGATCTCGATGAGCGGGTCGCCCTCCTGGACGATCTGCCCGACCTCGACGAGGACCTTGCTGACGAAGCCGGACGCCTCGGCGTAGACCGGAATCTCCATCTTCATGCTCTCCAGGACGGCCAGCACGTCGCCGGCACCGACCTGGTCACCCTCGCGGGCAACGATCTTCCAGACATTGGCAACGATCTCGGCGCGCGCTGCGTACATCAGAGCGAAGACTCGTGCGTCAGCATGCGCAGGGCCGCAGCCATGCGGTCGCGGGTTTCCTCAGGCAGGATCACGTCGTCGACGATACCGGCTTCGGCCGCGATGTAGGGACGCGCGACCTCTTCGCGGTAGACCGCGGCAAGCTCGTCGCGCAGCTTGGCCGGCTCCTCCGCCGCCTTGAGGGCGCGGCGGTGCAGCAGCGCCACCGCTCCACCCGGGCCCATGACCGCGATCTCCGAGCCTGACCACGCCCAGTTGACGTCGGCACCGAGCGAGGCCGAGCCCATCGCGATGTAGGCGCCTCCGTACGCCTTGCGGACCACGACGGTCAGCTTGGGCGACTTGGTCTCGACATACGCCTTGAGGAGCTTGGCGCCATGCGTGATGACGCCGCGTCCCTCCTCGACCGTGCCGGGCAGGAAGCCGGGCACGTCGACGAACGTCAGGACCGGGAGGTCGAAGCGACCGCAGAACTCGACGAAGCGGGCGGCCTTGACCGAGGCCTTGGCGTCGAGGATGCCGCCGCGAGCGTTGGGCTGGTTGGCCAGGATGCCGACCGCGTGACCGTCGAGGCGGCCGAACAGCGTCAAGATGCTCGGCGCGTGTGTCGGCATGAGCTCGAGGCGAGCACCGTTGTCGAGCACACCGTCGAGCAGGGCGTTCATGTCGAAGACGACGCTCGACTTCTCAGGCACGAGGCCGGGAAGCCGCTCGACCGCACCGGGGTTGGCCGGCACCGAGCTGTGCCGCTTCTGCGGGCCGCCCTTGTGCGTCGGCAGGAACGACAGGAGCAGGCGTGTCGCGTGGAACGCCTCTTCCTCGCTGTCGACCTCGAGGTGCGCGACCCCGCTGACCTTGGTGTGCAGAGCCGATCCGCCGATTTCTTCGGCGGTGGCGTCCTCGCCCGTCGCGGCCTTGACGATCTCGGGGCCGGTCAGGAACATCTGGCCCTGCTCCTTGACCATGATGGTCCAGTCGGTCAGGGCCGGTGAGTATGCCGCCGCACCCGCGCACGGCCCGATGATCAGTGAGATCTGCGGGATCCGCTGCTGCGCCTCGATGTTGTTGGCGAAGATGCCGCCACAGCCGTGCAGGGCGAAGATGCCGTCGTGGATCCGCGCTCCGCCCGAGTCGTTGATGTAGACGATCGGATAGCCCTTGTCGATCGCGAATCGCTGGGCCTTCATGATCGCCTCGGCCATGACGGCGCCGATCGCTCCCGAAGCCACCGCTGCGTCGTGCGAGACGACGACAACCGCGTGACCGTCGGTCGTACCAAACCCGGCGACGACGCCGCTTCCGGCGCCTCCGCCCGCCGTGCGCAACGGCGTCATCTCGACGAAGGAGCCATCGTCGACGAGCATCTCGGCACGCTCGCGCGCCGTGAAGACGCGCTTGCCCTTGGGTTCGACCCGGGCGAACCGATCCTGTCGGCGCTGCGTGAGCGTCGTGCGGTGATCGGCCTGATCGGGCGCTGAAACCACCGAGGGGGTGTCGAGCTGCGTCACAAGGTCTCCTAAAACATGAGGTTTTCCTCAACTATACACAAACATGAGGTTTTCCTCGCCTTCAGCAGCAGCAATTTCGGAGGTGATCTCGCACACGATCTCGCACACGCGAGCGTCGTGCGATAGCGTGCGGGAGGAATCAACTAAGCAAGCGCTTAGGCGCACCGTCGAAGGAGCATGTCGTGACCGAAACCCGTACCGCGATCGTCACCGGAGCCGCACGAGGCATCGGCGCCGCCGTCTCGCAGCGACTCGCCGCCGATGGCTTCCAGGTCGCCGTGGTCGACCTCGACGAGGCATCGTGCGCCGGCACCGTCGACGCGATCACGGAAGCCGGGGGCAAGGCCCTCGCCGTGGGCGCCGACGTCAGCAACGAGGAGCAGGTCGCGGCCGCGTTCGAGCGCATCACGAGCGAGCTCGGCGCCCCCACCGTGCTGATCAACAACGCCGGCATCATCCGCGACAACATGCTGTTCAAGATGACCGTCGACGACTGGGACGCCGTCATGAACGTGCACCTGCGTGGCGCGTTCCTGATGACGAAGGCCGCCCAGAAGCACATGACCGAGGCCAGCTTCGGCCGCATCGTCAACCTCTCGAGCACGTCGGCGCTCGGCAACCGTGGCCAGGCCAACTACTCCGCCGCCAAGGCCGGCATGCAGGGCTTCACCAAGACGCTGGCGATCGAGCTCGGCAAGTTCGGCGTCACCGCCAACGCGATCGCGCCGGGCTTCATCCAGACCGACATGACCGCGGCGACGGYCGAGCGCATGAAGGTGCCGTTCGACGACTTCATCAAGTTCAACGCCGAGCAGATCCCGGTCGCCCGCGTCGGCCAGCCCGAGGACATCGCGCACACGGTCTCCTTCCTGGTCAGCGAAGGCGCCGGCTTCGTGTCGGGCCAGGTCATCTACGTCGCCGGCGGGCCCCGGGACTGACATGACTGACGACCCCAAGGGCCTCGACCTGGCTGCGCTGCAGGACTGGCTGGAGCGCGAGCGCCCCGAGCTGGTGACGGGGCCGCTCTCGGCGAGCCTCATCACGGGCGGCAAGTCCAACCTGACCTACACGCTGAGCGCAGGCTCGCGTGACTACGTCGTACGCCGCCCGCCCTTGGGCCACGTCCTCGCCACAGCGCACGACATGAGGCGCGAATATCGCGTCATGGCCGCGCTGGCACCGACGAACGTGCCCGTGCCGCAGATGATCGCCCATTGCGAGGACACCGAGGTCATCGGTGCGCCGTTCTACGTGATGGAGAAGGTCGCCGGTACGCCGTACGGGCGCGCGGGGCAGCTCGAGCCGCTCGGTCCGGAGCGCACGCGCGCCATCAGCGAGCGCATGGTGGACACCCTCGCGGCGCTCCACACCGTCGACTACGCGGCAGTGGGCCTCGGTGACTTCGGGCGGCCGGACGGCTACCTGGGGCGCCAGGTCGCGCGCTGGAAGAAGCAGCTCGAGGCGTCTACCAGCCGCGAGCTGCCCGGCATGGACGAGCTCGTCGAGCACCTCGAGTCGAACGTCCCCGCCAGTGACGACGCGACGATCGTGCACGGCGACTTCCGGCTCGACAACCTGCTCGTCGACACTGACGACCAGGTCACCGCGGTGCTCGACTGGGAGATGAGCACGCTCGGTGATCCGCTGACCGACGTCGCGGTCCTGCTGGCGTACCAACAGCTCGCCGAGGTCGCTCCCCCGTCGCGTGACGGCGCTGCGTTGATCACCGACGCGCCGCTGGCTCCCGGCTACCTCAGTCGCGACGAGGTGCTCACGCGGTACGCCGAGCAGTCCGGCCGCGACGTCGGCGACATCGGCTTTCACCTGGCGCTGGCGTTCTTCAAGCTCGCGGTGATCCTCGAGGGCATCCACTACCGCCATTCCCACGGGCAGACCGTGGGGGCGGGCTTCGACGGGATCGGCGACATGATCGTTCCACTGATCGACGCGGGGCGCGCCGCTTCAAGATAGGGTTGCGCCCGTGACGGCCGAGATCCTCGAACCCCGGCGCCGCCCGACGCAGGAGCGTAGCCACAAGAAGTTCGACCACCTGCTGCAGGTGTCGCGCGAGCTCCTGCTCGACGTCGGCTTCGAGTCGTTCACCTGCGAAGAGGTTGCGCACCGGGCGGGTCTGCCGATCGGCACGCTCTACCAGTTCTTCCAGAACAAGTACGTCATCGTGTGCGAGCTCGACCGGGTCGACGCGGTCGCCGTACGCCAGGAGCTCGCGAGCTTCGCGCAGGAGATCCCGACGCTCGACTGGCTCAAGTTCCTCAACCGCATCATCGACCACATGGCGGCGTTGTGGGTCAACGATCCCTCACGCCGCGCCGTGTGGCTCGCGGTGCAGTCGACGCCGGCGACGCGGGCGACCGCCGCGGTGACCGAACGTGAGCTCGCCGCCGAGGTCTCCCGGGCCCTGGCGCCGCTGACCCCCGGCACGCCGCGCGAGCGCCGCACGATCATGGCCGAGGTGCTGGTGCACGTCGTCTACTCGATGCTGAACTTCTCGATCCGCGACGGCCAGGAGCACGCCGAGTCGATCATCGAGCTCAAGCGGCTCGTCACGGCATATCTGCTGAGCGCCGAGCACGCCTGAGCGTTCGGCCCCGACTTCTCCGGGCAAGCCGACACTTCTCCGGGTGAATCTGCCCGGTGAAGTGGCGGTTTACCACGTTCTCCTGGTAATCCCCCGCTCGCTGGCGCTCACGGGAGGTGCCCCCACGCGCTCAGCGGGACAGGACGACGTACGCGATGGCGTAGTCGCCGTCGTGGCTCAGCGACACCTCGAGGGTGTGGCCGTCGAGCCGCTTCGCCACCTCGCCGTGCAGGCGTATACGGGGGCGACCCCACGCGTCGGCGACGACCTCGATGAGGTGGTGCACGTGCTCGTCCATGACCGGCGCCTCGCCGTAGAGCGACGCCGACCAGGCCTTGATGACCGCCTCCTTGGCGGCCCAGCGCACGGCGAAGTGACGCGCGGCGTCGGAGGGACGACTCCGCACGTCACTTCGCTCACCGGGCAGGAAAGCCGTGGCGAACGTGGTTCCGGGTTGTTCCAGCTGGTCCGCGAACGTAGGTACGTGGACCAGATCAACACCGACACCGACAATCGTCACTGGCACGACGCTCCGAAGTAGACGTCGTCCTCACCCAGCCGTGCTTGCGGATCCAGGAGCATTCCAGCCTCCCGAGTCCGCACTCCCTCACTGCCGAGGCGCCGATCGGCAGGGCGTTCGTACAGCGAGGGCCCGCCGTACATTGCCCTGACGAGACGCATCCGACCCTCGATGAGCCGTGCTTCCGCACGGGCGGCGTACGAGTCGCGCTCTTCACCGCTCAAGGTCGCAAGGAATGCCTGGGGGTGTGCAATCGCGATCAGGCCCGCGACGTGACCGAAGCCGAGGCTCGTCAGGATGCCCGCCTTGAGCTGCCCCGTCTCGAGCGGCTTGCGCAGCCACACGAGGTGCTCGTGCTCGGCAAGGTCGTCCATGACGCAGTCGAGGCTGCGGTTCGGCGGGATGACGCCGCCCGACAGGACCTGGCAGAGCCCGACGATCTGGAACGCCGCGGCGCCACCCTTCGTGTGGCCCGTGATGCTCTTCTGCGAGATGACGTAGAGCGGGTTGCCGTCGCTGCGACCGATGGCCGCGGCGAGCCGCTCGTGCAGCTCGGACTCGTTGCGCTCGTTGACGCCGGTCGACGTGTCGTGCTTGGACAGCACGCCGATGTCGTCGGCGGTGAGGCCGAGGGTGCTCAGCGACTTGGCCAGCGCGGACTCACGACCGCCGAGACCCGCTGCGAGTGCGCCCATGCCCGGAGCCGGGATCGACGTGTGCACGCCGTCGGCGAACGAGCCGGCGTAAGCCACCACGCCGAGGACCGGGAGGCCCATGCGCAACGCGAGGTCACCGCGGGCCAGCAGGATCGTGCCGCCGCCCTGTGACTCCACGAACCCGCCGTAGCGGCGGTCGTTGGCCCGGCTGAAGTAGCGGTCCTCGAGCCCCTTGGCACGCATCGCGGCCGAGTCGGCGGTCGCGGACATGTCGGCGAAGCCCACGATGCCCTCGACGCTCAGGTCGTCGAACCCGCCGGAGACCACGAACTCGGCCTTCCCGAGGCGGATCTTGTCGACGCCCTCCTCGACCGAGACGGCCGTGGTGGCGCAGGCGGCGACGGGGTGGACCATCGCGCCGTACGAGCCGACGTACGACTGCACGACGTGCGCGGCGATGACGTTGGGCAGCGCCTCCTGCAGGATGTCGTTCGGCTTGCTCTCGCCCAGCAGGGTGTCGAGGTAGAGCGACTGCATCGACTGCATGCCGCCCATGCCGGTGCCCTGCGTGTTGGCGACGAGCGCCGGGTGGACCCAGCGCATCAGCTCGGACGGGTTGAACCCGCTCGAGAGGAACGCGTCGACCGTGCAGATCAGGTTCCACAGCGCCACGCGGTCGATCGAGTCGACCATCTCGGCCGGCACGCCCCACACCGTGGGGTCGAAGCCCGTCGGGATCTGGCCGCCGACCGTGCGGGTCAGCGCCATGCGGCGCGGCACGCGGATCTCGGTGCCGGCCTTGCGGGTCACGGTCCAGTCGCCATCGGCCGTCGCGGAGATGACCGTACGCTCGGGGTCCGCGTCGCGGAGGGCCTGGGCCTCGGCCTCGTTGGAGACCGTGAACGACAGGTCCTTGTCGAGGAACACCGAGGTCAGCAGCGGCGCCGAGTTGTCGACCATGTTGCCCTCGTCGACGTAGCGTCGGATGCCGACCGCCTCGCGGACCGCCTCCTCGTAGCGCTCCACGAGATCGGCCTCGTCGACCTTCTCCTGCGTCGCGGTGTCGAACCAGCCGCCACCCTGCTCGTCCCAGCTCACGAGGCCTGTCGTCCAGGCCAGCTCGAGGACGCCGGCGGCCGACAGCTCGTCGGACACCTCCATCTCGAAGCGCGTACGGGAGGAGCCGTAGGGGCCGAGCTCGCCGGCACCCACGATGACCACGAGGTCCTCGGGCTTGGCGTTGACGGGAGCCCAGTCGAGCTGCTCGACCCGGTCGAGCTGTGCCGGTGAGGCAGCGAGAGCGGCGATTGTCGCGCCCTCGTCCTCCTCGACGACCGCCGGACGCTCGACACCCTCGGCGAGGGCCTTCATGTCGAGCTTGATGCCCGCCAGGCCACCCGTGAGGTCGACCGTGAGCGGCTCGATGCGCGCGGCAGCGCGTGCCTCGCGCGTCGCGGTCTCGAGGAGGGCCTCAGCCATCTCTGCCGGCGACCACGTGCGGACGCCGCGAGCCTCGATGGCCTCGACCAGCGGGTCGTTGCCGCCCATGAGCCCGGTGCCACGCACCCAGCCGATGATGGCGTGGCTCAGCGTGACGCGGTCAGCCCACGTACGCTCTGCGGACCAGCGGGTCACGATGGCGTCGAGCGCCGACTTGGCCTCGCCGTATCCACCGTCGCCACCGAACATGCCGCGGTTGGGCGAGCCCGGGAGCACGACGTGCAGGGTCGACGTGAGGTCGCGGTCCTGGATGTTGGCCGACAGCTGCCCGATCAGGCGCTCGACGGACCACAGCAGGATGCGCATGTCGATCTCGGTGCGGCTACCGGCGTCGGTGAGGTCACCGGCGACCCGGCCAGCAGCGAACGGGAACAGCAGCGTCGGCGTCATGGCCGGCTTGGCCACCGTGGTGACACCTGCACGCGTCTGCGTCTGCTCGCTCGCGATCCAGCTCGTCAGCGCGTCGACGTCGGCGTACGACGCCATGTTGGCCGGGACGATCCACAGGGCGGCTCCGGCAACGGCGTGCGTGCGGTAGAGCTCCTTGTAGAACGCGAGTCGCTTCGGGTCGAGGCCCGACGTCGTCGCGACGACCGTGGCACCACCTGCGAGCAGCTTGCCGGTGACACCGGCGGCGATGGATCCCTGGCTTGCACCGGTCACGACCGCGAGCTCGCCGGACCAGGTCTGGTCCGTGGGGCTCAGGGCGTCCGCGGCGATCTGCGTGAAGCGCTCGGACAGTCGCGGGTCGGAGTGATCCGCGTGCCAGCGAGCCTGCGCCGCGACGACCGTGCCGGCGCCGACGAAGCTCGCCTCGACGGTCTCACCTGCGGCGATGCGGGCGAGGTCCTCACGGGCGCTGGCCCAGCGGTCGTCCAGGACGACGGCCTTGAGCGGGTCGAACGCCGGAGCGGTGAGCTTGGCCCAGTCGCTGCCGAGCTCGGTCTCGACACGGGCCAGGATCTCGGCCTCGTCCTCGTCGGTCTCGACGACAGCCGGTACGTCATTGAGTCCCAGCTGGTCGAGGACCAGACGGGCCGACGATGCGAGGACGCCGTCAGGACCGGTGATCTGGGCGGTGAACTCGCCGAGGGCGGCCGCGTCGATCGTGGCGCCCTCTCCCCCACCGGTGGACGGGAGGTCGACGCTGATGCCGTGGCGTGCGCCAACGGCCTGCACGCTGGCGTCGATCGCGGCGTCGACGTCCGAGCCGGAGGCGAGACCGCTCAGCGAGCCGTACTCACCGCCGCGGACGCTCGTGCCCTCACGGCTCGAGAGCGCGAGCTCGACGAGTGCGTGACTCGCCCAGCCCGGTCCGAGCTGCCATACGTCGGCAACCCGCTCGGCGACGGCCGACTGGCGCTTGCCGGTCGGACCGAAGACCTTCTTGAGGTGATCGCCGAGGGCTTCGGTCAGCACCGGGCCGAACGGCTTGTAGCCGCGGGCCAGGCCCTTGACCTGGCCGGACAGCGTCGGCAGGTCCGCGTCGGCGGCCCCGTCGATCGCGCCGAGCCCGAGCTCGCCACCGAGGTCGACGAGCAGCTGGTTGCGGCGCGAGGACGCACCGTCGCACAGCGACTCGATCGTGTCGGCGGCGCCGATCTGGTCGAGGCGCATCTTGGTCCACCAGGCGATGAGCACCGTGGTGGCGTCGGCAGCGTCGAACGTCAGGTCGGCCGGGCGCGGACCGCTCGACGTGGCCGGCGCAGCGGCGGGGGCCGCAGCAGGAGCCGAGGTGTCGGCGGCCGAGGTCTCGGCCGGAGCCACGTCCTCGTCTTCCTCGATGACAACCTCTTCGTCGGTCGCGAAGACCGCGGCGCTGTCGCGCTCGAAGTTGAGCACCTCGACGGGTCCGCCGAAGCGGCCCGGGAGCTTGAGCGTCGACGACGCGAGGTTGGCCACCGTGGGGGCCTGGCCGACGCCGATCTCGATGAAGCGCTCGACGCCGAGGTCGCCGAAGAACAGGTCCTGGGTCTCGATCCAACGGACCGGGCTGGCGAACTGCCACGCGAGCAGCTCGATCAGCACGACGCGGCACAGCTCGCCGGGCTTGGCCGACCAGGTCGCGAAGTCGGCAAGCACCGCGTTGAGCGGCTCGGACGGCACGAGATCGGCGATCTCCTGCAGGAACGCCCGGTCGAGTGAGAACGGCTTGGGCACGAGGTTGGGGACGTACCGGCCCGCGAGGATCGCGGGATCGATCGTCGCCGGGAGCAGCTCCGTGAGGCGGTCACGGAAGTCCGGGACGCCGTCGCGCAGCACCGTGGAGTGGAAGGGCACGTCGATGCCGGGCACCAGGATGTAGGCAGCCTTGCCGCCGAACTCCTCGCGGCGGCGGGTGATGTCCTCCTCGAGGACCTCGAGGCCACGCACCGTGCCGGCGATCGCGTACTGCGAGTCGCGCAGGTTGTAGTTGACGATCTGCAGGAACTCGCCGGACTCCTCGGCGATGCGGTCGACGTATGCCGTCACGTTGTCGTCGTTGAGCCCGATCTGCGCGGGGCGGATCGCGGCGAGGCGGTAGTTGCTGCGGCCCTCGGCGTCGCGGGGCACGAGCGTGTGCATGACCGAACCGCGCTGGAACACGACCTCGACGACGGCCTCGAGCGGGATGACGCCCGAGACGGCGGCGAGCGCGTTGTACTCGCCGACCGAGTGGCCCGCGAGGATCGAGCCCTCGACGAACGCGCCAGACTCACGCAGCTCAGCCATCTGTGCGGCGCCGAGCACCGCCATGGCGACCTGGGTGAACTGGGTCAGGAAGAGCACGCCGTCGGGGTGCTTGTGCGTCACACCGTCGGTCACGAGAACCGTCGGGTTGTCGCGGACGACCGTGAGGATCGAGAAGCCGAGTGCCTTGCGCGTGTGAGCGTCGGCGCGGTCCCAGATCTCCCGCGCGGCCTTGGAGCGCTGGTACGCCGCCATGCCCATGCCCTGGTGCTGGATGCCCTGGCCCGGGAAGGCGTACGCCGTGCGAGGTGCCTCAAGGCGGGCGGTCGCCGACATGACGACCTCGCCCTCGGCGCGGCACGTGATGTCGACGAGCTCAGCGCCGTTGTCGAGGCCGATGCGGTCGGCCTTGACGTCGACCGTGACGCCGGGGCGGACGGGTGCGAGGAAGCGCGTGGTCCAGCCCGTGATGCGGCGGCCGGAGAGCACCTGCTGTGCGGCGGCGGAGACCCACATGCCGTGCACGATCGGCGCGCCGAGACCGGCAAGGCGAGCAGCGGCGACGCTGGTGTGGATCGGGTTGTGGTCGCCCGTGACAGCGGCGAAGCCCCGGAGGTCGGTCGGCGCGGTCAGCGTCGCGGCACCGCGCGACTTGCGCGGCGTGTCCTTGACGTCGGCCCCGATTGCTCCACCGGCGCGAGCCGGGTCGGCGAGCTCGCCGGCGCCGGTACGCCCGCGGATCGCGAAGCGCTCACGCAGCGTCGCGACCTCGCCTGCAGCGGAGGACACGGTGACGTCGACTGCGACGACACGGCCGAAGCCGGTGTCCTCGATCGACTCGACGACCGAGGAGATCGTCAGGTCGGACGGCGCGACAGGCAGGGTGCCGGTCAGCGCGATCGCGTGGTCGAGGTGGACCAGGTCGAGCATGCCCTCGATGACAGGGATGCCGTCGCGGGTCGTGGCCTCACCGAGCACCGCGAACACCGACGGCCAGGCCAGGCCGACGAGCACGTCGGGAACCGGGTGGACCGGGGTGTGCGCGCCGGTGACACCTGCGTGGTCGGCGATCAGGTCGGGATCCCAGGCGACGTTGACCGTCGCGCGGCCGTTCGTCACGGGCGGGACGTCGCCGCCGGCAGCACCGGCGACGAGCGAGGACATCGCGGACGCGGCGACCTCGGTCGACACGACCGGGGCGGCGCCGGCGAGCACGGCGTCATCGACCTGGATGCGCAGCGTGAGCGGACGCGCGAGCGGCACCTGAAGCTCGGCGGTGCGACCGTCGATCGCGACGAGCGCGGCTCCCGTCTCGGGGTGCTCAGCGCGCTGCGGGTCGACGATGACCCACTCGGCACCGAGACGGTGGACGGGGTTGCGGACCGTGCGACCGGCCCACACCAGGTCAGGAGCGGCCAGGACGAGCGAGAGGACGTCTCCGGCCTCCTCGACGCGGCGACGGCCGGAGACGCGCTGGGCGGCGCGACCGGAGGCGAGCAGCCCGTCGATCGTGGCGTCCTCGAAGCGGCGCAGCAGCGCGGCGACGGGCTCGTCGACGCGGTCGATGCCGGCGACGGAGACCGTGCCGGGGATGACGCAGACCTCGTCGGCGGAGTAGCGCGGGTCGTGCGCCTGCCACAGCGAGTCCGAGCGCCACCAGCGACGTACGTCCTGGTCGAGCACGGGCACGAAGTTGACCGGCTTGCCGGGCGTCTTGCACTGGTCAACGAAGAACAGCACGTCCGCAGGGTGAAGGACGACGCCCTCGGCGTTGGGGTACGTCTCGAGGAGCGTGGCGATGGCCGCGGCACCGTCGTCGACGAGGGAAGCGTCGGCGAAGAGCGTGGGGATCGTGCCGCGATCAGCAGCGTTGAGGCGGGCCTCGGCGCGCTGCAGCATCGCGTGGAAGCGGTCGCGGATCGTGACGTCGAGCCACTCGGGCGTTCCGGACAGCTCGAGGTAGCGGCGCAGCCACTGGGCGTACGTCATGGTCTCGACGTCGCCGAAGTAGGGCTTGGCGGTGCGGTTGAGCGCCTCGATGATCTCGTCACGACGCGCGGCGACGGCCTTGGCGTCACCGGCCACCTCGTCGAGCAGGCGGCCCGTGCGCGATGCGGTGTTGTCGATCTCGTGGATGTCGGCGCCGAGCTGGCTGCGACCGGAGGCCATGCCACCCTTGGCGCTGCCCGCGCCGACCCAGGTGCCGGTGCCGCGGGTGTCGACCAGGAGCTGCTTGACCTCGGGGGCCGTCGTGGCCTCGAGCGTGGCCATCGCGGCGGTGCCGACCAGGATGCCGTCGAGCGGCATGACGGGGAAGCCGTGGCGACGGGCCCACTCGCCGGTGAGGTACGCGGAGGCGACCTCCGGCGTGCCGATGCCGCCACCGACGGCGACGACGACGTTGTCGAGCGCACGGAGCTCGCCGTACGTTGCGAGCAGCAGGTCGTCGAGGTCCTCCCACGAGTGGTGGCCGCCAGCGCGGCCGCCCTCGATCTGGACGATGATCGGCGTCGGCGCGACGGCCTTGGCGATCGCGAGCACCTGGCGGATCTGCTTGACCGTGCCGGGCTTGAACACGACGTGCGTGATCTCGGCGGCGCGGAGCTCCTCGACGAGCTCGACGGCCTCGTCGAGCTCGGGGATGCCGGCCGTCACGACGACGGCGTCGATCGCGGCACCGGCGGCGCGGTGACGCTGCACCAGGCGCTTCTGGCCGAGCTGGAGCTTCCAGAGGTAGGGGTCGAGGAACAGCGAGTTGAACTGGTACGTCCGACCGGGCAGCAGCAGCTTGTCGAGCTCGGCGACGCGGTCGGCGAAGATCTCCTCGGTGACCTGGCCACCACCGGCCAGCTCGGACCAGAAGCCGGCGTTGGCTGCGGCCGCGACGATCTTGGCGTCAACGGTCGTCGGCGTCATGCCGGCCAGCAGGATCGGCGACTTGCCGGTGAGGCGGGTGAAGCGGGTCTCGACGTGCAGGGAGCCGTCGGGCAGCGTCACGACGCTCGGCGCGTACGCAGACCACGGCGTTGCCAGGCGCGGGGCGGCACCGGCGGCGGTCAGCTCGCGGTGGCCGCGGCGGGTCGTCGTCGCGATGACGCCGGCTCCGCGGCTGCGCAGCTCGCGCGCCGAGAGGCGGGCGGCGATGTCGGAGGGTCCGAGGTCGAGGATCCAGGTGGCACCGGCGTCGAGCGCCGACTCGAGCGACTCGACCCAGTCGACGGGGTCGACGATCGAGCGCATCGTGAGCGTACGAGCGCGAGCTGCGTCGAAGCCGCAGGCCTCGGCCCACGTGGCCACCAGATCGGCGGCCTCGGCGAGGTCGGGGTGGTGGAACGCCAGCTGGGCCGGCAGCGGCTCGAGGACGGGGGCGAACGGCGAGCCACCCGTGACCTTGCGCTCGCGGTCGGACTTCTCGGCGGCGGCGACCTCCTCCAGGCGGGCCTCGACGACGCGAAGGCTGTCGGCCGGGCCGGACAGCACGACGCCACGGCGCCCGTTGCGCAGGCGGGAGACGACCCGCAGCGACGCCGGGAGCTCGGCCAGGATCGCGTCGATGCGCTCGGGCACGACGTTGGAGACGCTGAGCATCGTGGAGCCCAGGAGGCCACGGCGACGGCCCACGAGCTGCGACGCAGCGCCCATCAGGCGGGCGAGGGCGAGCAGCTCGACGTCGTCGACGCCGGCGAGGGACTGGGTCGCAAGGTCGCCCTGCGAGTGACCGATGACCGCGGCAGGTGCGACGAGCTGGGTGTCGACGCCCTGACGCTGCAGCGCGCGGAGGCCGGCCAGCTGCGTGAGGAGGATGCCAGGTACCGAGGCTCCGGGTGTATCCAGCACCGCGGAGCTCGGCAGTTCAGGTGCGTCGTCGTCCTCTGCGGACTCACCGACGGCGATGACATCGGCCCACTCGAGCGGCGTGAACGTCACGCCGACGCGGGCGAGCTCGGCGGCGACCGGCGCCAGGCGCTCCTCGGCCTGCGACACCAGCGTCTCGAGCTCGGACTCGAGCGCGAAGTCGCGGATCAGACCGGCGAGCGGCTCGAGCCACGGAGCACCCTGGCCACCGAACGCAATGGCGTACGGGGTGCCGGATGAGATGCGATCGACCAGGGCGCCGCGGCGCTCGGTCGGCTGGATCGTGGCAAGCGGGGTGTCAATGGTCGTCACGTGGTATCCCTCGGGGTACTGCCGTCGCTGGATCGACGGGCGGTCCCACCATCATCGCAAAACATGAGGGGTTCCTCAAGTTTTATGCGAGGGTTTCCTCATGTTTCTTCGGAGATCTGGCTCACATCTCCTCCCCTGTCGACCCGCGCATTCCCCGCATCGCGCCACTAGGCTGTGCCGAGGGGGAAAGCATGGAGATCGAGACGCGCCATCTGCGGATGGTCAAGGCAGTGGCGGACGAAGGCAGCATCACGCGGGCGGCATCCGCATTGGGCACGACGCAGCCGGCCCTGACCCGGCAGCTCCGGCGCATCGAGGACAACCTCGGTGGCCCCCTGTTCCAGCGCTCGCACGCCGGAGTTGAGCAGACGCCACTCGGCAGGCTCGTCGTGGGCCGGGCGACCGCGGTCCTCTCGGTGCTCGACACCCTGCAGACTGACGCCTCGAGCCTACGCACCGCACCGGCGCAGGTCCGGATCGGTGTGCGCTTCGGCAACGCGCTCGTCGGCCTGATCCGCGGCTTGCGCGCAACCCTGCCGAGCACCGAGATCGTGACCGAGAGCGAGACCCGCATCGACGGCCTCCTCGACCTGCTCGGCTCGCACCGCATCGACTTCGCGGTGATCCATGAGTACGTCGGCAACGAGATCCCGCTCGACCCACGCCTGCTCGTACGCCCGGTCGGCTGCGAGCCGGGATTCGTGCTGATGTCGGCCGACCACCCCCTTGCCGACCGCGGCGAGCTCGAGCTCGCCGACCTGGCGGACGAGACCTGGTTGCTGTCGCCGCTCGACGTCGACCGCGAGGCTGACTGCATGACCCGGATCTGCTGGGATGCCGGGTTCACCCCCAAGATCGGCCACTACCTCAGCGACGGCCTCAGCGTCGAGCTGATCCGGGCGGGCGAGGCGATCGCCCTCAGCACCCCCACCAACCGCGACTCCGGCATGGTCCTCAAGCCACTCGCCGGGACACCCATGCAGGTCCGGCGTCTTCTCCTCACCGAGCGCGCCAACCCGTTCGCCGAACACCTCGACAAGCTCGCCCGGTTCACCGCAGACGTGCTGACCGAGACACTCGAGCGGCAGCCGGTCTACCGGTCGTGGGTCGAGCGTCACGGACCACTTGCGACGGCGCGTCCACGGACCTGACCTGCGCCGATGGCATGCCACTCTGCCCATTGATGGCATGCCCAGATGGCATGACCCAACGCCTCTCGATGTGACTAGCGTCACGCCTACGTCAACCGAGAGGACAACTCATGAAACAAGTCTTTGCCATCGGAGGAGCAACCCTCCTCGTGGCCGGGCTGGGCGTCGCATCGCCCTCGCTGAGCGCAGCAACCAACAGCAGTGGCGATCCCGCTGCCGCGGCCAAGGAGTACATCCAGGAGCATCCCGGCAAGGTGGAGGGCACGTCGAAGGACGCCTACCAGCTCGTCGACACGATCGACTCGACCAACGGAGCAGCTCACGTGCGGTTCAACCGTACGTACGCCGGTCTCCCCGTCCTCGGCGGTGACCTCGTCGTCCATCTCGACGCCGCCGACAACGCCCAGAGCGTGTCCGTCGCCCAGACTGCGCCGGTCAGCGTGAGCACGACGCCCAAGGTCTCGTCAGCCACTGCCGCCGACCGGGCCCGAGACGAGTTCTCGGGACGGAGCGTCACCAAATCCGGCTCGCCGAAGCTCGTCGTCGACGCGCGCCAGGGCAAGCCGGTCCTCGCCTGGCGCTCGACCGTGACCGGCGTCCAGGCCGACGGCCAGACCCCGAGCCGGCAGGTCGTCGTGACCGACGCCAACACCGGCAAGGTCCGCAGCGCCGACGAGACGATCCTGACGCCGATCAAGGTCGGCACGAAGACCAGCCAGCGGCCGTCCGCAACCAAGCCCGGCATCGCTGCGGCTGGAACGGGCCGCGGCATCTTCGTCGGCACCGTCTCCATCAGCACGACGGGCAGCGGCAGCAGCTACACGATGGTGGACGCGACGCACGGCAACGGGCGCACGTGCGACCTCAGGAACCGGACCTCCGGCACGTGCTCGACGTTCGCCGACTCCGACAACGTGTGGGGCAACTTCAGCGTGAGCGACCGCGCCTCGGCCGGTGTCGACGCGCACTACGGCGCTGCCAAGACGTTCGACTACTACAAGTCGAGCTTCGGCCGGCAGGGCATCTTCAACAACGGCGTCGGCGTCCCTTCACGGGTTCACGCCGGCAACGGCTACGTCAACGCCTACTGGGACGGCAGCCAGATGACGTACGGCGACGGGGCCGGCAACCAGGCACCCCTGGTCGAGCTCGATGTCGCGGGCCACGAGATGTCGCACGGCGTCACCGAGAACTCGGCCAACCTCGGCTACTCGGGTGATGCCGGCGGCCTCAACGAGGCGACCAGCGACATCTTCGGGACGATGGTCGAGTTCTACGCCAACAACCCCAACGACACGCCGGACTTCCTGATCGGCGAGGAGATCGACATCAACGGCGACGGGACACCGCTGCGTTACATGGACGATCCGCGTCGCGACGGGGCGTCGTACGCCTGCTGGAGCACCGCGGTGCCGCGCTCGGATCCGCACTACTCCTCCGGAGTGGGCAACCACTTCTTCTTCCTGCTCGCGAACGGCAGCGGCCAGAGCACGTACGGCAACAGCCCGACGTGCAACGGCTCGACGGTCACCGGAATCGGCCGGGCCAAGGCGGCGGCGATCTGGTACAAGGCGCTGACCGAGCGCATGACCAGCACCGAGACGTACGCCAAGGCGCGGCTCGACACTGTGGCCGCCGCGACGACGCTCTACGGCGCAAGCAGCGCGGAGGTCGCTGCGGTCAAGGCAGCGTGGTCGGCGGTCAGCGTCAACTGACTGCCTCACGCAGACGTGCGGCCCATCTCCTTGCCGGAGATGGGCCGCACCGCGTTTCGAAGATCTTTCAGACTCCGCCGGTGAGCGTGAGGCCGCCGTCGATCGTGATGGTCTGGCCGGTGACCCAGGCAGCGTCCTCGGACAGCAGGAACGCCACGACCGAGCCGATGTCCTCCGGCAGGCCCAGACGCTTGAGCGGGTACGTCGCCGCGACCTCGTCCTCGCGCCCCTCGAAGAGGGCTGTCGCGAACTTGGTCTTGACGACCGCAGGGGCGACCGCGTTGACGCGGATGTCCGGTCCGAGCTCGAGGGCGAGCTCCTCCGTGACGTGGATGACGCCGGACTTGGAGGCACCGTAGACGCCGATGCCGGGCGCCGGCTTGAGACCGGCGACCGACGCGACGTTGACGATGGCGCCGCCGTTGGCTTCCATCCACGCGCGGTAGACCTTCTGCGCCCACGCGATCGAGGAGATCACATTGACCCGGAAGGTCTTCTCCGCAGCACCGAGGTCGACGTCGATCATGCGGCCGTACGTCGGGTTGATGCCGGTGTTGTTGACGAGGAAGTCGATCCGGCCGAACGCGTCCATCGTCGCCGCGACAGCCTCGTCCTGGTGGTCGGCGTCGTCGGCCGCACCCGCGACGAAGATCGCGTTGTCGGAGCCCCCGAGGGACTCGACCGCCTCCGCCAGCGGGCCGGGCTTGCGAGCCGTCAGGCATACCCGCGCGCCATCGGCGACGAGGCGCTCCGCGACGGCGAGGCCGATCCCCCGGCTCGCGCCGGTGACGATCGCGACCTTGCCGTCGAACCTGCCAGAGGCCATCAGGACAGTCGCTCCAGCACCATCGCCATGCCCTGGCCGCCGCCGACACACATCGTCTCGACGCCGAACTGCTTGTCGTGGTGCTGCAGCGAGTTGATCAGCGTGCTCGTGATGCGCGCGCCGGTCATGCCGAACGGGTGGCCGATGGCGATGGCGCCACCGTTGACGTTGAGCTTGTCGATGTCGATGCCCAGCGCCTGCGCCGACCCGAGTGCCTGGACCGCGAACGCCTCGTTGATCTCGAACAGGTCGATGTCACCGATGCCCATGCCCGCGTGGCCCAGGGCCTGCTTGACCGCCTCGACCGGGCCGAGGCCCATGATCTCGGGCGACAGGCCGGTCACGCCGGTGGAGACGATGCGCGCGAGCGGGGTGAGGCCCAGCTCCTTGGCCTTGGTGTCGCTCATGATGACAACTGCGGCAGCACCGTCGTTGAGCGCGCAGCAGTTGCCGGCCGTGATCGTTCCGTCAGGGCGGAACACGGGCTTGAGCTGCGACACCGATTCGTACGTGACACCGGCTCGAGGGCCGTCGTCGGTGCTGACGACCGTGCCGTCGGGCAGCGTCACGGGGGTGATGTCCTTGGCCCAGAAGCCGTCCGCGATCGCCTTCTCGGCAAGGTTCTGGCTGCGCACGCCGAACTCGTCCTGCTCCTGGCGGCTCATGCCGATGAGCTGCTGCACGTTCTCGGCGGTCTGGCCCATCGCGATGTACGCGTCGGGGAGGGTGCCGTCCTCGCGGGGATCGTGCCACGCCTCGGCACCACCCTGCGCGCGCTTGTCCGTGCGGCTGACCGCCTCGTCGAAGAGCGGGTTGTGCGCGGCCGCCATGTCGGCCATGCCGTTGGCGAACCGGCTGACGGTCTCGACGCCGAGGGACAGGAACACGTCGCCCTCGCCGGCCTTGATGGCGTGGAACGCCATGCGCGTGGTCTGCAGGCTCGACGAGCAGTAGCGGTTGACGGTCACTCCGGGGACGTGGTCCATGCCGGCCTGGACCGCGACGATGCGGCCGAGGTTGTTGCCGGACTCGCCGGCCGGCTGGCCGACGCCCAGGTGCAGGTCGACGATGTCACGACGGTCGAGCTCGGGGACCTTGGCCAGCGCCGCCTCGAGCATCAGGACCGAGAGGTCGTCGGGACGCATGTCCTTGAGCGATCCCTTGACGGCTCGGCCGATGGGCGAACGTGCGGTTGAGACGATTACTGCTTCGGGCATTGCGTTGCCTTCCTGATGGGTGGTCCGGCCTCAGAATCCGAGGTCGCGGCCGATGAGCTCTTTCATGATCTCGTTGGATCCGGCCCAGATCTTGCTGACGCGGGCGTCGCGCCACGCGCGGGCCACCCGGTACTCGTTCATGAAGCCGTAGCCGCCGTGCAGCTGGACGCAGTGGTCAAGGACGTCGTTCTGGATCTCCGACGACCACCACTTGGCCTTGGCCGCGTCGATCGCGGTCGCCTCGCCATTCGTGTGGGCGAGGACTGCCTGGTCGACGTACGCCTCGGCCACCTCGATCTTGGTCACCAGCTCGGCCAGCAGGAACTTGTTGTGCTGGAGGCTGCCGATCGGCTGCTTGAACGCCTCGCGGTCGTGGGCGTACTGGATCGTCTCGGCCAGGATCTGCTTGGCGTGGGCGATGTTGGAGACCGAGCAGGTCAACCGCTCCTGCGGCAGGCGCTCCATCATGTAGATGAAGCCGCGATCGACCTCACCGAGCACACGGTCGTCGCCCACCCGGACGTTCTCGAAGAACAGCTCGGACGTGTCGGCCTCGCTCTGCCCGACCTTGTCGAGCTTGCGACCGCGGCTGAAGCCCACGTCGGTTGCCTCGAGGCCGAACAGCGTGATGCCCTTGGCGCCCTTCTCCGGGGAGGTGCGGACCGCGGTCAGAACGAGGTCGGCCGAGTAGCCGTTGGTGATGAACGTCTTGGAGCCGTTGATGACCCACTCGTCGCCGTCGCGAACCGCGGTGGTCTTGAGTGCGGCCAGGTCCGAGCCGCCGCCGGGCTCGGTCATGCCGATCGCCGTGACGATCTCGCCGCTCGCGCAGCCCGGGAGCCAACGCTGCTTCTGCTCCTCGGTGCCGAGGTCGACGATGTAGGGCACCGCGATGTCGGAGTGGATCGCGGCACACGAGGCCAGCGCTGCGTTGAGCTTGCTGAGCTCCTCGGCCCAGACGGCGTTGAACCGGAAGTCCCCCGCCTCGGCCCCGCCGAAGTCCTCGGGGATCTCGAGCCCCAGGAAGCCCTCGGCGCCGGCCGCCAGCCAGAACTCGCGGGGCAGAGCCTTGTCCTCGAGGTAGGTCTCGAGGTTGGGAGTCACATGCTTGGCCAGGAAGGCTGCGCACGAGTCACGGAATGCCTCGTGGTCCTTGTCAAAGATCGTTCGCCGCAACGCACTGCCTTCGGGTTCAGAAAACTGGGAACGGATACACGCCCTAAGCGCTTGCTTAGCATGCAAGCACTCCGTCATGCTGTCAACCGAAAGGGGGCTCGACATGACGACCATCACGGCACGTGAGCGGCTGATCAACGCCGCCATCGAGGCGTTCGCCGAGAAAGGCTTCGCCGGCACCACGACCCGCGACATCGCGTCCCGCGCCGGCATGAGCCCCGCAGCGGTCTACGTCCACCACGACTCCAAGGAATCCCTGCTCTTCACGGTCAGCATCGATGGCCACCGCAGCGCGCTGGATGTCATCACGACCGCGGCCGCCTCGAGCACGGACCCCATCGAGCGCCTGCGGACCATGGTCTACGACTTCAGCCTCTGGCACGCCGACAACAGCCGGGTCGGGCGGATCGTGCAGTACGAGTACCACGCGCTGACAGCTGAGCACCGCGCAGAGGTCGCCACCTATCGGCGCAGCATCGAGCGAACCATGCAGGACGCCCTGGCCGACGGTGTCGACCAGGGCGTCCTGGATGTTGATGACGTTCCCGGGACGGCGTTCTCGCTGCTGTCCCTTGGCGTCGATCTCGTGCGGTGGTTCGAGCCGGGCGGTTCACGCTCCGGCCACCAGCTGGCCAGCCTGCATGCCGATCTGGCAGTCAGGATGACGCTCCGCACTTAGGCCTGGAGAACGGCCTCGGCGTTGATGTGGATCGAGATCTTGTCGCCGACCATGACCTTGCCGCCCTCGAGCGGGATGTTGAAGTCGATGCCGAACTCCTTGCGGCTGATCTCGGCGGTGGCCTCGATGCCCACGCGCGTGCCGCCCCACGGGTCGCCGCCCTCACCGAGGAACTCGGTCGCGAGCTCGACGGGCTTGGTGACGCCCTTGATCGTCAGGTCGCCGGTGACGACGAAGTCGGTGTCGCTCTTCTGGACGACGCCGGTCGAGACGAACGTCATCTTCGGGTGGGTCTCGACCTCGAAGAAGTCGGCCGAGCGCAGGTGGTTGTCGCGGTCGGCGGAGCCGGTGTTGATCGAGTTGAGGTCGACGGTGACGTTGACCGTGGAGGCCGTGAGGTCCTCAGGCGTGACGAGGGTGCCCTCGAAGGTCTCGAACTTGCCGCGGACCTTGCTGACGAGGTGACGGACCGAGAAACCGATCTCGGTGTGGCTCGGGTCGATCGCCCAGGTGCCGGTGGTGACTGCAGTTGCGGTGGTCATGAATTCTCCTCGAAGTATGTAGTTGATCCTTCAACAAAAACAACACTACCACGATGTTGAAAATTCAATCAACAGTCTCACAGAGTAGGATAGGTCACATGGAGACGACGACGGCCACCCCCTGGCTCACCGCGGAGCAGCAGCGCGTATGGCGCTCGTTCCTCGGTGGCACGACCGTTCTGATGGATCGCCTCGACCGCGACCTGCGAGCGGCGCACGGCCTGTCGATGCCCGAGTACGAAATCCTCGTACGCCTGTCCGAGGCGCCTGGCCGTTCGATCCGCATGGCCGAGCTGGCTGACGCCGTCGCGCACTCCCGCAGCCGGGTGACGCACACGATCGCCCGGCTCGAGCGCGAGAACATCGTCATCCGTGGACAGTGCTCCGAGGACGGCCGTGGCGTGTCCGCCGTGCTGACCGATCACGGCTTCAGCGTGCTCGAGGCCGCCGCCCACACGCACGTGCAAGGCGTCCACGACTACCTGATCGAGAACGCCGACCCGGCAGACTTCGCCGCGATGGGCCGCATCATGCAGAACGTCATCGAGAACCTGCACGGCAAGAAGTTCTGAGCCCTGCTCAGTCGCGGGTCAGCTTGCGGTAGGTCACGCTGTGCGGCCGCGCGGCTTCCTCGCCGAGGCGCTCCACCTTGTTGACCTCGTAGTCGGCGAAGTTGCCCTCGAACCAGAACCAGCGTGCCGGCGTCTCGGCGTTGCCCTCCCACGCGAGGATGTGCGTCGCGACGCGATCGAGGAACCAGCGATCGTGCGAGACCACGACGGCGCAGCCCGGGAAGTCGAGCAGCGCGTCCTCGAGGGACTGCAGCGTCTCGACGTCAAGGTCGTTGGTCGGCTCATCGAGCAGCAGCAGGTTGCCGCCCATCTTGAGCGTCAGCGCGAGGTTGAGCCGGTTGCGCTCGCCGCCGGAGAGGACGCCGACCTTCTTCTGCTGGTCCGGGCCCTTGAAGCCGAATGACGCGACATACGCGCGGCTCGGCACCTCGTAGTTGGCGACCTTGATGAAGTCGAGCTCGCCGGAGACGAGCTGCCAGATGTTGAGGTTGTTGTCGATGCCGCCACGGCCCTGGTCGACATAGGAGATCTTGACGGTCTGGCCGACCTCGAGGCTGCCCTCGTCGGGCTTCTCCTCCCCCACGATCATGCGGAACAGCGTCGACTTGCCGACGCCGTTGGGCCCGACGACGCCGACGATGCCGGCGCGCGGCAGGTCGAACGTGAGGCCATCGAACAGCTCGCGGTCACCGAAGCTCTTGTGCAGGTCCTTGGCGTTGAGGACGACGTCGCCGAGCCGCGGTCCGGCCGGGATGTTGATCTCCTCGAAGTCGAGCTTGCGGCCGCGCTCTGCCTCGGCAGCCATCTCTTCGTAGCGGCTGAGTCGGGCCTGGTTCTTGACCTGGCGGGCCTTGGCGTTTGACCGCACCCACTCGAGCTCCTTGGCGAGGATCTTGGCGCGCTTGGCGTCCTTCTTGCCCTCGACCACGAGACGGGCCTGCTTGGTCTCGAGGTAGGTCGAGTAATTGCCCTCGTAGGGGTGCGTCTTGCCGCGATCGAGCTCGAGGATCCACTCGGCGACGTTGTCGAGGAAGTAGCGGTCGTGGGTGATGGCCAGGACGGCACCCGGGTAGGACGCGAGGTGCTGCTCGAGCCACAGCACGCTCTCGGCGTCCAGGTGGTTGGTGGGCTCGTCGAGCAGCAGCAGGTCGGGCTGCTCGAGCAGCAGCTTGCAGAGAGCGACGCGACGACGCTCACCACCGGAGAGGTGGTCGACGAGCTCGTCCGGCGGCGGGCACCGCAGCGCGTCCATCGCCTGCGCCAGGCGCGAGTCGAGGTCCCAGGCGTTGGCGTGGTCGAGATCGGTCTGGAGCTCACCCATCTCCGGCAGCAGCGTGTCGTAGTCGGCGTCGGGATCGGCGAGCTCCTCGCTGATCTTGTTGAACCGGTCGA
Organism: Aeromicrobium sp. P2_G6; assembly: GCF_056403535.1. Taxonomy (NCBI): domain Bacteria; kingdom Bacillati; phylum Actinomycetota; class Actinomycetes; order Propionibacteriales; family Nocardioidaceae; genus Aeromicrobium; species Aeromicrobium sp. P2_G6. The sequence goes on along the minus strand of NZ_JBFUFH010000002.1, from coordinate 453,527 downwards.
TCTTGGCCTTGATCTCGCCGACCGCCTCCTCGACGTTCTCGAGCACGGTCTTGCCCTCGGTCAACGGCGGCTCCTGCAGGAGGATGCCAACCGAGGCATCGGGGTCCTTGATCGCGTCGCCGTTGTCGGTCTGCACGAGGCCGGCCATGATCTTGAACAGCGTCGACTTGCCGGTGCCGTTGGGACCGACGACGCCGATCTTGGCGCCGTGGAGGAACGACAGCGTGACGTCGTCGAGCACGACCTTCTCGCCGAGCTTCTTGCGTACGTTGCGGAGGGTGAAGACGTAATCGGCCATATGACCCAGCCTATCGAGCCCGACCCACCCGGACGAATCGGCCGGACGGCTTCACGCAGCGGGGGTCTCGACGGACTCGCCCTCGAGAGCAGCCAAGGCCGCGCCGGTGTCCTCGCGGGCGGCCGCTGCCGGCGGCTGCCGGTCGACGCGTTGGAGCTTGGTGACACCCCAGGTGAGGTCGTGACCGATCAGGTTGGCCTCGAGGACCGTGCTCTCACGCGGCTGGCCGTCCTGCGTGGTCCACTTCTCGGTGCGCATCTTGCCGATCACGACGACCGGGTCGCCGACCTCGAGCGACTCCGCGGCGTTCTGGGCGAGATTGCGCCACGCCTTGACCGAGATCCAGATCGTCTCGAGGTCCCGCCAGGTGCGGGTCGCCTGGTCGAAGTAGCTCGGCGTCGACGCGACCCGGAACAGGACCCACGGGACGCCGCCTTCGCGCAGCTCGACCTGGGTGCCGACGCGGCCATGGAACGTCATGGTGTTGTCGTTGGACATGGAGGACTCCTTCGCAGTTGAGGGAGCTCCAGACTCGCGATCGTACGAGCGGGGCGACAGCGCGGACAGCACGGGCTGTGGACGAGCGCGGCGAACGGACCCGCTGTGGAAACGGTCAGGACAGTGCGTCGAGGATGCCCGAGCGATAGGCAGCGTAGGCGTCGAGCTCGGCCTGGATCGGGGCGATGACGCGTTCGGCCGTCACCCGGTCGATCGCCTCCCGCAGCTGGCGGTCGGCCCGATTGGCCTTGCGACTCCCGCCGATGCGCGACGCGAGACTGGACAACCCGGCCAGCACGAGACCACCGAGGAACGACCCCACCGCGACGGCGAGGGCCGTCGGGACGCCGGCGACCTCGCCGAGGTCGGGCAGGTCGAACGAGGCGAGCTGTTGGATGCCCTGGGCGGCGAGCCAGCCGAGGCTGCCCACCATCGCGACGAACAGCAGGATCTGCAGCACCTGGACGACGCGCCACCAGACCGCCGGCCGAGCCACTCCAAGGCTGGTCTCATGGATCGCACCGTCCAGTGCGTCGATGATGTCGTCGCCCGGCGGGTTGGACGCGTCACGGATCGCGTCTCGCCACGGCCGCTCGAGCCCGACCGATGCCTTCTCGGCGGCGTCGCGGATCGCGAGCTCTGCGTTGGCCCGCTGGACGTTGCCGGTCTCTGGCACGGCGACCTGCGCCAACGCCGACATCGACAGCTCGTCGCCGAGCCCCAGCTCCTCGAGCGGGTCCTTGCGCAGACCGCGGAGCCAGCGCGCGATCGGCCAGCCGGTGCGCTGCGCTGCCCTCCGGCGCGTCGACCACGACACGGCTTCGACGATCTGCGGGACTCCTGCGCACTCGACCAACGCCTCGTCGAGCGCCTGCCGGTCGGCCGGGGCCAGGCCGGGTGCGTCGCTGGATCCGCCGACCTGGGCGATGACGCCTGCAGCAGCTGAGATGTCCGAGGCCAGGCGGGACTTGGCCGAGGACTTGGCGCGTATGCGGGTCGCCATCTCACGCTTGAGGTCCTCGACGCCGTCGCCGCGGGTCGCCGACACCCCGATGACGGTGACGTCGGGCAGGCCCTCATCGGCGAGGATGCGCTTGACGTCGGTCAGCGCCCGCTCACGCTGCTCGAACGGGATGCGGTCGATCTGGTTGAGAACGACGAGCGTGACGTCGGCGTAGGACGCCATGGGCCGGATGTAGCGGTCGTGGATCGCGGCATCGGCGTACTTCTGCGGGTCGAGGACCCAGACGAGCAGGTCGGCGTACTTGATCAGGCGATCCATCTCGAGATGGTGCGAGACCTCGGTCGAGTCGTGGTCGGGCAGGTCGAGCAGCACCAGGCCGTCGAGCTTGGTGTCCTCGGCGGAGTGGTCGAGCATGCTCATGCGGGACACCTGGTGGCGGGCGGGAATGCCCATCCACTCCAGCAAACCCTGCGCGCCGTCGGGTCCCCAGGCACAGGCGAGCGCCCATGACGTCGTCGGCCGGCGTACGCCGACGCCCGCGAGCTCGAGGTCGGTCAGCGAGTTGAACAGCGAGGACTTGCCCGATCCGGTGGCGCCGGCGAGCGCGACGATCGTGTGGTCACCGGACAGCGTCAGGCGCTCGGCGGCCCGGCCGGACAGCATCTCGGCGGGCGCGAGGATCTCGGGGTCGATGCGGCCGCGACTCGCCTCGACAGCCTTGGTCAGTCCGTCGAGCCGCTTCGCGACATCGTTCCGACCGCCGCCGAACACTGCTTCGGCGGCGACGCTCGGCGCAGTCATGAAGTCGTCTCTCCGTTCAGGAAGTCGGCATGTCGAGCGTATTCGGCCTGACGAGCGGATTCGCGGAGGACAGCCTGGTCTGCCTTGATGGTGTCGGGAGACTCGACGAGATCGAGGAAGCGCTGCATCTCACCCTCGAACAGCGCGGCGACGCGCGACTCGAGGTCGGCCTGCGCACGTGCGGAGAGCGTCTCGACGACGTCCTCTCCGAAGATCGCGTCGAGGAGCTTGTGGGCCAGCGAAGCGGTGCCGCCGGCTTCCTTGCCCTCGCCGTTGCGCGAGAACATCACGATCATCAGCGCGACGGCGATGCCGTTGACGCCGAACGCCAGGAACCTGGCGGTCATGCGCTTGTCGGCACCCTCGACGCGTACGAGCTCGAGCACGGCCTGCCGCCAGTCGTGCACCATGCGCTGCGCCCGGACCCGGAAGTCGCGGGACGCGCGGTCGATGCCGCGGTTGGCGTCGAGCAGCGTGCGGCCGGCCGGGTCGGCTGCCCACAACCGGGAACCCGCCTCGGCAGCGGCTTCGGCGTGCTCGACCAGCAGCATCTGCACGCCGTTCTCGATCGCCTCGACCACCTCGGTGGAACGCGTGCGCTTGCCGGTGACCCCGTCGACGAAGCGGTCGCGGATGCGGCTGACCTTCTCCTCGACCGAGCGCAGCAGCTCGCCGGTGCCGACGAACTCCTGCCAGCGCGCGAGCACTTCGCCCTTGAGCACCGTGCCGTCGGTGACCTGCACCGCGAACGTGTCGATCGCCCTGCGGTAGATCGTGTCGATGCCGCCATGCAGCACCTCGGACGCAGCGATCTGGGCGTCCATCGCATCAGCGACGTCGTGCGTGCGCAGGACGACATGGCGCACGGCACCGTCGAGGGTGCGGACCATGACCATCTTGCGGGCAGCGGGATCGGCGGCGAGCTCGTGGAGCCACCCGACGATCGGCGAGACCGCGTCACGAGGCAGCAGGCCGTCGGCGTCGACGCCGGACTCGGGAACCGTGAACAACGGCGAGTCCGACAGTCCGCGGGACGTCATCATGCGGGCGAGGTGGCCACGCACCTCGACGACGGCCTCGGCGGTCGTACGGTCGAGGACCACGGCGACCGACGTGCTGCGCTCGCTGGCCTGGCGAAGGTAGTCCCAGGGCACCTGATCGGCATAACGCGCCGCGGAGGTGACGAAGAGCCACAGGTCGGCGGCGGCGAGGAGCTGGGCAGCGAGCTCTCGGTTGCCGCGGTCGATCGAGTCGACGTCGGGCGCGTCGAGGATCGCCAGGCCGCGTGGGATCTTGTCCGACGACGCGAGCCGCAGGGCGTACGTGTCATTGGTCGGCACGTTGGTGCGGGGCAGGTCCGGCAGGATGCGGTCGGGCAGGAACCATTCGGCGTCGGCCGGGTTGTGCACGAGGACCGGTGAACGGGTCGTGGGTCGCAGGACGCCGGACTCGGTGACGCGCTCCCCCACCAGCGAGTTGACCAGCGTCGACTTGCCGGCACCCGTCGAGCCGCCGACGACCGTCAGCAGCGGCGCGTCGAGCTGGACGAGCCGCGGCAGGACATAGTCGGACAACTGGTCGGCGACCTTGGCCTGCGTGCCGCGAGCTGCTTCGACGTCCGGGACCTCGAGCCGCAACGTGATGTCGCGAACGCTGGTCAGGAGCTTGCTCATCGCGCCAAGGAGCTCGGCCGAAGCGTGTTCGCTGGCCACTGGGTGCTCCTCTCCTCGACGATGAACTGTGCGCACGGGTGTCTGAGCACAGATTAGTGGACGAGGGGGCACTTCGCCGCCACGCCTCGTGCTGCGCGCGGGTCAGAAGTGACGGAGCGTGCTTTGCAGCGCTGGCGGGAATCGCAACATGGGCCGCAGCTCGTACATCGCGTCGAGGAGGGCGTACGTGCGCTCGACGCCCTGCGGGATGGTCCGGCCGCTCATCAGGCCGTCGTGCAGGAACGCCATCTCGGTCGCGAGTCGCTGGTATCGCTTCACGACCTGCGCTGCGACCTTGCCACCGTGATCCTCGGCATATCGGCGCGCGGCCTTGCGATAGCCGAAGCGCGAGAGGTAGGGGATCTCCGCCGGGTGGATCCAGCCGCGCTGTGCGACGTACGACAGGGACCGCTCGAGGATCCTGACCTGACGGTTGCGGACGATGATCGCCAGGACCGCCAGCGCCACGAGCACGACCCCGAGGGCGAGATAGGCGAGGACGAACCCGGCGCCGCCGCCGTAGCTCAGCGAGCCGTTCCACACGGCGTGCAGACCCGCACTGGCGAGCACCCCCACGAGACAGATGAGCACCTTGAGCGTCTTGGAGCGGCGGCCGGCGGCCAGGCCGATCGCGATGCCGAACGCCGAGGTGAACAGCGGGTGCGCGAACGGGCTGAACAACCCGCGCACGACGAAGGTCGTCGTGACGCCCTCGGCGCCGGCGACCTGGATGTCGGGCGAGCCGAGATAGCTGCTGGCGTAGTAGCCGATGTTCTCGATGAACGCGAAACCGAGGCCGACGATGCCGGCGTAGATGAGACCGTCCAGGAAGCCGTCGATGACCCGCCGCGCGCGGACGAACGTGAGGGCGAGGAACAAGCACTTTGCCGGCTCCTCCGCCAAAGGCGCGACGAACGACGCCATCTGCTTGTCGCTGAGGTCCCAGGCCTCCTGGATCCAGACCTCGAGGGCAAGAGCAATCGCGATGGCGATAACGCCACCCCACACGAACGCGGCGAACTTGTAGCGGCGAGGCTCGGGCTCATAGCGGTCGAGCCACCAGTAGACGAACAACAGAAGCGGCAGCGGGATGACGGCGAACAGGATTGACAGTGCCGACCCTTCGGGGTCGTCGGCGCTCAGCGAGAAGATGACCGCGCCCCCGACACCGGCGATCGCGATCGCCGTGAAGAGGATGATCAGCGCGGTGCGGCCCCGTTGACGGATCGCCTCGCGATACTTGGGCAGCGCAGCCGGAATCGCGGCGGCAGTGGCTTCTGTCACCCGCAAATCGTAGGGCATCGTGCCCGCCCCGGTGCCAGGTCCGCACGCGGGACCACCTGCGCCGATAGGCTTGGTTCGGGTTTCCCCACCCGAGCGCCCGTAGCTCAGCCGGATAGAGCAAGAGCCTTCTAATCTCTAGGTCGCAGGTTCGAATCCTGCCGGGCGCGCCAGCTCGACGTGAGAGCACTACCCAGCTCCCGGCGTTCAGGATTCGGGGAGGAGGGCGCTCAGCGCCCGACGGAGTCCTGCCGGGCGCGCTTCACCCAGGCGAGGTCACTCCCCAACTCCCGGAACTTTCGCCCAGCACTGAGCCTCACGCGGCGTATCGTTGACGGCACGAGTCGGGGGCGCGAGGCAGGCTTCCATGGACGTCCAGGTGATGATCGACATCCACCGGCACCTCGACGCTCCGCGCGAACGGGTCTTCCGGGCGTTCACCGACGCGGACCAGCTCGCTCGATGGTTCGGCCCGTTCGCCAGCTGGGTCGTGCCCGGCACCGTCTCGATCGACGCGAGGGCCGGCGGCCATCGCCGATTGTCGATGGAGACCTACAGCGGCTCGATGAGCTGGACGATCGACACGACGTACACCGAGGTCGTCGAGAACCAGCGGCTCGTCGGATACGAGACGGTGACGGGTTTCGCCCCGTTCGACGGCGTCGACCCGTTCTCGGTCAGCATCGAGTTCTTCGACGAGAACGGTGGCACCCGGGTCGAGCTGCGTGCCGGCCCCTGCCCGCGAGACACGGAGAGGGCGAGCCGCGACTTCTGGATGCAGTCGTTCAGCAAGCTCGACAGCCTCCTCGCCGAGCGCGACACACGCTGAACAACGGGGCAACCCTTTACAACTGCATGGTTGTGCAAATGATCGGTTGTGCGTATGCTCCGTACATGACAGTCATCGACGACGACCTCGACCTGGTGTTCGCGGCGCTCGCGGACTCGACGAGGCGCGCGATCCTGGAGCGCCTGGCCGAGGGCGACGCCACCGTCAACCAGCTCGCCGAGCCTTTCGCCATGACCCAGCAGGCGGTGTCCAAGCACCTCAAGGTGCTCGAGCGGGCCCGTCTGATCTCGCGGACGAGGGAGGCGCAGTCGCGGCCGTGCCGCCTCGACGCCGAGCACCTCGCCGACGCCGTCGGCTGGATCGAGCGCCACCGACAGGTCTGGGCCGACCGCCATGACCGGCTCGAGCAGCACCTGGCAAACCTCGACCCGGAAGGCCGCACGTCATGACCGAGACCGGCGAGATGACGTTCCGCCGCGTGCACCAGGCCTCGCGCGAGCGCCTGTTCGACTGCATGACGACGCCGGAGCACCTGGCCCACTTCTGGGGGCCGACCGGCACGACGACGTCGATCGACAACATCACGGTCGACCTGCGGCCCGGTGGAGCGTTCGAGACCACGATGGTCAACGCCGCCGACGGCAACACCTACACCATGAAGGCGGTGTACGCCGAGGTCAGCCGGCCCGACCGGCTCGTCTGGGTCGAGGCAGGCGTCGAGGGCGGCATGCGCACCGAGGTCACCTTCGTGGACCTCGGTGACGGGCGCACCGAGGTCGTGACGCACCAGACGAACGTTCCCGAGGCCTACCTCAGCGCCGAGGCCAAGGCAGGGTTCGCGACGAGCCTGGACCGCTTCGACGCCTACATCACCTCTCTCGCATCCGAGCAGTGACCCGAACAGGAGCGTGACCATGCCCTCTCTGACCTCCCACGACGGGACGATCATCGCCTACGACCGGATCGGCGACGGCTCGCCGATCGTCCTCGTCGACGGCGCCATGTGTTACCGCGGCGCCGGGCCGATGGACGGTCTTGCGCAGCATCTCGCGGAGAGCTTCACGGTGTTCACGTATGACCGTCGCGGTCGCGGCGAGAGCACCGACACCCTCCCGTACGCGGTGGAGCGCGAGGTCGAGGACCTGACCGCGCTCATCGGCGAAGCGGGTGACGAGGCAGGCGTGTATGGAATGTCGTCTGGCGCGGCCCTGGCACTCGCCACGGCCGCCGCCGGCGCCGGCATCAGCCGGTTGGCGCTCTACGAACCGCCGTTCCTGGCCGAGTTCGAGAACGACGGACGCGCGGAGGCATACACCGCGCAGCTCAACGAGCTGCTCGACGCCGGCGATCGCGGCGGCGCGGTCGCCCTGTTCATGGCTCGCGTCGGCGTACCGCAGCAGATGATCGACGGCGCACGCGGAGGGCCGGGATGGCCTCGGTTCGAGTCCATTGCGCCGACGCTGGCGTACGACAACCGGCTGCTCGCCGGAGGCCGCGTGCCGCGCGAGGTCGCGTCGACGGTCACCGTGCCAGCGTTGGTGCTGAGCGGCAGCGCGAGCCTCGAGGGTCTGCAGCAAGCCGCGGAGGCCACGGCCGCGGCTCTGCCCCACGGCGTGCACCGGACTCTCGCGGGTCAGACCCATGAAGTCGCGCCGGACGCGCTGGCGCCCGTGCTGACCGAGTTCTTCGGCACGTCAGTCGCGGCGTAGTCCGAGCGTCGACAGCGCCTTCGGCGTCAGGGCTCCCCCGGCCTCGCCGCGGTCGACCGGCGTGAGGAAGCCGCGCTTGCGCGACTCCGCGACCCGGTTGGTCCAGGTGCCGGCCGTGCCACCGAATCTCTCGGCGAGCGCCTTCGACGGCGTACGCAGGCCGGACTCCACCAGCGTCACGTACTCGAAGGCAAGCGCCGCCAACACGTCGTCGCCGCTGCCGAACGTCCCTCCGCTCTGCTCGAGCAGGTCGCCCAGGTTCAGGCGCGGCTCCGGTGGGGGCGAGGCGAGCGAGTCCTTCGTCGCGAGCCGCTTCGCCTCCGACAGCAGCGCACCCAACGGCAGCTCGCGCACGTCGTTGCCGCTGATGCTCGACCCCGAGTCCATGAGCCGGAGCGTGATCTCGCGGACGTTCCACTGCCGGTGCGTGCCGCGGCGGTGCAGGCGCACGCCAATGCCCCAGTCGTCGGCCAGGCGAAGCGCGACGAGCCGGTCGCCCTCGTCGTCGGCCATGACGGCATGCGGCTCGAGAAGGTCGTCGAGCATCTCCTCGAGGCTCATCGCAGCTCCTCAGTGGTAGTGACTTGACGTTACCACCAGCGAGCGATCACGTCAGGTGGTCGGCGGCGGCTTCGCGGATGGCGCGGGCGGTCATCTCGAGTGCTGGCGTGTGCAGGGTCCACTGCTGCCAGTAGAGCGTGACGTCGACGTGACGACCGGGGTCGAGGTTGACCAGCGTGCCGGCCGCTTCCCGCGCCTCGGACTGCTCCTTGGGCAGCATCCCCCAGCCCAGGCCGAGGGCGATCGCGTCGGCGAACTGCGACGACGCCGGGATGTGGTGCCGCGGCGGCGCAAGCCGGCGACGGCTGCGCTGACGCAGGTAGGCATCCTGGAGGTCGTCGCTGCGGTCGAACACCACGACCGGCGCCTGCGCCAGAGCTGCCGGATCGACGCCTTCGGGAAACCACTGGGACACGAAGTCCGGACTCGCCATCGGGCGATAGCGCATTGTGCCTAGCCGCGACGACCGGCAGCCCTGGACCGGAGCGGCGTCGGACGTGATGGCGGCCATCACGGTCCCCGAGCGCAGGAGCTCAGCGGTGCGGCCCTCGTCCTCCCGCCGCACGTCGAAGTAGGCCGTGCCCGACAGCGCCGCCAGCGCCGGCAGGACCCACGTGGCCAGCGAGTCGCCGTTGACGGCCAACGGAATGGTCGGTGGGCGCTGCTCCACGGGATCCGCCTCGATGCGTACGTCCTGCACGAGCGCCTCGACCTGGCGTGCCAGCCGCAGGTAGGCATGACCGGCCTCCGTCGCCTCTGTCGGCTTGGTCCGGCGCACGAGCACGCGCCCCGCGGATTGCTCGAGCGCCTTGATGCGCTGGCTGACCGCGGAGGGCGTCAGGTGCAACGCGCTCGCCGCAGCGTCGAAGGAGCCTTCGTCGACAACCGCCGCCAGGGCGCGGAGCTGGGACAGGTCGATGTCGGTCACATCAGCGATGCTAATGCATCATTCAAAACATGAACTGGTCTTCAGGCGCTCCAGCCCGTTGAATTGTCGGCATGGATCACGCTGCACTCGTCGCCACCCTCGCGGGCGCAGGCTTCGGCCTGTCCCTCATCGTCGCCATCGGCGCACAGAATGCCTTCGTGCTGCGTCAGGGGTTGCGCGGCGAGCACGTCCTCGCCGTCGTGCTGATCTGCGCGGTCTCCGACATCATCCTGATCGCGCTCGGCGTTGCCGGCATCGGCAGCCTGCTGGAGCTCGCGCCCTGGCTCCTGGACGCGATGCGGATCGGCGGCGCCGCCTTCCTCCTGGCGTACGCCGTGGTCGCCGGCCGACGAGCGATCCGGCCGGGAGTCATCGATCCCGAGACCTCCGGCGCGCCCACCGCGCTGTGGCCCACCGTCACGACAGCGGTCGCGCTGACCTGGCTCAACCCGCACGTCTACCTCGACACGGTCCTCCTGCTGGGCTCCGTCGCGGGCACGCACGGCGACGATCGCTGGTGGTTCGGCGTCGGCGCGGCAGCCGGATCGATCATCTGGTTCGCGTCGCTGGGCTTCGGCGCACGCCTGCTGCGGCCGCTGTTCTCCAAGCCGGCCGCATGGCGGATCCTCGACGCGCTGATCGCGATCATCATGGCGGCGATCGCCGCCAGCCTCCTCCACGGTCTAATGGAGGGGTGAGGTCCTTCGCTCTCGTCGCCGTCGGTGGCGCCGCGGGCACCCTCGCCCGTCACGGCGTCGCCGAGGCACTCGATCCCGACCGGCTCTTCCCGCTGGCGACGTTCCTGGTCAACGTCACAGGTTCATTCGCTCTCGGAGCGCTGCTGGCGGTGCTGCTCGTACGCGATCACCGCGCTCGCGCCAACCGTCTGCGCCTCCTGCTCGGCACGGGCTTGCTGGGCGGCTACACGACATACAGCGCACTCGCCGTCGAGACCGACACCCTGCTGCGCGGCGACCACGTCGCGCTGGGTCTGGCGTATGCCGCAGGCAGCGTCCTCGCCGGACTCGTCGCTGCGTTCGCGGGCGTCGCGGCGGCCCGCGCGGTGGTGCGATGACGCCGCTGCTCATGGCTCTGGCCGGCGGGCTCGGCGCCGGCACGCGCTATTCGCTCGATGCCTGGATGCGCCCGCGAGTCTCACCGCGGCTCCCCTGGTCCACCCACGTGATCAACATCAGTGGCTCGCTGCTGCTCGGCCTCATCGTCGGCCTCGGCGCAGACGACACTTGGCACACGGTGCTCGGCACGGGCTTCCTCGGCGGCTACACGACGTTCAGCACGGCCAGTGTCGAGTCGGTGCACCTGGCGCTCGATCGACGCTACGGCGCGGCGACCGTCAACGCCGTCGGGATGCTCGTGTTGAGCGTCGCGGCAGCGTCGCTCGGGTACGCACTCGGCCGCGCGCTGTAGCTACTTCGCGGCGGCGATGGCCGCGTCGATCTCTTCCGGCGTGGCGGCAACGGCCTTCCCGTCGATCACGATCGTCGGCGTGCCGTTGTAGCCGTCGTCGAAGGCAGCCTGCTTCGCCTTGCGCACCCACGGCTCGAAGGTCTGGTCCTTCACGTCCTCGTCGATGCCGGTGACTCCAGCCTGCTTCGCGAGGTCGATCAGAGTCTGGTCGTCGAGGCCGTCGCCCCCCTCGGGTGGCTGGTTGGCATAGAGCAGATCGTGGAACGTCTTGAACGCCGCCACGCCACCCTTGTCGAGCACCGCCATCGCAGCACTGGCCGACCGGGTGGAGTACTCGGTCGAGCTCTGGCTGTCGAGGAACGCGAACATCCGGTACTCGATCGTGATCTCGCCGTTCCTGACCAGGTCGTCGAGGTGAGCCCCGTTCTGCTCCTCGAACACCCTGCAGACCGGGCACTGGAAGTCTTCGTAGAGCACGACCCGGACCGGATCGGTCGCCGCCGTGCCACCGGCATCGGCGGCCGAGTAGTCGAAGCCGTAGCTGGCGTTGGTGTGCGCGGGTGCGACCAACGGTCCGGCCGGCTCGTCGTCGCCCGCAGTCGAGACCGCCCAGCCGCCCACTGCGATCAGCGCCACGACCACCCCGACGATGGCGACCGTGATCAGGTTGCGCTGCTTGCGGTCAGCCTGCTCCCGCTGCTTGCGCATCTGCTCCGCGCGAACGACACGCTGCTGCCGGTCGGACGCGGTGGCCATCAGTCGCGGTCAGGACTTCTTGGCTGCGGCGATGGCAGTCTGCAGAGCCTCGGGTGTCGGCGCGTCGATCTTCTTGCCGTCCACCAGGACGGTCGGCGTCGCGGTGACATTCTGGTCGCGCGAGGCGTTCGTGGCCTTCTTCAGCCAGGGCACGAAGCGCTCGGACTTGATGCACGAGTCGATGCCGGTGACGCCGGCCTGCTCGGCATAGGAGATCAGGTCGCTGTCAGGACGGCCGTTGGTGCCCTCTTCGGGCTGGTTGGCGTAGAGCACGTCGTGCATCTTCTTGAACGCCTTGACGCCGGACTTGTCGAGGACACACATCGCGGCGCTGCCGGACCGGCTGGAATAGCGGTTGCCGTTGCTCGACCTGTCCAGGAACGCGAGCGGTCGGTACTCGACGGTGATGTCGCCCTTGGCCACGGCGTCGGCCAGGAATGCGCCGCTCTGCTGCTCGAAGTTGAGGCAGGCCGGGCACTGGAAGTCCTCGTACGCGATGACCTTGACAGGGGCCGCGGCGGGCTTGCCGGTCGCCACCTCGGTCGTGTAGTCGATGCCGTAGTCCTTGGTGACGTGGACCGGGTTGATGACGTCCTCGACGGTCTTGTTCTTGTCGTTCGTCTGCTTGATGGCAAAGCCTGCAACGGCGATCAGTGCGACGACGACCACGACGATCCCGACAGTGATCAGGTTGCGCTGCTTGCGGTCGGCCTTTTCGCGTTCCTTGCGCATCTGCTCCGCGCGGGCGGCACGCTGCTGACGTTCGTTGCTCACTGATTTCTCCTGGGTCGGGCGGTCACCATGAGGACCAACGCGGCTCGCTCGTTGAAGGTTCCATCAGACCCTACCGGCACGTACGAAGGGTGGTGTCCATGTGTCACGTCGGCGGACGGTACTAGTGTTCAGCGGGTGAACGACAAGCTGGTGTGGATCGACTGCGAGATGACTGGACTCTCGCTCGAGACCGATGCATTGGTCGAGGTGGCCGCGCTGGTCACCGACTACGACCTCAACGTCCTGGGCGACGGGATCGACCTCATCGTCAAGCCCCCGCAGGCCGCGCTCGAGCAGATGAACGACTTCGTCCGCGAGATGCACACCAGCTCCGGACTGCTGACCCAGCTCGACAACGGCTTGAGCCTGCGTGACACCGAAGAGCAGGTACTGGCCTACGTCCGCGAGTTCGTCAAGGAGCCCGGCAAGGCGCCCATGGCCGGCAACACGATCGGGACCGACCGGGCATTCCTCGCCCGGGACATGACCGAGCTCGAGAGCTGGTTGCACTACCGCGTCATCGACGTGTCGTCGATCAAGGAGCTCGCCCGGCAATGGTTCCCGCGGGCCTACTTCGCCGCACCGGCCAAGGCCGGCCACCACCGCGCTCTGGTCGACATCCAGGAGAGCATCGAGGAGCTTCGCTACTACCGCCGAGCCGTTTTCACCCCGGATCCCGGCATCGACTCCGACACCGCGAGGGCCATCGCCGCCGAGGTCGCCGGATCACTGACGGGTGAGGCCCGGCCTACGGTCTGAGTCGCCGCAGGCTTGCGTTAGACTTCTCAACGCCGTGTCGGGCGCATGCCCGGCACGCGTGGTGGGTGTAGCTCAGCTGGTAGAGCACCGGCTTGTGGTGCCGGTGGTCGCGGGTTCAAGTCCCGTCACTCACCCCACGAAGACCCCCGTTTCCGCAAGGAACGGGGGTCTTGTCATTGGCTCACCGGTTCGCGAGCGTGATGTCGCCGCTGTCGGTCGAGGCGAGGACGAATCCGTTGCCCGCCTCGCGTACGGACAACGAGTTCGCGACGTCACCGTCGAGGGTGTTGTCGATGTCGCCGGACTTGGACGACACCACCACGCCGTACTTGCGCTTGCCGGCCGGCACGGTCGCGTGGATGTCGCCACTGCTGGTCTTGGCCTTGAGGCCGAACGGTTGTGTGGCAAATGTCGCCTTGATGTCGCCGGACCCGGTGTCGGCCGCGAACTCGTCGACCTTGAGGTCCGACACGGTGACGTCGCCGCTGATCGTGGCCACGGTGAGGACGCCCTCCGCGAGCGAGTCGGCCTTGACGTCGCCCGACGTGCTCTTGACGACGATGGGCAGCCCCTTGGGCACCTCGAGCGTCGCGGAGACACCACAGCCCGGCGACAACCAGGTCTGGCAGTCCGAGACGATCTTGATCTCGTTGTTCTTGCGGCCGAGCTGGTAGTCGGTCTTGCGCAGGCCTGAGGTGACACGTGCGCGGATCCTGACCATGCCCTCGTCGCCCTCGACGAGACGTACGTCGGCCGTGCCGGCATTGATCACGAGCTGCGCGACGTCCCCCAGCTCGACATCAGCCGTCGCATAACGCGTCTCGCGCTGGATGAGCGAGGCACCCAGCACGAGTCCGCCCAGGAGCAGGACGGTCAGGATCGTGACGATCACCGTCAGCAAGGTGCGCGACGCCGGTGAGCGGACGTCGTAGTCCGCAACGGTCTCTTCCGCCATCAGGCGGTCTTCGCCCTTGACGACGTGGTCGCGATCGGCACGACGTCTTCTGCTCCCATGCGAGCGGCGTCGGCTGTCTCGTCGTCCGGCATCGTCTGGCTCTCCCGTTCGGCTTCAACTCGTTTGAGGTAGTGGTCGACCTCATTGTCCCTTTGCGCGTTGGTCCAGCCGAGCACCCCTGCCATCAGCTCGGCGACCTCGACCGCGACATCGGTGCCGCGGTCGAACGTCTCGATCGAGATGCGCGTGCGCCGGGCGATCGCGTCGTCGAGGTGGCGCGCGCCTTCGTGGGTCGCGGCATAGACGATCTCGGCGCGGAGGTAGTCATCGGCGCCGGTCAGTGGCTCGCCGAGGTCGGGTCGCTCCGAGATCAGGTCGAGCAGCTCCAGCGTGAGGGACCCGTAGCGGTGCAGCAGGTGCTCGACGCGCCCGACGCCCAGTCCGCTCGACGCTGCGAGCATCTGCCGCTGGTTCCACACGGCTTCGTAGCCGTCGGCGCCCAGCAGCGGCACGTCCTCCGTGCACGAGCTCGGAATCTTGCGATCGAGCAGTGTGGACATGCCGTGAACCGCGGCATCGACCGCGTCCTCGGCCATGACGCGGTACGTCGTGTACTTGCCGCCGGCGATGACGACGAGCCCCTTGACGCTCGTGCCGACCGCGTGCTCGCGGGACAGCTTGCTGGTCGCCTCGTCCTCGCCGGCCAGCAGCGGCCGCAGGCCGGCGTAGACGCCCTCGACGTCGTCGTGGGTCAGCGGCTCGACCAGCACCCGGTTGACGTGGTCGAGCAGGTAGTCGATGTCGCTGCGGCTTGCCGCGGGGTGGTCCTTGGACAGCGACCAGTCCGTGTCGGTCGTACCGATGATCCAGTGGCGACCCCACGGGATGACGAACAGCACCGACTTCTCCGTGCGCAGGATCAGACCCGACTCACCACGGATCCGGTCGCGCGGCACCACCAGGTGCACACCCTTGCTCGATCGGACGTGGAACTGGCCCCGCTCGGAGGTCAGCGCCTGCGTCTCGTCGGTCCACACGCCGGTCGAGTTGATGACGGCCTTGGCACGGATGTCGAACTCTCGACCCGACTCCAGGTCCTTGACCGTGGCGCCCGTGACGCGGTCACCCTCGCGGAGCAACCCGATGACGCGCGTACGACTGGCGACGTGCGCGCCGTACGCCGCCGCGGTGCGCGACAGGAACATCGTGTGACGGGCGTCGTCGACCTGTCCGTCGTAGTAGTGGAGCGCGCCGATCAGGGCGTCCTTGCGGAGGGCAGGCATCATGCGCCGCGCTCCCCTGCGGGTCAGGTGGCGGTGCAGCGGCACGCCCTGCCCGTAGCCGGACGCCTTGCTCATCGCGTCGTAGAGAGCGACGCCGGAACCGGCGTAGAAGCGTTCCCACACGCGGTGCGTCAGCGGGTAGATGAAGCCGACCTCGCGTACGAGGTGGGGCGCGAGCTTCTGCAGACTCAGGCCGCGCTCCTTGAGTGCCTCGGCGACGAGCCGGAAGTCGAGCATCTCGAGGTAGCGCAAGCCACCGTGCATGAGCTTGCTGGAGCGGCTCGACGTGCCCGATGCGAAGTCGCGCGCCTCGACCAGGCCGACCGACAGCCCACGCGTCGCGGCATCGAGCGCCGCTCCCCCGCCGACCACGCCACCGCCGATGACCAGGATGTCCAACGGGGTCGCCGCCATCGCGTCGAGAGCGGCTTGACGGTTCTCAGGTGACAGGGCTACCGATCGCATGGCCCTAGTCAATCAGGTTCGCAAACCAGCGGTTTCCCGGCGGGTTCAGTCGACGTCGACCCAGCCGTAGGTACGCTCGACGGCCTTCTTCCACTGGGCGTGGCCGGTCTCGCGCTGCTCCTGCGTCGAGGTCGACTCCCACCGCTTCGACTCGTGCCAGTTGGCGACGAGCTCGTCGGTGCTGGCCCAGAATCCCACCGCGAGGCCTGCCGCATACGCCGCACCGAGCGCCGTGGTCTCGGCCACGACCGGCCGGCTGACGGGCACGCCGAGGACGTCGGCCTGGATCTGCATGCACAGCTCGTTGGCCGTCACCCCGCCGTCGACCCGCAGGATCCTCAGGTCCAGCCCGGCGTCCGCGACCATGGCGTCCACGACGTCACGGCTCTGGTAGCAGATCGCCTCGAGCGCGGCGCGAGCGATGTGCGCCACGGTGTTGTAGCGGGAGAGCCCGACGATCACGCCACGAGCGTCACTGCGCCAATAGGGCGCGAACAGCCCCGAGAACGCCGGGACGAAGCACACCCCGCCGTTGTCGTCGACGCTCTCGGCGAGGCTCTCGGAGTCCGCTGCTGCCTTGATGATGCCGAGCTGGTCCCGCAGCCACTGGATGGCCGAGCCGGTGACGGCGATCGAGCCCTCCAGGGCGTACACCGCCGGAGCGTCCCCGAGCTTGTAGCCCACCGTCGTGAGCAGCCCGTTGCTGGACTTCACGATCTCCGTGCCGGTGTTGAGCACCAGGAAGTTGCCGGTGCCGTACGTGTTCTTGAGCTCGCCGGGCTGGAAGCACACCTGCCCGACGAGCGCAGCGTGCTGGTCGCCCAGGTCACCCGCGATCGCCACCTCGCCGCCGAAGGGGCCGTCCGCACGGGTGTGACCGTAGACCTCGGACGACGAGCGGATCTCGGGCAGCATGGCCCGCGGTATGCCGAACAGCGCGAGCAGCTCGTCGTCCCAGTCCAGCGTCACGAGGTCCATCAGCATCGTGCGACTCGCGTTCGTCACGTCGGTGAGGTGCAGGCCGCCGTCGGGTCCACCGGTGAGCCACCACATCAGCCAGCTGTCTGTGTTGCCGAAGATCGCATGGCCCGCCTCGGCGTCCGCGCGCGCGCCGTCGACGTTGTCGAGGATCCACTGGATCTTGCCGCCGGAGAAGTACGTCGCCGGCGGCAGGCCGGCGCGCTCGCGGATCAGGTCACCGCCCGCGCTCTGGCCGAGGTCACTCGCGATCTTGTCCGTGCGCGTGTCCTGCCAGACGATCGCGTTGTAGTAGGGCTCGCCGGTGCGCCGGTCCCACACGACCGTGGTCTCGCGCTGGTTGGTGATGCCGATCGCGGCAAGCCCCTCGAACGTGATGCCGGCCCGGCCGAGGCCGGCCTCGATGACGTCCTGCGTCGCCTCCCAGATCTCGTGCGGGTCGTGCTCGACCCAGCCGGCCTGCGGCAGGATCTGCTCGTGCTCGAGCTGGTGGCGGGCGACCTCGTGACCATCGTGATCGAAGACCATGAACCGGGTGCTGGTCGTCCCCTGGTCGATCGCGCCGACGTACTGCGGCTGAGCTTCCGTTGCCATGCGCGAGAGCCTAGCGAGGTCAGGACGCATAGGGTCGGAGCATGCGCTTGATCCTTGTCCGCCACGGCCAGACGCCCGCCAACGTCGACGGCATCCTCGAGTCGACGATTCCCGGCCCCGGCCTCACTGCGTTGGGTCACGAACAGGCCGAAGAGCTCGTCGAGGCACTGGCCGACGAGAAGATCGACGCGATCTTCGTGTCGTCGATGATCCGCACGCACCTGACCGCCGCGCCTCTGGTGGCAGCACGCAGCATCGAGCCCGCCGTACGCGACGGTCTCCGCGAGATCGCGGCCGGCGACGTCGAGGGCAAGACCGACGAGGCCTCGGTCCACCAGTATGTCCACACGCTGCTCGAGTGGTGCGCGGGAGAGCTCGACGTGCGTATGCCCGGTGCGGAGACCGGCCACGAGGTCATCACGAGGTTCGACGAGGTCGTCGACGAGGCCGAGGCACTGGGCGTCGACAGCGTGGTGCTGGTCAGCCACGGTGCGATGATCCGCGCATGGTGCGCGGCTCGTGCGGCCAACATCGACCTCGACTTCGTCAGCAACCACTACGTCGTCAACACCGGCATCGTCGTCGTCGAGGGTTCGAGCGAGACGGGCTGGGAGGTCGAGTCGTGGCTCGGCGAGAGCGTCAGCGAGGCGGCCGCCATGGGCGTGTCGTCTGACCACAGCCCTGCGTCAGAGCCGCTCGAGGACTGACAGCGGTCAGTCCTGCAGCATCTCGCCGTGCACCTCGGCGTGCGGGACGGTCGGGATCTGGCCGAGGCGGCCCTTCTGGAAGTCCTCGAACGCCTGCAGGACCTCGGCCTTGGTGTTCATGACGAACGGCCCGGCCCACGCGATCGGCTCACGGATCGGCAGCCCGCCCAGCACCACGACCTCGAGCGCCGGGTGACGGCTGTCCTGGCGCTGGTCCGCACCGACGGTGATGGTCTCACCGTGACCGAGGACCGCGAGCTGGCCCGACTCGATGGGCCGGCGCTCGCGACCGACATAGCCGCTCCCGCTCATGACGTAGACCAGCGCGTTGAAGTCCGTGCGCCATGGCACCGTCATCTCCGCACCCGGCAGGACCGTCGCGTGCACCATCGCCATCGCGGTGTGGGTCGAGCCCGGGCCCTTGACCCCGTCGACCTCGCCCGCGATGACGCGGATCAGGGCGCCCGCATCCGGGGTGGACGCCAGGCCGACGTCACCACCGCGGATGTCCTGGTAGTGAGGCGGCAGCCACTTGTCGGCCTTGGGCAGGTTGACCCACAGCTGCAGGCCGTGGAACAGCCCACCCTTGACGACGAGCCACTCCGGCGGCGCCTCGATGTGGAGCAGGCCGCTGCCTGCGGTCATCCACTGCGTGTCTCCGTCAGTGATCGTGCCGCCACCGCCATGGCTGTCCTGGTGGTCGAAGACGCCGTCGACGATGTAGGTCACGGTCTCGAAGCCGCGGTGCGGGTGCCACGGCGTGCCCTTGGGCTCGCCCGGCGCGTAGTCGACCTCGCCCATCTGGTCCATGTGGATGAACGGGTCGAGCTTGCTCGGGTCGACGCCCGCGAAGGCCCGGCGCACCGGGAACCCCTCGCCCTCGAATCCCTGGGGTGCGGTGGTCACGGTGACCGGCGCACGGTCCTCGGTCTGCGTCGGTGCCGCGATCACGCGAGGCAGGACGGTCCAGTCGGCGACATTCACAGCAGGCATCTCATGCTCCTCAGTAGGTCTTCAATCTAGTTTAACCTTCAATCACCGTCAAGCATTCCCGTAAAATCTGTTGCCATGAGCGTTGCGCCGCTTCTCACCGCGATACGAGATGCCCTTCGTGACGCGGCCGACGCCCAACGCGCCCCGGGCATGCAGGCGTACATGAAGTCGCCGATGCCATTTCGCGGCGTGCCGATGCCAGCGGTCCGCGCGATCACGAAGGCCGCCGCACGGACGTATCCGCTGCTGACGGTCGAGGAGCTGGAGACCGCCGTGCGTACGTTGTGGGACGAGGCGGAGTTCCGCGAGGAGCGCTACGCCGCGAGCGCACTGCTCGCCACGAAGATCGGCGCCGGCCGGCTCGAGCTCGTCCCGTTGTACGAGCACCTCGCCACCACCGGTGCGTGGTGGGACCACGTGGACGACCTGGCGCACCGCGTCGCGGAGCTGCACGACGCACATCCGACCGAGGCGGCGGCGATCGTACGCCGTTGGAGCAGGGCCGACGACTTCTGGCTGCGGCGGCTCGCGATCATCAGCCAGCTCGGCCGTCGGGACCGGGTCGACCGCGCACTGCTGGCTGAAGTCATCGAGCCGAACATCGCCGACCGGGAGTTCTTCATCCGGAAGGCGATTGGGTGGGCGCTGCGGGAGTACGCCCGCGTGGAGCCCGAGTGGGTCCGAACGTTCGTCGCGGACCACGACGACCTCAGCGGCCTCTCGAAGCGGGAAGCGCTCAAGCACCTCTGACCATCAGTCAGCAGCCGCGGCAGCGACCTTGAGATCGGCGACGAACCCGTCGAACGCCTCACCCCACTCGCTGCGGTCACGCAGGCGGAGCAACGCCGAGGGATGAGTCGTGATGACGACCTGCGCGCCACCGGGTTCGACCGGGTCGATCAGCTTGCCGCGCTCGGCGCCGATCCGGACAGGGCGCCCGAGCACCGAACGGCCCGCGGTGGCTCCCAGGCAGACGACGACGTGCGGGCGTACGACCGACAGCTCCGCCTCGAGCCACGGGTGACATGCCGTGATGTGCCCGATGGCGGGCTTCTCGTGGATGCGTCGCTTGCCCCGCACCGTGTGGCGGAAGTGCTTGACCGCATTCGTCAGGTAGACCGTCGACGGGTCGAGGGTCGCTGCCTCGAGGGCGTCCATCAAGACCTTGCCCGCCGGACCGACGAACGGCTCACCCGCACGGTCCTCCTGGTCACCGGGTTGCTCGCCGACGAGCACGATGCGAGCCGAGGCACGACCCCGCGAGAACACGACCTGGGTCGCGTCCTGCCACAGGTCACATCCGCGGCACGCCTCGGCGGCCTCACCCAGCTTCGCCACGCTGCGCGACGAGGGCACCCATTCCTCCGCGCCCTGATGCTCCATGTGCGCGACATACCCACGCCGCTCCGAGCACAATCGGACCTACTCTGAGGACATGGAACGAGCAACCGAGAAGCACGACGTCGTGATCGTCGGCGGCGGCCACAATGCTCTGGTCGCGGCGACCTACCTCGCCCGCGCCGGGCTCAGCGTCACGATCCTCGAGCGGCTGGCCCACGTCGGTGGAGCGGCGATCAGCGCCCCGGTGTTCGACGGACTCGACGCGCGACTGTCCCGCTACTCCTACCTCGTCAGCCTCATGCCCCAGTCACTGATCAGCGAGCTGGGCCTCGACCTCGAGCTCAGGTCCCGGGACACCGCGTCCTACACGCCCTACGACGGCGGCGGCCTGCTCGTCGAGACATCTCCCGGTGAGGCCACCGAGGAGTCGTTCAGGACGCTGACGGGCTCGGATGACGAGCTGCACGCCTGGCGACAGTTCTACGCCGAGGTGGCTACCGTCGCCGGCGCGATCGCCCCGACCCTGCTGGAGCCGCTCCCCCACATCGGCGAGCTGCGCGACCAGGTCGAGATGGCGATCTGGACCGACCTGGTCGACGAGCCCATCGGCACCGCCCTTGAACGGCGGTTCTCCAACGACCTCGTGCGCGGGGTCGTCGGCACAGACGCCCTCATCGGCACGTTCGCCTCGCTGCACGACCGCACACTGATCCAGAACCGCTGCTTCCTCTATCACCTCATCGGCAACGGCACCGGCGAGTGGCGCGTGCCCGTCGGCGGCATGGGCGCCGTGACGGCCGAGCTGGAGCGCGTCGCACGCACGGCTGGCGTCGACATCCGCACCAACTGCGAGGTCGACGGCATCGACGCGTACGACGTGGGTGCCACCGTGTGCGGCGACGGATTCGTCATCGAGGCCGAGTGGGTCCTGAGCGGCGTCGCTCCGTACGTCCTGGCGCGCTTGCTCGGCAAGCCGGCACCGCCGAAGCCGTCTGGCTCGCAGTTCAAGATCAACCTGCTGGTCTCGCGCCTGCCGCGGCTCACGTCCGGCATCGACCCCGCGATCGCGTTCGCCGGCACGTTCCACCTGGGCGAGTCGATGAGCGAGCTCGAGGCGGCGTGGGCGCAGGCGTCCGCCGGATCGCTGCCGGACTTCGCCTCCGGTGAGCTCTACTGCCACACCCTGACCGATCGCACAATCCTCGGCCCCGACCTCGCCGCCTCGGATGCCCAGACCTTGACGTACTTCGGCCTCCACACGCCGTACGAGGTGCTGCCCGACGAGGCTGCTGCCGCGAGGGCGTACGAGGAGTTCCTCACCGCGATCAATGCCCACCTCGAAGAGCCGATCGAACCGCTGATCCTCGGCGTCGAGCACAAGACGCCGGCCCAGATCGAGGACGCGTTGGCGATGCCGGGCGGGCACATCTTCCACGGCGACCTTCAGTGGCCGTGGCTCGAGGAGGACGAAAAGCCCCGTCATCCCGCGGACCGTTGGGGAGTCGCGACGAGCCATCCGCGGGTCCTGATGTGCGGCAGCGGGGCCCGTCGCGGAGGTGCCGTCAGCGGCATCGCCGGACACAATGCAGCCCACGCGATCCTCGAGGCTCTCCCGATTATGGGCGAACCGGGGACGGCTGATAACGTTGCACCCGCTTCGCGGCATTAGCTCAATTGGCAGAGCAGCTGACTCTTAATCAGCGGGTTCGGGGTTCGAGTCCCTGATGCCGCACTGTGAAGGCCCCGTTCCTCGCCGAACGGGGTCTTCACTCTTTTCAGGAGGCCGACTGCATGGATCTCGCCCACGCGCTCGCGCTGCTCGACGAGGAGCGACAGGCGGCGCTGGCCCTGCTGGCCACGCTCACTCGCGACTTCACCGGGATCGTCGACGCCTCGGCCGACTCCAACGCGGACGACGAGCACGACCCGGAGGGCTCGACGATCGCGTTCGAACGGTCCCAGGTCGGCGCACTCATCGATCAGGCGAAGCAACGCCTCCTCGAGATCGAGGCTGCCCGGATCCGCGTCGACGAGGGAACGTACGGCCGGTGCGAGGTCTGCGGCGAGCAGATCCCGGACCGGCGGCTCGAGGCGCGACCCGTGGCGCGTACATGTGTGAGGTGCGCGACCGCCTGATATTTCGCGTTAATTACGGTTGACGTCAATGATAATTTGATGTTCACTCAGATTGACATGAAAACACCACGCACCTACACCATGACGAGCCGTGCCGAGGCTGTCGAAGCCACGCGCCGCAGCATCCTGCAGGCGGCGTGGGACCTGCAGAGCCAGAAGCTCTGGGCGTCGATCTCGCTCGACGACATCGCCGAGCTCGCTGGGGTGAGCGTGCAGACCGTGCTGCGTCAGTTCGGCAACCGGACGCAGGTCTTCGAGGCGGCCATGGCGTACGGCGCGGCGGTCGTCACGGAGGAGCGCCGCACGACACCCGGCGACATCGCCGACGCCGTCCGGGTCATCGTCGATCACTACGAGCTGAGGGGCGACGGGGTCATCCTCATGCTCGCCCAGGAACGCGACCACGAGGCGATCGCCAAGGTCACCGAGCACGGCCGCGGACTGCACCGCGACTGGGTGCGCGACGTCTTCGCGCCCCAGCTCGACATGTCGCCGGCCACCGAGCGAGAGGCCCTCATCGACCTCCTCGTCGTGGCGACCGACGTCTACACCTGGAAGCTGCTACGGCGCGACCGGGCCCACAGCCGGGGGGCCACCGAAGAACGCATCAGGCGCCTGCTGGAGGCCATCCTCAGCAGCGCTGTCAAGGAGTCCTGACCATGTCATCGATCCTCTTCACCACCTGGGACGGCGGCGGCAACGTCCCGCCTGCCCTCGCCATCGCCGCTGTCCTTCGGGACCGCGGCCATGACGTACGTTTCCTCGGCCACGCGGTCCAGCGCGATGCGATCACCGCCGAGGGGTTCCTCTTCGACGCGTTCGAGACCGCCGCGCCGTTCTCGTCCGCCGCCGGGAGCCCGCCCGAGGTCGTTGCCGCGACATTCGGCGACCAGGCGATGGGCGCCGACCTCGTCGCGTACGTCGAGCAGCACCCCACGGACCTCGTCGTGATCGACTGCCTGCTGATCGGCGCGCAGCACGCCGCGATGGAGGCCGGCCTGCGCTACGTCAACCTCGAGCACCTCTTCGACGGCTTCCTGCGCACGACGTGGCTCGCGACGATGGGCATGGCGCCGCCGGTCCAGGTCCTCGAGCCGGAACGCTGCTGGGACGCCGCCGCGATGAGCCTGGTGGCGAGCTTCGCCGAGCTCGACACAGCGGAGCGCAACCACGCCGACAACGTGCGCTACAGCGGTCCAGCCGTGACCGGCTCGCTGCGGACCGGCGGTGAGTCCGGCGTGCTGGTCAGCCTGAGCACGTACAACTTCCCTGGCCAGACCCCGGCGATGCAGAACATCCTCGACGCGCTCGCGACGATCGACACCCGGGTCATCGTCACGACCGGCCCGGCCATCGACGCGGCCGAGCTGCGAGTCCCCGACAACGCCGAGGTGCACCGCTACGTCCCGCACGCCGAGCTGATGCCGCAGGTGTCGCTCGTCGTCGGCCACGGCGGTCACGCCACGACGATGGCGGCGCTGGCGAACGACCTCCCGGTCGCGGTCATGCCGATGCACCCGATGCTCGATCAGCCGATGGTCGGACAGGCACTCGAGGCCGCGGGCGCTGGACGACTGCTGAGCAAGGAGGCGGGTCCGGACGACCTGCGGCCGATCCTGGCCGAGCTGCTCGAGGCCGGCCCGCACCACGCGGTCGCCGCGCAGCTGGGCGCGGCAATCCGTGGTGCCCGAGGCGCGGAGACGGGCGCCGACCTGGTCGAAGGCCTGCTCCCACAGAAGACTCCTGCAACCGCAGGGAGGGCCTCGACGGAGCGGCACTGAACCACGTGGATCGGGAACTTCGGCCCCGCCCCGCTAGTTGGGCGGGGCAAGGAGGAATCATCCATGAAGTGTCCGACCGACAACGCCACCCTCGTCATGAGTGAACGTGCCGGCATCGAGATCGACTACTGCCCCGAGTGCCGTGGGGTGTGGCTCGACCGCGGGGAGCTCGACAAGATCCTCGACCGCGCGACCGCCGACGCCCCGGCCACGGCGCCCGCGCAGCCCCAGCAGTACGCGGAGCCGCGCTACGACCAGCCGCGCTACGACAACCGGCAGCAACAGCCGTACCGCAAGAAGAAGAAAGAGCACTGGCTCACTGAGCTGTTTGACTGAGCCAAGCGCCCTTCGCTCGCACAGCTCGCTCCCGGTCGGCCGCGGGCAGCCTCCCTAGGAACCGCGAAGATGGGGTCGTGTGAACCACGTCACGAAATAGCGTCATGGATCCCCCGGTTGGCACTGTCATGAAGATCTTGCTCACCGGGGGAACCGGTTTCATCGGATCAGCCGTGCTCGACCAGCTGGTCGGGTCGGACCATCGCGTCACCGCAGTCGTCCGTAACCAGAAGTCCTCCCTCCAGGTGCAGGACGCCGGCGCCACCGGGATCATCGGTGACCTGTTCGATCCGAAGTGGCTCGCCGCCGAGCTGCGCGGCCACGACGCTGCGATCCACACCGCAGCCGGGAGCGACGGGCGCGACGCCGCCCTCAACGACTCGGTCATCGATGCCGTGATCACCGCTTTCGGCGGCACGACCAAGCCGTTCATCCACACGGGTGGCATCTGGGCCTACGGCAACAATCACGCCATCACCGAGGCGAGCCCGTTCGACTCCCCGGCGCTCACCTCGTGGCGCCCGGCGGGCGAGCAGCGGCTCCTCGAGTCGGGCGTCAAGGCGTCGGTCGTTCAGCCGGGCATCGTGTACGGCTACGGCAAGGGCATCCCGGCGATGATCGCCGGCTCGGCCCAGGGCGGCACGGTGCCGCTCATCGGCACCGGCGAGCAGCGCTGGACGACGGTGCACGTCGACGACCTCGCCGACCTGTACGTCCGTGTGCTCGAGCAGGCGCCGGGCGGCCGGAGCTACATCGGCGCCAGCGGGCACAACCCGACCGTGCGCGAGCTCGGCGAGGCGCTGGGTCACGAGGTTGCGCCCGAGAGCCCCGACGCAACCGTCGAACGGCTTGGCGGGTTCGGCGAGGCGCTCCTGCTCGACCAGCAGGCGTCCGGCACACGGGCCAGGAGCGAGCTCGGCTGGCAGCCGACCCGCCCGAGCCTGGTCGAAGCGCTGCGGGCGGGCTACGGCGAGGCTGCCTGAGCCGGTCGGGCTAGTCCCGGGTGGCCGTGAACAGCAGGTACTCCCACTCCATCGTGCCGGTCTCGGCGTCGAAGTAGCGTCCCGCCAGGTCGGCCAGCTCACGGTCGAGGGCTGCCACCTTGTCAGGCTCTGCCGCGATGTTGCTGTAGACCGCGATCGTCGGGCCGTACGTCCGCTTGAAGAACTCCCGCATGTCCTCCGGCGACCCGAACCGGTCGACCGTCAGGTTCTGCTTGCGTGCGTCGACGCCGGTCACCCGGTCGCCGAGCAGTGAACGTACGTGCGACTCGTCGCCCCACAGCGGTGGCGGCTGAGCTCCCGGAGGTGGCGGCGGGGCGTACGGCTTCATGGTCGCGAACATCTGGCCGATGAAGCCCTCGGGCGTCCAGCTCAGCAGCCCGATGGTGCCACCCGGGCGGCACACGCGCACGAGCTCGTCAGCGCTCGCCTGGTGATGCGGGGCGAACATCACGCCGACACAGGACATCACGACGTCGAACTCACCATCGGCATACGGCAGCGCCTCCGCATCAGCCTCCTGCCAGTCCAGGGTCACGCCTGCCGCGGCGGC
Organism: Aeromicrobium sp. P2_G6; assembly: GCF_056403535.1. Classification (NCBI taxonomy): domain Bacteria; kingdom Bacillati; phylum Actinomycetota; class Actinomycetes; order Propionibacteriales; family Nocardioidaceae; genus Aeromicrobium; species Aeromicrobium sp. P2_G6. The sequence continues at coordinate 427,145 of NZ_JBFUFH010000002.1, read as the reverse complement.
GTTCTGCCGGCCGACCTCGAGCAGCGCCGGCGCCAGGTCCGACGCCACGACATCTGCTCCTGTCCGTGCGGCCGGGATCGCAGCATTGCCCGATCCCGCTCCGACGTCCAGCACCCGCTGGCCCGCCTTGATGCCGCAGGCTTCCACCACTGCCGGGCCGGTCGCCGGAATGACCTCGGTTGCCACGGCTGGATAGTCGCCGAGCGACCACAACGCTTTGTGCTTGGTCTTGAGTGCGCGGTCGGCCTCGATCTCCTCGATGTTGCTGCTCATCTGCATCTCCTCGTGATGGCGTTTCCACCAAGAATGCGCCTGAATTCGCAGCAAATCATCCGTTTTCGGACCGGGAACGTCAGTGGCTGCTAGACGGAGCGGTCGATCGACAACACCGGGAACCGCGCCGAGAGCAGGTCGACCAGCGGGCCCAGCAGGACGATCACCAGCAGCGTCCCAGGCCCGACCGCGGCACCACACAGCCAGCCGAGCAGCGCGCCGCCGCCCTGCACGACGCTGTAGCTCCACTTGAACGGGACCGGCGGGTCGAACGCCAGCGCAGCCGCCTCGGTCGGCCCCGCTCCGGCATCGACTGCGAGGTATCCAGCAACCCCGACCGCCAGGACCGGGAACGACAACACCAGCAGCGCCACCCGCACCCACATCGCATCTGGCTCAGCGAAGGCGTCCAGGAGACCCGAGACGACTAGGCCGACGACGAGCGGCTGGGTGATCGTGCCGAGTCCCGGCTTGAGCCCGCGGGCCCACGCCATCGCGACGAGCACGATGCCGACGACGAGGTTGACCACGAAGAACTCCACGTCGAGTGCGATCGAGAGCCCGTTGATCATGGTCGAGTAGCCGTCAGAGCCGAGCGACGCGATGAGCAGCATCGCGACACCGACGCCGAGGATGGCGCAGGACACCACGAGTCGCAGGAGCTGGGACACCACGGACCGATCCTCGCAGGCCCCTGTCATGATCGAGTCATGTGGATCGGTTGGATTGAGTTCGACATCCTGCTGGGCGACGTCCACTCACTCAAGGCCAAGCGCTCGATCGTCCGGCCGCTCGTGGCCGACCTCAGGCGTACGTTCAACGTCGCGGCCGCCGAGACCGGGAGCCTCGACCTGCATCGCCGTGCAGGCGTGGGCGTCAGCCTCGTCGCCGTCGACAGCAGGCACGTGATCGACGTGCTCGACACGGTCGAGAACTTCGTAGCCTGGCGCCCTGAGATCGACCTCTTGTCCGCACGACGCGGCATCAGCAACAGCAACGACGTCTAGGAACCGACATGTACATCCCCCGCTTCAACGTGATGGACGACCCCGCCGACATCCGTGCGTTCGTCGAGTCGATCGGCAGCGCCGAGATCGTGACGGTCGGAGATGACGGCACACCGGTCGCGACGCTGCTTCCCATCCTGTGGAGCGCCGACGGCGGCACGGTGATCGCCCATGTCGCCCGCGCCAACCCGCACTGGCGCCAGATCGAGGACGGATCGCGGTTCTTGGCGATCGTCGCCGGGCCACAGGCGTACATCTCGCCCTCCTGGTACGCCGCCAAGGCCGAGCACGGTCGGGTCGTCCCGACCTGGAACTACTCCGCCGTGCACCTGATCGGGACCGTGCGGGTGCACGACGACCCCGTATGGGTTCGCGAGGCGGTGACGAGCCTGACCGACCACCACGAGCAGCCGCGCGAGCAGCCCTGGGCCGTCACCGACGCACCGGAGACATACGTCGAGAAGAACCTCAAGGCGATCGTCGGGCTGGAGCTGCTGGTCGAGCGCGTCGAGGCCAAGGCCAAGCTGAGCCAGAACAGGTCTGATGCCGACCGCGCAGGCGTCGTGGCCGGCCTGCGTGCCGAGGGCGGCAACCCCGCCGTCGCCGACGCGATGGAAGCCGAGCTCTGACGGGCTGGGTCACTGCTCGAAGCGGTAACCCAGCCCGGCCTCGGTGACGAGATGGCGTGGGCTGGACGGGTCCGTTTCGAGCTTGCGTCGCAACTGGGCGAGATAGACCCGCAAGTAGTTGGTCTGCGACTCGTAGGCCGGACCCCACACCTCGCGAAGCAGGTCGGCGCGAGCCACGAGCGTCCCGCGGCGTCGCACCAAGACCTCCAGCAGGTGCCACTCCGTAGGGGTGAGGCGCACATCGGCTCCGTCCCGCCGAACTCGTGCGGCCGCCAGGTCGATCACCAGCTCGCCGGCCGCGACGACAGGTTCGTCATCACGTGGTGCCGCCCGCCGTGTTGCTGCCCTCAGACGAGCCAGCAGCTCATCGATTCCGAACGGTTTGGAGACATAGTCGTCGGCGCCTGCGTCGAGGGCACCGACCTTGTCGCGCTGACCGTCGCGAGCGGACAACACGATGACCGGCATCTGCGTCCAGGACCGCAACGATCGGATGACCTCCGTCCCGTCCATGTCCGGCAGCCCGAGGTCAAGGACCACGACGTCCGGTCGCGCCGACGACGCATCCCGCAGGGCCGAAGCGCCGTCGCGCGCCACCGTGACGTCATACCCGCGCGTGCGAAGGGTGATGGCCAGCGCGCGGGCGAGTGTCGTGTCGTCCTCGACGAGCAGCACGCGGGTCACGAGGACGCCACTGGAAGTCGTACGGTCACCGTCGTGCCACCGCCGGGCGTCCCGCCGACCTCAACGACGCCGTTCATGGCACTGACCAACCCCGCGACGATCGCCAGACCCAGGCCAGCACCCGAGCCGACTCGGTCCGATCCCGGGCGTGCCACGAACGGCTCAGCGGACCGGGTCGCGGGCAGCCCCGGACCGTGATCGATCACCGCCACCTCGACCAAGTCGGCGGCTGCACGTGCCACGACCTCAATCGCTCCCCCGCCGTGCCGGATCGCGTTGTCCACCAGATTCGCCATCACCCGTTCGAGCAAGGCCTCGTCGGCCGACACCAGAGGCAGCTCGTCGGGGACATCGATCGCCACATCTGGCCGGTCGATCAGGACCCGCGCCACGACCTCGACCAGTGCCACCGGTTCGAGGCGCACCAACAGCGCACCGGCTTCGATCCGGCTCATCGCCAGCAGGTTGTCGATCAACGACGCCAGTCGGTCCACGGAGTCATCCGCCGTTGCCAGCAGGTCGTCCCGATCGTCGTCGGTCCATGCCCCCTCGCCCGACCGCAGGCTGCTGACGGCGGCCTTGATCACGGCCAGTGGCGTACGCAGGTCATGTCCGACGGCAGCCAGCAGGGCTGTACGCACACGGTCCGCCTCGCCGAGCGCAGCGGCACGTGATGCCTCACGCTCGAGGACCTGCTCATGCCACGCCCGTTCGCTGGCATCTGCCAACGAGCGCAGCAGCCGCAGGTCGTCGGCGAACGAGGGCGCCCCCCACGTCTGCAGCGTCGCACCGCCGGCTGTCGCGATGCTGTGCGTCGGCTCGGAGCCGTGCCGGACTCCGACCGCCACAGCATCGACAGGCTCGTCCGACGGCGTGAAGACCACGCCATCGAGGTCGAACAGCTGCATCGTCTCGGTCAGCACCGCTTCGACGGATGTGGCACCCACCCTCGAGCGGGCCAGCCGCGACATGACCTCGGTCTCGGCAGATCGACGCGCCGCCAAGGCTTGCGACCGAGCTCCTGCCTCGACGACCAGGCTGACGAGGATGGCCACCACGACGAACACGACGAGCTGGGCCAGCGCGTCCCCACGGTCGACCGAGAGGGTGTTGAACGGCTGGGTCAGGAACCAGTTGGCGAGCAGGAAGGAGATGAACGCGGCGGTCAAGGCCGGGCCCAGACCACCGATCACGGCAATCCCGACCACCAGCAGGAGGTATGCCGGTAGCACCGCGCCGAGGTCGGCGTCCCCGCGCCACGGAAGCAGGATCAGCGTGAACACGATCGGCCCGGCCACTGACCCGACCAGGCCGGCTCGGCGACGACGGACGCCCAGACCGGAGACGACCGGCGGAAGACCGCTTTGCTCCATGCCGTCAGCGTCCCACAGGGACGTGCTGTGGGCGGTCGAGCTGCCAGGGGACGTTCGTCACCATGACGCCGGGCTCGAACAACAGCCGTGCCTTGAGCCGCAACGCGCTCTGGTTGTGCAGCAAGTTCTCCCACCAGCGACCCACGACATACTCCGGGATGAAGACTGCCACGACGTCTCGCGGGCTCTCGCGGTGCAGCCCGCGGATGTGGGCCAGCACGGGATGGGTGAGATCGCGGAACGGCGCATCGAGGATCGTCAGCGGCACGGGTATCTCGCGGGCCTCCCACGCCGCGACGAGCGCCTCGGTCTCCTCGGTGGACGTCCGCGCCGTGACCGCGGTCAGTGTGCTCGGATCGGTCGCCCGCGCGAAGGCAAGCGCGCGGAGCGTCGGCATCTGGAGGTTGGACACCAGGACGATCGCGTGGACCCGGCTCGGCAACGGCACTCCGCCCGGACCGGCCGTCAACTCCCGGGCCACCCGGTCATAGTGGCGGCGGACTGCAGTCATCATGGCGAACACCAGAGGCATCGCGATGACGACGATCCAGGCCCCGTGGGTGAACTTGGTGATCAGCACGATGACCAGGACGAGCATCGTCGTCGCCGCACCGAGCGCGTTGATGCCGAGCGAGCGAACCAGCCGGCGTCGATCGGCCGGTGCCGTGACCGAGGGACGCAGCGTCAGCCAGTGCCGGACCATTCCAGCCTGGCTCAGGGTGAACGAGGCGAAGACGCCGATGATGTAGAGCTGGATCAGCCGTGTGGTGTTGGCGTCGAAGAACCACAGCAGCGCGATCGACAGCCCGGCCAGGATCACGACGCCGTTCGAGAACACCAGGCGGTCGCCGCGGCGGGACATCTGGCGGGGGAGGAAGCCATCCTTCGCCAGGATCGAGGCCAGGATCGGGAAGCCGTTGAAGGCCGTGTTCGCCGCCATGATCAGGACCGCCGCCGTGAACGCCTGCACGGCATAGAACCCGAGGGAGTCCAGGCCGAACACGGCACCCGCAACCTGGGCGATGACGGTCTTCTGCGCATATCCGTGGGGCGCTCCGACGAGCTGGGACGAGTCGGCCGCGACATGGACCTTGGTGATCAGGGCGAGCGCGGTGATCCCGACGAAGATCACGATCGTCAGGCCACCCATGATCGCCAGTGTCGCGGCGGCATTGCGGCTCGAGGGTTTCCGGAAGCTCGGCACCCCGTTGCTGACGGCCTCCACGCCGGTCAGTGCGGTGCACCCGGATGCGAACGCGCGCAGAAGCAGCAGCGCCAGCAACAGTCCGGAGAACTCGCCGGTCGACTGCACCGTGATGCCGGCCGACTCCGCTCGGGGCGCAGCACCCGTTGCAGTCGACCAGAGCCCGACCGCGATCATCACGAACATGCAGGCGATGAAGCCGTATGTCGGGACGGCGAAGTACGTGCCGGATTCCTTGACCCCTCTGAGGTTCATCAGCGCCAGCACTGCGACGAACCCTGATGCGATCAGCACGGCATGTGGGCCGAGGGTTGGGAATGCCGAGACGATGTTCGACACCCCGGCGGCGACCGAGACGGCCACGGTGAGCACGTAGTCGACGAGCAGCGCACTGGCGGCGACGAGAGACGCGTTGCGCCCGAGATTGTCACGGCTCACTGTGTAAGCGCCTCCGCCGTTCGGGTAGGCGCGACACGTCTCCCGGTAGGACAGGACGACGATCGCCAGGAGCGCCACGACGGCGAGAGCGACCCAGGGCGACAGGTGCAGGAGCGCCAGCCCGCCGAGGCTCAGCACGAGCAGGATCTCCTCCGTGGCATACGCATTGGACGAGAGCGGGTCGCTGCAGAAGACGGGAAGGGCGAGCCACTTCGGCAGCAAGGTCTCCTCCATGCGCGCGGAGCTGAGCGGGCGGCCGACGAGCAGGCGTTTGGTGATGGCTGTGTTCACAGAATCATCGAACCGCCGAGATCCGTGATCCGGCCTTTCCTTGACGGAACCTTGACGTGTGATCCCCGCCCTAGGCGCTCACCTGGACTGATGGACATACTGGGAGAAGTTTTGTCCTCGACAGACTCTGCCGAAAAGAAAGATGAACCGCGTGCGCAATCCCCGAGCATTCCTTCGCCCCCTGGCCGTGGGTGCCCCCACCCCTGCGGCGGACATCCCGTTCCGCCCGAGCCGGATGATCCACTTCTTCGACCCCAGCAACGAGAAGATGCAGGCGAAGGTCCCGGAGATCGCGGCCAAGGTCGACATCATCCTCGGCAACCTCGAGGACGCCATCAAGACCGAGAACAAGGAAGCCGCGCGTCAGGGCCTCGTCGACATCGCGAAGAAGACCGACTTCGGTCAGACCCAGCTGTGGACCCGCATCAACAGCCTCGACTCGCCGTGGGCGCTGGACGACCTCATCACGCTGGTGACCGAGATCGGCGACAAGCTCGACGTCATCATGGTCCCGAAGGTCGAGGGCGCCCAGGACATCCACTACATCGACCGGCTGCTCGCGCAGCTCGAGGCACGCGCCGGCCTGACGAAGCCGATCCTGGTGCACGCGATCCTCGAGACCGCCGAGGGCGTGACCAACGTCGAGGAGATCGCCGGCGCCAGCCCGCGCATGCAGGGCATCTCGCTCGGACCCGCTGACCTCGCCGCGAGCCGCCGCATGAAGACCACGAGGGTCGGCGGCGGACACCCCGGCTACCTGGTGCGCGAGGACCCGAAGGGCGACGACCTCTACCAGGGCCGCACGACGTACCAGCAGGACTTGTGGCACTACACGATCGCGCGGATGGTCGACGCGTGCGCGGCCAACGACATCCTCCCGTTCTACGGTCCGTTCGGTGACATCAAGGACGTCGTGGCGTGCGAGGACCAGTTCCGCAACGCCTTCCTGCTCGGCTGCGTCGGCGCCTGGAGCCTGCACCCCGTCCAGATCGACATCGCCCGCAAGGTCTTCTCCCCCGATCCGGCCGACGTGGCCCACGCCAAGGAGGTCGTCGAGGCCATGGGCGACGGCTCGGGCGCCGTCATGATCAACGGCAAGATGGAGGACGACGCCTCCTGCAAGCAGTGCCAGGTCATGCTCGATCTCGCCAAGGCCCTCGCCGAGCGCGATCCCGAGCTCGCCGCCGCCTACGACCTCTAGGAGCTCCCATGACTGACAATCTCCTGCGGCCTCGCCGCTCGGTCCTCTACATGCCCGGCGCGAACGAGCGAGCGCTCGAGAAGGCCAAGACCATCGACGCCGACGCGTTGATCCTCGACCTCGAGGACGCCGTCTCCCCTGACGCCAAGCCCGAAGCGCGTGACCGGGTGTGTGCGGCGGTGACGTCCGGCGAGTACGGCCACCGTGAGCTGGCGATCCGCGTCAACGGCATCGGCACCGAGTGGCACGACGCCGACATCGCGGCCGCCGCCAAGGCCGGACCCGATGCCGTGCTCGTACCCAAGGTCAACTCTGCTGCTGAGGTCCTGCAGCTGGTCGCCGAGCTGGAGCAGGCGGGCGCACCTGACACCACTGCCCTCTGGGCGATGGTCGAGACGCCGATCGCGCTCCTCCAGGCGAGTGAGATCGCCGCTGCTCATGACCGGCTCACGGTGATCGTCATGGGCACCAACGACGTGGTCAACGAGACGTACGGCCTGCACGTGCCAGGCCGCAACCCGGTCGTGCTGACGTCCCTCTCGATCGCACTCCTTGCGGCCCGAGCCGCCGGCAAGGTCATCCTCGACGGCGTCTACAACGACGTGAAGAACCTCGAAGGCTTCGATGCCGAGGCGCGCCAGGGCCGCGAGATGGGCTTCGACGGCAAGACCCTGATCCACCCGAGCCAGGTCGAGCCGGCCAATGCGATCTTCGGCCCCTCAGCCGACGAGGTCGAGCACGCCAAGGCGATGATCTCGACCTTCGAGGAGGCCAAGGCTGCAGGTCAGGGCGTCGTCACGTTCAACGGCCGCATGGTCGAGGAGCTCCACGTACACGATGCGCGACGTATCCTCGCGCTCGACGAGGCCATCACCGCGCGCTGAGCCCCCACGCAGACGAGCGGCGAGCGGGGATCACTCCCCACTCGCCGCTCCTCATCTGTCGTCACGCTCAGCGGATGCTGCGCAAGCGGATCTCGTTCTGGATCGCGATGTTCTGCTTCTGGACCTTGCGACGCTGTCGCACGCTCTCAAGGAGCACAGCACGGTCGATCTCGGACATCTCATCCCAGGCGCGCTTGCGGCCCTTGCGGGGGTTGAGGATTCCCACGGCCTTCACCCCCTCTCCATCTGATCCTGTCGTCGGGTGGAGATCGGTCGGGTTCTGTGCGGGCATGAGTCGTGTTTCGGGCTTCGTAGTCATAGCGCGCCTCCTTTCTGGAAGGTCGGATGGGTGGAATAGGTGTTCGGACAAAGAAAAAACCGCCTCAGATCTAGGATCCGAAGCGGCAGAAGGGCCAACTGGTGTGGGCTACTTCAGGTGCACTGCTTCGGAGGTCGGACCGGCAAAAGACGCGACGGCATCGCGCCACGTACGGGCGAGAGTCGGGTTGTTGAGCTTCTTCATGGGTCCACCTCCTTCTACAGTTCGAGCCCCTTGCGGAGCAGTTTGAGAAACGTATCGCATCCGGGGACAGGTTGTAAAACATCCGGCGTGTCGCAGTCCTCCAAAGCGTGTTTGGTCGACCGCGACACTCCATGACTGCACTCCACCGGACAGCAGTGAACCCCGGCTGAACTCAGCGCGGCGGTCGGGTCAACGATGGTTGAGGTGCGGAGGCCGCCCGCGGCCGCAGCCTCGAAACCATCTGGGTGACGTTGCGTCGTCGTCTCACGAGGTTCCGACTAGCCGGCGGCTTCGCCGCGCTTCGACTCAACCTGACTTCGCGCGCGCTCGCAGAGCTCGCTTGGTTGTCGCGTCGCGTCGTCGTCTCACGAGGTTTCGACTAGCTGGCGGCTTCGCCGCGCTTCGGCTCAACCTGATTGAACGCCGCTCGCAGGGCTCGCTTGGTTCAATCAAATTCCAGGCGTTCGTCGATCTCGTCCCTGGAGTACCCGCTCGCGTACAGCAGGTCGGCCGCCAACGAACGAACCTGCGCGGCGATCGAGGCGCTGTTCATCGTCATGGCGTCCGGCAGCGCGGCCGAGGCCATCCTGGCTGCCTCGACGAGCTCCTGACGTGCGTGGTCGAAGTCCTCGTGCTCGGAGAGGTCGTCGGCGAAGATGCCGATCGCGTGCGCCAGCGCATCGATCGCCAGGTCCATGTCCGGCGGCACGACCTCGCCGTGGCGCAACAGGGCCGAGGTCTTGCGGGCCAGCACCCGGGCGTCTCGGATAGCGTTGTCGAGGTCGCGGACCGTGGCGACGTACGTCTGCACGTGGTCACGTTGCTTCCAGCGCATCGGCGACATGCGGGCGATCTCGCTGACGTTGGCCGCGGTCGACGTCATCGACTCGACCTGCGGCTGCATCGAACGCGCCTCGGCGAGAGCGACGTCGGCAAGCGCCGCATCCACCGTGCGGAGCGCCTGCGCCGTGCGGCTGAGGACACCGGCGAGTCGCCTCAGGAACCCCTGAACCTCGCGGTCGATGTCGCGGATCGGGTTGCGCGGGATCAGCAGCACCATCGCGAGGCCCACCGCCCCGCCGACCAGGGCATCCAGGAAGCGGGTCACCGCCGGGTTGCCGGAGCCTGCGACCGGGATGACCGCTGCGAGCAGCACCGAGGAGGTGGCGGCTTGGGTCAACGCGAGGCCCTTGAGCCCGAGGAGCGTCCCGGTCAGGACCGTCAGCGTCACGATCAGCGCCATCTGCCACGTGCCCCGACCGATGCCGAGGATCAGCAGCTCCCCCACCAGCACGCCGAGGGACACGCCGACCACCAGCTCGTACGACGTGCGGCCCCGGAGTCCCGCGCCGGAGATCAGCACGATGATGCACGCGATCGGGGCGAAGAAGGCCTGCCGGTGGTCGAGGACCTGGGTCGCGACGAAGTACGCAATCGCAGTGCCGAGGCTCAGCCGCAGCAGCGTGCGCCAGCGGCGGCGCAGCACGTAGAGCCGGTCCTGCAGCGTCTCGGCGGGCTTGCGCAGCCGGAGGCGACGCAGGGGGATGTCGCGCGCCGGGCTCATGAGTCAGAACGACGCATGAACGTACGCCACATGGTCAGCGCACGAGCCGGCGGATGACGATGATCCCGGCCACGACCGCGACCGTGCCACCGACCAGCGGGACGATCGTGCCGAGCTTGGGAGAACCCGTCTCGTCGATGAATCGGGAGCGCAGGTTGTAGAGACTCCGGCGGGCGATGTTGCGAGGGTTGGTGCGGTCGATCAGCGCGTCGACGGTGTCCGCCAGTCGCTCGCGGATCTCATCGATCTCGTCGACCATCTCGTCGGGTTTCGCCTTCGCCACGTCGTGCCTCGCTCATCTGGGTCTGCGGAGGGTGCAAGCCACTCACCTGCACACATACGTCAGGATAGTGCCCATGACGACGCGCCTGCAGCCCGGAGACAAGGCACCCGACTTCACGCTCACGAATGACGCCGGTGATGAGGTCACGCTCTCGCACCTCAAGGACCAGAAGGTCATCGTCTACTTCTACCCCGCAGCCATGACGCCGGGATGCACCAAGCAGGCCTGCGACTTCAGCGACTCGATCGATCGCCTGCAGGCCGAGGGCTACACCGTGCTGGGCATCTCACCGGACAAGCCCGAAAAGCTTGCCAAGTTCCGTGAGCGCGACGGATTGACGATCACGTTGCTGTCGGACCCGTCGAAGGAGGTCTTGCAGGAGTGGGGCGCGTTCGGCGAGAAGAAGCTCTACGGCAAGGTCGTCGAAGGTGTCATCCGGTCGACGTTCGTCGTCGAGGACGGCACGATTGCCCTGGCCCAGTACAACGTCAAGGCGACAGGCCACGTGGCCAAGCTCCGCAGGGACCTCGGCCTCGACTAGGAACCATGTCGGTGCCTCCGCCTAACGTCGAAACATGGGGATGGCACGCAAGTACACACGGGACATTCTGACGCCGCTCGTGGCTCAGGCGACCTCGGTGGCGGGGGTGCTTCGATTACTCGGTCTGCGAGAAGACGGCGGCACCCACACACATATCAGCCGCACAATCAAGAAGTTCGACCTCGACACCTCGCATTTCACTCGCTACCCGCCTGGTGCGCGCCGAATCCGGTTGTCGCCCGAACAGGTCCTCGTGCGCCAGACGGACCGAAGCAGACGTCAAAAGCCCGCCCTCCTCCGGCGAGCGCTACTTGAGTCAGGTGTCCCGTACATCTGTGCGACGTGCCACAACGACGGCACCTGGCTTGGATTGCCACTGACACTCGATGTCGATCACATCGATGGCGACTTCCACAACAATCAGAGGGTCAATCTGCGCTTCCTCTGCCCGAACTGCCACCGTCAGACTCCAAATTTCGCCGGTCGTAGTCGAGGGAGATTCAGTTCAACGGAACACCACTGACCCGACTAGGATCGGTCGCGCAAGCCGATGTGGTGGAACTGGTAGACACGCGGCACTTAGGATGCCGTGTCTTCGGACGTGCAGGTTCAAGTCCTGTCATCGGCACTCGCGCAGTTCGCGCATTCCCTGTCATCGGCACTGGCGCAGTTCGCGCATTCCCGGCGCCCTTCGCATTGCGAGCGTGTGCGACGGAGCCAAGGCTCGCAGTCGCATCTCACCTGTGCGTGACCACGGAGCCACGCGGCACTGAGGATGCCGTGTCTTCGGACGTGCAGGTTCAAGTCCTGTCATCGGCACCGATTTCTCTGGGATTCCCGGGGTTTCGCCTGCCTCCGGAGGGGTATCTGCGCTGGACGGTTCCCACAGTGGGGGCCACTAGAGGGAGGGATCCCCTATGCCGAACGTCGTCACACCGTTCAGCCGCAAGCGCCACGCCGACACCCGGAAGGCGACCCCCCACCCACGCCACCGGCGTGACGGGTACTTCGACGAGCAGGACCACTGGCACGACTCGTCGGAGACGACGGCCTCCGACGACACGCACGCCAAAGGCTGATCGCGCCTCACCTGCCGCGCGACTCCAGCAGCATCGTCGTGGCGTGCGCCAGGTGTTCGCGGACAGCTTCTTCGCCGACGCGTTGGACAGCGTCGAGGTAGTCACGGTGCTCGGTGCACAGCAGCGCACCGTCGTACTGCGAGCGCAGCTGTCGGAGGAACAACAGCATCTCGGTGTCGAGCCGCTCGTATGCCTGGCTGATCCGCGGACTGCCGGCCGACCCCACCAGCGCCCGATGGAACGCCGAGTGCGCCTGTTCCGGTGACGGGTCGGTGGCCAACTTGTCGACCGCCGCGGCCAGAGGCGCGATCAGGTCGTCGGGCCACGAGTCGCCGTGCTCGACCCGGATCAGCCGGACCGCCTCGGACTCGAGTGCCGTTCGCAGCTGCTGGAGCGCGACGACGTCTGCATCCGTGAACGACGTGATGCGGACACCCCGGAATGCCTCCGACACCAGGAGCCGATCGGCGACGAGGCGTTCGAGGGCGCGGCGCACCGTGTGCCGCGACATGTCGTACTCCTCGGACAACGCCTCCTCGCGCAGAGGCGCGCCGGGCTCGAGCTCGCCGGACAACACCCGGCGCCGCAGCTCGTCGGCGAGTCGATCGGCGCCCGTCCCACGCTTGCTCATGCCGCAGCCTCCTCAAGAAGCCCACGCTTGCTCATGCCGCCACCGGCTGGACTCGGCGACCTGGCACCGCCAGCAGCGCGACCCCGGCGAGCAGTACCACGAGCCCGATCCAGCCGGGCGCCGACAGGTGTTCATCGAGCAGCACGAGGCCGAGGAGGGACGCCGTCATGGGCTCGACCAGCGTGAGCGTCGAGACCGTCGAGGCCTTGAGACTCTGCAGACCGATCGCGAAGAGGACGTACGCGAGGGCGACGGTCGCGCCAGCCAGCCAGGCGACCATCGCCAGCCCTGAGGCCGTGCGGAGCCACGACAGGTCGACGAGCAGGAGGAAGGGGGCACCCATCAGCGCCCCTGTGCCGAAGAGGCTGCCGATCGCCGTGGGGGCGCTCGCACCGTCCTCGAGGAGTCGCTTGGCGGCGATCGCGTAGACCGCGTACGACAGCGCCGCTCCGAGCGACCCGGCGATCCCGGCGAGGCTGATGCCCGCATCGGTCCGGTCGAACAGGCCGCCGAGCAGAGCCACCCCGATCACCGCGCACCCCGTGGCCACGAACCACGGCCGCGACGGCAGTCTCCGCGTGAGGAGCCACTCGAGCAGTCCGGTCATCGCGGGCGCCGCGCCGAGCGCGACGACGGTGCCGACGGCCACGCCGTTGAGCCGGACACCGGCGAAGAATGCCGGCTGATACGTCAGGACGGCCGCGCCACCCAGCAGTACGACGCCGAGTTGCAGCTGCCGCGTCGGTGCGCGTGCGCCTGACCGGTCCGCCACCCGCCACGCAACCAGCGCAAGCAACGAGCCGCCGGCGACGATTCGCATCAACCCGACAGATGTGGCCGATGCATCGTCCGGACCGTATGCCTGGGCTGTCCCTGTCGTGGCGAAGCACACGGCAGCGGCAACGACGAACAGAGCAGGGCGCACGTCATATTGTTACACAATCTGGCGCATCAGGTCAGGGCGTGAGCTTCGGCAGGCCCTTCTTGAGGCCCCGGGACAGCGCCTTGCCGACCAGCGGAGCCATCCCCGGAATCGGCATGTCGAAGCCGATCGTGTAGTCCAGCGTCGTGCCGCCATCGGCGGTCGGCGTGAGTTTCTGGACTCCCCAGTGACCGCGGAGCGGGCCACCCTTGCTGATCTTGTACTCGATCAGCGAGTGGGGCTCAGCCTTCGTGGTCGTCTCCTCGAATTCCGGCATCGGCCCGATCTTCAGCGCACGTGTCGACCCGGGCCCGTTGCGCGACGTGTCGCCGTCGCAGATGCGAGTGATCCTGGCACCGAACACCGGGCCAAGGTTCTCGTGCTCCGACAGCTTCTCGAAGACGGTGGCGGGATCGGACGTGTACGTGTGCGTGACGTGGACGCGCTGGGGTGAGGCCATGGAGCCAGAGTCTAGGGTGAATGCTCATGGAGCGGCAGTGCATTCTCTCGGGTCGCCGATGAGCCGTTCGGAGCTGCAGCAGCCGGTCAGCGCCGGGATCATCGCGATGATCGTGGGCTACACGAGCTCGTTCGCCGTCGTCCTCACCGGCTTGTCGGCAGTCGGCGCCGACCGGCACGAGGCGGCTTCCGGGCTGCTCGCCCTGTGCGTGACCCAGGCTGCCGGCGTCATGTGGCTGAGCCGCCGCCACCGGATGCCGATCATCCTGGCCTGGTCGACTCCCGGCGCCGCGTTGCTCGCCGGCATGAGCACGGTCGACGGAGGCTGGCCGGCGGCGGTCGGCGCGTTCATGCTGGCCGGCGCGGCATACGTCCTCACGGGATTCTGGCCGGCTCTCGGCCGGCTGATCGCGCGCATCCCGGCTCCGATCGCGCAGGCGATGCTTGCCGGCGTCGTGCTCAAGCTGTGCCTCGCACCGGTCGAGAGCCTGGTCGACAACCCGGGCGCCATCGTGCCGATCGTCCTGGTGTGGCTCATCGGCGTACGCCTGGCGCCGCGCTGGGCCGTGCCGGCCGCATTCCTGGCCGCCGGCGTGGTGATCGGCATCGACATGCTGCGTCGCGGCGAAGGCATCGCGTCGTCGTCCCTGGTTCCGGAGCTCTCGCTGACCTGGCCGTCGCTGACCTGGGAGGCGGTGGTCGGCATCGCGGTGCCGCTCTACATCGTCACGATGGCGTCCCAGAACGTCCCGGGTGTCGCGATCATGAAGTCGCTCGGATATCGCGTGCCGTGGCGGGACGCGATCGTGACCGCTGGCGTCGCCACGATCGTCGGGGCACCCGCGGGCGCCCACTCGACCAACCTCGCCGCGATCAGCGCCGCGCTCGCGGCAGGGCCCGACGCCGGTCCCGACAAGAGCCGGCGGTGGATCGCGTCGCAGTCGGCCGGGTGGACGTACCTCGTGCTGGCTGCCGCCTCCGCCGCACTGGCGGCACTCGTCGCAGTCGCACCCGTCGGCGTCATAGCGACGGTCGCCGGCCTGGCGCTGCTAGGCACGCTCGCAGACTCCCTCGAGGGCTCGATGTCGCAGCGCAAGGGGCGCGAGGCCGCGGTCGTCACGTTCCTCGTCGCCGCGTCGGGCATCACCGCGTACGGCGTCGGGTCCGCGGCCTGGGCGATCGTCGCCGGACTCGTGGTGCACGCCGTGCTGGACTGGACCCCGAAGAGGCGTGGCTGACGTGTTCCGAATCCTGTTCTACGAGCCCCGCATCGCCGGCAACACCGGCGCGGCGATCCGGCTGGCCGCCGTCACGGGCGCCGAGCTGCACCTCGTCGAACCGCTGGGCTTCGACCTCGAGGAGTCCAAGCTCAAGCGGGCCGGGCTCGACTACCACGACCTCGCCGTCGTCTCGGTCCACGCAGATCTCGACGCCGCTCTCGATGCCATCGGCCCGGCCCGCGTCTTCGCGTTCACAGCCGGGGGCGACGAGCTCTACACCGACGTGGCGTACGAGCCGGGCGACGTGTTGATGTTCGGTCCCGAGCCGACCGGCCTGCCGGCCGATGTGCTCGAAGACCCTCGCGTGACGGCGCGCGTACGCCTGCCCATGCTGCCGGGCCGGCGCTCGATGAACCTCGCCAACACGGCCTCGGTTGCGGTGTTCGAAGCGTGGCGCCAGCAGGGTTTCACCCTCCCGGAGTAGTCCATCGAGTCAGGCTTTCATGAACCGTTCGGATGAAGTTTGATGACTTTTGGATGGACTTCAGCCATTTGGTCAAGGCGGACAACAAATCCGACTTAGAGTGGCGCTCTCAGCATCAAGAAAGCGCACTGAATGACCATTCCCAGGGTGATCACCCGCCGATCCGTTGTCCTCGCCACCTTGGCCGCGTTGTTGATCGCCCCCTTCATCGCCTGGCAGGGCGCAACGGGTGATGAGCGCGTCACGGTCTCGCGCATCGCGCCACGCGGCATCGTCGTGGTCGGCGACTCGATCACCGCCCGCTACAACGACGATCCCGGCGATGAGCGGCAGGGCTGGTGGAGCATCACGGGCGACCACTTCCACGCGCAGGTCACCCGGTATGCGCAGTCCGGCTCCGGCTATCTCCGCCCCGGACACGCCTGCACGGGAAACACGTTCATCGATCGCCCCGACGCGTACGCCGGACCGGCTCCGTCACTCCTCATCGTCGAGGGCGGCCGCAACGACTGGGCGGCGTGCGAGGACGGTGGCTTCGTCGATGCGCCGAACGACATGATCGAGCACGCCGTCGACCGCTACCTCGACACCCTGCAGACGTTCCTGCCGAAGTCGACCCGCATCGTCGTGCTGGGTCCGCCGTGGGGCCCGCTCGACCCCGCGAACGGGGCACGGGTCACGGCGATCATCCGGGCGCAGGCCAAGCAGCACGGCATCCAGTTCGTCAGCACGCGCGGCGCCCTGACCGCCGACCGGGTGATCGACGGTGTCCACCCCAATCGCCAGGGCAGTCTGGCCATCGCACGGCGGGTCATCGCCGCGCTCGACAAGACGTCCTAAGTCAGGGCGGCGACCACTGCGGGAGCGATCGCGGTGAGCGCCTTGCCACGGTGGCTGATGCGGTCCTTCTCAGCAGCCGGCAGCTCGGCCGTCGAGACGTCGTAGCCGTCGGCGGCGAACAGCGGGTCGTAGCCGAAGCCACCGGCACCCTGCTCTCCCCGGAGGATGCGGCCGGGCATCTCACCGAGCTCGATCACCTCGGTCCCGTCCGGCGTGCACAGCGCGACGGCACAGCGGAACTGCGCGGTGCGCCGTTCGTCCGGCACGTCCGACAGCTGGCTGAGCAGCAAAGCGTTGTTGGCGGCATCTCCCCCGGCGTCCTTGGCCACACCGGACCACCGTGCCGAGAGCACACCCGGCATGCCGTTGAGGGCGTCGACGCACAGGCCCGAGTCGTCGGCCAGCGACGGCAGTCCGGTCGCCTTGAGGCAGGCTCGCGCCTTGATCAGCGCATTGCCCTCGAAGGTCGGCTCGGTCTCGGCCGGCTCGTCGTACGGCGTGACATCGGCGAGGCCGTACACCTCAATGCCCGGCACGAGCGGCTCAAGGATCCTGCGCAGCTCGGCCAGCTTCTTGGCGTTGTTGGACGCCAGGACGACCGCTTTTCCGGGGTCCCCGGGAAAGCGCGGCCGCGTGTCGACGTGCCGGTCTCGAGCGCTGCCGGGGCGGCCGCGGTTTTCTGGGGTGGATTGGGTCATGAACCGAGGGCGTCGTTCTGCAGCTTGGTCAGGTCGGCGCAGCCCTTGGCGGCGAGCTCGAGCAGGGCGTCGAGCTCGGGCTTGTCGAACGGCGCGCCCTCGGCGGTGCCCTGCACCTCGATGAACTTGCCACTGCCGGTCATCACGACGTTCATGTCGGTCTCGGCGCGGACGTCCTCGACATACGGGAGGTCGAGCAGCGGGACTCCGTCGATGATGCCCACGCTGATCGCGGCGATCGACTCGACGAGCGGCTCACCGATCAGCGCGCCCTTGGACCGGAGGTGCTCGACGGCGTCGGCCAGCGCGACATAGGCGCCGGTGATCGCCGCCGTGCGGGTGCCGCCGTCGGCCTGGAGCACGTCGCAGTCGATCGTGATGGTGTTCTCGCCGAGCGCCTTGTAGTCGATCGCGGCGCGGAGCGAGCGCCCCACGAGGCGCGAGATCTCGTGCGTACGCCCACCGACGCGACCCTTGACCGACTCACGCGGCGATCGGTCGTGCGTCGCCTGCGGCAGCATCGCGTACTCGGCGGTGACCCAGCCCAGGCCGGAGCCCTTGCGCCAGCGCGGCACGCCTTCGCTGGCGCTGGCGGCGCACAGCACCTTGGTCTTGCCGAACTCGATGAGGCAGGAGCCCTGCGCGTGGTCGAGCCAGTTGCGGGTGATGGTCACGGGTCGGAGCTGATCGGCACTGCGGCCATCTTCGCGGGTCATGCCGCGAGCCTATCCATCAAAGCTGACAGGTGGAGCCGGCGGTCACCAGCTCGTAGGGGCCGTTCCACGTCGTCTTGACGTCCGACTCGACCTCGGCGCGATCGGTCCACGCGGGTATGTGCGTCACGAGCAGGCGGCCCACGCCGGCACGGGTCGCGTAGTCACCGGCTTCAGCACCCGTCAGGTGAAGGTTGGGCGGGTTGTCGGCGGACTCGACGAACGACGCCTCGCACAGGAACAGGTCGGCGCCGCCGGCGAGGTCGACGAGTGACTCCGTCGGGCCGGTGTCACCGGAGTAGACGAGCGAGTGCGCCTCGGTGGCGACGCGGATGGAGTAGGCAGGCACGGGGTGGTCGACCAGGATCGAGGTGACCGTGAACGGCCCGAGCTCGACCGTGCCGCCGTCCTGCCAGTCGCGGAAGTCGAACTGCTCGCTCATGCCAACCGGGTCCTTGATGCCGTAGGCCGTGGCGAGGTAGTCCCCCGCCCCGGCCGGCGCCAGCACCGGGATGCGGTCGAGCGCGCCGTCGGGGTGGTACTTGCTGACGACGTAGAAACCCGAGAGGTCGAAGCAGTGGTCGGCGTGCAGGTGCGAGATCACGATGGCATCAATGTCGCGGAGGTCGCAGGCACGCTGCAGGTTGCCGAGCGCGCCCGAACCCAGATCGATGACCAGCCGGTAGGTGCGGCCCTCGAACGGCGCCTCGACGAGATAACAGCTCGCCGGCGAGTCGGGGCTGGGGAACGAACCGGCGCAGCCGATCACGGTGAGCTTCATGTGGCACCGACCCAGGAGAACTGGCGGGCCGACTCGACCTCGGGTCCGAGGAACCGGCGGGCGAGCGCCGTGAACTCCTCAGGGCGGCCGGTCGTCAGGAAGAAGTGCTCCGGCTCCGGCAGCGCGAGGTCACGCTCGAGGCCTTCACGGACCAGCAGCGCGTACACATCCTTGGCGGTCTCCTCGGCGCTCGAGACCAGCGTGACGCCGTCGCCCATGACGTACGACAGCACGCCCGTGAGCAGGGGGTAGTGGGTGCAGCCGAGCACGAGCGTGTCGACCTCGAGGTCGATCAGCGGGCGAAGGTAGCCCTCGGCGGCCGCGAGCAGCTCGGGGCCGCTCGTGATGCCGGCCTCGACGAGGTCGACGAATGCGGGGCACGCCTGGGTGTGCAACGTGATGCCCGGGTTGGCTGCGAAGGCGTCGTCGTACGCCTGGGAGGTCGCAGTCGCCTCGGTGCAGATCACGCCGATCGAGCCGTTGCGCGTGGCGCTGACCGCCCGCCGAGTGGCCGGCACGATGACCTCGACGACCGGTACGTCGTAGCGCTCGCGGGCGTCGCGCAGCACCGCGGCGCTGGCGGAGTTGCATGCGATGACCAGGGCCTTGACGCCCTGGGCGACGAGGTGGTCGAGGCACTCCAGGGCGTACTCGCGCACCTCGGAGATGGGTTTGGGGCCGTACGGCTGGCGGGCGGTGTCGCCCAGGTAGAGCACCGGTTCGTGCGGCAGCTGGTCGAGAACGGCGCGGGCGACGGTCAAGCCGCCGAAGCCGGAGTCGAAGATGCCGATCGGTGAATTGCTCACAACCGAAAAGCGTACGGGTGTCGCGTGTTACGACAAAGTGAACAGGCCGCAGATCACACGTGATCCTCGGCTCCCCCGCTCATCGGAGCTAGAGCGGGAGCTTGGGTTGTGGCGGGGCGTGCGCCGGGTCGACGCCGTCGAACAGCGACGAGACGGACTCGCCGGCGTGGATGCGGGCGATCGCCTCGGCGAACAGGCCGGCGATGGAACGCACCTGGAGCTCGGGCCAGTCAGCCGGCGGCGGCACGGTGTCGGTCGTGACGACCTCGGTGATGGAGGGGTGGTTGCGGAGCCGCTCGACCGCCTTGCCGGTGAAGAGGCCGTGCGTGCAGGCAACCGACGCCTCGGTGCACCCTTCCTCCTCCAGCTTGTTCATGAGCTCGATGATCGACCCGCCGGTGGCGATCTCGTCGTCGAGCACGATCGCCGTCTTGCCGGCGACGTCACCGACGATCGCGTCGATCACGACCTTGTCGTCGGCCTGGCGCTGCTTGCTGCCGGCTGCGACCGGTACGCCGAGGAGGCGGGCGAACAGCGACGCGGTCTTGGCGTTGCCGAGGTCGGGCGAGACGACGACGGTGTTGGCGAGGTCGCGGTTGCGGTAGTAGTCGGCGAGCTCGCCGATCGCGGTGAGGTGGTCGACCGGGACGCTGAAGAACCCATGCACCTGCGGCGCGTGCAGCGTCATGGTGACGACCCGGTCCGCACCGGCGGTCGTCAGCATGTCGGCGACGAGACGGCCACCGATCGAGATGCGGGAGGCGTCCTTCTTGTCCGACCGGGCGTAGGCGTAGTGCGGGATGACCGCTGTGACGGAGTCAGCGCTCGCACCGCGGGCCGCGTCGATCATGAGCAGCAGCTCCATCAGGTGGTCCTGCGTCGGCGGGACCAGCGGCTGGATGATGAAGACGTCCTTCTTGCGGCAGTTGGCGAGCAGCTGCACCTGGAGGCAGTCGTTGCTGAAGCGGATCGTGTCGGACGCCGACAACGGCTGGCCGAGCTCGGAACAGATCTTCTCGGCGAGGGGTCGATGAGCGCTTCCGGAGAACACCACGATCTGGCTCACGGGACGAGGCTAACCGACGGGGTGGCGTTGCGATACGACCTCGGCGATTTGTGACGATTTGCACCCCTCCGCGACCGCAGACACGTGCAGATCGTCACGAATCGAGGGGCTTGGGTCGTCAGGCCCAGAGCTGGCCGTCGAGCTTGTCCTCGGCCTCGTCGAGCGTGCCTTCGTACGCACCCGTCGAGAGGTACTTCCAGCCGCCGTCCGCGACCACGAACGCGATGTCGGCGGTCTCGCCGGCCTTGACGCACTTGGCCGCCTGGGCGAGAGCAGCGTGCAGGATGGCGCCGGTGGAGATGCCGGCGAAGATGCCTTCGGACTCGATCAGCTCTCGCACCCGGCGTACGGCGTCGCGGGGGCCGACGCTGAACCGTGAGTCGATCAGCGACCCGTCATAGAGCTCGGGGACGAAGCCCTCGTCGAGGTTGCGCAGCCCGTAGACGAGCTCTCCGTAGCGCGGCTCAGCTGCAACGATCCGCACCTCGGGCTTGTGCTCGCGGAAGAACCGGCCGACACCCATCAGGGTGCCCGTCGTGCCGAGGCCACCGACGAAGTGGGTGACCTCGGGCAGGTCGGCGAGGATCTCCGGAGCCGTGCCCTCGTAGTGCGCGTCGGCGTTGGCCGGGTTGCCGTACTGGTAGAGCATGATCCAGTCGGGGTGCTCGGCAGCGAGCCCCTTGGCCACGCGCACGGCCTCGTTGGAGCCGCCCGCCGCGGGCGACGGGATGATCTCGGCGCCCCACATCGTCAGCAGCTGCGTGCGCTCGATCGAGGTGTTCTCGGGCATGACGCAGATCAGCTTGTAGCCGCGCTGGCTCGCCACCATTGCCAGCGAGATGCCGGTGTTGCCGCTGGTCGGCTCCAGGATCGTGGCGCCGGGCGAGAGCTGACCGTCCTTCTCCGCCCGCAGGATCATGCTGAGCGCCGCGCGGTCCTTGATCGACCCGGTCGGGTTCTGGTCCTCGAGCTTGGCCCACAGGCGTACGTCCGGGGTCGGCGAGAGATTGGGGAGCCCGACCAGCGGCGTGCCGCCGACGGAGTCGATCAGGGAGTCGAAGCGCACTCTGGGTGTCCTAGAACCCGGAGACAGCGCCGCCGGCGACCGCCGGCAGGATCACCACGGTGTCGCCGTCGGCGACCGCGGTGTCGAGGCCACCGGTGAACCGGATGTCCTCGTCGTTGACGTAGATGTTGACGAAGCGGCGGGCCTCACCGTTCTCGAGCAGGCGCTCCTGGATGCCGGGGTGGTCGACCTCGAGCTTGTCGATCAGCTCGGCGACCGTCGCTCCGCTGCCTGCGACGGCACGCTCGCCATCGGTGTAGGGGCGCAGGATCGTGGGGATGCGGACCTCGATGGCCATCAGTGTTCTGCCTTCTGTTGGGGTGCTTCGGCGTCGGTGACTTCGTCGTCTTCATAACTGTCGACGACGCGAACTTCTTCCTCGGTGACCTCGCCGTCGACGATCCGGTAGGACCGGAACTCCACCGGTCCACCCTGATCGGCGCCGTCACGGGTCGACACGAGCACGTAGTGCGCTCCCGGCTCACCCGCGAGGTTGATGTCGGTGCGCGACGGATAGGCCTCGGTCGAGGTGTGCGAGTGGTAGACGACGACGGGCTCCTCGTCGCGGTCGTCCATCTCGCGGTAGAGCTTGAGCAGGTCGCCGGAGTCGAACTCGTAGAACGTCGGGGACATCGCGGCATTGAGCATCGGGATGAACCGTGCGGGCACGTCGGAGCCGATCGGCCCGGCGACGACGCCGCAGGCCTCGTCCGGGTGGTCGCGTCGCGCGTGCGCGATGATCGCGTCATGCGTGGCTCGGTCGATGGTCAGCACCAGCCGAGTTTATCGGCCCACACCGCGGCGTCTCAGCGCCGGCCATCCGCTGAGACGCCGCGATGACGGGTCAGGCGACGTCGCGCCGGCGATACGTCCACAGCGCCACGGCCAGGCACACCACGATGTAGCAGGCCACCGTGACGAGCGCGCGGCCGTCAGCGACGTCGGAGTTGATCCCCGGAGGCGTCTCGACACCCGCAGGACGCGTCGGCATCACCGCGGAGGCCAGGGACCCGGCGTTGATGCCCGGCATCACGTCGCGCAGCGGACGCAGCGCCGTGAGCACCGAGCTGGCGACACCGGCTATGAGGTTCTCGACGCCGAGCACCCAGACCACCCCGAGCCCGATCGGCAACGCGACACCGCGGAGCACGACGCCGAGCGCGCCGCCCAGGCCCGCCCACATCAGCATGATCGCGACGCCGGCGCCGTACCCGCCGAGCAGGTCGAGCGGCGAGGGGAACGTGGTCGACTCACCCTGCCCGAGCGCGATCGCGGTCGAGCTGGCTGCACCGAGGATGAACAGGACGAGCACGCCGACCGCCACCGAGACCGCGAGGGCGATGGCCTGCCCCGCCAGCACGGTCGTACGCCCGGGGCGCTGCGTAAGCATCGTCTTGACCGTGCCCCAGCCGTACTCACTGCCGAGCACCAGTGCGCCGAACACGAGCGCCAGCGCACCGGCGAACACCGGGAAGCCGCCGAGCGCGCTGGCCACGATCTGGTCGGGCAGTGTGCTGGCGAGGATCGCCTCCTTCGACGCGCCCTCGATCGGCCCCGAGCCGCCGTCACCGGCGAAGGAGAGGTACGGAACCAGGTAGCCGAAGACCTGGCTCAGCAGCACGGCCGCGGCGAGCAACGTCCAGGCGGCCGGACGGCGTACGAGCTTGAACAGCTCGGCTCGGGTGACGTCGACGACGCTAGACATGACTGGACTCCTTTGCGGTGATCTCGAAGAACACGTCCTCGAGCTGGCGGTCGACCCGGCGGACCTCGTGCACGTCGGTGCCTGCGAGGACGAGGGCGCGGGTGACCTCGCCGGTATGACGCTCGTCAACGCGCAATCGCAGCTCACTGTCGAGGGTGCGGATCGTCTGGACGTACGCCAGCTGGTCCAGCGTCGCCCGGACGACGTCGGCCGGCGTGGCCCGGATGACGAGCTCGCTGTCGCCGCGAAGCTCCTCGACCGTGCTCTCGACAACCATGCGCCCGGCGTTGATGACGCCCACGCGGTCGCAGATCTGCTGCACCTCGCCGAGCATGTGGCTCGACAGGATCACGGTGCGGCCCGAGTCGCCGAGCCTGCGAATGAGCGCCCGCATGTCGCGCATGCCCGCGGGATCCAGGCCGTTCGTGGGCTCGTCGAGCACCACGAGGTCCGGGTCCTTGAGCAGCGCGGCCGCGACGCCGAGGCGCTGCTTCATGCCGAGCGAGTACGTCGCGAACTTGTCGGAGCCACGCGAGGCCAGGTCGACCGTCTTCAGCGCCTCGGCGATCGTCGCCGACCCCGTGCCGGCATAGCGCGCGACGACCTCGAGGTTGGCCCGACCTGACAGGAAGGGGTAGAACGCCGGCCCTTCGATCATCGAGCCGACCCGCGCGAGCACCCCCGCATCGCCCGGCCGACGGCCGAGGACCGTGACGTCCCCGCTCGTCGGCCGGATGAGGCCCAGCAGCATGCGCAGCGTGGTCGTCTTCCCGGCGCCGTTGGGGCCGAGGAATCCGTAGACCTCGCCGCGCCGCACGGTCAGGCTGATCCGGTCGACGGCCGTGACCGTGTCGTACGTCTTGGTCAGGTCACGGATCTCGACGACCGTCTCGGCGCTCACTTGTCCCTCTCCCGGAGCACCGCCAGGCGCTCGCGGTACTCGGCCTCGTTGATCTCTCCGGCCGCGTAACGCTCAGCCAGCCGGGACTCCCCCGCGTACGATCCGCGGTGCCAGCGGCGACGGCCGAAGCGGCCGAATGTCGCGAAGACGATGACGATGAACGCGAGCCAGAACAGCGGGATGAGCGGCCACCACGGGCCCGGGCCGTCCCAGGCGTCGTGGGCGAGAAGCTGGGTGGACAACATGATGAAACTCCTTGAACGAGACTGAAATTGCTGACTCTTCGAGTCTCGTGAGAGCTCACCTCCGGCGAATCGGCCAGGCGGAGTCTCTTCACGTACGCCCGAGGGCGTACCGAGCGGAGCTCAGGACCACCCCGGGCGTACGAGACCGGACTCGTACGCCATCACGACGAGCTGGGCCCGGTCGCGCGCGTGCAGCTTGATCATCGCCCGGCTGACGTGCGTCTTCGCCGTCGCCGGGCTCATGAACAGCCGCGCCCCGATCTCCTCGTTGTTGAGCCCCTCGCCGACGAGGGCCACGACCTCCCGCTCGCGCTCGGTCAGTGGCTCGAGCACGGCGGGGCTCGCGGTGCTGCGGCTGCGGTCCGCGAACTCCGAGATCAGCCGGCGCGTCACACCCGGCGACAGCAACGCATCACCCGCTGCCACGGCGCGTATGCCGGCCAGCAGCTCGGCCGGCTCGGTGTCCTTGACGAGGAACCCGCTCGCACCGATCCGGATCGCCTCGAAGACATACTCATCGAGGTCGAACGTCGTGAGGATCACGACCCGGACACCCTCGAGCGCCGGGTCGGCGGTGATCCGGCGGGTGGCCTCGAGGCCGTCGATTCCGGGCATGCGGATGTCCATGAGCACGACGTCGGGTGCGTGCCGCGTGATGACCTCCAGCGCCTCGCCGCCGTTCGAGGCTTCCGCGACCACGTCGATGTCGTCCTCGGCGTCGAGCAGCGCGCGGAAGCCGGCCCGCAGCAAAGCCTGGTCATCGACGAGCACGACGCGGATCATGAGCGACTCCTCAGCGGCAGGGAGGCGTGCACGCGCGTCCCTCCGGCATGTCCGCGGCCGACCTCGATCGTCCCGCCGAGGGTTGCGGCCCGCTCGCGCATGCCGACGATGCCGGTCCCGCCTGAGTCGGCCTCGACGAATCCGCGGCCATCGTCCTCGACCGTCACGGTCAACTCCTCGGGCTCGTACGCAAGGACGATGTCGGCGTGCGTCGCGGCGGCATGGCGTACGACGTTGGTGATCGCCTCCTGGACGATCCGCAGGGCGGCGAGCTCGACCGACGATGGCAGCGGCCGTACGTCGCCCCGGATCGTCTTGCGCACCTCCAGGCCGGCATGACCGCTGCGCTCGACCAGATCGTCGAGCGACGCCAGCGTGCCGGTCGGCCGGCGGGGCGCCTGCTCGTCGACGTCGCGCAGGATGCCGACCAACGACCGGAGCTCGACGAGCGCCTCCTTGCTGGCGTCCTTGATCGCCTCGAGCGCAGTCTGTGCCTGCTCGGGCTTGCGGTCGACGATGTGCAGCGCGACGCCGGCCTGCACGTTGATCAGCGAGATGTGGTGCGCCACGACGTCGTGCAGCTCGCGGGCGATCTGGAGGCGTTCCTCGTTGGCCTGCCGGCGCGCCGACTCGGCACGCGCCTGCCGGGCGGCCGAGAACCGCTCTTGCCGGACCCGCACGACTTCGCCGAAGGCCAACACGACGAGCGACCACGCCACGACCCCGGACAGCAAGGACCACGACCACGGGTGGTCGTACATCTGCCGCTGGACCGCGAACACCGCGTCGAGCGCACCGAGCCCGAGCCACGCCGTCACGCGATGACCGCGCACCACGGTCCCCACGGTGGCGATCGCCAGGCTCGCGAACACCGGACCGTACGCGTAGTCGCGCAGCAGATAGGTCGCCGTGATGGCGACGACGAACGCAAAGACCTGCCGCGGCCAGCGAAGCAGGAGCAGCAGCGAGGCCGGACCGAGCACCGCGATCGCGATGGCGAGCGCGTCGAGCTCGCGCTGACCCGTCTGGTTGCGGCTCGCGCCGATCGTGCCCGCGACCTGGAAGAACGCCAGCGGCAGCAGTCCGAAGAGCGCAGGCCGCGGCACGGCTCTCAGGTCGACGGACATGTCCTCACGGTAGGCGAACCGCACAGGCGCGTCATCGCACCGACGGAGGATGTGGGCGTACGCCAGCGGGCGTAGTCGACAAGAAAAGAACGACCGTGCTATAACTGATGGATGTCCAAGGGTGACGAGACGCGACACGCGATCCTGACCGAGGCGACCGCAGTGGCCGCCAAGGTCGGGCTGACCGGCATGACGATCGGGCAGCTCGCGGCGCACACCGGGATGTCCAAGAGCGGCCTCTATGCGCACTTCGCGTCCAAGGAGGCCCTGCAGATCGAGATCCTGCGTCATACGCGCGAGCGGTTCGTCGACCAGGTCGTACGCCCGGCGCTGCAGACCCCGCGCGGCGTGGCTCGACTCCGGGTGCTGTTCGACGCATGGGTCACCTGGTCGGAGGCGTCCGCTGACGGCGGCTGTCTGTTCGTCGCGGCGTGCTCCGAGCTCGACGACCAGCCCGGACCCGTTCGCGACGCCCTCGTCCGCGACGAGCGTGACTGGCTCGAGATGATCGCCACCGTCGCCGGCACGGCCGTCAGCGAGGGCGAGTTCCGCGACGACCTCGACCTCGACCAGTTCGCCTACGAGGTGCACGCCCTCACGCTCGCCCACCAGCACGCCTCGCGACTGCTGCGCGACCCCAAGGCCCCCGAGCGCGTGCGTCGCGCGTTCGACTCGCTCATCACCCACGCCGGCCAGCCGGCCTGAACCCATCGAAGGAACCGTCATGGCAGTCTCATCCGCACCAAAAAGCACGATCGTTCGGCCTTCTCAGCAGCTGCTGCGGGCGTCGTTCCGGATGCTCGAGCACACACTGCCCTCCGCCGGCGCCCGATGGGCGGACCGGTGGTGGTTCAGGCTGCCGACCTCTCCTGTCGGGGACCTTCCGCACGGGAGCACGTCGTTCGAGGTCGAGGCACAAGGCAGCACCGTCCGAGGACATCGTTGGGGATCGGGCCCCGTGGTCTACCTCGTGCACGGCTGGGGCGGCAACGAGACCCAGATGGCCAAGCTGGTGCCGCCGCTGGTGGCAGCCGGGTTCACGGTCGTCACCCACGACGCACCGAGTCACGGCAGCTCCGATCCGGGTGCCGTCGCCGGCCAGAGCCACGCGGTCGAGATGGGCCGTGCCCTCGACGCCGTGGCGGCGGTCCACGGCCCGGCACACGCCGTCGTCGCGCACTCGATGGGCGGCCTCGCCACAGGGCTGACCCTCCGCTACGGCTGGCTGGGCACCGAGCGACTGGCCCTCGTCGCGCCGATGGTCCGCATCGGCGACCACCTGCCCGTCCTCCAGGCGGGACTCGGCTTCGGGCCCCGGATCCGCAAGCGCCTCGAGCAGCGGGCGTACGAGCGCGTCGGGCTTGCCGTCGACGAGGTCGACTTCGTACGCCTCGCCCAGGAGATCGAGCGGCCGGAGCTTCTGGTGATCCATGACCGCAACGATCGCTCCGCCAAGTACGCCTCCACCGTGGAGCTCGTCGACAGCTGGGAGGGCGCGCAGCTCACCACGACCGAAGGCCTTGGTCACCGGAGCATCCTCACGGACGACGCCGTCGTGCGGCAGGTCGTGGCCTTCGTCATCGCCGGTCAGCTCGACGAGCTGGAGCAGACCGCGTGAACGGTCAGTCGAGCGCGGCGATGAGGGTTTCCTGCACGTAGCCGAGCCAGTCGTAGATCTCCGACATCGCAGCGATGGCCTCGTCCTCGGACTGCGCCACGAGCAGGATGTCGTCCTCCTCCTCGATGCCGAGACGCACGGCCAATGACAGGCGTACGTCCGTCAGCGCCCGGAGCCAGGCCTGCACCTCGTCGTCGTCGAGCTCGATCTCGATCGGTTCCTCGACATCGTCGGGTGGCGTCCCGAACGTGAGGCCACCGTCGACAAGCGAGCCGATGAGGGCCTCGGCATTGGCCACCTTGGCCGACGTCAGCGAGCGCTCGGTGAACCGCCGGAACTCGCCGGCGCCCTCCTCGTCGTCGCGGTACGCATCCGGCAGCAGGCGCCAGAGGACGGGGTCCTCCGGCGGCAGCGACGGACCGCCCATGCCGAGCTGTGTCGCCAGCGGATCGGCGGTGGACTCGTCGGCACCGTTGCGATCCCGCAGCAGCTCGACGACCTGCCCCGACAGGCTCGCGAGCAGATGCGCCTCGCCGGCCTCGAACGTCGCGGTGATGCCGCCGCGGCGACGCTTCTTGAACGGCTTCACATCTCGCTCCGCTCACTGTGTCGGCGACTGCGTCGCCGCTGGGCTTCGCCCAGAAGCCCTGCCTCGCTCCGCTCGGCCGATGGTTGCGTCAGCACTAGGCGTCCTGCCGTTCCAGCGTTGCCCACAGTCCGTACTCGTGCATGGCCTGCACGTGACGCTCCATCTGCTCGCGGCTGCCGCTCGAAACCACGGCCTTGCCTTCGTGGTGCACCGCGAGCATGAGCTCGTGCGCCTTCTCCTCGGTGTAGCCGAAGTAGTTGCGAAACACATAGGCCACGTACGACATCAGGTTGACCGGGTCGTTCCAGACGATGGTGACCCAGGGATCCTCGAGCTCGACGATCTCATCAACGTCGGGCTCCGCGATCTCAACGGGCGACGGTGTGGACATACAGCCATTGTGTCGCAGGCACCTGACGAGGCGAAACGGGTCTGCTCAACCCAGTGGTTGCCCGCCTCTTCGATGCCTGACGATCACGATCAGCTGACCGTCACCGTGACCTGCGCACTACTCGCCAGATAGGTGGTGGACCCGCGGTAGCGCGCCTGGATCGCGTGGGTGCCCTTGACCTGCTTGGGGAGCGACAGCGTGAAGGTGTGCGTCCCTCCTGCTGCGACCGTGACGGACGTGAGCAGAGTTGTCCCTCGCGTGATGTCCAGCTTGCCGCTCGCTGCACTGGGCGCGACGGTGACGGTGATCTTCGGCACCGTGGCAGCGGTGATCGTGGGGTCGACCATCGCAGCGGTCGTGGTCGAGGCGCTGCGGATGGTCACCGGGCGCGACCCGAGCAGGACGTCGCTGCCCGCCGTGAGCAGCGTGTTGAGCGCGTAGAGGTACATCGTCGTCGGACCGCGGGTCTTGACGGTCTTGATGCGGTGGAACGTGAAGTACGGACTTGTGAAGCTGAAGGTCTCGACACCCGGAGTCCCACGCGGGCCGCCGAGCGTCACCAGATAGCCAGGTTCGAGGAGAGCGTTGTCGGGATCGGCGGACGTTGCCCAGAAGTCGATCTGCCCGGCCACGGTCGAGGTCACCGAGGTGAAGACACCCTGAGGAGTGCCGTTCGACGGTGGATAGTGGATGAAGGCTGAGGGCCAGCCGGTCCCCGGTGTGAGTTGTCGCCAGTCGAAGTCGCCTCCCAGACTGTCCTCGGAGACCAGGATCGATCCGTCGGACATGACCTGCTCAACGTAGGCGACGTGCCCGGTGGGCGAGCCAGGCACACCGGCGGGCCACCAGGCAATGGCACCCACTGCCGGAACGTTGTTGACCGGCACCCCCCAGGCTCGTGCTGCGTCTGCCCAGGTCGCAGCCCCGGCCGTGCCAGGGGGCCTGGCGACCATGCGACCGCCGTGAGTCAGTCGGTAGGCGATGTAGTTCGTGCAGTTGTGCCCTGTCACTTGATTCCAATACGGCAGGATCGAGACGGCCGTGTAGCCGCCATCGCTCCGGCCGGCCAGAAGACAGGCGAGCATCCCTGTGCACAACCTGGTCGACCCGGCCTGCGCCGCTGGAGCCAGCGTGAGTGTGGCGACGAAAAATATCGAGCTGAGAAAGATCCCGAGAACCCGACGAATGAATCGTTGTGAATTGTTCATCTTTCTACCCCCAGATTGCCTCTGCCCACCCCTTGGACGTTTGGCACCTGTTTCCGACGATAAATCGACTTTGGACAGGTTGTTCCGTAAACCGGTGTGACAATTTCTCGTGCTCGAGGACGGCCCTCCCGCAGCTGTTGGGGCTGCCACGGGCGCGCTGGGTTCTACGCTGGACACCGTGAACGCGAATGCCAGCACGGCGCTGCTGACCGACCGCTACGAGCTCACGATGCTGCAAGCGACGCTGCGGGACGGCACGGCGCAGCGGCGCTCGGTGTTCGAGCTGTTCGCGCGCAGGTTGCCCGAGGGTCGTCGCTACGGCGTGGTCGCCGGCGTCGGACGCCTCCTTGATACGCTCGACGACTTCCGCTTCGAGCAGGCCGAGCTCGACTGGCTCCGCGAGGCGAACGTGGTCGACGCCGACACGATCGAGTGGCTCGCCGACTACCGGTTCACCGGCACGGTCTGGGGCTACCCCGACGGCGAGCTCTACTTCCCCCAGTCCCCCGTGCTGATCGTCGAGGGAACGTTCGCCGAGTGCGTCATCCTCGAGACGGTGTTCCTCTCGATCCTCAACCACGACTCCGCGATTGCCTCGGCGGCGGCCCGGATGATCTCGGCGGCCGGCGACCGGCCGTGCATCGAGATGGGCTCTCGCCGTACGCACGAGGCATCAGCCGTCGCCGCGGCGCGCTCGGCCTACATCGCCGGATTCGCCGCCACCTCCAACCTCGAGGCCGGGCGTACGTACGGGATTCCCACGACGGGCACCAGCGCGCACTCCTTCACGCTGCTGCACGACACCGAGCGCGCCGCCTTCGAGGCTCAGGTCCGGGCGCTCGGCCCCGGCACGACGCTGCTGGTCGACACGTATGACATCCCCGAGGCGATCCGCACAGCGGTCGACGTCGCAGGTCCCGAGCTGGGCGGCGTACGCCTCGACTCCGGCGACCTCGTCGCGCTGGCGGCAGAGGTGCGCAAGCAGCTCGACGAGCTCGGTGCGACGTCGACTCGGATCACCGTGACCAGCGACCTCGACGAGTACGCCATCGCGGCGCTGGCCGCTGCCCCGGTCGACGGGTACGGCGTCGGCACCGCACTCGTGACGGGATCCGGAGCGCCGACGAGCGGTTTCGTCTACAAGCTCGTGGCACGCGCCGACGACGACGGAGAGCTGGTCCCGGTCGCAAAGAAGAGCAAGGACAAGATCTCGGTCGGCGGCCGCAAGTCCGCACTGCGTCGCCGCGACACCGACGGCACGGCGCAGGCCGAGGTCATCGGCATCGGCCTCGAGCCGGCTGATGACGGCGACGACCGGAGGCTGCTGGTCGAGCTCGTACGCGACGGCGCCCGCGTGCACAAGGAAACCCTCGACGACGCCCGCGAGCGGCTCCGCGCCTCGCTCGCCGAGCTGCCGCAGTCGGCGATGCAGCTGTTGCGCGGCGAGCCGGCCATCGACACCGTCTACGAGGAGACCACAGCATGACAACCGCACTGATCGTCGTCGACGTGCAGAACGACTTCTGCGAGGGCGGCTCGCTCGCCGTTGCGGGAGGCGCGCAGGTCGCCACGGACGTGGCCGACTTGCTGGCCGCCAGGACGTACGCCACGGTCGTCGCAACCCGCGACCACCACATCGATCCGGGCGCACACTTCTCGGACACGCCCGACTTCGTCGACTCCTGGCCGCGGCACTGCGTGGTCGGCACGTCGGGCGAGGAGTTCCACCCGCCGCTCGAGCCGGCCATGTTCGACGAGATCTTCTACAAGGGCGAGTACGCCGCTGCCTACTCCGGTTTCGAAGGCGCCTCGGCGGACGGCGTGGGCCTCGCCGCCTGGCTCCGCGATGCTGGCATCGACGCGGTGGACGTGTGCGGCATCGCGACGGACTACTGCGTACGGGCGACCGCTCTCGACGCCGCACGCGAGGGCTTCTCGGTGCGGGTCATCGAGGGCCTCACCGCTGCCGTGTCGCCGGCCAACCTGCCCGAGGTGCACCGCGACTGGGCGGCGGCCGGCGTGACCGTCAGCGACGCGTGACTTCACCGGGGAAACCGTCACTCCTCCATGCAGATCTGCCCGGAGAAGTGACGGTTTACCAGGAGAACGTGGTAAACCGCCAAGCCGAGCGACGCGTGACTCACTGACGGAGCGGCACGACGATCGCCGCGACCGAACCGGCGATGACACCGGCGAGCGTCGGCACGGTGAGGGAACGCAGGAGCAGGGACCAGCGCGATGGCAGCGTGACGTCTGACATGCTTCGACGATCTCGCGCCGTGTTCACGAGCGGATGACATCCGGGTGAACATCGCAGGATCGGCCGGCGTCAGCTTGTCTGGCGGCACGGATAGCCTGAGGCAATGGGCACCGACCACCTCCACCTGCCGGTCGACTCCACGTCACGCGAGCGGCTCGCGGCCGACGGACTGCGACTCGAGCTGCTCGACAACTCCGACAAGCAGGCGTACGCCGCGTGGTCCCGCGCTGAGTCGCGGGGTTTCCACAACGGCGTGGAGACCGAGGAGGCGATCGAGCAGCGCCGCGGCTACGTCGCAGGGCGCCGGACGACCGGGGTGTTCGACGACTCGGTCGCAGTCCCGGAGGAGCCGGTCGCGACCACCGAGGTGTGGCCGGCCGATCTCACCGTCCCGGGCGGACGTTCCGTGCCGTCATGGGCCATCAGCGGCGTCACCGTGGCGCCCACGCACCGTCGGCGCGGAGTCGCTCGGGCACTCCTCGAGGCCGAGCTCCGCACCGCGCAGGCATACGGCGCCCCGATTGCCACGCTGACCGTGTCGGAGTCGACGATCTACGGTCGGTTCGGCTTCGCACCGGCAGCACTGGCCCGCGACCTCACGATCGACACGCGCCGTGCCAGGTGGACCGGACCAGAGCCTGACGGTCGCGTCCATTTCGTCTCCGGGCGACAGTTGCTCGAGGACGGGCTCGCCCTCGTCGAGCGCGTACGCCTCGCAACCCCGGGACAGATCGCCTACGACGGCATCCTCTGGGATCGCCAGCTCGGGCTCATGCTCGGCGACGAGGACGCCAAGAAGCAGCGCTTCGTCCGCTACGACGACGCCACCGGCCAGCTGCAGGGATTCGCCAGCTACAAGCTCACCGAGAACCCCGACGACTTCACCCAGCACCGGCTCGACCTGCTGCACCTCGTGACGGCAACCGATGACGCGTATGCCGCGCTGTGGCGCTTCGTGCTCGAGATGGACCTCGTGTCCGAGGTCAAGGCGCACCTGAGGCCGGTCGACGAGCCGGTGCGCTGGATGGTGTCTGACTTCCGCTCGGTCAGGGTCGCGGAGCTCGATCACCTCTGGATCCGCATCCTCGACGTCCCGGCTGCCCTTCAGGCACGCACCTATGCGGCACCCGGTCGCCTGGTCCTCGGCGTGACGGATCCATTCGGAGCCTGCGATGGATCGTGGGCACTCGAGGTAGATCCGTCTGGCAACGCGATCGTCACGGCGACAGACGAGCCGTCGGACGTGTCGATGACGGTCGAAGAGCTCGCCGCGGTCTACCTCGGCGGCATCTCACCGCTCATGCTGGCCGCGGCCGGACGGGTGAGCGGCAAGGCGGCCGAGCTCGAGGCGATGTTCCGCTCCCCGATCGCCCCGTTCCTCAGCATCTGGTTCTGAGCGTGCAGATCCGAGACTTCGAGGACGACGACTGGTCACAGGTGTGGCCGATCGTTCGCGAGGTCGTACGTGCGGGCGACACCTTCACCTACGACCCCGAGATGACAGTCGAGCAGGCGCACGACGTCTGGGTCCAGCGTTCTCCGGGCCGCACGGTCGTCGCGCTTGAGGCCGACACGATCCTCGGCACGGCGCACATGAACACCAACCGGCCGGGTCCTGGGGCACATGTAGCGACGGCCAGCTTCATGGTCGCCGCCGAGGCGCGGGGCCGCGGCATCGGCGGCGCGCTGGTTCGTGACGCGCTCGACTGGGCTCGAGGTCGCGGCTACGGCGGCATGCAGTTCAACGCCGTCGCGGCTTCCAACAGCTCAGCCGTCGACCTCTACGAGCGCCACGGCTTCGTCGTCGTCGGCACGGTCCCGGGAGCGTTCGACCACCCGACGCAGGGTCGCGTCGGGCTGCACGTCATGTACATCGAGCTCTAGAGCAGCTCTTTCGCCAGCAGCTCCAGCGTCTGCTCGCGACCCGGTGCCGTACGCGCATCGGTGCCGCGCCTGGCTGACGCGACGGGATTGACCATGACCTCGTCGACGCCGAACTGGAAGGCCAGCTCCTGGATCTGGTCCGCAGCCTGCTCCGGCGTGCCGACGACAGCTCGCGCCAGCCCGGAGCTGATCATCGCCTCGACCTGAGGAGGCAGCTCCATCGCCTGGGCGTCCTCGACGAGGTCAAGCGCCGTGAGCGGCTGACCCGTGCGAAGCCGCGCCATCATCTGCAGGTTGGGCAGCATCAACGCAGCCGCCTCCCGCTCGGTCTCCGCCACGGAGGCGTTGACCGTCAGGAATGTGACCGGCTCCGGCGTCAGGTCGCTGGGCTGGAACTCTGAGCGGTAGACCTGCAGCGCCTCGGCCGTGCCCTGGCCGGAGAAGTGGTGCGCGAAGACGTAGGGAAGGCCCTTGGCCGCAGCGAGGTGCGCCGAGTACATCGACGATCCGAGCAGCCACATCCGCGGCTCCGTCGACGCGGCCGGTGTGGCCTTGAGGACGTAGTTCTGCCGCGGCACCGCGACGCGTACGCCGTCGGCGCCCATCAGCGCGACGACGTCGTCGAGGTACTGCGGGAAGTTCTCGATGTCGGTGTCATCGCGCCCGGCAGCGCCGCGCAGCGCCATCGACGTCACAGGGTCGGAGCCAGGTGCTCGGCCGATGCCGAGGTCGATGCGGCCGGGGTTGGCCGCCTCGAGCAGCGCGAACTGCTCGGCAACCGCGAGCGGAGCATGGTTCGGCAGCATGACACCGCCGGAGCCCAGCCTGATCGACGTGGTCTGCGCGCCGAGCATCGCAATCAGGACCGGCGGTGAGGTCGCGGCGACCGCTGGCATGTTGTGGTGCTCCGCGACCCAGTAACGGGTGAAGCCGAGCCGATCGGCGACCTGTGCCAGCGACACGGTGGCGGCGAGCGCGTCACCCGTCGACTGGTCGGAGCGAACGGGGACAAGGTCCAGCACGGAAAGTCTCACACCAGTGCCAACGCGCGACCCCCACCGATGCTTCCCCAACCCCCGGTGGTTGAGGTGCGGAGCGAAGCGGAGCCTCGAAACCAGGTGGTTTCTCAGCTGATCTTGACGACCTTGCCGGATGAGCCGAACGTCACGGTGCGGGTGACGGTCGTGCCTGCGTTGGTGCGACTGCAATAGCTGAACTTGGTCGCCAGTCGGGTGTGCGGCTGGCCGGCCTTGAGGAGTACGTCCTGCACCGCGGTGCCGAGCGGGATGCCCTTGATGACGCTCTCGTTCTTGATCACCTCGGGATCGCGGCACGCATCGTTCGTGACTCCGACGGCACGCTCCCACATCTCGAGGTACGCCTCGGAGCCGCGCGCCATGTCATCGACGATCGCCTGTCCGGCCTGCTTGCGGAGATCCTCGATCCAGTCCGGGTAGAGGCCGTAGTGCGAGACACCGTCGACGTTGATGTCGTACGTGCGCTGGCCGCTGATCTGCTTGTCGATCGTGATGCCGCCGAGACCCGTGAAGGGATACGTCACCTTGTTGGCCACGTCCGCACCACGCGGGTTGCCCTGCGCGCCGAGGCCGTTGATGTCCGCGCCGAAGCCGAAGCCGAAGTAGTAGCGCGGGTCCGCCCACGTCAGGTGCTTTTGCCACTTCTCGACGAACCCCGAGCTGTCGCCCGCGTATGGCGCCACGACCCCGCCGGCCCGGTAGATCCGCGGGTACGCGTCGGGCGTCGACCACGAGTGACTCGAGACGACACCGGAATACCCGAGCTTCTCGGTCAGGTCGAGCGACGACTTGCGGGCCGCGACGCTCATGTGATCAGGATCGAAGATCATCTTGCGCTTGGCCAGCTCCTCGATCGTGTGGTCGCCGAGCGTCGTGAGCCCGCGCGCGTTGCAGTGCGGACCAGCGGCATACAGCGGGAGCTTGATCGGCAGGTAGAGCCCCGCGATCGCGCCGAACAGCGCGTCCTGCTCCGGGGCCACCGTCGGCATTGCGAGCTGGTCCTTGTCATGCACCTCCGGATCGCTGCCGTCCGGGCACGTCCGCATGTCCCAGAACGACCCGGTCTCGAGGAAGTTGGCCGCATTGATCAAGGGCGCAGCCGAGCCGGTGTCTCCGGCGACGCCCGACAGCGCGTTGTCGAACTTGTTGACGAGCTCCATCTGCCGCACGCCGAGCGCATGCACCTCGTCGAGCTGCTTGTCGATCGACTCCGCCGTGCACTGCGCTATGCCGAGCTTGCTCGAGCAGCCGAACGGCACGCTGGTCTCGATGCCCATGACGACCGCGAGCTTGCCCTGGTTGATGACCTGGCGCGCCTGGAACGGGTCCGTCACGATGCGGTACCAGCCCTTGCCGGGCCCACCGCTCTGCGCGTCGACGTAGCGCTCGAGCTTGCGCATGTCAGCCGCCTGGAGGCGGATCGAGTCCATGTCGTTGCACGAGTTGCGCTTGAGCGGGTAGAGCGTGCAGAGCTGGTTGTTCTCCACCAGCAGGTTGACCAGGATGCGCTGGCCGCCTCGCCAGGACCGCTCGAGCCACTTGTAGTACGTACCCTCGTGCGTCAGCGAGTCCGGCGCCGGCCAGTCCTTGAACGTCGGCCAGCCGACCGTGTCGTGCGGCTCGATCGTGCCGCCCTTGAGGAAGTTCTCGAGCACCGCGCCGCTGCCGCCCGTGAGCTCGTGGTCGGGGCAGTCCTTGAGCGCGTACGCCACGCCGTACGGGTGCCACGGGCGACCGCAGTGCACGTCGCCGCCCAGGAACTCGAACGCCATGCCGTGCGTGTGCGCATCCAGGTAGCCGCGCACCTCCTGGTAGGACGTCGTGCCGCCGAATGGGTTGCCGGTGACGTTGACGTCGACCTCAGGCCAGGACGCACAGCGTGTCGTCAGTCGGAGGTTGAACGGCGCGGCTGCCCCGTTGACGAGCGCGCCTGTTGCCGACGTGCCGAGCGAGAGCTTCTTGGCCGGGAGCGTGAAGGTGAACGTCGAGCCGGACTTGGTCACGGTCCAGTCCGCCATCGTGCTGGGGCCGGCGTGCGGGCTGGGCCTCAGCAGGAGGTTCGCGCCGAGGAACGTCTGGTCGGGGCCGTAGAGCAGGTAGGTGCCGAGGTCGGTCGCCTGGAAGTGGAACGGCAGGGCACCGGTCAGTGCCGTGCCGTTCGCCGCGTAGCCGCCGCCGTCGCGGACGACCCACTTGCCGGTGGTCGCGGACTGCAGGGCGTAGCAGCCGCCGGCCATGGCGTAGCGGTCCTGTGGCACGGTGGCGCGAGCGGCCGGCGAGGCCGTGGGCACGAGCGTCGGATCCGGCTCGCTGCGCTGCGCCACGACGCTGCTGGAGTGCGCGATGGCCTGGGTGAACGTCGTCGGGTCAGCCGTGTCGGCCGACTGCGGGGCCCGCGAGATCGCGTTCTTGGTCGCCGGGTCGTTATGGGTGTGCGGCTTGGACTCGTCGACCGGTGCCGCCGCTGCGCTCGGGGCCGACTGGTCGTGGAACCGTTGGGTCCACGAGGCGTATGCCGGGAACGTGCCCATCGTGACGGCGATCGTGGTGACCGCGATCGTGATGGGCCAGAAATGACGGTGGCGTGAGACCGGCCGCATGGAGCCTCCCAAGTTACTTGAGAGTCACAACGAGACGTACGTCACGAAGTCACGCGATCGTCCAGGTTATGCGGAGCCGTCGACCATCTCCGGCATCGTCGCCGGGAACGTGCCGAGTCGCTCGACCATGAATCCCCCGGGATAGGTCTTGATGCGCTTGAGGTCCTTGGCATAGCGGGGCTTGTGGCGCGGCGGCATGAACCGTACGAAGCGGCCGCGCAACCGCAGGCCCCCACGAGCCAATGCCACGGTGAGGCGGGACGGCTTCTCGAACCCGAACGCCGCCAGCAACGCGTCGTCCATCAGCGCCCGGCTGAACACCTCGACGGGCCTGGCCAGGATGCGTGGGTAGAACGACACCAGCAGCTCGAGAGTCGCATCGGCGACCGCCCGGGTCTTGGGGTCTGGCGTGAAGTGCTGAGCCTCGTACGCATCCATGAGCGCCTCGAACCCGGCGAGGTCGTGCGGGATGTTCTTGATGCCCATCAAGGCGCCGAGCCGCTGGTAGTAGCGCACGGACGCGGCAATCTCGTTCTCGGTGGTCCTGCGCCAGCCATAGTCACGGAGCCAGCGGTGCGGCACCACGACGAACGTCGCGAGGACATAGCGGAGGTCGTCGTTGGAGATGTCGTAGCTGCCGTGCATCTGGTTCATGCGGCGTACGGCTGCGCGGCCACCCTGTGACTCGACGCCGTCGACCAGCATCGACTCCAGCACGAGGGCGGTGTCGTCGTGCCGCTTCTGGGTGCGTTCGATGAACTCGCCGGTGTCGAACAACAGTCGGCCGATCGACGGGACGGCATACGTCCGGAACAACGCGAAGCTCAGCGCCTGCTGGTAGTCCCACGGGAACTCGTAGTAGAACGCGATCCGCGAGATCTCCTCGTACTGCGTCTCCGGAACGAGCTCGGCGATCTTGCGCTGCCAGTGGTCCCGTCGCATGGACCGACGCTACCTTGACAGCGCCACTGTCACAATGCCGTCAGAGCGTCTGCGCGAGGAAGTTGACGATGTCGTCGAGTGCCCGCTTGGAGGCCGGCACGACGCCAGGCAGGCTCATGAACCCGTGGATCGCGCCGTCGTACTCGGCGTACCTGACCGGCACGCCCGCGGCCACCAGCGCGTCACGGTAGCGCGCCCCGTTGTCGAGCAGCGGGTCCAGCTCGGCGGTCAGGATGAACGCCTTGGGCAGTCCGGCGTGCGACGCCGCCCTGATCGGCGAGGCCCGGAAGTCCTCGTCGCCGTACTGCTCGCCCATGTAGAGCCGGGCGAACGCACGCATGTTGCTTGACGTCAGCACCGGTGCGTCGGCATGGCGATCCTCCGAGGGCCAGCGTTCGTACATCTCGGTGCAGGGATAGATCAGAACCTGTGAGCGGAGCTCGGGGGCGCCTGCATCACGTGCGAGCAGGGCCAGCGCTGCCGCGAGGTTGCCACCCCCGCTGTCGCCCATCACCGCGATGCGGTGCGGGTCGATGCCCAGCTCCTCGGAGTGGGCGACGACCCACTCGAGCGTCGCCCAGCAGTCCTCCAGACCGGCCGGGAACGGGTGCTCGGGTGCCAGGACGTACGCCGGTGAGATCACGGCGGCGCGGTTGCGCACGGCGATGCGACTCGCCATCCACTGCGACTGCTCGGGATTGCCCTGGACCCATCCCCCGCCGTGGAGGTTGATGACGCACGGCAGCGGCGCCATCGCGTCGACCGGCCGGTGGACGAGCGCACGCGAGCCGTTGCCGACCGTGATCTCCTCGACGGCCGCGTCCTTGTCGGCCCGGCCGAAGACGAGCTTGCCGGCAAACGTGCGCTGCAGCTTCTTGCGCCTCGCCCGATGCGCCGGCAGGTCGAGAACGTCCTCGATCCCCTTCTCGGACGCCTTCAGGAGCCTGGCGAACACCCGCGTGCGCAGGGCCATGGTCGACGTCATCAGCCCGACGCCTTGAGGGCCCAGGCGCGGATCGCGTCGATGCGCTCCTGCAGTTGCGCCGCCGAGGCCTGCGCCGCCGGCGGCCCACCGCACTGCGACCGGAGCCGGCTGTGCGTCACGCCGTGCGGTGCGCCCGTGCGGTGGTGCCAGGCGCCAACCAGTGCGTGCAGCTCGCGACGGAGCTCGCTGCGCCGCTCGAATGCGACATCGGCCTCGGGCGCCTCGGCATCCTTGGCCTTGACCTTGGCGCGCTTGGCTCGCGACGTGCGCAGCAGCTCGGCGACCTGGTCGTGGTCGAGCAGCCCCGGTATGCCGAGGAAGTCCAGCTCGCCGTCGTCGTCGGACAGCGCGTCATAGCCGAACTCGCCGCCGTCGTAGACCAGCCGGTCGAACGATGCGTCACTCGCGAGCGCGCGGTACTCCCCCAGCTGGTCCGAAGCGCCCTGGTCCTCGTTGGCCTTGGCCATCAGCTCGTCCTCAGCGGCGAACAGGTCGGCCTCGTCCTTGACCGGGCGGCCGATGACGTGGTCGCGCTGCGCCTCGAGGTCCGCCGCGAGGGCCAGCAACCGGGGCACGCTGGGTACGAAGATCGACGCGGTCTCGCCCTTGCGCCGCGCCCGGACGAACCGGCCGACGGCCTGGGCGAAGTAGAGCGGCGTCGCGGTCGTCGTCGCGTAGACACCGACGGACAGCCGCGGGATGTCGACACCCTCACTGACCATGCGCACCGCGACCATCCACGGCGTCATGCTGGCCGAGAAGTCCGCGATGCGCGCGCTCGAGGTCGACTCGTCCGACAGCACGACGGTCGGCTTGGCCCCGGTGATCTCGGCGAGCACTGCGGCGTATGCCCGTGCGGTGTCCTGGTCGCTCGCGATGACGAGTCCACCGGCATCGGGGACGTCGCGGCGCACCTCCATCAGCCGGGTGTGCGCGGCCGTCAGCACCTCGGGGATCCATGACCCGTTGGGGTCGAGCGCGGTGCGCAGCGCCTGTGCGGTCGCGGCGCGGTCGAGCGGTTCACCGAGCCGGGCGGCGACCTCGTCGCCCATCCGGGTGCGCCAGTGCATCTGGCCGGAGTAGGCCATGAACAGCACGGGCCGGACGACCCGGTCCTTGAGCGCGTGGCCGTAGCCGTAGGAGTAGTCCGCGACGCTCGTCATCGTGCCGTCGTCCTGCGGGGCGTACGTCACGAACGGGATGGGGTTGTCGTCGGAGCGGAACGGCGTGCCGGTCAGCGCGAGGCGCCGGACCGCGGGTTCGCACGCCTCCTGCACGGCGTCGCCCCACGACAGCGCGTCGGCCGCGTGGTGCACCTCGTCGAGGATCACGATCGTCGACCGGTGCTCGATGCGGGCTCGGTAGGCGTTGGGGTTCACGGCGAGACCCGCGTAGGTCACGGCGAAGCCCTGGAAGTCCGATCCGAGCACGCCCTGGCCCGCCAGCGACGGATCGAGCGTGATGCCGATGCCCGACGCGGCGAGGGCCCACTGCGTCTTGAGGTGGTCCGTGGGCGTGACGATCACGACGCGCTCGACGATGCCGCGGGCGAGCAGGTCGGCGGCGATCGTCAGGGCAAAGGTCGTCTTGCCGGCGCCCGGCGTGGCGACCGTGAGGAAGTCGCGCGGTTGCCCGCGCTGATAGAGCTCGAATGCCTCACGCTGCCAGACCCGGAGGTGCTGGCTACGCGTCACCCGAGGGGTCCCCCTCGTCGCCGTCGTTGAGGCTCTCCCAGATGTCCTTGCACTCGGGGCACACCGGGAAACGCTCGGGATCGCGGCTGGGGACCCAGACCTTGCCGCACAGCGCGATGACGGGGTGACCCATGATCATCGCCTCGGTCAGCTCGTCCTTGGGGACGTAGTGCGAGAACTTCTCGTGGTCACCCTCTTCGGTGCGCATGTCGGTGCGCTCGTCGACAACCGTCTGAGTACCTCGCCCGAAGAAAGCCACGTCGTCAGTCTAACGAGTCCTCATGACACGTGGGTCAGTTGGCGGAGGGGTCTTCGGGGAATGTCGTCCAGAACCTGACGTCGTTGTCCTGGCGGCGCAGCACCTCGCGCCACAGCGTCTCCGGCTGCGGGGACATGAGGTCCGAGTCGTACGCCTCGACGACGAGCCAGGCGCCCTCCTCGAGCTCGGCCTCGAGCTGGTCGGCACCCCATCCGGCATAGCCGGCGAACACTCGGATGCCGGCGAACTCACCGTTGCCGGGCAACGGGCCCTCAAGGTCGACGAGGCCGACCCGGCCGGCCATCTGGCGCCAGCCGATCGGCGGTGCGACATCGGCGATGACGCCGAGGGCGAGCGCCGAGTCCATCGCGACGGGTCCACCGTCGAACAGGCACACCGGGGCGTTGACGAGGCCGGCCCAGTCGGGCAGCACGTCGTCGACCTCCGAATCCAGCGGGCGGTTGAGGATCACGCCGAGAGCGCCGTCGGCGTCGTGATCGAGGACGAACACGACGCTGCGCATGAACGGACCGGACTCGATGGCCGGCGTCGCCACCAGGAGCCTCCCTCGCAACGTGTCCATGTATCCATGATGCCCCCTGTCGCCACGCGGTGCCCGCAAAAGATGTCCCTCCGAGTGCACCTATGATTCGTGCATGCCAGGTGACGTGCAGGACGGCGAGGAGTACACCGTCGACGAGCTCGCTGCGCGGGCCCAGATGACGGTCCGCAACGTTCGCGCGTATGCCGGGCGCGGCCTGATCGAGGCGCCACGACTCGAAGGGCGTACGGGCTACTACAACCGCGAGCACCTGCAGCGGCTCCAACTCGTACGTCAGCTGATCGAGCGCGGGTTCACCCTCGCGGCGATCGAGAAGGCGATCCTCAACGCCCCGCACGCGGCCGGGCACACCCTCGACCTCATCGCGATCCTCGACCAGCCCGACACCGCCGAGCCCGAGATCATGTCGCGCGACGACCTGGCGGCGCTGGCCGGCGTGCATCGCGACGACACCCTGATCGAGTCGCTGGTCGGGCTCGGGCTGGTCGAGAAGCTCGACGGCGACCAGGTCCGACTGATCGAGCCGGCCGTCGTACGTTCAGGAGCCGCGGCGGTCAAGCTCGGGCTCGCACCGGAGACCGTCATCGCCCTGTTCCCCCTCCTGCAGTCACACCTGCGGACCATCGCGGACGCGTTCGTCCAGGAGGTCGTCAAGGAGCTGGTGCAGCCGTTCATCGATGCGGGCCTCCCGGAGGACGAGTGGCCACGCGTGCTCAGCGTCGTGGAGAGCCTGCTGCCGATCGCGAGTCAGGTGACGCTCGGGATCTTCCGCTCGGAGTTCCGCGATGCGATCGATGTCGAGGTCGGCGAGCAGATCACGGGCCTCGGGTCAGGGCGCGCGGGCAAGGAATAACCCCGCCCGGCACCGGAGGGAGGGAGGTGCCAGGCGGGGTGGTCTGCGGCCGGATATTTCCTAGGCAGCGTGGGCGGTGGCGACCACGGACTCACGGGCGGAGTTCATGATGCGGCGACCGTACGTTGCGACGTCCGGGTGGTTCATCGGCACGCCGGCGGACGCGGCCAGGAACGACTGTTCCTTGGCGAACGCCTTGGCGAGCGCGGTTTCGTGGATGTGGGCGTCGAGCAGGGCGCGTGCACCGGGCATCTCTGCGGCGGTGTTGACCCATGCCGTGACGGCCATCATCTCGGGGGTTTCGACGCTCTCGGTGACGAGGCGGTCCAGCTGTCCACTGAGGCGCTGGAACCAGGCCATCTGCAGGTCGAACAGGAGCTCGGTCTCGTTCGCGAAGGCATTGCGGCCCTCGTCGACCGTGTCGAGCAGTTCGGTGAGTGTCAGGTCGCGGCGCCGGTCGGCGATCGCGAGCAGGTCACGGAGTGTTTCCTTGCGACGGTTGTAAGCATCCCAGGTCATGGTGTGCTCCTTTCTGTTCCCGTC
Source organism: Aeromicrobium sp. P2_G6 (assembly GCF_056403535.1). Classification (NCBI taxonomy): domain Bacteria; kingdom Bacillati; phylum Actinomycetota; class Actinomycetes; order Propionibacteriales; family Nocardioidaceae; genus Aeromicrobium; species Aeromicrobium sp. P2_G6. Next base: position 383,299 of record NZ_JBFUFH010000002.1, on the reverse strand, counting down.
GGTCGAGAGTTCCATACTCTCGGTACGTACTCTCAGTATGTTGGATACCGACGTACTTGGCAAACCCCCGGTATGTGATTCACCCCACCAGAGTCTTTCGGCCCTAGAATGGTCGCCATGCCACACCATGCACGCGTGACGAAGAACGTCCTGCGGACCGCTCGCAAGACCACGCGGCGCCAGGACTACTCATCGAGCACCAAGCGCGCTCTCCTGGACAGTGCGACAACCCTGTTCACCGATCACGGCTACGCCGGCACGTCGCTCGACGAGGTCGTCGCGGCAGCCCGGGTCACCAAGGGTGCGCTCTACCACCACTTCCCCAGCAAGCTCGCGCTGTTCGAGAGCGTCTTCTTCAGAGTCCAGGAAGCCACGACGAACGACGTCGAGAAGGCGATCAACGCCTCCAAGGACCCATGGGAGCGCGCTCAGATCGGCCTCGAGAAGTTCCTCGAGGTGTGCCGCGAGCCGCAGTTCCGTCGCATCTGCATGCAGGAGGGTCCTGTCGCCCTCGGGCACGAGCGTTGGGCCGAGGCCGAGCGCGCCTCGTCGTTCGGCATCGTCCAACGTACGGTCGACGACCTGCTGGCCGACCTGGGTGGCGGCGGCGAGCTCAACGAGGCGTTCGGCGCGGTGTTCTACGGAGCGATCCGCTCGGCTTCGGAGTTCGTGGCCGACGCCGAGGATCCTGACGTGGCGAGCGAGCACGTGCAGGCCGCGATCGGCACGATCCTCGCCGGCCTCCGCCTGCTGCCCTCGATCGACTGACCGGCGTCAGCCGAGGGCGACCCTGCCGTCACCCTTGGGCACGAGCTCGAAGAACACCCGGCCCGGAGCGATCGTGAAGGGCTTGCCCGCCTTGGTCGAGAACGTGATCGACTCCTCGAGGCTCGGCTTGAGCCACTCGACCTCGGTCACGGTGTTGCCGTGGAACACCATCGCGCGACCCTTGCCCTCGAACTTGGTCTCCGGCACGGGGTTGCCCGCCGGGTCGGTGTAGCCGGCATCGCCGACCCTGCAGAACATCACGATCAGGGTGTTGGCCTTGAAGTCCTGACCCGATGCAGCGTGACCGTTGGTGCGCTGCCACGTGCCGCCCGCGAGCTTCCAGCTGGTCGCCGTCGAGTTGGAGAACCGGACGGCCGCCTTGGTGGCCTTCTTCGGCTGAGGCGCCGCGGGGGTGGTCCCGCTCGGTGCCGGGGTCGTCGCCGACGACTTCCTGGCGGTCCACGGCAGGTAGGGCCCCAGGATCTTGCTGGTCTTGGCCTTCTTGGCCACGGTCTTGAGGTTGATCAGGCGGTTGTAGGGGCGGACCTTCGCGGGGTCGCTGCTGAAGCCCGGCGCGCCGCCGTCCTCGGAGAACACCGTGATGCCGGCCCGCTCGACCCGGCGGTAGGTTCCGGCTGCGCCACCCGACGCCACGACCTGTCCCCCGACGGGGGCGGCGATGCCGATGTCGGTGTCGCGCAGCGAGCGCACGTGGCCGACCTTGGACGGCAGGCGTGAGTAGTAGAACGCCGCAAGTCTCGTCAGCCCGCCCTCGACGAGCTCCTCCATGACCATGTCGGCCTTGTTGAGGCCGTACTGCGGGGCACCGCCGCCGGTGTTCTCGATCTTGACGACGAACACCGGGTTGGCCGGTCGACCGTTGGGCATGGGCAGGCCCGTGAGCGGTGAGATCTCGACGAGCTTCTTGGCCGTGCCCTTCGACGCTTCAGGCGTCGTGGGCTCCTTCTTCCCGTCCGACGAGGAGCAGGCGGTCAAGGTGAGGGCTGCCGCGGTGACCGCGACAAGCAGACGCAACTTCATGCCGCCCAGCATGCCTCATGCGGCACGCCACCCTGCGCACCCCTCGCGGCAGTCGCTCAGGTGTCGTCGGAGGCCTGAGGCGGGGTGGCCTTCTTCGCCGGAGCCTTCTTCGCGGGCTCCTTCTTGGCGGTGGTCTTCTTGGCCGCCGTCTTTTTCGCGGTGGTCTTCTTCGCAGTGGCCTTCTTGGCGGGCGCCTTCTTCGCCGGCGCCTTCTTCACCGGCGCCTTCTTGGCCGGCGTGGCCGGCGCCTTCTTCACCAACAGTTCATCGACCGGCGCCTCGGGCTCAGCCACCGGCACAGGAGGTCGTACGTCTGACACGTCGTTGGCACGCGACCTCGCGCGCAGCAGGAGCTCCCGCGCGATCCAGCCGAGGCCGAAGCCGAGGGCGGCCGCGACCACCAGCCAGATGACGATCTCACCGATCGTGTAGCCCGACATGTCAGCCTCCGCTCACGACGAAGGCGACGCGGCGGAACTGCTTCGGCTCGGCGGAGCGGCTGTTGGAGGCGAACGTCCTGGTGCTGACGCGGGCGGCACTCACGCCCGAACGGACGAGGTAGGCCTTGACGGTCCCGAGCCTGGCCGTCGCCAGCGCCTCGCCGGCTGTGGGCTCGTCGGGCCCGGCATACCCACCCGCCTCGACCGCGATCCCCGTGTTGCGGCGCAAGACGTCCGCCACGGCGTCGAGCAGCCGAGTGTTGATCGCGTCGAGGTCCGAGCTGCCGGGCGCGAAGTAGAGCGTCGACGAGTTGAGAGTCGTCGCATCCGTCTCTGAAAGGTCGCCCGGCTGGATGTCGAGGCGGTTCACGACGTCGAGCTCGGGCGCGGCTGCGGCGACCCTCCGGCGTACGTCCTCCGCACCGGCCCGGCTCTCGATCGAACCCGAAAGGTGCAGCGTGCCTGATCCGTCGATCGTCAGCGCGAGGCGCTTGACGCCGACGATGTCGCCGAAGACCTCGGGCAGCTGGTCGATCCAGCCGGTCGTGCCCACTTCCGGGTCGATTGTGAGGTCGCCGGTGACGGGAACGCCGAACGCCTCGGCGACCCCGGCCTTGATGCTCACCGCCGCGTCGGCGTCCGGGACCGTGCCGCTGATCATGATGCCGGTGCCCGTACGTTCGAGGTCGAGCGTCGGTGTGGTGTCGGGAGGTCTGGGCGTCGGCGTGCCGGCGGCCGGCGGCACGATGTCGGCCCAGCGCACGCCTTCGACGCCTTCGACGAGCAGCTCGGCCTTGCCGAGTTCGTCCGGCGTGCCACCGCTGAGCTCGGCCTCGCGACCTCGGAACGTCACGTGGACACCGTCAAGGTCCGCTGCGGCGAGAGCCCGCTCGGCCTTGGCCTGCAGATTGTCTGCGGCCGACGACGACCCGATGAGCGCGCCAACGGTGATCACCACCAGAAGGGTCGTCCCGAGCATGGCGGCGATGGCCTTGAGCCGCTTCTCCGACACTCCGGATCCCCCTGCGTGAACGTCTCGACGAAGGTCAAGACTATCCGCCGGCATCACCCGACGATGCACTCACGGGCGCATGTCGGTGGCGGCTGCAACGATGGGAGAATGACCGGCACGCTGAGGAGTTTCGCTCCAGCCACGCAGGAGTGGTTCGACGAGTCCTTCGACGCACCAACGCCCGCACAGCTCGGCGCATGGGATGCCGTGGCTGGCGACGAGCATGTCCTGGTGGTCGCTCCGACCGGGTCCGGCAAGACCCTTGCGGCCTTCCTGTCGTCGATCGACCGGCTCATGCACGCGGGCGAGTCCGAGGGCACCCGCGTCCTCTACATCTCGCCGCTCAAGGCGCTGGCGGTCGACGTCGAGCGCAACCTCCGCTCGCCCCTCGTCGGCATCACCCAGGCCGCGGCGCGACGCGGCGACGAGTTCCGCGAGGTCAGCGTCGGCGTACGTTCGGGCGACACACCCCAGCGCGATCGCCGAGCGCTCGTGACGCATCCCCCCGACATCCTGATCACGACACCGGAGTCGCTGTTCCTGATGCTGACCTCGGCGGCGCGTGAGACGTTGCGGACGGTCGAGACCGTCATCGTCGACGAGATCCACGCCGTGGCCGGCACCAAGCGAGGTGCCCACCTCGCGTTGTCGCTCGAACGGCTCGACGCGCTCCTACCTGCGCCGGCGCGCCGCATCGGCCTCAGCGCGACCGTGCGCCCCCACGACGAGGTCGCGCGGTTCCTCGGCGGCTCCGCTCGGGTCACGGTCGTGGCTCCTGAGTCAGCGACGCGCCTGGCGCTCGAGGTCGAGGTGCCGGTCGACGACATGACCAGCATCCCGGCACCCCCGCGCGACGAGGGCAGCGGTGCCCGGGCACTGGACGACGATGACCAACCACGCGGCAGCATCTGGCCGCACGTCGAGGACGCCGTCATGCGCCGTGTCCTCGAGCACCGCTCGACGATCATCTTCGTCAACTCGCGTGGCGTCGCCGAGCGCCTCACCGCGCGGCTCAACGAGGCCTATGCGACCTACATCGGTGGTGAGCCCGTCCCGTCCGGCTCCGCTCGTCCCCCGGCGCAGCTCATGGGCGGCAGCGCACAGACCCGCCCTGCTCAGGGGCAGGGCGAAGAGACGATCCTTGCGCGGGCACACCACGGCTCGGTCAGCAAGGAGCAGCGCGCCCTGATCGAGGACGAGCTCAAGACCGGACGGCTCCGCTGCGTCGTTGCGACGTCGAGCCTCGAGCTGGGCATCGACATGGGTGCGGTCGACCTCGTCATCCAGGTCTCCTCGCCACCTTCGGTCGCGAGCGGGCTGCAGCGTGTCGGCCGGGCTGGGCACCAGGTCGGCGAGGTGTCACAGGGCGTGACGTTCCCGACATCGCGTCAGGACCTCCTCGGTGCCGCCGTGACGACGTCGCGCATGCAGCAAGGGCTGATCGAACGCCTCGACATACCGGCCAATCCGCTCGACATCCTGGCCCAACAGACCGTCGCCGTGACGGCACTCGAGCCGATCGACGTCGAGGAGTGGTTCGACACCGTACGCCGCAGCGCCCCGTTCGCGACCCTGCCTCGTTCGGCATACGACGCGACGCTCGACCTGTTGGCCGGACGCTATCCGTCCGACGAGTTCGCCGAGCTGCGTCCCCGGCTCGTGTGGGACCGCGACGCCGGCACGCTGACCGGTCGGCCCGGCGCCCAACGCCTCGCCGTCACGAGCGGCGGCACGATTCCCGACCGGGGCATGTTCTCGGTCAACCTCGCCGCCGGCACCGACGACTCAGGCGGCGGCCGCAAGGTCGGCGAGCTCGACGAAGAGATGGTCTACGAGTCGCGCATCAACGATGTCTTCGCGCTGGGCGCGACGAGCTGGCGGATCCAGGAGATCACGCACGACCGTGTCATCGTCACCCCCGCGTTCGGCCAGCCCGCACGCCTGCCGTTCTGGAAGGGTGACGCCGTCGGGCGGCCCTACGAGCTCGGCGAGGCGATCGGGGGCTTCGTCCGCGAGGCGGCCAACCTGTCCCCCGCCAAGCTCGCCGATCGGACGTCCGCCCTGGGCCTCGGCCGCCAGGCGTCGGACAACCTCGCGGCATACCTGCGCGATCAGAAGGACGCCACGGGGCAGGTGCCGTCCGACCGCACGTTGGTCGTCGAGCGGTTCCGCGACGAGCTGGGTGACTGGCGGGTCGTGCTGCACTCGCCGTTCGGCCGCCGGGTCCATGCTCCGTGGGCCCTCGCCGTCGGCGCCCGCATCCTCGAACGGTTCGGCATGGACGGTTCGGTCGTGGCCAGCGATGACGGCATCGTCGCCCGCATACCCGACACCGAGCTCGAGCCACCCGGCGCCGATCTGTTCGTGTTCGACCCCGACGACCTCGACAAGATCGTCACCGAGGAGGTCGGCGGCTCGGCGTTGTTCGCCTCCCGCTTCCGGGAGTGCGCCGCCCGCGCCCTGCTCCTGCCACGCCGCAACCCCGGCTCTCGCGCGCCCCTGTGGCAGCAGCGGCAACGCTCGGCGCAGCTGCTCGATGTCGCCCGCAACCACCCGACGTTCCCGATCCTGCTCGAGACGGCCCGCGAATGCCTTCAGGACGTCTATGACCTTCCGGCCCTGACGGCACTCACCAGGCGGCTGGCCTCGCGCGAGGTCCAGATCGCCGAGGTCACGACCGAGCGCGCCTCGCCGTTCGCGCAGAACCTGCTGTTCGGCTACGTCGCCGCTTTCCTCTACGAGGGCGACACCCCTCTGGCTGAACGCCGTGCGTCGGCGCTGACCCTTGATCCGACGCTCCTCGCCGAGCTGCTCGGCCGCGCCGAGCTCCGCGAGCTGCTGGACCCCACGGTCATCGAGCACACCGAGCTCGAGCTCCAGCGCTTGACCGACGACCGGCGCGCCAAGGACGTCGAGGGGGTCGCCGACCTGCTCCGGATGTTGGGGCCGCTCACGACTGACGAGGTCGCGGCGAGGCTCCAGCCCGATATCGCGTCCCATGCCGCGACGTGGCTCGCAGAGCTGCAGGAGTCACGACGGGCCATCGAGGTCGCAATCGCCGGCGAGGTGCGCTGGGCCGTGGTCGAGGACGCCGGCCGGCTGCGCGACGCGCTCGGAGTCGTGGTGCCGATGGGCATCTCGGACGCATTCCTCGAGGTGACCGCCGATCCGCTGACGGACCTCATCTCCCGCTACGCCCGCACCCACGGACCGTTCACGACCGAAGAGGCCGCCGCCCGATTCGGCCTCGGCAGCTCCGTCGCCCTCCAGGTGCTGCGTCGTCTCTCGCGCGACGGCCGGCTGACCGAGGGCGAGTTCCGGCCGCAGGCCACCGGCACCGAGTGGGTCGAGCCCGGCGTGCTGCGCAGGCTGCGTTCCCGCTCCCTCGCGGCGGCCCGTCACCAGGTCGAGCCCGTCGACCCGCTGACCTATGCCAGATTCCTGCCGTCCTGGCAGGGCGTCGGCGGCAACCTGCGCGGACCCGACGGAGTGCTGACCGCGATAGACCAGCTGGCCGGACTGGCGCTGCCTGCCTCGGCCTGGGAGGCACTCGTGCTGCCCGCTCGCGTACGCGACTACTCCCCCGCGATGCTCGACGAGCTCACGACCGCAGGAGAGGTGATGTGGTCAGGCGCCGGCACGCTCCCCGGCAACGACGGGTGGGTGCAGCTGCATCCGTCCGATCTGGTGCTGCGGGCCGCGGGCACAGTGCCGCCCGAGCCCGACTCCTTGCAGGCCACGATCATCGAGGCCCTCGACGGCGGGGGCGCGTTCCTGTTCCGCCAGCTCGCCGATGCCGTCGGCACCGACGACCACGGCGCGTTGGCCGAGGCGCTCTGGGATCTCGTGTGGTCCGGCCGGGTCAGCAACGACACGTTCGCTCCCGTCCGTACGCTCGTGGGTCGCGGCGGCGCGCATCGCACGACCCGGCCCGCGCCCCGGGCCCGCATCCATGGCCGACGCACCCGTTCACCCCGTGTGGCGTTGCAGGGACCGCCGACCGTCAGCGGCCGCTGGTTCGCCCTGACCGAGACCACCGGTGACCCGACGAGCCTGCAGCTGGCCCGCACCGAGTCCCTGGTGGGGCGCTATGGCGTGGTGACCCGCGGCTCGGTCATGGCGGAGCAGACTCCCGGCGGGTTCGCCGGCGTCTATCGCGTGCTGCGCGAGCTCGAGCAGACCGGACCGGTGCTTCGGGGCTACTACATCGAGACGCTCGGGGCAGCACAGTTCGCGGCGCCCGCCACGGTCGATCGCATGCGCGGGCACACCAGCGACGACGACCGTCCGACCGACGCCGCAGCCGTGACCCTCGCAGCAACCGATCCGGCCAACCCCTATGGCGCCGCCCTGCCGTGGCCCGAGCGCCGCAACGACGACGAGTCCGCCGGGCACCGCCCGGCCCGCAAGGCCGGATCGCTCGTCGTCCTCCACGACGGGCAGCTGGTGGTCTACCTCGAGCGCGGCGGTCGCAAGGTGCTGGTGTTCGACGACGATCCCGCCCGGCTGGCCGCCGCCGCGGCCTCGCTCATCGCCACGGTCCGGGCCAAGCGCATCAGCCGGCTGACGATCGAGACCGCCGACAGCCATCCCATCGCCTCCACGCCGTTGGGCGAGGCGCTGCTCGAAGCCGGATTCGAGCGCACGATCAAGGGACTGCGCATCGATGCCTGAAGGCGACACCGTCTGGCGCACCGCCCACCACCTGCACGAGGCTCTGGCTGGTCGTGAGCTGACCCGCACCGACTTCCGTGTGCCGGCCTTCGCGACGGTCGACCTGCGTGGCTCGCAGGTCGACGAGGTCGTCAGCCGGGGCAAGCACCTGCTGATCCGCACGCCGGAGCACACGATCCACTCCCACCTCAAGATGGAAGGCGCGTGGCACGTCTACCGGCTGGGCGCGGCCTGGCGACGACCCGGTCACACTGCGCGCGCAGTCCTCGAGAACGACGAGTGGCAGGCCGTGGGCTACTCCCTGGGCATCCTCGAAGTGCTGGCGAGGGGCGACGAGGACTCGGTTGTCGGCCACCTGGGTCCCGACCTGCTCGGCCCCGACTGGGACCTCGACGAGGCCGCCCGACGCGTGGCTGCCGACCCCTCCCGTCCGGTCTACCTCGCGCTGCTCGACCAGCGCAATGTCGCGGGCCTCGGCAACGAGTACGTCAACGAGCTGCTGTTCCTGATGGGGCTGCTGCCCACACGTCCGGTCGGTGAGGTCGCCGACATCCGGCGGGTCCTGTCACGCGGTCGCCAGATGCTCGACCTCAACAAGTCACGGATCGACCGCTCCTTCACCGGCAGCGCGCGCACCGGCGAAGAACGCTGGGTCTACAACCGCGAGCGGTCGCGCTGCCGGCGCTGCGGCACGCCGCTGCTCCACGGCACGCTCGGCGACCGGCCGACCACCGAGCGCAACACGTTCTGGTGCCCGCACTGCCAGACCTGATGTCCCCGCTCGAAAGTTGCAGCCTGACCTTAAGATCACGGTTATGACCGAACTGATCGACGACGTCGACACCGCCGACAACGGCACGCAGGGAAGCCGGGGGCTCGGCCTCCTGCTGACGATCGGCGGCGCGATCGGGCTGCTCTCCGCGGCGATCCTCATCATCGAGAAGGTCAACTACCTCCAGGACAAGGCCGACGGCAAGCCGACGGACCTGAGCTGTGACCTCAACGCGTTCGTGAGCTGCGGTGGTGTCATCAACACCGATCAGGCGTCAGCCTTCGGCTTCCCCAACCCGATCATCGGCGTGGCTGGCTTCGCGGTCGTCGTGACCCTGGGCGTGCTGCTGCTGGCCCGCGTGAAGCTGCCGACCTTCGTGTGGGCCGGGCTGCAGGCCGGCGTGCTGTTCGGCATCGGCTTCGTGACCTGGCTCCAGACCCAGAGCATCTACGACATCGGCAAGCTGTGCCCGTGGTGCATGGTCGTGTGGGCCGTGATGATCCCGATCTTCGTCTGGGTCACGGCTCGCAACCTTCGGGCATACGCGCCCAACAACCCCGTGTCGCGCTTTGTCGGCGACTGGACGCTGCTGATCAACATCCTCTGGTACGTCGCCCTGATCTCCGCGATCTGGTTCGAGTTCGGCGAGAACCTCTGGGCCTAGTCGATCGCCCCGGCGACCCGTTCGAGGACGTTCGCCAGCTGGACGTCACGACCGGTCACCCCGCCGACGTCGTGGCTGCTGAGCCGGATGTCGACCCGGTTGTAGACGTTGGTCCACTCGGGGTGGTGGTTCATCTCGTCGATCGGCAGGGCGGCGCGGCCCATGAAGTCGATCGCCGCGCGGAAGTCCGCGAACTCGTACGTCTTGACGATCGCCTCGCCCTCCTGCGACCAGCCGGGCAACGAGTCGAGGGCTTCTTCGATCTGGGCATCAGTGAACGTCGACATGCCTCGACGATACGTCCGTGACCCAGCCCGCGCCTGGTCCGCGTGAACGGCAGTGACTCAGTAGCCCCCACCGCCACCGGTGTCACCGGAGTCGGCCTTCTTCATGATCTTCTCGCCATCCGGCGAGACGACCCACCAGATGCCGCCTTCCTTGCCCTGGCCGTTGGTGTCCCCGACGTCGCTGTCGTCGTGGTACGTGTAGAGCGGCATCCCCTCGAGCGTGACCTGCTTGGCACCGTCAGCACCCGTGATCGTGCCGACCTCGCCCGTGACCCCGTCGACCTTGGGCTTGTCCGAGGATGACGTGATCGCCGGCCACTCCTCCACGCATTCGCCGGTGCACGCGCTCTTGCCGGATCCGGGGGTGTCCTTGTCGAAGGCGTACGCGGTCATGCCCTTGCCGTCGACGACGATCGTGCCCAGCGAGCTCTTGGAGGCGCCGAGGTCCGATCCCTTGGCCGGGACCTCGCCCGACGAGTCGGAGCCTCCGCAGGCGGTCAGAGCGAGGACGGCCAGCGAGGTGCCGGCCATGGCGAGTGTCAGCCTGCGGCTCATGGCGATCAACTTCCTTCAGTCTTGTGATGGATACCCCTACAAGCAAGACGAGATCACGCCGTTGCGCGTTCAATGGAGAGAAGAACTGAACGAATCGGCCCTGCTCCTCGTTGTAGGGCCTGGAGGACCGATGCCCGAGGACCAGGACGAGCTGTTGCGTGCGCTGCACGACGCGCACGCGCCTGCACTCCTGCGCTATGTGACCCGGCTGACGTACGACCCGGCGCTCGCCCAGGACGTCGTGCAGGAAGCGCTGTTCCGGGCGTGGAAACGACCCACGATCCTCGAGCAGGGCGACGCCGCCTCGCGCGCATGGCTCTACACGGTGGCCCGCAACCTCGTGATCGACGATCGTCGCAGCGCACGCCACCTCCACGAGGTGACGAGCGAGCGCGTGCCGGAGACCGCGCGTACGGACGGCACGGACGCGACGCTCGACCGATGGCTCGTGTCCGACGCTTTGCGGTCATTGTCGGCGGAGCACCGCCATGCCGTGGTCAACACGTACTACCTCGGCAGGTCCGCCGCCGAGATCGCCCGCGAAGAGGGCATCCCGGAAGGCACCGTGCGGTCACGCGTGCACTACGCGCTCCGCGCCCTTCGACTCGCGATGCAGGAAAGAGGTGTCACGCGATGAACGACGATCCGTTCCACGATTGGGACGCGGCTTACGTCCTCGGCCTGCTCGGGCCCGATGAGCGGCGAGCGTTCGAGCAGCACCTGACGACCTGCGCCTCCTGCTCCGCCGCAGTCGCGGAGCTCGCCGGCATGCCCGGCATCCTCGCGACCTTGAGCAAGGACGAGGCGGTCGCGCTGCTCGATCCGGAGCCCGTTGACGAGCGGGCCTCCGACGGTCTGGTGACCCGACTCGCCGCCGCGGCCGTACGCCGCCGACGTCGCGTACGCCTGGCGATCGCCGGCGCCGGAGTCGCCGCAGCACTGGGACTCGGCATCGGTGGGTACGTCGTGGGGTCCGCGAACGAGCCGTCGACGCCTTCGGGTCAGTTCGTCGCGATGAGCTCGGTGCAGCCGGGCATCATGACGGCCAGCCTGCGCGTCGAGAAGAAGGCATGGGGCACGCGCTTGGAGTGGAATTGCCACTACCTCGCCACTGGCGGTTACAGCGCCAGCCGGGTCTACGAGCTGGTCATCACCGACACGTCCGGCCGCGAGACGATCGCCGCGACCTGGGTCGCGACAAGCCCGAAGGCCGCATCGCTCACCACCTCCAGCGCCGTCCGGAAGGACAAGATCCGGAGCGTCGAGATCCGCCTGGCGGGCTCGGCCGAGCCGCTGACGGAAACGGAGCTGTAGGGGCTGAGTTGCTCTGCTGTTTTCACGAATGACAGAGCCCCGCTCGCCCAAAACCGGGGCGAGCGGGGCTCTGTCATTCGTGGAGCTGCCGGGAATCGAACCCGGGTCCTATGGCGCTGAGTCAGGGCTTCTCCGGGTGCAGTTCGTCTATCGCTTTTCTCGGCCCCGACGCTCGGACGAACGCGTCGCCGACAGGCCCAGTCGCAGAAAAGTCCCGATCACACGCTGCGACGCCGTGTGATCAGCAAGTCCCCTAAATGAGACTGGCGATCCGGAGCGGGAACGCCCCCGGGCCAGCCCTTCACCTATCGCTTAAGCAGCGAGGGCGAAGTCAGTGCGCTTTGAATCGGCACTTGTTGGTTTCCAGAGATCGTTTAAGAGATAACCCTGGATCCTCTACCCGCTTCACCTGAATCGAACGACCTTAGTCGAAACCGATCAGCCCCTCTTGAGTTTTCAAACGCTGCCGAAGCAACGTCACCATCCTACTCCTGTACAACCGCCGGACCGATTCAGGAATTCCGGGAAACCGGCTACTCCTCCGCCAGCAGCACTTCCGGGCTGACGACGCGGCCGTGGATCAGCGCGGCCGCGCAGACGCCCGCGGTCACCAGCATCCCGACACAGATCAGCATGCCCATGCGGAAGCCCGGGCTGAACACGTCTGGGTCGGCGAAGTCGCTGCCTGCGATGCCCGCGATCGGCGGGATTGCAGCGACAGCCAGCAGTGACGCAGTACGGGCCACGGCATTGTTGATGCCCGACGCAATACCGCTCTGCATGTCGGGGGCCGCCGCCAACACCGCCGTCGTCAGCGGGGCCACGAGCATCGTGAGACCGATGCCGAAGACGATCGCGCCGGGCAGCACGTCGACCCAGAAGTTGGTGTCCGCGTCGATGCCGAGCCAGAGCAACAGCCCACCGGCGGCCACGATCGGGCCGAACGTCATCGGCCAGCGCGGACCGATCCTGGTGCCGACAGCGCCAGCCTTCGCCGAGAACAGCAGCATGAGGATCGTCGCCGGGATCGTCGCGAGACCCGCCTCCAGCGGCGAGAAGCCGGCAACGTACTGCAGCTGGAGCACCAACAGGAAACCAGACGCAGAGAGCGCCCCGTAGATCGCGAACGTGCAGATGTTCGCCGCGGTGAACACGCGGTTCGCGAACAGCTCGAGCGGCACCATGGCGTGCGGCGTCAGCTTCTGCTGGATCACGAACGCTGCCAGCACGAGCACGCCGGCAGCCGACCACATCCACTGCTGCTCGACCAGCCCGTACGTCAGCAGTGCCAGGCCCACCGCGGTCAGTGCCGTGCCACCGAGATCGAGCTTTTTCTGCTCCCCGGTCGTCTCGGGCACGTGCTTGATCGACAGCAGAACCACCACTGCGGCGAGCGGTACGTTGATCCAGAAGATCGATCGCCAGCCGATCATGTCGACCAGCCACCCGCCGACCAGCGGCCCGATCGCGGTCGTCACGCCGGCCAGCCCGGACCATATGCCGATCGCCGGACCGCGGTCCTCAGGAACGAAGGACGCCGAGATGATGGCCAGGCTGCCGGGAGTCAGGAGCGCCGCGCCGACGCCTTGGAGGCCGCGAGCCGCGACCAACACCTCGATCGTCGGGGCCAGCGCGCACAGCACCGACGCAGCCGCGAACCACGTCACGCCGACCACGAACACCTTGCGGCGGCCGAGCCGGTCGCCGAGCGAGCCGCCGACGAGGATCAACGCGGCGAGCGTCAGCGTGTAAGCGTTGACCGTCCACTGCTGGCCCGGCAAGCCGCCGCCGAGGTCCTCGGTGATCGCCGGCAGCGCGAGCCCGACGATCGAGCCGTCGAGGAATGCCATGCCGGAGCCGAGGATCATCGCGGCAAGGAGCCACTTGCCCTGCGCACTGGCAAGTCTCATGCCGAAACTCCGAACAGCTCAGCCCCGTTGTGCCAGAGCACCTTCCTCATCCAGTCGTCGCCGAGGTCGAGCCGCTCGAGGGCCTCGACCTGGTGCGCGTACGCATACGGGATGTTGGGGAAGTCGGTGCCGAACAGGATCTTGTCCTGCAACGCGGCCAGTCGCGGCGCGACGCCATCGGGAACCGGCAGTCCCCAGAAGTCGACGAAGGTCATCGTCGTGTCGAGTCTCACGTTGGCGTAACCCTCACCGAGGTCGAGGAATTCCGACACCTCCGGCATGCCGAGGTGGGCGATGATCAGCGCCAGGTCCGGATGCCGCGACAAGACGTCGGCGACGTGGGCCGGCCCGGTGTGCGTTCCAGGTGCCGGCCCCGAACCGGCGTGGAGCACGATCGGCGTTCCGCTGTCGGCGAGCGCGCCCCACACCGGCTCGAGCAGCGGATCGTTCGGGGCGAAGTCCCCCACCTGCACGTGGACCTTGAAGAGCTCGATGCCGTCCGCGATGAGCTTCGGCACGTACGTTGCCGCCTCGGGCTCGGGATAGAACGTCGCACAGTGCAGGGCGTCGGGCGTACGCGCGGCGAACTCACGCGTCCAGTCGTTCATGAACTCGGCGATACCCGGCTTGTGGGCGTACGACAGCGCCGAGAACCTCCTGACGCCCATCGCCCGCAGCTGCTCGACCCGCTCCTCGTCGCTGCCGCGGTACGTCACGGGCCACGGCCGGCCGAGCAAGGGACCCGCCGAGTCGAAGTAGGCCCAGACCTTGGCGAGGATCGCCGGCGGCATGAAGTGCGTGTGGACGTCGATGATGCCGGGGATTCCGAGCTCCGCGGCGTATGCCGGCAGGTCAGCGTCCGCCAGGGTCACTGCTACATGCCCTTGAGGCGGCGTCCGAGGTCGCGTTCGGCCTCTCGGGTCGCATCGCGCTCGGCAATCGCGTGTCGCTTGTCGTACGTCTTCTTGCCCTTGGCCAGCGCGATCTCGACCTTCGCGCGGCCGTCCTTGAAGTAGAGCGAGAGCGGGATGATCGTGAGGCCCTTCTCGGACGTACGCCGCTCGATCCGGTCGATCTCCTGCCGGTTGAGCAGCATCTTGCGCCGCCGGCGGGTCTCGTGGTTGGTCCAGGTGCCCTGCGTGTACTCGGGGATGTGGACGTGCAGCAGCCACGCCTCCCCGCGCTCGATCTCGCCGAATCCGTCAACGAGGGATGCGCGACCCGCACGCAACGACTTCACCTCGGTGCCGGTGAGGACCAGGCCGGCCTCAAAGGTGTCTTCGATGTGATAGTCGTGGCGCGCCTTCTTGTTCTGCGCAACGAGCTTGCGCCCGGTTTCCTTAGCCACGTCACCATGCTCTCACGTGAGATGTGGCCGGGCGGAGCCCGGCGGGCCAGCCCACGGCGAGCTCCAGCGAGCCGTGGGAGTGAGCGCGACGAAGGAGCGCGCCGGCCTACTACAACCAGCCCATGGGGTTCACGGTCGAGCCGTTGGCGATGACCATGAAGTGCAGGTGGCAGCCGGTCGAGTAGCCGGTCGTGCCGGAGTAGCCAATGGTCTGGCCGCGCTTGACGTGCTGCCCCGGGCTGACGGTCCAGCGGGTCAGGTGGTTGTACGTCGTCACGATGTTCTGGCCACGCATCCGGCCGTTGTTGAGGATGATCCGGTTGCCGTAGCCGCCGTTGTAGTACGTCTGCAGCACTCGGCCGCCGGCCGCCGCGTGCACTGGCGTGCCACACGGGACGCCGAAGTCGGTCCCGTCGTGCAGCTTCCAGATGTGCAGCACCGGGTGGAACCGCATGCCGTACGGCGAGGTGATCGGGCCGTTGGCGGGGTAGGACAGGGTGCCGCCGCCATCGCCGCCGGCATCTCGGACCTGCTTGGGGGTCAACGCTCGGATCCTCGCCTCGAGGCTGCGGCGATCGGCCTCGAGCGATGCGAGCTGCTTCTTGTCCTCCGCGCGGAGCTTCGCCGCGGTGTTGCGGGCGCCTTGCCGGACGGCGACGAGCTCGGCGACTTCAGCAGCCTGGTCCTCCGCGGCTGCCTCGAGCTGCTGCTTGCGGACGAGGTTGGCCGCCGCGGCCTCACGCTGTGCCTTGACTTGGTCGCGCAGCTTCTCCACGCGGGCGCGGTTGACCTCGAGGATCACTCGCGTGGCGGCGAGCTTCTGCATCGTCGCGAGCTGGCCATCGCTCACCGCATCGTTGAGGCTCATCTGCTCGGAGAACTGGTTGGGGTCCTCGCCCTGCAGGAGGCTGCTGAACGCGCGCATCCCCGGGTCGCCCTGTTCGATGTTCTCGACCGCGAACTGCTCGACCTTCGCCTCGGCATCGCGCAGCTCCGCGCGGCCCTGGCCGAGCCGGGCCACGGCGGCGTCGAGCTCGGCCTCGGTCGACACGAGCTTGGCCTGCATCTGCGCATCCCGCGCCTTGGCAGTTGCCAGCGCGCCCCGCGTGTCATTGAGCTTCGACTGGGCGACATCGAGCTTGCCCTGTGCCTTCTTGAGCGCGGCGACGGCGTTGGCGTACTTCTTCGTCGAGAGCTCGAGATCCTTCTTGGCGTCACCGATCTTGCCGCTGACGCCCTTCTTCTGCTTCTCGAGGTCGTCCCTCTTGTCAGCGAACGATGGCGTCGTCAAAGCGGCGATCAGTGCTGCAACCAGCAGCATCGCCATCGTCGCCTTGCGGGTGGTGAAAAACATGACCTCGACCTTGGGGGAAGGATCCTCCCGCGGGAGGACGTGTCGGTTGTCTCCCCGCACCATACGTCACATCAGTCACACGAAGAAGCATTTTGCTTCCCGGGAGTGGCTCAGGCTGGCCTAGACGTCGAGGTACTTGCGCGTCATGACCAGGGTCGGGATGAGGGCGAGCAGCATGGCGAGCGCCGTCGTCCATCCAACGACGATCAACGCTTCGTGCCAGCCGACCCAGGTCGTGAGCGACCCGAGAGTGTGTCTCAGGTACTGGTAGACGACGAAGTACATGAAGGCGGCGAGCCCGGCGGCTGCCAGCGCCGCCGAGAGCAGCGCTGCGATCAGCGACTCGAGGACGAACGGCAGCTGGATGTGCCAGCTCGACGCGCCGACGAGCCGCATGATGCCGATCTCGCGCCGTCGGGCGTACGCGGTCATGCGGACGGTGTTGGAGACCTGCAGGATCGCCGCGACGATCAGCAGGAGCGCGACACCGATCGATGCCCACTTCATGTTGTTGAGGAAGTCGAACAGCGGTCCAAGCAGCTTCTTCAGCGAGTTGACGTTGCCGACCCCGTCCATGCCCGAGACCTGACTGACGACGCCGTCGTACTTGTCGGCATCCTTGAGGGTCACGAAGTAGGACTCCGGGAACGACTCCGGGCCCAGCGTCTCCAGCTGCTTGCGACCGGTGTCGGACTGGCCGAGGAGCGCCCGGGCCCGCTCGTAGTTGTCGCTGGGCGTCCGGACATCGAAGGACTTGACCTCGGGGTTCTCCTTGAGCGCCTGCTGCACGGCAGTCTTCTGGTCATCCGTTGCGACGCCGCCGATGCAGTTGGAGCTCGGCGAGTTCTTGGTGCACAGGTTGACCTGCAGCTGGAGCTTGGAGCCGAAGTACTTCTCGGTACGTTCCGCCTGGCTCTGGATCAGCAGACCGAGCGCGACCAGGAGGAGAGAAACGGTCATGGTCACGACCAGCGAGATCGTCATGGACTTGTTGCGGGACAGGCTTTGACGCAGTTCACTCAAGGTGCTTCGCATCGACGTCTCCTAGTTCTGGTAGCCGTAGATGCCGCGGGCCTCGTCACGGACGATGAGTCCGTTGTCGAGCTCAATGACCCGCTTGCGCATCTGGTCGACGATCGACGAGTCGTGCGTCGCCATGACCACGGTGGTGTCGGTGCGGTTGATCCGGTCGAGCAGCTTCATGATGCCGACGCTGGTCGCAGGATCGAGGTTTCCGGTCGGCTCGTCGGCGATCAGGATCATCGGCCGGTTGACGAACGCGCGCGCCACGGCGACGCGCTGCTGCTCGCCGCCGGACAGCTCGTCGGGCATGCGGTGACCCTTGCCCTCGAGCCCGACCATCTCGAGCGTCTCGGGGACGAGCTTGTTGATCTCGCTGCGCGACTTGCCGATGACCTGGAGCGCGAAGGCGACATTCTCGGTCACGGTCTTGTTGGGCAGCAGCCGGAAATCCTGGAACACCGTGCCGACCTGGCGGCGCAGCTTGGGCACCTTCCAGCTCGAGAGCTTGTTGATCTCCTTGCCCGCGACGTAGACACGGCCGGTCGTTGGACGGGCCTCACGGAGGATCAGGCGCAGGAACGTCGACTTGCCCGAACCGGAGGAGCCGACGAGGAAGACGAACTCGCCCTTCTCGATCTCCAGGTCGACGGCATCGAGCGCAGCGCGCTTCTGGCCGGGGTAGGTCTTGGTGACCTTGTCGAATCGAATCACCCATCGAGTGTAGGTGGGTGGACCCACCCACCGTTGGACCCGGCCGCCTACGCCGTTTTGGCTGCAGTGTGTCTCGCCACGTAGTCGTCGACTGCACGCGGCGCGAGGACCGCGTCGAGCACCATCGCGCTCGCGCCGAGGATGCCGCCCTTGCTGGCCGCCGAGGTGCTGACGATGCGCAGGTTGTGCGTCGCCAACGGCAGCGAACGTTGGTAGACGACCTCGCGCACGCCGGCCAGGAGGTACTCCCCCGCCTCCGCGAGCTTGCCGCCGATCACGATGACCGACGGGTTGAGCAGGTTGACGCAGGTGGCCAGGACCGTGCCCAGGTCGCGGCCCGCTTCGCGTACGGCCTGGAGGGCGACGATCTCCCCCGCCACGACGGCATCCACGACGTCCTGCGAGCTCTCGACGTCAAGCCCGCGCTCGCGCAGTCGCGCGGCGATTGCGGGACCGGCAGCCACCGCCTCGAGGCAGCCGATGTTGCCGCACCGGCAGACCACGTCGTCGCGCGCTCCGGCTACTCGGACATGCCCGAGGTCGCCGGCCGAGCCGAGCGCCCCGCGCATGAGACGGCCGTCCGACACGATGCCGGCGCCGATGCCGGTAGCGACCTTGACGAACAGCAGGTGGGGCGCAGACTGCCACACCGTGACGTACTCGCCCAGCGCCATGAGGTTGACGTCGTTGTCGACGAGCACCGGGCCGACGAACGTCTTGCCGAGGTGCGCAGGGATGTCGAAGTCGTGCCAGCCGGGCATGATCGGCGGGTTCGCGGGGCGCCCGGTGGCATGCTCGACCGGGCCGGGCACGCCGATGCCCACGCCCGCGACATCGCTGACAGGTCGGTCGATCGAGTCGAGGAGCTTGAGCCCGATCGTGGTGACCCGGTCCAGCACCTTCTCGGGGCCGTCCGCGATGTCGCTGGCCACGGTCTTCTCCTCGAGCACCCGGCCTGCCAGGTCCGTGACGGCGACGCTGGCGTGGGAGGCACCGAGGTCGATCGCCAGCACGACCCGGTTGTCGTGATTGAGGGCAAAACGGGTCGGCGGACGGCCGCCGGTCGAGGCTGCTTCACCGACCGGTGCGAGCAGGCCCGATGCCAGCAGCGCGTCGACGCGCGCCGTCACCGTGGACCTCGCCAAGGACGAGAGCTGGGCGAGCTCGGCCCGCGTTCGCGGGGTCCCGTCACGTAGCAGCTGGAACAGCTCTCCTGTGCCGGCCAGGGTTGGCGGCAGCTCGGCGGGCACAGTCATGGCCATGAGTAAACCATGCCCCCTTTCGCAACCGTTGTGAACCAAGTATGTCCGTCAACATCATACTTTTGCTTGACGAACGACAAAACGTGTGACTAGCATCACCGCCATGTCACATCCCCTGCTCGAGATGCGCGGCATCGTCAAGGAGTTCCCGGGCGTACGTGCCCTCGACGGCGTCGATCTCGTCGTACGAGCGGGGGAGGTGCACTGCCTCCTCGGCCAGAACGGAGCCGGCAAGTCCACGCTGATCAAGGTGCTGTCGGGCGCGCACACCGTCGACGAGGGCACTGTCCTGTGGGACGGCGAGCCGGTCGAGTTCTCTGATCCCCAGGCGGCGCTGGCAACCGGGATCGCCACGATCTACCAGGAGCTCGACCTGATCGACGGCCTGAGCGTCGCCGACAACATCTACCTCGGCCACGAGAACGCACTCGGTGGCGTCACCCGCGACCGCGACATGAACCGCTCCGCGCGAGAGCTGCTCAAGCGGCTCGGGCATCCCGAGATCCGCCCGACGCGCGAGGTCGGCAGCCTCTCGGCCGCCGGCAAGCAGATCGTCTCGATGGCTCGCGCGTTGTCGCGCAACGCCCGCGTCATCGTGATGGACGAGCCCTCCGCGGTCCTCGACCCCGACGAGGTCGACGGCTTGTTCCGGGTCGTCGAGGACCTCCGCTCGTCTGGCGCGGCGATCATCTACATCTCGCACCGGCTCGAGGAGATCCGCCGCATCGGCGACCGGCTCACGGTGCTCAAGGACGGCCGCACCGTCGCGTCGGACCTGCCCGCGCGGGACACCCCGACCTCGGAGCTCATCACCCTGATGACCGGCCGCACGGTGTCGTCGGTGTTCCCCAGGCGTACGACCCCGCTGCTCGACGAGCCCGCACTGCTGGAGGTCGACGGGATCAGTCGCGACGGCGAGTTCTCGGACGTGTCCTTCGGCGTACGCGCCGGGGAGATCGTCGGCATCGCCGGACTGGTCGGCGCGGGTCGCAGCGAGATCATCGAGACCGTCTACGGCGCCCGCCGCGCCAACCACGGCTCGGTCAGGGTCGATGGGCGCAAGCTGCGCAACGGCTCGGTGTCCGCCGCCGTCGCTGCAGGCCTCGGCCTGTGCCCTGAGGAGCGCAAGTCCCAGGGGCTGGTCCTCGACGACGCGGTCTACCGCAACATCTCACTCGCGAGCCTCGACCGGTTCGCGCAGTACGGCGTCTCCCGCGAGGGTGCGGAGCGCAGGGCCGCCCAGGAGGCGGCTCGGTCCGTCGACGTACGCCCCGACGACCCCAACCGCATCATCCGGACGCTCTCGGGTGGCAACCAGCAGAAGGTCGTGCTCGCCCGCTGGTTGCTGCGGTCGTGCAAGGTGCTCCTGCTCGACGAGCCCACGCGTGGCGTCGACGTGGGCGCCCGCGCCGAGATCTACACGCTGATCCGCGAGCTCGCCGACTCCGGCGTCGCCCTGGTGATCGTCTCCAGCGACATCGATGAGGTCCTCGGCCTGTCCGACCGCGTCCTCGTCGTCGCGGACGGGCACGTGGTCCATGACGGCCCGAGCGATGCGATCGACCCCTCCGGCGTGCTCGACCGGATCCTCGCCGAGCACGACTCGACCACCGACACGAAGGACGACGTTGCATGAGTGACGCACTGAAGGACGACCCGTCGTTGACGGTCCCCGCACCCGAGGCCGCACCGTCTCGTGGTGACCGTGGCGGCAACCTCGGGTTGGCCCGCAACCTCGGGCTGGTCATCGCGCTGATCGTGCTGTGCGTCGTCGGCGTCATCACCGCCGGCGACCGGTTCGCCAGCACCGACAACATGGTGACGATCCTGCGCCTTGCGGCGGTGCTCGGCGTCGTCTCGATCGGCATGACGTTCGTCATCACCGGCGGCGGCATCGACCTGTCCGTCGGCGCGATCCTCGCGCTGGCGTCCGTGTGGGCGACCACGACCGGCACTCAGGCGATGGCCGATGACATCGGCTGGATCGCCATGGTGTTCACGGCGGTGGTCGTCGGAGCGGGTTGCGGACTGGTCAACGGAGCGCTGATCGCGTACGGCAAGGTCGTCCCCTTCATCGCGACGCTGGCGATGCTGGCCTCTGCGCGAGGCCTCGCCGAGCTCATCGCCGACCGCAAGACCCAGATCATCACCAACCAGGGCTTCACCGACTTCTTCGGCGCTGAGCCGGCCGGCATACCGGTCATCGTCATCATCTTCGCGCTCGTGACGCTCGGCGGATGGTTCCTGCTCAACCGCACCACCTTCGGCCGTCGCACGTTCGCCGTCGGCGGCAACCCCGAGGCAGCACGACTGGCCGGCATCAAGGTGCAGCGTCACACCGTCTACCTCTACACGCTGCTCGGCGCGACCTGTGGCATCGCCGCGGTGATGCTGATGTCGCGTACGACGACCGGTTCTTCGACGCACGGCACGCTTCTCGAGCTCGACGCCATCGCCGCCGTCGTGATCGGCGGGACGCTGCTCAGCGGCGGCCGCGGCACCGTGATCGGCACGCTCTTCGGCGTCCTGATCTTCACGACCCTCACGAACGTCTTCACGCTCAACAACCTCTCGACGTCGACGCAGAACGTCGCCAAGGGCGTGATCATCGTGGTCGCTGTGCTCCTGCAGCAGCGCATCGCGAACCGCAAGACCTGACTTCTCCAACCTGTCCGCCCCCACCACCACAGGAGTCCACATGTCCACCATCCATCACCGTCGTCGTCGCGGCCTTGCCCTCCTGGGCGCATTCGCGGCCGCCACGCTCGTGCTCGGTGCCTGCACCAACGGCTCCGGCGACGACGACTCGAACTCGAACGTCTCCAAGAGCAACACCGACAACGACAAGAGCGGCGAGAAGGTTGTCATCGGCTTCTCGGCGCCTGCTGCCGACCATGGCTGGATGGGTGCGATCACCAAGGCGGCGGTCGCGCAGGCGAAGGAGTACGACGACGTCGACCTCAAGGTCGCGGAGGGCACGAACGACGTGAACCTCCAGATCTCGCAGGTCGAGACGTTCATCAACGACAAGGTCGACGCGATCGTGCTGCTGCCGTTCGACGGTGCCGCCATGACCGCCGTGGCCCGCAAGGCGATGGATGCCGGGATCATCGTGATCAACGTCGACCGTGAGTTCAACTCGCCGTTCGCCGCCCGCACCACGGTGCTGGGTGACAACTACGGCATGGGCGTCTCCGCCGGCACGTTCGTGTGTGACGACGCCAAGGGTGCCAAGGGCAAGATCGTGGCGGAGATCGCCGGCATCGACTCGCTGCCCCTGACGCAGGACCGGTCGCGCGGCTTCGCGGACGCGCTCAAGAAGTGCGGCCTCAAGGTCAACAACCGCACCGCTGCTGAGTTCACGGTGGAGTCGGGCGAGAAGGCTGCATCGAACCTCCTGCAGGCTGCTCCGAAGATCGACTACCTGTGGAACCACGACGACGACCAGGGTGTCGGTGTGCTCGCGGCGATCAAGAACGCCAACCGCGACGAGTTCGTCATGATCGGCGGCGCCGGATCGGCCAACGTCATGCGCGACATCAAGGCCGACAACTCGGTGCTCAAGGCGACGGTCATCTACCCGTCGACCCAGGCTGCCGACGGCATCAAGCTCGCTCGCCTGCTGGTCCAGGGCAAGTCGATGTCGGACCTCTCGGAGATCGAGGTGCCGCGCCAGCTCAAGCTGGCCGCCCCGGTCGTGACCAAGGACAACGTCGACACCTACATCAAGTCGGCTTTCGAGTCCTGATCGGTCGGGGGTCCGCGGTCTCCTCCACCGCGGGCCCCCGCACCACACCACGCCACACTGAGACCACCACACACGAGAGCAGGGACATGACCGACACACGTACCGAGCTCGGGATCGGCATGGTCGGCTACGCCTTCATGGGCGCCGCCCACTCCCAGGCCTGGCGCACCGCGCCCGCATTCTTCGACCTCCCGCTCCATCCGAGGCTCCGGGCGATCTGCGGACGCAACGAGGATGCCGCTGGAGACGTGGCCCGCCGGTTCGGCTGGGAGTCCGTCGAGACCGACTGGCGCGCGCTGCTGACGCGGGACGACATCGACGTCATCGACATCTGCACGCCCGGCAACACGCACGCCGAGATCGCGATCGCGGCGCTCGAGGCCGGCAAGCACGTCCTGTGCGAGAAGCCCCTCGCCAACACCGTCGCCGAGGCCGAAGCCATGGCGGCGGCAGCGACCGAGGCCGCGAAGCACGGCGTACGCGCGATGGTCGGCTTCACCTACCGGCGTACGCCCGCCGTGTCATATGCCCGGCAGCTCGTCGCGTCGGGGCGTATCGGCACGATCCGCCACGTGCGGGGGCAATATCTCCAGGACTGGCTGACGGACGAGAACACCCCACTGAGCTGGCGGCTCGACAAGTCGCTGGCGGGTTCCGGCGCGCTCGGGGACATCGGAGCCCACATCATCGACATGGCGCAGTTCGTCACCGGCTCATCGATCACCTCGGTGAGCGGTCTGATGGAGACCTTCGTCAAGACCCGTCCGATCGCGGGCGAGAGCGCGACGCTCGGGGGCACCTCCACCGCCGACGCGGAGCGCGGCCCGGTGACCGTCGACGACGCGGCCGCCTTCACCGCCCGCTTCGCCGACGGTGCCATCGGCGTCTTCGAGGCGACCCGGTTCGCCACTGGTCGCAAGAACGCCCTGCGGCTCGAGGTCAACGGCACGCGCGGGTCGCTCGCGTTCGACTTCGAGGACATGAACGTCCTCGAGCTGTTCGATGCGACCGAGGATCCTGCGGTCGCGGGGTTCCGCCGCATCCAGGTGACCGAGGCCAGCCACCCCTACATCGCCGCCTGGTGGCCGCCGGGCCACGGTCTCGGCTATGAGCACGGTTTCACGCATCAGGTCGTCGACCTGGTCACCGACATCGCCAAGGGCGCCGAGCCGGCTCCCTCGTTCTCGGACGGGCTCGCGGTGCAGCGGGTGCTCGCCGCAGTCGAGGCGAGCGCGGCCGACGGCACGACACACACGACAGGAGCATCCGCATGACTCGACCGATCACGTTGTTCACCGGGCAGTGGGCCGACCTGCCGTTCGAGGAAGTCGCCAAGCTCGCCGGCGACTGGGGCTATGACGGGCTCGAGATCGCCTGCTGGGGCGACCACTTCGATCCGTGGGCTGCCGTCGAGGACCCCGGCTACGTCCAGACCCGCCACGACATCCTGGAGAAGAACGGGCTCAAGGTCTACGCGATCTCGAACCACCTGACCGGCCAGGCGGTCTGCGACGACCCGATCGACGCGCGCCACCAGGGCATCCTGTCGCCGCGCATCTGGGGCGACGGCGATCCCGAAGGTGTACGCCAGCGAGCCGCCGAGGAGCTCAAGAACACCGCCCGAGCGGCAAAGCTGCTCGGCGTCGACACCGTCATCGGCTTCACCGGCTCGGCGATCTGGAAGTACGTCGCGATGTTCCCGCCGGCCTCCGAGGAGATGGTCGCCGCGGGCTATCAGGACTTCGCCGACCGCTGGAACCCGATCCTCGACGTGTTCGACGAGGAGGGCGTCCGGTTCGCGCACGAGGTGCACCCCAGCGAGATCGCGTACGACTACTGGACGACGCATGCGGCACTCGAGGCGATCGGCCACCGCGAGGCGTTCGGGCTCAACTGGGACCCGTCGCACTTCATCTGGCAGGACCTCGACCCGCTCGGCTTCCTCTGGGACTTCAAGGACCGGATCTACCACGTCGACTGCAAGGACGCGAAGAAGCAGCTCGGCAACGGCCGCAACGGCCGGCTCGGTTCGCACCTGCCGTGGGCGGACCCGCGGCGCGGGTGGGACTTCGTGTCGACCGGCCGCGGCGATGTGCCGTGGGAGGCGTGCTTCCGGATGCTCAACACGATCGGCTACGACGGCCCCATCTCGGTCGAGTGGGAGGACGCCGGCATGGATCGCCTGCTCGGCGCCCCCGAGGCACTGGCGTTCGTCAAGGCGAACCTGTTCGACGCTCCCACCGCAGCGTTCGACGCAGCCTTCAGCTCGGGAGACTGACCCTGACCCGGGGAGCGGTGACTTAGGGCCCACCCGCGTACGCCTGGTGGGCCCTAAGTCACCGCTCCAGCGGGCGGTACGTCGCGGTGTTGGTTAGCGTCGAGGCATGAGGCTTCCGCTCGGCGATCCGCGTGACGCACTGGCTCTGATCGGTCGCGGACCGGCACTCTTCGAGCAGGCGTTCGCGCTGCTCCCCCGTACAGTCGCGCTGCTCGGATCCGCCGAGGCGCTGCTGGCGCGCGCCGATGAGCTGGTCGACCGCATCGACAACACCCGGAGCGAGGCGGACGCGCTGATCGTCCGTACGGCGGGAACCGTCGGCAGCGTCGAGCCGACGATCGCGCGCCTGCAGGCCTTGCTCGACTCCTTCGCGCCGGCGCTGGAGCACCTGCAGCCGACGCTCGAGCGCCTCGCCGAGACCACGCACCCGGACGAGGTCGACGCGATGGTCAAGCTCATCGATCAGCTGCCTGACCTGGTCGAACGGGTCGAGTCCGACATCCTGCCGATGCTGGTGACCCTGCGCACCGTCGGGCCCGACGTGCACGACCTGCTCGACATCACCCGCGAGCTCAACCAGATGCTGGGCAAGCTGCCCGGCATGGGCCGGGTCAAGCGGCGGGTCGAGGAACAGAAGCAGGAAGACCCGCGAGAGCCCGACTAAGCGGCCTGGCCCCTCCGCCAGCGGATGCCCGCCTCGATGAAGTCGTCGATCTCGCCGTCGAGCACGGCCTGCGTGTTGCCGGTCTCGAACTCGGTCCGCAGGTCCTTGACCATCTGGTACGGGTTGAGGACGTAGTTGCGCATCTGGTCGCCCCACGACGCCTGCACGTCGCCGCGCAGCTCGTCGAGCTGGGCCCGCTCCTCGGCCTTCTTGAGGGCGAGCAGCTTGGCCTTGAGGATCACCATCGCGCTGGCCTTGTTCTGCAGCTGGCTCTTCTCGTTCTGGCAGCTGACGACCGTGCCGGTCGGGATGTGCGTCAGGCGTACGGCCGAGTCGGTCGTGTTGACGCTCTGGCCGCCGGGACCCGACGAGCGGAACACGTCGACGCGGATGTCCTCTTCGGGGATGTCGATCTCGTCGGTCTCCTCGAGCACCGGCACGACCTCGACCGCGGCGAACGAGGTCTGGCGGCGGCCCTGGTTGTCGAACGGCGAGATGCGGACGAGGCGGTGCGTGCCGGCCTCGACCGAGAGCGTCCCGTACGCGTAGGGCGCTTTGACCGCGAAGGTCGTCGACTTGATGCCGGCCTCCTCGGCGTACGACGTGTCGTAGACCTCGACGCTGTAGCCGTGGCGCTCGGCCCAGCGGATGTACATGCGCTGCAGCATCAGCGCGAAGTCCGCCGCATCGACACCGCCCGCGCCCGAGCGGATCGAGACCAGCGCGTCGCGCTCGTCGTACTCACCGGACAGCAGCGTGCGGATCTCGAGTGAATCTATGGCTTTTTGAATGCGAACCAATTCGGAGGCGACTTCAGCCGAAGCGGAAGCATCCGCTTCCTCGAGGGCCATCTCGTGCATGATCTCCAGGTCGTCGAGGCGCTCACGCAGTCCGGTGACGCGCTCGACCTCGGCCTGCAGCGCGGAGAGCCGGCTCGTGACGCGCTGCGCGTTGGCCTGGTCGTCCCACAGCCCGGGGTCGCCGACCTCTTCCTGGAGTGTCTCGATCTCCGCGCGGATGGCGTCGAGGTCGAGCACCTTCTCGATCGACGTCAGGGTCGCGTCGAGGGCCTTGGTCTGCTCTGCAAAATCGGGTGTCGCCACTCGACGAGGTTACAGGGAGACGTCAGATGCTCTTGCGCCGGAACTCGGGCGACTGCGTCGGGCCGTTGGCGCCGTGCGACTTCTCGCTGCCGTCGTGCTCGGCGCCCTCGGCGGTCGCGTGGTGCTTGCCCTTCTTCTTCTCCAGCGCCTCGCGGAACTTGGCTTTCATGTCGGACTTGCTGTCGGTGCCTTCTGATTCAGCCATACGGTCACCCTATGCCCATCTGTGGTGAGATCGAACCATGACCGAAGGCTGCCTGTTCTGCGGGATCGTCGCGGGCACGACCCCAGCCACGATCGTCCTGGAGACCGACGATGTCGTCGGCTTCCTCGACGTACGCCCGGTGTTCAAGGGGCACACGCTGCTCGTGCCGCGAGAACATCTCGTGACGCTCTCGGACCTGCCCGAGTCCCTCATGGTGCCGCTGCTCGGCACCGCCCAGCGGGTCGCCGACGCGATCACCTCCGGACTCGGTGCTCAGGGCACGTTCGTCGCGATGAACAACGTCGTCTCGCAGAGCGTCGCCCACCTGCACATGCACGTCGTGCCGCGAACCAAGGGCGACGGACTCCGTGGCTTCTTCTGGCCCCGCACGAAGTACGCCGAGGGCGAGGCCGAGGAGTACGCCGCAAAGCTGCGTGCCGCGCTCGAAGGCTGACTTGCCGGTTCGGGTTGTCGAAACCTCTCAACGGGTTCACCCTCGAAAGATCGGGGGCCGACGAGAGGCAAGACGATGGCACCTGACTATGACGCGATCATCGTCGGCGCTCGCTGCGCGGGATCGCCGACTGCAATGCTGCTGGCCCGCAAGGGTCACCGGGTCCTCCTGGTCGACCGGGCGAGGTTTCCCAGCGACACGCTCTCGACCCACATGATCCACCCTCCCGGCGTCGCGGCCCTGCATCGCTGGGGCCTGCTCGCCAGGGTGGCGGCGACCGGCTGCCCGCCGATCGAGAGCTACTCGTTCGACTTCGGGCCGTTCACGATCGCCGGCACACCGCGGCCGTACGAAGGCCACGCCGCGGGCTATGCACCCCGGCGCACGGTCCTCGACAAGATCCTCGTCGACGGCGCCCGGCAGGCCGGCGTCGTCGTGCGCGAGCACTTCAACGTCGACGAGCTCATCGTCGAGGACGGGGTCGTCGTCGGCATACGCGGTCACGGTCAGGACGGTGTGCAGGTCAGCGAGACCGCCCGCGTCGTCGTCGGGGCGGACGGCCGCAACTCGCACGTCGCCAAGGCGCTCGACACCGAGGACTACCACGAGAAGCCTCGCCTGCTGTGGAGCTACTACACGTACTTCAGCGGGCTTCCGGTTGACGGCTTCGAGGTCCACATCCGCCCGGGCCGGGGCTGGGCCGCCGTCCAGACCAACGACGGCCTGACGATGGTGGTCTGCGGCTGGCCGTACGCCGAGTCGGGCACGTACAAGGCTGACGTCGAGGCCAACTTCCTCAAGACGTTCAAGCTCGCGCCGGAGTTCGCCGAGCGGGTCAGGGCTGCCAAACGGGTCGAGCCGTTCAACGGCGGCGCCGTGCCCAACTTCTTCCGCAAGCCGTACGGGCCCGGCTGGGCGCTCGTCGGCGATGCCGGCTACAACAAGGACCCCATCACGGCGATGGGCATCACCGACGCGTTCCGGGAGGTCGAGCTGTGCGTCACCGCGCTGGACGAGACCCTCACCGGGGCCCGGTCGTACGAGGACGCGATGGGCGACTACCAGCGCAAGCGTGACATGCAGGCGATGCCGGTGTACGAGTTCACGACCGACCTCGCCCGACTCGAGCCACCGCCGCCGCAGACCCAGCAGCTGCTCGGCTCCGTCCACGGCAACCAGGAGGCGATGGACGACTTCGTGAGCGTCAACGCCGCGACCCTCTCCCCTGCGGTGTTCTTCGCCCCGGACAACGTCAGCCGGATCATGGGCGCCGCTGCCTCCCGTTGACGGTCAGTCGTCGCGTTCCGTACGTCCGAGGCCGGCCTCACGCGCGGCGATGATGGCTTGGCCGCGCTCGGCCAGCTGCAGCTTGGCCAGGATGTTCGACACGTTGTTGGCCACAGTCTTGGAGGACAGGAACTCCCGCTCGCCGATCTGGGCGTTGGTGAGGCCGGCGGCGACCCCGTCGAGGATCGAGCGTTCGCGATCGGTGAGCTGCGGGAACGCGTCAGCTGCGACCCGCGGAGGTGAGGCGAACCACGATCGCAGGCGGCCCGCCAACGCGGCACCGAAGACCGCCTGACCGGCGCCCGCGGAGCGTACAGCCGCGATGATGTCAGAGCCGTCGGCGCCTTTCAGCAGGTAGCCCATCGCGCCGGCCGAGACCGCGGAGAACACCATGTCGTCGTCCTCGAACATCGTCAGGACGAGGACCGCCGTCGTGGGGCGCGCGGCGACGATCGCGCGGGTTGCATCGATGCCATGCATGCCGGGCATCTGCAGGTCCATGAGCACGACGTCGGGCTCCAGCTGCGTCACCAGGTGGATCGCCTCGTCGCCGTCGCTGGCCTCGCCCAGCACCACGATTCCCTCCGCCGAGCCGAGGACTGCCAGCAGTCCCTGACGTACGAGCGGGTGGTCGTCGACGACCAACACGGTGGTTGCCTCCGCGGTCATGGTGCCGAGCCTGTCATCAATGGCGGGCTCAAGGGGAACGTCGCTCGCACCCTGCCGCCTTGCGCTGTCGCCCCCGCCGACAGCGTCCCGCCGAGCTCTGAGGCGCGCTCCCGCATCGCGAGCACACCCACACCTGCGGTCCAGTCCGTACGTGACTCGCCGTCGTCGGAGATCTCGAGCACGAGGCACCCGTCCTCGACGCCAAGTTCAACGGTGCATCGATGCGCATCGGCATGCCGTACGACGTTGTTGACGGCCTCGACGGCCGTGCGGAAGGCCGC
This sequence comes from Aeromicrobium sp. P2_G6, assembly GCF_056403535.1. Lineage (NCBI taxonomy): Bacteria > Bacillati > Actinomycetota > Actinomycetes > Propionibacteriales > Nocardioidaceae > Aeromicrobium > Aeromicrobium sp. P2_G6. The sequence continues at coordinate 353,475 of NZ_JBFUFH010000002.1, read as the reverse complement.
GACCTCCACGGCAGCGGGCAGCTCGGGAAGTCCTGCGCCGTTGACCGCGATCCGCACGGCGCTCCCCTCGGCCAGCCGGTCGACGTGGACGCGTACTGCGCCGACAAGACCCAGGTCGTCGAGCGCGGGCGGTCGGAGTCCGTAGACGATGTTCCGCAGGTCGGCGATGGCCTGCGACGACGCCTGCTTGGCGTGCGACAGGAATGCATCGGCGTCTGGCACGTCAGGCTCTGCCTGTTCCAGCCGTGTACGTGCTGCGTCGATGTTGAGCCCGAGTCCCGTCAGGACCGGCCCCAGCCCGTCGTGGAGATCCCGCCGCAACCGGCGCCGCTCCTCCTCACGGGCGTTCACGAGGCGCTGCCGCGAGTCGAGGAGGTCAGCGGTCAGCGCTTCGGCGTGCACCGCCGCGCCCGACTGACGCGCCAGGTCGGCAAGGACCAGACGGTCCCGCGAGCCGAACTCAGCCTCGCCGCGCCGGGGTGAGGCGACCAGGTGTCCCACGGTCCGGCCCTGGTAGGTCAGCGCCCACCGCTCGACCGGGGCCTCGCCCGGATCACCGTGTGCCGCCAGCAGCTGGTTGTCGCCAGGACGCTCGATCGCGACGTACGGCAGCCGCAGCGACCCGGCCACGGCGTCCACGACCGCCGGCAGCACGGTGCCCGCGCCGGCAACCGCCTCGAGCCGGCGACTCACGTCGCTGAGCGCTCGATAGGGATCGTCGCGCTCGCCGTAGAAGAAGTGGTCGACGAGCCGCTGACTCCGGTTGCGGGCCGGTCCCACCGCCACCGCGGTGACCAGCGCAGCAATCAGGACTCCGGCCTGGTCGGAGGCGAGGGTCGCGCCGACCGCCGCGATGGCGACGTACACGCTGACCAGGACGACGCTGACCAAGGCGTACACAGCCGATCGCCGGATGATCGCGTCGATGTCCCACAGGTGGTAGAACATCACCGGAATCACGAGCGTCGTGACGAACAGCAGTCCGTCGACGATGCCGATGACGCTCGGCAAGACCTCTGCCACGGCGAACGGGAACAGCAGCAAGGACAGCAGCACCCCTCCGGCGCGCCAGCGAAGCTGCTCGCGCTCGATTCCCTCCGCGCGTGCAGCCCGGACGACGACGTGCAGGCCGGCGATGATCCCCAGGAGCACGACGAGCGGGGCACCGACCTGCATCACCTCCGCCACGTCGGCCAGCGGCGTACCGCCGACGAGTGGGTTGTCGAGCACCTGGGGCGAAGCGCCTGGCAGGACCGTGCGCACGTTGGTCGAGCCGAACAGGCCGCCGCACATGACGAGCGCCAGTCCGAGGATCATCAAGCGGTCCAGCACGCGGCCCCACCGCGACGTGATCCGTCCACTCGGGAACCGGACGTTGATGAAGCCCTGGACCGCGATCTGCGTGAACACGAGCCCCGAACCGGAAAGCCCCCACCGCACCAGCGTGCCGGTCTCGCCGTTGTTCACCGCGACATACGCGGGACCCACGGTGATCGCGGAAAGGGTCAACGCCGCAGCGGTGCCCGCCAGCAGCCAGCCGAACGGCAGGTCGGGACGCCTGCTGACGAGGAACGCGCCGACGACACCGTACGAGAGGAGATAGCAGAGCGACTCGACCAGCGAATGGGTTGCCTCGGGATCAGCCTGGTCCGACTGCCCGAGGACGAGGATGTCGACGGTCGCCCCAACAGCCGTCACGAGCAGCGTGGCGACAGCCCAAGCCGATGCATGGCGTCGTGGCGACCATGCATGCTCTGGGGTGAGGGCGATGTCAGTGATGCCGCCACCATGCACCCGCCGCGGCAGCGTTCGCAACGGATTCGGTTCCCGCAGGAGCGGGAGATCCTCCCGGGATCCGGGAGGTCGTCGAGAGAATGTGCTCTGGTTGAGGGAACGCGGCGCGGCCAACCATGAGGGCATCCAGTCACGCCAGGCAGACCGCCCGGCGTCCCACCCTTGGAGGCACCATGAAGTTCCTACGCTGGGCAGCCGTCGTCGTCCTTGCCCTGATGTCGCTGATGAACGTCGGCATCATCCTCGGCGGCGATGAGTCCTTGCCCGTCCTGGCCACGATCGGCGCTGTTGCGCTCGGCCTGTTCGGCCTCGCCGCCGTGTACGGCCTGGCCCGCCGCGAGCCGTGGGGTCGCGCCGCAGCGATCGCCGCCGGCGCGCTCAACGTCGTCGGCGGTGTGATCGCGATGGCGACCGACACCGAAGGCGGCATCGTCGGCGTCGTGCTCGGCGCGATCATCGTCGTGCTGAGCTTCACCGCGACAGACGCAGGGCCCGCGCGGCGTCAGTCGGCCATGGGCTGATCGCTGATTGCTGATTGCTTCGGCTCGGCGGCTCAGTCGCCGAGCCGCAGCTCCGACGTCGCCTCGGACACGATCGTCGTGCGCGACGTCCAGCCCGGTGGCCTGATCGCCATGCTCACGCTGCGCTCGAGGCGTACGTGCACCTGGTCGCCGTCGGTCCTGACCGCGACGACCCGGATGCCGTCGCCGGTGACGTACTCACCGATCAGGCGCCTGGCCTCGGCGTCGTCGAGCCTGACCTCGCCGCGACGATAGAAGGCAGCGCGGCTCAAACCGTCCGCGGCCGCTAGAGCAGCGCCATCGGCCACGTTGTCGAGCTGTTGTCGTTGCAGGAACGCTGCCGACGAGTTGACCACGACGACCGCCAGCAGGCCGAGGAATACGAAGAACCCGATCGTCATGACGGTGATCTGCCCATCGTCGCGCCTCATCGCTCCCTCCGGAACGTTCCGTAGGGCTGGGTATGGGTGCTGTCGACCGTGATGCCCCCCAGCTGGGAGCCGAGCGCGCTGGGGGTCAGCGGCAACGCCTGAGTCGTACGGACGACGACGCGGACCGAGGATCCGGGTTGAAGGCAGTCAGCAGGCGAGGGCAGGCAGGTGATGTGCACGCTGGCCGCTGGGAGGCCCTGATCGTCGAGGGCGACGCGCGCCGCCACTCTCGCCCGCTGCTCACCCGACGCGACGTCTGGCGCCTGGAGGAATGCTCGTGCTGCCGACCGGCTCGCCGTCGAGACGCCGTAGGAAGCTCGCTGGGCGTCGAAGACCGCGACGAGGATGTAGACGAAGGGCACGAGCAGGAGGACCGAGAGCCACACGAACTCGATCGTGGCAGTGCCGTCGTCGCGGTTCACGGCTCGATGTCGCTGACGGCGTGGCCGCGCACGGTGACGGGCACGGACGGTCCGAACAGTCCCAGCGCCGGGACACGGGCACGTACGACGACCTCGGTGCCCGGAACGCCGCCGATCGTCGTGCGGGTCGCGGTCACGTCGTCGGCATAGTGGTCGGCCAGTGCGTCGCGGATCATGCTGCGGGTGCGCGCCGCGCCATCGGCAGGAGTCGCACCCAGCGGCGCCGACGCTCGAGCACCCTCGGACGCGGCGGCCGCAGCCGTGTTGCGTACGTGCAGAACGAGCGCGACCTGGGCGACGCCGAGCACCAGTGGGACGAGCAGCACCATGATCAGCACGAAGTCGACGACGGCTGCGCCCCGCTCATCTCTGGCGCGACCGGGTTGACGCATGGCTCAGCCGCCGACCGCCGAGAGCGCCTGCGTCAGCATCTGGCGCAGCTGCGGACCGGCGACCGCCGAGAGCACCGCCACGATCCCTGCGCTCATCACGGTGATCATGACCCAGCCGGGCACGTCGCCCCGCTCGTCATGGCGAGGTGGTCGAAATAGCCGCATGTGAGTTTCCTTCCTACATTCCTGAGGTCAGATGGAGGCCGATGTAGCCGGGGAAGAACGCAAAGACGATGGTGACCGGAAGGATCAGGAACACGACCGGAACCATCATCGCGACCTCCTTGCGCCCACCTGCCTCCATGAGCTCGCGGCGCCCTGCCTCGCGTACGTCGGCAGCTTGCGCATGCAGGACGTCGACCAGCGGCGTGCCGCGCTCGACCGCGATCGCGAGTCCCTCGGCGAACCGCGCGACGCTCGTGACACCAGTGCGAGCGGCGAGCCCGTCGAATGCTTGTGCCATCGGAGTTCCGGTGCGGATGTCGGCAACAACCCGCGCGAGCTCGTCCGAGAGGGCACCGTGGCAGACCTTCATGATGCGCTCGAGCCCCGCGACCGGACTCTCGCCGGCGGCGACCGCAAGCGCCAACAGGTCGGCCACGACGGGGAACTCGGCCTGCAGCTCCTGCTCGTGTGCAGTGACCCGGCTCGACAGGTTGGTGTCGCACAGCAGGACGCCGCCCACGAAGCCGATGACGCAGATGACCAGCAGGATCGGCACGCCGGCTCCGCGCTCGGACCACAGGAGCGCGGACACGCCTATCGCCGCAGCGAGCCCCGTGACACCCCAGAGTGCCTGTCGGATGCGGAAGTCCTCGAGCGTCATGGTCGACCCCAGTCGTACGAGCCGTCGCGACACGCTGGCGGAGCCACCGATGAGGTCGCCCACGAGCTGGCCGGTGCGGCGGATCGAGGGACCGAACACCGCCTCGACCACGCCACCGGCGCGGCCGGGCACGACGGCGTAGGGATGAACGTCACGCACGTAGGGAGCCAGTCGCTGGTCGAGCGACGGCCTTCTCGTGCGCGCCCAGCCAGACGCGACAAGCAACAGCCCGCTCGAGAGCAGCAGCCCGATCATCGCGCCGGTCACGCCAGGATCCGCTTCTCGGTGGGCAAGCGGCCGATCCAGAGCATGAGCCGGTAGGCGACGACGCACAGCACCGCACCGCTGGCGAGCACGACGAGTCCTGTCGTCGTGGCGAAGCGTTGGACGACGTCCTGCTGCAGGCACATGAACAGCAGGACGGCCCAGGGCGCGGCGACCGCGAGTCTGGCGCCGTTGACGGTCCATGACTGACGCGACTCGAGCTCGCCGCGCGTACGGAGGTCGTCGCGCAGGAAGCCAGACAGTGAGCGCAGCATGCGGCCCAGGTCGCCGCCGCCGACCTCCCGCGCGATGCGCAGCGCCTCGATGACCCGGTCGCCGACCGGATCGGCGAGCCGCGCCTTGAGCAGGTCAAGGGAGTCGTGGAAGCGTCCCGTCGCCTGGTAGTCGCGGCCGAACTGACGGAACGGCGCCCGAAGTCCGTCGGGTCCCCGGTCGCCCAGCTGCATCAGCGCTTCGGGCAACGAGAGACCGGCGCGCACGGCAGACGAGAGGTTGTCGACGGCATCCGGCCACAGCGCGGCATGTTCGCGAACCCGGCGCGAGGCGCGTCCGCGCAGCACCGAGATGGGGAGCGCAGCAGCCATCAGCCCAAAGATCACCCCGATCGCCGGCACACCGGAGGCGCCGGTCAACCCGACGGCGGCCAACACGAACGCGACAGCGCACATCACGACTACCTGGGTCGGAGACACACCCTCGACGCCCGCCCGCGCCAGCAAGTCGGCAATCCGTCCAGTCCGCCTGACGGTGCGGGGAGCCGGTCGCCAGCCCGGCTCGGCGACCGCCCAGCCGATCAACAGCAGGCCCAGGCCCGCCATCAGCCCGATCAGGGCACCCATCGGCCGACCCCCAGTACGTCGTCGAGGTCGATGCCGACCTGGTCGTACGCGTCCCGCCGCAACGGCACCCCATGACCCCGCTCGAGACGGCCGGCACGTCGTACGAAGACCGGTTCGGACTCGATCAGGTCGTTCTCGACCCGCCCGGTGACCGCGACGATCTCACGTACGGCGCGCGAGCCGTCGGGATCGATCCCTGTGTGGACCACGAGGTCGACCGATGCGGCGACTGTCGGCACCACGAACCGTGAGCCGATGTTGTCGCCGGCCAGCAACGGCAGCGTGCACATCTTGACGAGGGCCTGACGTGCCGAGTTGGCGTGGATGCTCGCCATCCCGGGCAGCCCGGCGTTCAGCGCCAGCAACAGGTCGAGGCACTCCGCTGCCCGCACCTCACCCACGATGATGCGCGAGGGTCGCATGCGCAGCGCTTCTTTGACGAGCACCCGCAACGAGATCTCACCCGTGCCTTCCAGCCCTGCCTGCCGGGTCTGCATCGCGACCCAGTCAGGATGGCCACACTGCAGCTCGAAGACCTCCTCGACCGAGACGAGACGCTGCGAGCCGGGGATCGAGGCGGCGAGGCAATTGAGCAGCGTGGTCTTGCCGGCTTGGGTGCCGCCCGACACCACGATGTTGAGCCCGGCGGCGACGCTCGCGTCGAGGAATGCCGCGCTCTGCTCGTTGAGCGTGCCCAGCGTGACCAGGTCGCTCAACGAGTGCGCCCGCGCGACGAACTTGCGGATGTTGACCGCGGCGAACCCGCGCGAGATGCCGTCGAGCACGACGTGCAGGCGGTGCCCACCGGGCAGCATCGCATCGACGAATGGCTGGCTGATGTCGAGCCGACGGCCCGACGAGCTGAGCATCCGCTCGACGAGCTCACGCACCTGTTCGGTCGTGAGGATCGACGATGTCAGCTCGTGCCGGCCGCCGCGAGCGATGAATACCCGGGACGGATCGTTGATCCAGATCTCCTCGACCGAGTCGTCGTCGAGGAACTGCTGCAACGGCCCGAAGCCCGACACATCGGCGACGATCTGGCCGATCACGAGCTCCGGCTCGTCGAGCGAGCGTACGGCGCCGGTCAGGCTGCGGGACTCGTGCTCGGCGATGACGTCGAGCGCCACCTGGCGTACGGATGTCGCGTCGGTGCGTGGGTCGATGCGGCGCTGGCGTACGAGGTCGCGCACGCGGTCGGACAGGGCCGACGTCGACGATTCCACTCCCGATACCTCTTCCCCCGAAGAAGTGACTTGGCAAGAGATAGTGCCGAATGGAGCGACGTTTGGGAAGAGCCTGTCGCTGCTCGCTGTGGAGAAAATCGCTTGACGCGACCACGCACCGGCGGGAACCTCGAGGTGGGCTCGGCACGGAGGTCTCGCGTGAGCAGGTTGAGGCACTGGATGAAGCACACCGGCGGCCAGATCGGCGTGTGGATGTACAAGCGGCTGGACGGCCGGCTCTCGAGCGGCAGCAAGAACGTCCACGTCCTCATGATCACGACACCGGGACGACGCACCGGCGTGCCGCGCTCCACGTGCGTCCGCTACCTCGAGCAGCCTGAGGGTTACGTGGTGTGGGGCACGGGGTCGGGCTCGAAGACCGATCCTGACTGGTTCCGCAACCTCCGCAAGGTGGAGGTCGCGGACGTGCAGATCATGGCGGACCACCTGAAGGCACGTCCCCGCGAGCTCGTCGGTGCCGAGCGCGACGCTGTGTGGCGCGACGTGGTGCTGGCCCAGGCGCCGGGAGTCGAGCGGTACGCCCGCAAGGCCGGACGCACGATCCCCGTGGCGGTGCTGGAGCCGGTGGACGCCCGATGATGTGCAGGCCTACCCAGATCCGTACCGATCCGATTCACTGACCACATGCACGGCTACCGCGCCGACCGGGCGTTCGACGGCGAGAAGGAGCTGCCGGGCGGCGCGCTCGTGCTGGTCGAGGACGGGCGCATCATCGGAGTCGAGCCGGCGGATGCGCCGGTGCCCGACGGCTGCGAGGTGACGTACGAGCGGGGCACGACGCTGCTGCCCGGACTGATCGACGCGCACGTGCACCTGTGCGCCGATGGTGGTCCGAACGCGCTGGACCGCATACCGGGGTTCAGCCCGGACGAGCTCGACGCCGTCATCGAGGAGTCGCTGCGGGTCCACCTGCGCACCGGCGTGACCGCGGTGCGGGACCTCGGTGACCACCACTGGGCGGTCGTCGACAAGTACCGGAACCGAGCCGAGGGTCCGACCGTCGTGGCCGCCGGACCGCCGATCACGAGCGTCGGCGGACATTGTGCGTCGATGGGTGGTGAGGCGAGCGGCGTTGACGAGCTCCGCGCGGCCGTGCGCGAGAGGGCGGAGCGCGGCGCCGACCTCGTCAAGATCATGACGAGCGGCGGCGTCATGACCCCCGGCACCGATGTGATGACCTGCCAGTTCACGGACGAAGAGCTCCGCGCCGTGGTCGACGAGGCGCACGCGATGAGCCTCGCAGTGACCGCCCACGCACACGGTGTGCCGTCCGTACGCCAGTCGATCGCCGCCGGTGTCGACGGCATCGAGCACTGCTCGTGTCTGGTGCCCAACGGGGTGCACACGCCGCCCGCCGTCGTCGAGGCGCTCGTCGCCAACGACATCGTGGTGTGCCCAACACTCGGCTCCGACCTCCGTGCCACCGGCGGAGTCCTGCCACCACAGGTCGTCGCGTTGATGGAGCGCGCGGGCATCACGGTCGAGATGCGTCTGGCGCAGGTGTCCGAGCTGGTGGCGGGCGGCGTCAGGCTCATCAGCGGCGGCGACTCGGGCATCAACCCGGCCAAGCACCACGCCCTCCTGCCGATCTCGATCGGCGACCTGGTGAAGTGCGACCTCTCCCCTGCCGCAGCACTCACGAGCGCGACGACGGCTGCCGCCGAGGCGATCGGCCTCGGCGAACGCACCGGAAGTCTGCGCCCAGGGCTCGACGCCGACCTGCTCGTGGTCGACGGCGACCCACTCGACGACATCGCCGCGTTGCACGACGTACGGACAGTCGTCTCCCGCGGGCGAGTCGTCGAGCTATGACGCGGGCAGCACCCTGATGACGAGCTTGCCGCGGACGTTGCCGTCCTCGAGGTGCTTGAGCGCCTCGACGACGCCGTCGAGCGCATACGTACGCTCCACAGCCGGCGTGACGGATCCGGCGACGATCAGGTCAGCGACCTGCTCGAACTCGTCGAAGCGCTCCTTCGACGCCAGCATGACGAACCGCTGGCGTACGAACGGTGAGCGCAGCGCGGCCCGCATCCCCCGGCCGATGCCACCGGTGACGTTGCCGCCGCTCTCTCCGCCGACGAACACGATCGTGCCGGTCGGCGTGAGGGCTCGGCGCAGGCGACGCAGGGGCGTGTTGCCGCCGATGTCGAGGATCAGGTCATAGCGATCCGGGAGGTCTCCCGGCTGGGTGTAGTCGACGACGTGGTCGGCACCGAGCGAGCGCAGAAGGTCGAGCTTCGCGGTGCTGGCGACGCCTGTGACCTCCGCGCCGTGTGCCTTGCCGAGCTGCACGGCGTACGAGCCGACGCCGCCCGAGGCGCCGTTGACCAGCAGCTTCTGGCCGGGCTGGAGGCGACCGGCAAGGTGCAGCGCCTGGTGCGCCGTGCTGCTCGAGACCGGCACCGCGGCGGCCCGCTCGTACGACAGACCGGCCGGCTTGATCGCGAGCTTGCTCTCCTTGGCGGCGGCTAGCTCTGCGAAAGCGCCACGACTGATGCCGAAGACCTCGTCGCCGACCGCGAAGCGGGTGACCTTCGCACCGATCGACTCGACCGTGCCGGCGACGTCGAGGCCGGGCACGCGGTTCTTGGGCCGGCGGAACCCGAAGCCGATGATGCGCATCAGGTAGGGCCGCCCGGTCATGAGGTGCCACGTGCCGCGGTCGACGCCGGCAGCGTGCACGCGGATCAGCACCTCGTCGTCGCCGATCACCGGCACGTCGGCACGCGACACACGCAGCACCTCGGTCGAGCCGTACGCATCCTGGACGACCGCCCGCATCGTGTCCTGCTGCACTGCGTGGTCTGACGTGCTCATGTCTGCTCCTGTCGGTCTCGCTCAAGCGGCGAGTCGCAAACCGTACTAAGTACGGTATGGGTTACAGTGAACCACACAACCGCGCAAAAGGGGAGCCCGTGACCGAACAGGTGAAGTCCAAGCGCATGCGGCTCACCCGTGACCGCGTGCTCCAGCAAGCCGTGGCGATCGCCGACGCCGACGGCCTGGCCGCCCTGACGATCCGGGCCCTGGCGAGCGAGCTGGAGGTCAAGCCCATGGCGATCTATCACCACGTCGCCAACAAGGAGGAGATCCTCGACGGCATCGTCGACATCGTGTTCAGCGAGATCGAGCTCCCCGAGCCCGACGACGACTGGCGGACCGGGATGCGCCGCAGGGCTCAGTCGGCTCGTACGGTCATGGGCCGGCACACCTGGGCGATCGCGCTGATGGAGACCCGCACCAGCCCCGGCCCGGCGACGCTGCACCATCATGACGCCGTCATCGGCGCCCTCCGCAGTGCCGGGTTCTCGATCGCCATGACGGCCCACGCGTTCGCGCTGATCGATGCGTTCGTCTACGGGTTCTCGCTGCAGGAGGCGACCCTGCCGATGTCCGGGCCGGACGATGTCGCAGAGATCGCCGGACCGATGCTGGAGCGCATGTCGCCGATCGACTACCCGCACCTCGTCGAGTTCGCGTCCGAGCACGTCATGAAGCCCGGGTACGACTTCGGCGAGGAGTTCGACTTCGGGCTCGAGCTGATCCTCGCCGGACTCGCCGACGCCGCCGCGTGACACGATCGGGCGTATGACCTGGACCTTCCCCACCCCGACCCCTGCACCCGAGGGCCCGATGACCGGCCCGGACCGTCCGCTGCTCGAGGAGATGCTGGCGCATCACCGCGCGACCTTCCTCAACATCTGCGCCGGCCTCACTCCCGAACAGCTCGCGTCGCGGCCGATCCCCTCGACCAACCTGACCCTGCTCGGCCTGGTGCGGCACCTGGCCAAGGTCGAGCGCATCTGGTTTCGCAAGCGGCTCGCCCAGCAGGACATCGAGCACCTGCACAACTTCGAGGCGCGGGACGACACCGACTTCAACGTCATCGACCCCGCGGACGCTGAGCGTGCAGCGACCGAACTGCTGACGGAGCAGCGAGAGGCCGACCTCGTGGCCAAGGCCCTCGACTTCGACGTGGCGTTCGACAGCCACGGCGAGGACATGTCGCTGCGCATGCTCTACATCCACATGATCCAGGAGTACGCCCGGCACAACGGTCACGCCGACCTGCTGCGCGAGGCGATCGACGGGGTCACGAACCGCTGAACGCTGTTGTCCACACCTGGATCCGGGTTGATGGACAGTGTCAGAGGGGTGGTCTAGATTGGGATCAGTCGAACATATGTTCTAGTGATCGGGGGGTCATGGTCGCCGAGCTCGTCCAATCGCCACCACCGTTGGTGGGGTGCCTGGACGCGCTCGATGCCGTGTTGGACTCGATGCCGACGGAGGCGTATGCCGAGCTGGATCCGGCTCTTCAACGGCACGCGGTCGAGCGGTTGCGGCGGTTGAAGGCTCGGGTTGCTGGGCAGGAGCTGGCCGCCGTCCGTGCACTGGATGCCGGGCTGGGTGACAAGGCCCGCACCGGGGAGATGCTCGCGCGCGGGTTCGGGAGGGACAAGTACGAAGCCGACCGCACCGTGCGGGTCGCCAAGACGATGGCGGCCGCCCCCAAGACCGAGGACGCGCTGGCGTCCGGGGAGCTGGCCGAGACCCAGGCCGCGGTCATCGCCGGCGCGATGGCCGACCTGCCCGACAGCGTGACCGCCGACCAGCGCGACGCGTGCGAGACCACGCTGATCGCCGATGCGAAGCGGTACCCGATCAAGGACCTGCGCCAAAGAGCGCTGCGGATCTCCGATGTGTTCAAACCGCCCGCCGAAGCCGCAGCCGACGAGGACGAAGCGCTGCGACAGCGCGAACGCCGGGCCTGGGCGCGCACCGAGATGTGGACCGCCGACGACCACGACGGCACCTGGCGATTCGGCGGCAGACTGACCGCCCTTCACATGGAGATGCTCAAGTCAGCCCTCGACGCGATCGCCGCACCACGGCGCCGCCACCTCACCCCCGAGCAGGAACGCGACCAGGACGAGCTGACCTACCCCCAACGCATGGGCCGAGCATTCGCCCACCTCATCGAACGGCTGCCCACCGACCAACTGCCCACCACCGGCGGCACCCCCGCCGTGATCACCGTCAACATCGACCTCGACGACCTCAAGAACCAAGTAGGCGCCGCCACGCTGACCACCGGCACCCGGATCAGCTCCGGCGAGCTGCGCCGCATCGCCTGCACCCAAGGCATCCTGCCCATGGTCTTCAACGGCGCCTCCCTCCCCCTCGACATGGGGCGCTCCAAGCGCCTGTTCACCCCCGCCCAACGCATCGCGATCGCCAACCGCGACCTCGGCTGCGTCACCCCCGGATGCGAAGCACCCCCAGGGTGGTGTGAAGGCCACCACTGGCGCGACGACTGGGCCCACGGCGCCACCACCAACATCAACGACGGCGCACTCCTCTGCTCCTTGCACCACCACCAAGCCCACGACCAAAACTGGCAATTCCGCCAAGCACCCGACGGCCACATCGAGATCAAACAACCCGGCGGCATCTGGCAACGAAACCGCCGATGGCGACCCTGAGACATTGACGGTTCGCCCTGGGCCCGAGCGGGTACGGCACGGGCAGATTCGTCCTGCCCACTACCTCGCCAAAAGGAACACGGATGAAGATCGTCATCTTCGGGGCATCAGGCAACATCGGCAGCGCGCTCATCCGAGAGCTCGCCAGCACCGACCACACGCCGCACACCATCGTCGGGATCGCACGCCGTATCCCCGAGGTCACGATGAGCGCCCAGGAGCTCGCGTCCGTCCGGTGGGAATCGGCTGACATCGCAACCACGGACCTCGACCCGATGGTTGAGGGTGCCGATGTCGTGGTGCACCTGGCCTGGCTGTTCCAGCCGAGCCACGACCCCGACCTGACCTGGCAGACAAACGCCGTCGGCACGCGGCGGTTGCTCGACGCTACGGCACGACAGGGCGTGTCTGCCGTCATCGTCAACTCCTCGATCGCGGCATACTCCCCCAGTGACGGACCACCCGTCGATGAGAGCTGGCCCACCGACGGCCCCTCGAGCGCGTCGTACGCGCGGGAGAAGGTCTACGTCGAGCGACTTTTGGACATCTTCGAGCTCGAGCACTCAGATGTCCGCGTTGTCCGGTTCCGGCCGGCGTTCGTGTTCCAGCGGTCGGCCGCGACGAGTCAGCGGCGCCTCTTCGCGGGTCCGCTCCTGCCTGGAAAGCTGCTCGATCCGCGATTCATCCCGATCCTGCCCGTGCCACGCGGGCTCCGGATGCAAACCGTGCACGCCGGCGACGTGGCCCGAGCACTCGCCACCGCGGTCGAGCGGCCCGTCAGCGGTGCGTTCAACCTGGCGACCGACGACATCCTCGATCGCGACGCCCTCGCCGCCGTGTTCTCCGCGAAGGGACTCGACATCCCGCCCGGGATCGCACGTCACGCATTCGGCGCTGCGTGGCGGCTCCACCTGGTGCCGGCTCCGGGCAACCTGTTCGACGCGTTGATGCGGCTCCCGGTGATGTCTGCGGCGCGCGCCAGGGCCGAGCTCGACTGGCAGCCACAGCATTCGGGACGAGACGCGTTGGAGGCGTTCCTCGAAGGAGTCCGTCACGGCGACGGCACCACGATGCCGCCTCTGGACCCGAAGTCGAGCGGACCACTCCGAATCAAGGAGTTCAAGACCGGCATCGGCTCAAAGCCGTAGGTCAGCGCACCGGTCCTAGGGCGACGTCAGGCCGGCGGCGACAATGCGCGCGGCTGCGTCGAGGTCCGGGATCGGGCCGTTGAACCGGCGCGCGTTCGCGTCATGGAGCAACACGGCGACGTACGTGTCGGCAGCCCCGTGTCGACGTTGCCGATCCAAGGTCTTCGGACTGGCGGCGTCGAGCACGCGCTCGGTCAGATCGACGAGCCCGTCGCGCAGGGCCTCGAGGTGCTGACCGACTTCGGGGTGGGTGCCCGCCTCGCGGAAGACGATCGTCGTCACCTCAGGTGACTGGGACTGCGTGCGGCTGAAGCTCTGGGCCAGCCGGACCAGCGAGCCGTGCAGGTCGCCGCGCTTCGCGATGCCGCTGGACAGCCGCTTCGGAGGCGCCGGCAGGCGTTCGGTGAGCAGACAGCGCAGCAGGTCGATCTTCCTCGGGAAGTAGTAGAAGAGCAGGCCTTTGGCGACCTTGGCACGGTCCGCGATCCGGGCCGTGGGCGTGGCATCGAAGCCGTCGGTCGCGATGAGGTGCTCCGCCGCATCCAGGATCCGGTCGCGGGCGTCCGCTCCGCCGTCGCTGCCGCTTCCGGCGCGCGAGACTCGCTCGGGTCGATCCGAGCGAGTCCGCGCCATGTCGGATCCCTCCGTGAACTAGGCGGTCAAGCCGCCGCCGTGATGCGACCTGTGCGCCATGGCGTAGTCGGCAACACCGACCACCAGGGCGATCGCGCCGACGATCCACGCTGTCAGCGCCATGTCATCGACCTTGTCGAAATCCATGACCCATGGCGAGGCGATGAACAAGATGCCCATCAACGCCATCAGGCCTTCTGCGATCTCTCCTGGCCGCGCCAAGGAGTAGAGCGCGATGCATGCCGTCACGACTCCGAGCACGATCATCGTGGCCGTGGCGTCGTCCGTCGTATCGGTCCAGATCGGCGAACATGCCGCGTACACACCAGCAGCCAGGGCAACAAAGTCCAGAGGGTGAGCCCATTTCTTCATCACTTCCAACCACCTTCTTTCCACTTCGAGATCCGTCGATTGGAGGCGGATCACTCTTCTTTGAGTGTGTGCCTGATTGACCGCCCGGTCAATACCGTTCGAGCCTGAAATCGGAGGTCTGAATCCACCCGCCGCCGTACGATTGAGGGGAAGGGTCTGAGGCACATGGTCCGCTTCTTGTTGATCACGGGACGGCTGGCGATCGTCCTCGGGGTGTTCCTCCTGCTGCATGCCGCGGGCGCGGCCGCGGGACCCGCCGAACAGACCAGTGACACACCACGCGTCCTCGTGACGAAGCTGGACACGGAGATCACCCCGGTCGTCGCCGACCACGTCGCGGCCGGCCTGCGGAAGGCCAGATCGGGCGACTTCGATGCGTACGTGATCGAGCTCGACACTCCCGGCGGCTTGATCACCTCGATGCGCGCCATCGTCAAGGACATCCTGGCCAGCCCTGTTCCCGTGATCGTCTACGTGACCCCGGCCGGGGCTCGAGCGGGTTCGGCCGGCGCGATCATCACGTTCGCCGCGCATGTCGCGGTGATGGCGCCGGGCACCGCCATCGGCGCCGCCACACCCGTGGGAATCGACGGCTCCTCCCTCTCACACAAGATCATCAACGACGCAGCCGCGCAGGCCGAGGCCCTGGCACAGCTCAGGGACCGGAACGTCGAGTTCGCGGGCGACACCGTGCGTGAGGGTCGTTCGGCCGCAGTCGACGAAGCGGTCAGGATCGGCGCGGTCGATGCCAAGGCTTCGACCCTGGAGGACGCTTTGGCCACGGCTGACGGACGCAGCGTGCTCATCACCCCGGACGAGCGCGCGACCGTACGATCCGCGGGAGCAACCGTGGAACGGTATGACCTCGGGCTGTTCCGCAAGATCCTGCAGGTGCTCGCCGATCCCAACATCGCGTTTCTCCTCCTGATCCTCGGCACGCTCGGGTTGCTGTGGGAGCTCGCGGCGCCGGGCGTCGGGGTCGCTGGGTCCACGGGCGCCGTCGCGCTCCTGCTCGCCCTGTTCAGCCTGTCGGTGCTGCCCGTCAGCGTCGTCGGGTTGGCGCTGCTGGCCGTTGCCATCGTGCTGTTCGTGGCTGAGCTGCTCGCGCCGGGCGTGGCCGGCTTCGCGTTCGGTGGTGCGGTGGTGCTGGTGCTGTCGGCCGTGTTCCTGTTCGACGAGGGCCAGGGCGTGTCGGTCGACCTGGCCGTCGTGCTGCCGGCAGCCCTCGTCGTGGCCGCGGCCGCCGTGTTCGCCGGCCGGCTTGCCGCGCGGGCCCGGAAGCTGCCATCGGTCAGCACGGGCACAGACGTCTTCACGGGACAGTCGGTGACGGTCCGCGAGGCCGACGGCACCACCGGATCGACATACGCCGAAGGCGCCTGGTGGTCGCTGCGCAGCGTCGGCCCTCCCCTGCGACCCGGCGACACCGCGCGAGTCGTCGCAGTCCAGGACCTCGTCCTGCTCGTCGACCCGAGGTCTGCCACAGAACCCCCGGAGCACACGTCCTCCGAACAGGGAAGGGACACATCATGAGCATTGCGATACTCATCGGAGTGGCGCTGGCGATCATCGTCGCGCTGGCGCTGCTGTCGGCCTCCATCCACGTGATGACCGAGTACGAGCGGGCGGTGATCTTCCGCCTCGGCCGCATCCAGCTGCTCAAGGGACCCGGTCTGATCTTCATCATCCCGATCGTCGACAAGCTGACCCGGGTGAATCTGCGGACCCACACGTACGACATCCCGCCGCAGGACGTCATCACCAAGGACAACGTGACGGTGCGGGTCAACGCCGTCGCCTACTTCAACGTCGTCGATGCGATCCGCTCGGTGCTCTCGATCGACGACCACAGGTTCGGCACGCAGCAGGTCGCGCAGACGACCCTGCGCAGCATCCTCGGCCAGACGCCACTCGACGACCTGTTGACCAAGCGCGACGAGATCAACCAACGCCTGCAGCAGATCATCGACGAGGTCACGAACCCGTGGGGCGTGAAGGTGACGATCGTCGAGGTCAAGGACGTCATCCTCCCCGAGAGCATGCGCCGAGCCATGGCCCGTCAGGCGGAGGCGGAGCGCGATCGACGAGCCAAGGTCATCCACGCGATCGGTGAGAAGGAGGCCGCCGCCAACCTCGGCGAGGCCGCCGTCGTGCTGGAGGCCCACCCGGCCGCGATGCAGCTGCGTACGTTGGGCACGCTGCTGGAGCTCGGGTCGGAGCACAACTCGACGATCGTCTTCCCGTTGCCGATGGAGCTGCTCCGGGTGTTCGACCAGGCGCAGAAGGGATCCGACGAGACCTAGCTCAGCTCCCCGATCGCCAGCGTGAGCGCTTGCCGCGAGTGCGGCAGCGTGACGTTCAGGACCGTGCCGCCCTCGTCCGCGATCTCGGCGTGCCCGTCCGACCCGACCGGATAGACGACCCGAACCGCCGCCGAGGCGAGCCGGCCCGGCAGCCGCAGCGCGCAGGTGTCGGTCTCCCCACCCCGCCGCCAGATCGTGACGAGCGCTGCCTTGTCGTCGCGTAGACCGTGAGCCACCCACTCGTCGTCCCAGCCAGGCATGCCCAGGGGCCAGAACGGCACCGCGCGGCCGACGAACGTTCGGTGGGCGCGGTATGCCGTGACGGCCTGGGCGACGAGGTCGCGTTGCGCGTCGGTCATCGTGTCGAGGTGTCCCGACAGGTGCACGCGGCCCAGCAATCCGGTGCTCATGGTGAAGGCGATCTCGTGGTCGGTGAAGTCCGGCTGCGGGTAGGACCAGCTCGCTGCCTGCTCGGGTGCGATCGCGGCAGCGGCCGCTGCCGCGATCGGCGGATAGCGGAACGGATCCTGCTGGTCGCTGGTCGACTGCATCTGCAGGCGGGACAGCATCGCGTAGTCGACGCGCAGACCACCGGAGGCGCAGTTCTCCAGAGTCAGGTCCGGGTGGCGGTCGAGCACGCCGTCGACCCAGTCGAGGTAGGCACGGTTGTGCCCCAGCAGCCCGGCTCCGGCGCTGAAGGCGTCGTGGTCGGTGCCCGTGCCGATGTTGATGTTGTAGTCGAGCTTGAAGTAGCCGACGCCCATGTCGACGAGTCGATCGACGACCTCGTCGAGGTGTTTTCGGGCCAGCGGGTGCCGCAGGTCGAGGTGATAGCGCTCGTGCTCGACGACGCGCCGGCCGTGGCGCAGGAAGAACGCCTCGTCCGGGAGGCTGTCGGCGATGGCGCTCCGCACTCCGACGACCTCGGGCTCGAGCCACAGACCGGCGACCATCCCCCGGTCGCGGATGCGCTCGAGCACCTTGGCCAGACCCCCGCCGGGGAACCGGTTGGTGGCCGGCTCCCACGCGCCCACGCTGCCCCACCAGCCGACGGAGTCGTCGTCGTACCAGCCGGCATCGATGCAGAACGTCTCCGCACCGACCTCCGCGGCCGCGTCGATCAGCGGCAGGAGCTTGTCCGTGGTCGGATCGCCCATGAGGGTGTTCATGTAGTCGTTGAACACGACCGGCAGGGCGCTGTGATCCGGGTGTTGCCGACGACCTGAACGGCGTACGGCGGTCAGCTCCGCGACCACCCCTTCGTACCCGTCCGTGGACACCGCAAGTGTGGCCGGGACCGTCGTGAACTCCTGGCCCGGCGCCAGCCGGGCGTACCAGTCGTGCTGGGCCTCCGTCGGCCCGAGCAGGCTGACGTAGATCCCGTCCGTACGCTCACCGATCTGCCAGTGCCACGCACCGTTGTGCTCGATCTGCCAGCCGAGCGCGGTGCCGGATGCCTCGTCGACGAGCACGCCCATGGGCAGGCTGCCATCGGTCGACCAGGCGCCGAGCGCGGTCCGGGAGAACTCCCCGCGCGCATCGTGCTCGTGCACCGCGCGGGTGAGATTCGGCAGCAGCTCGCGCGCGCCGGCCGAGAGCCAGCGATTCTCGGCCAGCCAGTCGTTCTCGGCCCACCACAGGCGCAACGACTCGATCGACGACCCGGCCAGGGCGCCGCCCCACGTCGCCGAGGTGACCCACGAGAGGTCGACGTCGTCCGCGCCGTCATTGACGATGCGCGACTCGAACGTCACGACTCCGGCGCCACGCACCGACGACAAGGTCGTGGTGACGCGCAGCCCCGTGCTCTCGTCCTCACTCGTGACGACCAGCCGCTCGCCCGTCGGGGTCTCCTCGATCGCGTGGTCGCGGTAGTTCAGGCGCTGTCCGGCCACCGAGTCGATGTAGCGACGAGCCGACCAGGAGCGACCGCTGCCGACCACTCCCAGCTCGACGAGCGGCAGTGGTGACGAGGGGCAGATCACCGCGCGACCGTCGATCTCGACGCGGAGCAGGCTGGGCGGCCCGCCCGCGAACGACAGGACGACCGTGTGCGGGCCTGGTGACCATCGAATCTCTTGTGCAGACAAGATTTTTGCTCCAATACGAGGGGATTTGCGGACCTCTGCGGGTTCTTTTGGTTCGAGGCCTTGCGCCGACAGCGTGTTATCGCTCACACTCTAGCCATGTTTGTGACCGGTCACAATGCCGAAGGCGAAGAACAACCCGCAACCTCAGCGGCGTCGATCCGCGACGTCGCCAAGGCCGCTGGGGTGTCCTACCAGACCGTCTCGCGGGTCATCAACGATCACCCGAACGTGAGCCAGAAGGCCCGCGACAAGGTCACCCAGGCGATGACCGCCCTCGGCTACCGCCCCAACCGCGCAGCACGGGCGCTGGCCAACGGCATGGACCGCGCCGTGACGGTCCTGACCTCCAACACGAACCTCTTCGGTTACGCCGAGACGCTCGGCGGCATCGAGGAGGCGGCTCGAGCCGCGGGCGTGCACGTCGCCATCCGCGTGCTGCCCTCGGACAGTCCCGAAGACATCGCCGCCGCCGTCGACCAGGTGAGCGACCCACGATCCGGCGCCGTCATCGTGCTGGCGTACGACCGCGAGGGGTCCACCGCGCTCGAGGCGCTCCCCGCGTCGGTGAGCTGGTCGGGCGCCGCCGAGTCCTGGCTCGGCCGGCAGTCGTCGCAGTCGGACAACCCCAAGCTGACCTGGTACGACGACACGGCCGCCGCCAGGAGCGCGACCGAGCACCTGCTGGAGCTCGGCCATCGAACCGTCCACCATGTCGCGATCCCCTCGTCCTCCCCGGTCGGCGATCGTGAGCGCGGCTGGAAGCAGGCGCTCGAGGCCGCAGGCGCTCCCGTGCCAGAGGTCGTCCAGCCACATGGCTGGTCGATCGAGGGGGCGTACAACGCCGCCCGCGATCTCCTGCTGGACACCGACGTCACCGCCGTCCTGTGCGGCAACGATGACCAGGCGCTGGGCGTCATCCGCGCAGCCCACGACCTCGGGCTGCGCATCCCCGAGGACGTCAGCGTGGTCGGCTTCGACGATGTGCCCGCCGCGCCCTACTACTCCCCCGCCCTGACCACCGTCAGGTTCGACTTCGCGGCACTGGGACGCCGCGCGTTCGAGCTGCTTGAACTCGGGTCTGGCTCGACACAGGACACGGTGCCGCTCGCGACGCCTGCCCTGATCGTCCGCGAGAGCACCGGTCCCGCCCCACAAGGGCGTACCGCTGCTCGGACGACACCTCCACCGCAGCACCTTCGCGCCGCCGGCGCCGGAGCCGAACCACGACACAAGGAAGACCGATGAAAAGACTGCACAAGACTCTGATCGCCCTC
This sequence comes from Aeromicrobium sp. P2_G6, assembly GCF_056403535.1. Lineage (NCBI taxonomy): Bacteria > Bacillati > Actinomycetota > Actinomycetes > Propionibacteriales > Nocardioidaceae > Aeromicrobium > Aeromicrobium sp. P2_G6. The sequence goes on along the minus strand of NZ_JBFUFH010000002.1, from coordinate 333,409 downwards.
GCGGCGGTCGGGCTGCTGACCACCGCCTGCAGCGATCCCGGCAGTGGCAGCGACGACTCCGGCTCCAAGAGCTCGGCCGCCAGGTGGCCCGCCGAGACCGCAAAGCTCGACGGGGTCAACCTGACGATCTGGGCGGCCCAGAACAGCAACGCCACAGCCAAGCAGGTCGCCGCGGACTTCGGCGAGAAGACCGGCGCGAAGGTCAAGATCGTCACGGTCCCCGACCCGTACGAGCAGAGCGTCCAGACGAAGGTCGCCTCGGGTGACAAGCCGGACCTGGCGTTCTGGCAGCCGACCGCGTCGCAGCTCACCGCGATCAACGCCAAGACCAACCTGCAGTCGCTCGACGGCGCCCCGTTCATCGACAAGTACAAGCCGGCCCTCAAGGACTCGACCGGGATCCTCGACAAGACGCGCTACGCGGCCCTCGTGACCGTCCCCGCCGTCGAGGGCGTTTGGTACAACAAGGAGGTCTTCGCGAAGTACGGCATCACCGAGACGCCGAAGAACTTCGACGAGATGGTCGCCGACGCCGAGAAGATCAAGGCCAAGGGCGGCGTGCCGTTCTACGAGATGGGCGGCGACAAGTGGGCCACCCAGTGGTGGGTCCAGGTGCAGCTCGCCGACGCGGCCAAGGACGGCCTGTGGGACAAGGTGAACAAGAACGAGGAGAAGTTCACCGATCCGACGATTCTCGACGCGATCAAGAAGTACAAGAGCCTCGTCGACGACGGCCTGTTCAACAAGAACTACGCGTCCGCGACGTTCGTCGACCAGAGCAAGGCGCTGCTGGACGGCGACGCAGCCATGGCCATCCAGGTCAACACGTTCTTCAGCCAGATGCAGGCACAGTCGAACACCGAGGAGCTCAACAAGAAGATCGGCTTCTTCCCGATCTCGCCCAAGGGCAATGTCGGCACGGTCATCCCCGACCAGTCCAACGCCCTCGTCGCTTTCAAGACCGGCGACGCCAAGCGCGAAGCGGCCGCACGTCAGTTCCTCACGTACTGGATGGGGTCGGCGTACCCGGGCTTCATCAAGTCCCTCAACACGGTGTCGATCCAGGACGGCGTCGAGACGCCCACCACGGTTCCCGACGCCCTGAGCGCCAACGCGGACTCGATCGGCAACTCGGTCGGCTCGATGCAGGTCTTGGCGGTCGTCAACCCGGACCTGTACCTCAACCTGGCCAACATGCTCGCCGGACAAGCCAGTCCGAGCAAGGTCGCGGAGACCACTCAGGCCCAGTTCACCCAGCTGGCACAGGCCATCGGAACTCCCGGCTTCTGAGCCGGGTGGCAGTCGACCAAGAGATCTGAAGGGATCAACCCGAATGTCCGCGAACACTTGGACGCCTGCCGACACCGCTGGCGCGCCCGCCTTCACCGGGCGCGCCAGCGCACCACCCCGAAAGCCCAAGCGGAACCCCAGGCAGAGGCCCGGCCAGCCCGCCGCGTTCCTGCTCCCGGCCATCGCCGTGATGATCGTCTTCTTCTTCATCCCGAGCGTCTACAACCTCGTGTACGCCTTCACGGACTGGTCGAGCTTCAAGAGCGAGATCAACCTCGTCGGTCTGCGCAACTTCGACAACGTCCTCAACAACGGCGTCTTGCTCAATGACCTCAAGATCAACCTGATCTACGCCGTCCTGGTGGCGCTGTTCCAGAACCTGTTCGGGCTGGGCCTGGCGCTGCTGCTCGAGGCCGACACCAAGGTCAACCGGTTCGCCCGCACGATGGTTTTCATCCCGGTGCTGATGTCCGCACTCGCCGTCGGCTATGTCTTCCAGGCGTTGCTCAAGCCCGAGGGCTCCGTCAACGCCGCGCTGTCGTTCATCTCCGGGCAGGACGTGACGTACGGCTGGCTGAGCGACACCCACCTCACCCTGTTGTGGCTGACGATCATCCACTCCTGGAAGTGGATGGGTCTCGCGATGCTGATCTACCTCGCCGGCCTCAAGACCATCAACAGCGACGTGCTCGAGGCCGCTCGCCTCGATGGCGCGGGCCGCTGGCAGACCTTCCGCCTCGTCAAGTTCCCCTACCTCGCCCCCGCGGTGACGTTCAACGTCGCGACGGCCCTGCTCGGCTCGATGAACAGCTTCGACATCGTGCAGGCCACGACGGGTGGGGGGCCCGGGCAGACGACGGAGATCCTCAACATCTTCATCTACCGGACATTCGGGCAGGGCCTCTTCGCCCAGGCCACGACCATGAGCCTCGTCCTGGTGATCGTCGTGTCCCTGATGGCCTTCCCCACGATCATGCTGCTCCGCCGAAGGGAGCGTGTGCTGTGAGCACCCGCGCAGTCACCAACCGTCGCCGTACGAAGCTGGTCCAGCCGATCGCGGCGTTGACCCTCGTCGCAGTCGTGATCGGCATACCGCTCTGGCTGGTCGTGGTCACGTCGGCGAAGTCGCAGGGCGATGCCCTCAACCCGTCGCTGGCGCTCCCGTCGGACGGGTGGCACTTCCTCGGCAACTACCGGCACGCGTTCACCGACGGCCGGGTCATCGACGCATTCCTCGGCAGCGTCGCCATCGTGGTGCCCGCCGTGATCATCGTGCTGCTGTTCGGCTCGATGGCTTCATGGGTCCTCGCGCGACGCAGCAGTGCGTGGCTCTCGACGATCTACGCCGTGGCGATCAGCGGCATCGTGATCCCTCCCGCCGTCATCACGCTGGTGCTGCTGCTCCGGCAGATCAGCCTCGCCGGCACGCTGGCCGGCATGGTGCTGGTCTACGTCGGCATCTACATGTCCACGGCGATCTTCTTCATCACCGGGTTCATCCGCACGATCCCGCACGAGCTCGAGGAGGCCGCGCGTGTCGATGGCGCCGGACCCGTGCGCATCTTCTTCACGATCATCCTGCCGCTGCTGCGGCCGGTCCTCGCCACGGCGACGATCCTGATCTGCCTCTACATCTGGAACGACGTCTTCTTCGCGTTCTTCGTCATCGGCGGCCGCATGGACACCCTCCCGCTCAACCTGTTCCAGGTGGCGAGCGCGGGCGTCTACCTCAACAACTGGAACCTGATCTTCGCGTATGTCGTGCAGATGAGCATTCCGCTGCTGGTTGTGTTTGTCGTCGCTCAGCGCCGCATAATCTCCGGCATCACCGGCGGTGCGGTGAAGTGACGGTCAGGCCCTGACGAGCAGCGCGACGGGATAGCGGTCGAGCAGGTCGGCGAGCTCCACCGCCCCGCCGTTCACCGAAGCGCCGGTGATGACGTCGGTCCACCCGCCTTCGGCGAGGTGCAGCGTCGTGTCGCGCCAGCCACCGGCGGACTCCAGGCCGACCGGCAGGCGCGTACCGACGACCACCAGATCGTCGCTGCGCGCGTACGCCAACGCGTGGGCAGCGGCGGGACCCTCGGCCTGCAGCGCGCGATAGCCCCGGAACAGCTCAGGTCGATCGCGCCGCAGCGTGAGGGTGCGGTTGACCACGAAGAGCTTGGTCGCCCCCGAGACGTCGAGGTCGGGCACGAGTCCCTCGTCGAATCGCGCGAGCATCTCGCGCCGGAGGTCGTAGTCGACCGGGCGGCGGTTGTCGGGATCGACGAGGGAGAAGTCCCACAGCTCCGTGCCCTGGTAGACGTCCGGGACGCCAGGGGCAGTGAGCTGGACCAGTTTCTGCGTCAGGGAGTTGGACCAGCCGGGGGCCTGGATCCGGCGGACGAAAGCCTCGACCTCCTCGCCGAGCTCGTCGCGTACGCGCGCTGGCCACGCCGCGATCGCTTCTTCGAGCTCCACGTCGGGCTCGGTCCAGGTCGTCCGCAGCTTCGACTCCCGCGCGGCCTTGAGGAGGTAGTCGCCGAGTCGTTCGTCGCTGATCGGCCACGCGCCGACGATCGTCTGCCAGGCGAGGAGGTTGAGTGAGGGCTCGTCGAGGCCACAGCGCTCGCTCCACGAGGCGACGGCCTCGGCGAACTCGTCCGCGACCTCTGACAGCACGGCCATCCGGGCGCGCGTGTCCTCCGACCGCTTGGTGTCATGGGTCGTCAGCGCAGTCATCGTCGCCGGGCGGCCGGCGTCACGCTCAGCGGCGAGCCGATGGAACTCGTCGACGTCCATCCCCCAGTGATCCGGTGATCCACCGACCTCGTTGAGAGCCGCGAAGCGGGTGAACCGATAGAACGTCGTGTCCTCCGTGCCCTTGGCGACAACCATCCCGGAGGTCTGCTGGACACGGGTGGCCAGCTCTCCCTGCGGATCGGCGCGCACCTGCTCGTCGAGCGCCACCAAAGCGGTGTCGAGGTCGGGCCGACGGGAGCGCGCGCGCGTGATCGCATCGGTCCAGGTCGACGTGACCTCGGGAAGGTAGGACCGATAGACGCCGAACGCGATCATCGTCTCGGCGACCGCCGCGCGCGCTGCCTCAGCATCGACTCCGAGCAGCAACGACGCGATCCGCCGCACCTCGGCGACGAGGATCTTGTCAGTGACGAGGCGCCGGGCCGCCTCCTCGACCGCGGCGTAGTCCGTACGCACGCCGAGACGATCGGCCAGCTTCGTGAATGCCGACTCCCCCGCCGGGTCGAGCAGCACACCGAACATCTCGCGCATCGCGTCGTAGCCGGTCGTGCCCTCGACCGGCCAGCTCGCGGGCAGCTCCTCGCCGGGATGCAGGATCTTCTCGATCACGATCCACGCATGCGGCGCCGCGTCGCGCAGCCGGCGAACGTACGCCCCGGGGTCGGCGAGCCCGTCGGGGTGGTCGACCCGCAGGCCGGTCACCTCCTCGGCGTTGACCCAGGTGAGGATCTCGCGGTGGGTGTCGTCGAACACCTCTGGTCGCTCGACGGTCACGGCAGCCAGCGTCGTGATGTCGAAGAACCGGCGGTAGTTCAGCTCGGTGTTGCCACGCCGCCAGTCCACGAGCTCGTAGTGCTGGCGGTCGTGGACCTCCTGGGGCGTGCCATCCGCTGTGCCCGGCGCGATCGGGAACCGGTGGTCGAAGTAGACGAGCTCGTCGCCCTCGACCGTCAGCTTCTCGAGATCGGCGTCGTCGCCGAGCACCGGCACCAGCACCCGGCCGCGCGACCAGTCGATGTCGAAATGGTGCGCGTACGCGGACGCCTCGCCCTCACGGAGCACGCTGTGCCACCACGGATTGGCGGCGGGGACTTCCACGGACATGTGGTTGGGGACGATGTCGACGATGACGCCGAGCCCGGCCTCGCGGGCCGCGGCGGTCAGCGAGCGGAAGCCGTCCTCGCCGCCCAGCTCCTCGCGCATACGCGTCGGATCGGTCACGTCGTAGCCGTGGGTCGACCCGGGCGTCGCCTCGAGCACCGGAGAGACATAGATCGCGCCGACCCCGAGGTCACGGAGGTAGCCGACGACCTCGCGCGCGTCGGTGAAGTCAAAGTCCGGCCGCTGCTGCAGCCGGTAGGTCGAGGCCGGGATCATCGGGCAGCTCGCAGTGGGGCCACGGCCGCGCGGACGCGATCGTCCGCGAAGAAGGCGTCGAGGTCGACCGGGAGCGGGATGCGCCAGTTGGGATATTCGTCGACTGTGCCCGGCAGGTTGGGCTGCTGCAGCTGGCCGACCGCGTCGGCGGGTGAGCTGAGCACGAGCCGCGACGCCGCCCGGGCGATCACGGCGTGCAGCGCCACGACGGCGTCATCGGTGGGTATGCCTTCCGCACGCAGCAGGTCGAACAGCGCCTCGCGGTCGGACTTCGCCTGGGCGTACGCGTCGTCGGCCGGCCCGTCGAGCAGGCCGAGGTCCGCCTGCACGCGGATGCGCTCGTCCTGCAGCCACCCCGTGACGGTCGGCAGGTCATGCGTGCTGATGCTGGCCATGGTCTCGGGCTCCCAGTCCTGCGGCGGAACATGCGGCTGTCCGGGAGCGTCCCAGTCACGCTCGAACCACAGCACGGCCGAGCTCAGGATGCCGCGCTCGTGCATCGTCTCCGTCACGATCTCCTCGACCGTGCCCAGGTCCTCGCCGACGACGATCGCGCCCGCGCGATGCGCCTCGAGGGTCAGCACCGCGAGCATGACGTCGGAGTCATAGTGCACGTACGTCCCACGGTGCGCGGGCTCGCCCGGCGGGATCCACCACAGCCGCCACAGGCCTGCGATGTGGTCGATGCGGATGCCGTCGCCGTGTCGCAGGACGCTGCGGATCACGTCACGGAACGGCGCATAGCCAGACTCGGCGAGCCGGTCGGGGCGCCACGGTGGCAGGCCCCAGTCCTGGCCGAGCGGGTTGAACGCATCGGCGGGGCACCCCACGCGTACGTCGGAGGCGAACGCGTCCTGCAGCGCCCAGGCATCGGCCCCGCCTGGGTGCACACCGACCGGCAGGTCGTGGACGATGCCGACCGGCATGCCGGCGTCGTGAGCGGCGGCGCGAGCCGCGTCGAGCTGCTCGCGGCACAGCAGCTGAAGCCACGCGTGGAAGGCGATGCGGTCCGACAGCGTCGACCGGGCCGCGGCGACGGCGTCACCAGCGGGATCCCGCAGCTCCTCGGGCCATTCACGCCAGTCCGCGCCGTGCAGCTCGGCGAGGGCGGCGAAGGTGGCAAAGGCCTCGAGGTCCTCGTCGATGTCAGGAGGCGCGACGCGAGGCCAGATCAGCTCGAGTGCAGCAAGCTTGGCCTCCCACACGGCGTCGTAGTCGATCAGCTCGGTGTCGCGATCGGGTGCGAGGGCGACGATCTCGTCGTACGTCGCACCGTCGACCCCGGCAGCAAGCGCGGCGTCGGTCACCCGGAGGTAGAGCGGGTTGGCGAACCTGCGACTGGCCGGCGAGTACGGCGAGCGCTCGAGCGGGTGCGACGGCATGAAGGCCTGGACCGGGTTGACCAGCAGGACACCGGCCCCCTGCTCGGAGCCGGCTCGCCGGGCCATCTCGGCCAGGTCGCCGTAGTCGCCCATCCCCCACGACTCGGCGGACCGCAGGGCGTACAGCTGCAGCATCCAGCCCCACGTGCGCGGGACGTCGGGCATACGGGCCGGGGCGACGACGACGGTGATCTGCTGCTCGCCGGCGATCAGGCGGTGCCAGCCCAGGGGCAGATCGGCCGGGAGGTCACCGTCGACCTCACGCGTCGTGCCGTCCTCGAGCCGCAGCTGGCCGGTGACGCCCAGGTGGCGCCCCGAGCCGTACGTCACGGCGATCGTCTCCGGCAGCGGTCGCCGCGCACGATCTGCCTCGACCTGCTGCAGCTCGCGCTGGATCGACTCGGCGCTGCTGGCGTCGACGTCGAGGCGCGCCAGCACGGCGATGACGATCTCGTCGTCGACCGTGACCATCTCGCGGTCGGACCCTTCGTATGCCATGGCGACGCCGTGGGCGGCGGCGAGCCGGCTCAGCGCGTCAACGTCGTCGGTCACGGCCATGCGGTCCAGCATTGCCGGTCACGGTGCGGCTTTCCAAACCGGCGTCCAGATAGGCCGCCCGGGTGCGCAACGGTCGAGGCGGATCGAACACCGCCAGGCTGAGTGCTGCGAGCTTGCGGGCAAGGAGAAGTGCCGTGTGCATGGAGATGCGGGTACCCCGTTCGCGCGGTGTGAACCCCTCAGCTCCCAGCGGGGGTGCCAATTCTCAGCTGCCGCTGGCAGTGCCCATTCTCAGCTGCCGCTGAAGGTTGCCTTGCCGGGACCGTTCTCGATGAACGAGCTCATGCCCGCGGACTGGTCGTCGGTCGCCCAGAGCGCGGCGAACTCCGTGCGCTCGATGTCGAGTCCGGTCTGCAGGTCGACCTCGAGGCCGCGGTCGACGGCGTTCTTGGCGGCGCGCAGGGCGAGCGCGGGTCCGCCGACGAACTGCGCCGCCCACTCGACGGCCTTGGTGTAGACCTCATCGGCAGGATGCAGCTCGTCGACCAGACCGATCGCGACCGCCTCTTGAGCGGCGACGAATCGACCCGTGAAGATCAGCTCCTTGGCCTTGGCCGGGCCGACCAGGCGCGACAACCGCTGGGTGCCGCCCGCACCGGGGATGATGCCCAGGAGGATCTCGGGCTGGCCGAGCTTCGCGTCGTCCGCCGCGAAACGTACGTCGGTCGCGAGGGCCACCTCGCAGCCGCCGCCGAGGGCGAATCCCGTGATGGCCGAGACCGTGGGCTTGCCGATGGCGGCGATCGAGCGCGTGAACGACTGCAGCAGGTGTGCATGTCGCGTGATCTCCTGGAAGGACATCGCGGCCATCTCCTTGACGTCGGCGCCGGCCGCGAAGACCCGCTCCCCGCCGTAGACGACGACCGCAGCGACGTCGTCTCGCCGGTCGGCCTCGGCGCACGCCTCGACGATCTCCTCCTGCATCTGCGCATCCAGGGCGTTCATCTTGGGACGGTCGAGCCGGATCGTACCCACCCCGTCGCTGACCTCGAGTCGTACGAACTCACCCATCGTGCCTCCAGCTGCGTCGTCGGCGGTCGTCTCCGCCATCGCGTCGAGCATAGATGTCACGCGCGAACCCTTGACATCGAGGCGCTGGCACGGTCGAATCAACACAAAGCCACACGAATACACGCAATTTCACACTGACGCTCCGAAGGATCTCGAATGCCCACCAAGAATGTCGTCGTCGGCTCGGCCGTCGGCCTGCACGCCCGACCCGCAGCGCTGATCGCCCAAGCCGTGACCGAGGCCGGCGTCCCGGTCACGATCGCCACCCCCGGTGGCACGCCCGTCGACGCGGGCTCGGCGCTGATGATCATGACGCTCGGCGCGAAGGCGGGCGCCGAGGTCGTCGTCGAGAGTGCCGACGAGGCCGTGCTGGCCAAGATCGCCGACCTCGTCGAGCAGGACCTCGACGCCTAGCGCCGGGCGCGGCGGTCGGCTCAGCTCACCTTCCGTGCCACGACCTTCGCGTCGACGGTGCCACCCACGGCGTACGCCGCGATCCCGTCGCTCGACAGGTCGGGATAGACCAGATCGGTGATCGCCACCCGACCGTCGCTCGTGAACACCTCGACCGAGGACCGGTCCACGAGGATGCGCAGCCTCAGCTTGCCGTCGACCAGAGGCACCGCGACGCGCTGCGTCCCTGGGAACGCCGGGCTGAACGAGTCCTCGCCGGAGTCGGTCCGGTCGATGTACAGCTGACCGTCGGACCAGCCGACCCGGGTGCCCTGGCCGGCCCCCTTGCGGACCACCACCCCGGCGTCGCTCGTCCCATGGGGAGTGAGCGTGACATCGAGGTCGACCGCCGTACCGCGAAGGCCAAGGGCTCGGCTGCCGCTGACCCCCTTGACGCTCTCGGCAGCAGGCTTGCCCAGGCTCGTGTTGAGCTCCACCACCGGCTTCTGCAGAAGCGTTGGCCGTCCGCCCACGTCCGCGAGCGCGAGCTCTCGAGCGATGGACTGCGCCCCACGCCACGGCGAGGTCGGTGTGGAATTGGCGTAGTCCCAGTTGCCGAGCCACCCCATCTGCACCCGCCGGTCGTTCGGAAGGTTCTCGAAGGTCACCGCGGCGTAGTAGTCCGCGCCGTGGTCGACCCAGCGGGTCCGGCTGACGGAGTCGAGCGCCGGCGCATCGGCGAGCATCGCCTGGTCGGCGTACAGGTGGCCCCAGCCGCCGGTCGCGTTGTCGATGAGCTCCAGGTGTCCGGTCTTGCCTTGTAGATCGGCCAGGTCCCACGACCTCCAGTCGAGCGACGGATTGTTGGTGCCGGTGGCTGAGCGCACGACCTTGCCCTCGACGACCAGGTTGGCCGTGGTCTCCTGGCTCCACGGTTCTGCGCCCGTGTCCGAGAACACGACGTGGTCGACCATGATGTGACCCCAGTCGGCGGTGCGCTGATCCGTCACCTCGATGTACGCAGAATGGCCCCGCCAGGCACTGACGTCCCAGGCCCGCCAGTTCATGTTGGGCGAGTTGTCCCCCGTCGCGGTCTTCACCACCTCGCCGTCGACCACGAGTGACACTGCGGTCGGCTCCGGACCGGACAGGGGGTGGTTGCCACCCGCGACGAGCAGATTGATGTGGTCGCGCTCGATGGTGAAGTCGGGCGAGCGCACCGTGCCGACGGCCGGGTCGCAGCCTGCCCAGCAGGTGTCGAGGACGCCACGGCCGACTCGACCCGGGAGGTCGCTCCACGTCGTGTTGCCGAGGTCGGTGAAGCTGCCCGTGCCGGTCCAGCCCGCCTGGAGCCCGTCGGCCTCGAAGTCGGCGAACACCTCGCCTTCCGGCGGGGCGGTTGAACCACCCTCGACGTGAGGGAAGTTGCCCCCTCCGACGAGCAGGTTGAGGTACCGCTTGTCGATGACGAAGTCCGGCGAGCTGAGGGTGCCGGTCTGGAAGTCACCGTCGCCGTAGCTGTCGGCGTACTTGCTGCCCGATGCACCGAACACGTCGGCCGGCGGAGTGTCCGGCCCGGGACCGAAAGCCGCGCCGGTCGTGGTCCACCCGGGATCCCAGGTGCTGCCCTCGAAGTCGCTGATCACCTTCCCGGCGGGAGGTGTGTACGACGCGTCCGGCGACGTGAAAGTTTTGCCGTCGAACGTCCCGACGAAGTACTGCACCTTGCCGGCGACGCTCACCGTCATCACCCACTTCTTGGTGGTGACTCCCGCGGCGTTCTTGTAGGAGAGCTGGAACAGCTCGGGGCACTCCCAGACGCTGCCGGCCGCTCCCGCAGGACCGAAGTCGCTCTCGTGGCGCCAGGACTTCAGATTGGTGCTGGAGTAGATGCCGACCTTCCGTTCAGCCGACTTCGCCACGACCATCACCCATCGACGCGTCTGCGCGTTCCAGCTGACCTTGGGGTCACGGAAGTCCGTCGAGCCGATGTCGAGGACCGGGTTGCCGCTGTACTTCGTCCACGTCTCGCCGGCGTCCAGGCTGTACGCCAGGGCCTGCCGCTGGAGGTTCGTGTGGCGGTTGCGACTGGTGTAGATCGCCACCAGCGGGGGCTTGGCCGCCGTGCCGAACCCGGTGGAGTTCGCCTGGTCGAGCACGACGCTTCCCGACCAGATCTCCTCGTCCTCATCTGCCGCCATCGCGATCGGGCGCTGGGACCAGTGCACCAGGTCCGTGCTCGTGGCATGACCCCAGGAACCGTTTCCGGCGGTGCTCCCAGAGGGGTTGTACTGGTAGAAGAGGTGGTAGACCCCCTGGTGGCGAATCATGCCGACCGGGTCGTTCATGAAGTTCGCCGCAGGCGTGAGGTGGTACGCCGGACGCCACTGACTGGTTTCGTCAGCGGAGACCGCGACGGCCGGTACGCCGAACGCCGTGGCGACCACGGCCGCGAGCAGGACGAGGAAGGGACGGAGCATCACGTGCAGAAATCCTTTGCGACGGCGTCACGGCCCGAACAAGCTCATGACGTGGGCGAATAGATCAGGTTTGAAACTCGGCCCACTGAGGCCGCGTTCAGGAGATCGGCGGCAGCTCGTCCCGCGTGGGTGGCTCGGCGCCGGCGCGGCCCACCGTGATCGCCGCCGAGATGTTGGCGTGGTGCATGAACGAGCGCAGGTCCGACAGCGACAGCTCGCGCACGCCTCCCGCCGGATCGGTGCCGCCGGAGCCCACCAGCCCGGTCGTCGTCATGGCGTCGATCAGGCCGGACATGTACGAGTCGCCGGCGCCGACCGTGTCGATGACCGGCGTCGTCGAGGAGGCCACGTGCACCTCACCCGCGGCGTGCACCGCGAACGAGCCGCGCGCGCCCGCGGTGATGACGACCAGACCGGCGCCGAGGGCGATCCAGCTGCGCGCCACGGCGGTGGGCGCGATCCCCGGATAGAGCCAGTCGAGGTCCTCGTCGCTGACCTTCACGACACCGCAGGACGCCACGAGCCGGGTCAGCCGGTCGAGCACCGCCTCGCGGTCGTCGAGCAGCCGCGGCCGGATGTTGGGGTCGAACGTCACGAGCGCGGTCTCGGACGCCCGCTTGACGAGCTCCTCCACCGCGTCGGCTCCGGGCTCGAGGTAGGCAGCGATCGAGCCCGTGTGCACGAGCGGCCCGATCGGGACGGAGTCGAGCCCCGCCGGGTCCCACGTGATGTCGAAGTCGTAACGGGCGGCACCGCGCGCGTCGAGCCACGCCGTGGCCGTCGACGTCGGAGCCGTGCTGACGGTGTCGGGTGCGAGCTGCACGTGACTTCGCTCGAGCGCGGCGCGGACGACCTTGCCGCGCTCGTCGTCACCGAGGCTGGTCGCCAGCATGACGGGGTGGCCCAGGCGGCCGAGGCCGACGGCAACGTTGGCCGGGCTGCCGCCCGGGTGCTCGCTGCGCCGGCCGTCGGACCTGACCACGATGTCGACGAGCGACTCCCCCACGACGAGGATCACGTGACGACCATGGCGCCGGTCATGATCGCCACTGCCTCCTGCGGCGTGTGCGTCTTGGGCGTGATGACCGCCGCGCGCCGACCGAGTCGCTGGATCTGGATGCGGTCCGCGACCTCGAACACCTGGGGCATGTCGTGGCTGATGAGGATCACCGGCATGCCCTGGTCGCGCAGGTCGCGCACGAGCTGCAGCACCTGCGCCGACTCGCGTACGCCCAGCGCTGCCGTCGGCTCGTCGAGGATCACGACCTTGGAGCCGAACGCCGCCGCGCGGGCGACCGCAACGGCCTGGCGCTGGCCACCCGAGAGGTTCTCGACGGCCTGCGTCATGGACTGCAGGGTCGAGATCCCGAGGTCCTCGACCTGCTGCTTGGCGCGGTCGCGCATGCCCTTCTTGTCGAGCATCCGGAACACCGATCCGCGTATGCCCGGCAGTCGCTGCTCGCGGCCGAGGAACAGGTTGCTCGCGATGTCGAGCGCGGGCGAGACCGCGAGGGTCTGGTAGACCGTCTCGATGCCGGACCTGCGCGCGTCGTCCGGGCTGTCGAACGAGACCGGCTTGCCCTCGACGAGGATCTCGCCGGCGTCCGGCGTGTAGGCGCCCGACAGGCACTTGATCAGCGTCGACTTGCCGGCGCCGTTGTCGCCGATGACGGCCAGCACCTCGCCGGCGTGCAGCTCGAGGTCGACGCCGGCCAGGCCGACGACGTGCCCGAATGTCTTGACGAGGCCACGGGCCTGCAGGACGGGGGTGCTGGTGGCTGTGGTGGTCGTCATGCGCGTGCCTTCCTGATCCACTGGTCAACGGAGACCGCGATGATGACGAGCACACCGACGGCAAGGGTCTGGTAGAGAACGTCGAGTCCTGCGAGGCTGAGCCCGTTGCGGAACACCCCGACGATCAGGGCGCCGATGAGGCTGCCCCACAGGGCGCCACGGCCACCGAAGAGGCTCGTGCCGCCGATCACGACTGCCGTGATCGAGTCGAGGTTGGCGTCGACGCCCGCGTTGGGGCTGGCGGCGTTGACGCGACCCATGAGGATCCAGCCGGCAGCGGCGAACAGCGCGCCGGCGGTGACGTACACGCTCAGGATGACGCGCGTGACGTGGATGCCGCTCAGGCGGGCCGACTCTGCGTCGTCGCCGACGGCGTAGACGTGGCGACCCCACGAGGTCTGGCTCAGGGCGAACGCGACTGCGACGTAGAGCAGGATCATCAGCACGACGCCGTACGTGATCTGGGCACCCGCGACGTCGAACGACTTGCCGGTCCAGGTCAGGAGGGACGGCATCTCGATGCCGCGAGTCGTTGCGGCGTCGGAGTAGAGCAGCGCGACCGCGGTGAAGATGTTGAACGTGCCGAGCGTGACGATGAACGGCGGCAGGTTGAGGCGGGTGACCAGCACACCGTTGATGACGCCGGTGGCGACACCGACGACCAGCGCGGCGAGCAGTGCCAGCGGGCCGGGCCAGCCGTGGTCGGTTGCCACACCGGCGGCCACGAGCGTCGACAGGATCATCGCGGCGCCGACGGACAGGTCGATGCCGGCGGTCAGCACGATCAGCGTCTGCCCGATCGCGAGCGCGCCGATGACGGCGACCTGCTGCACGACGAGCGAAAGGTTGGCGGTGCTCAGGAATCGGTCGTTGAGCAGGCCGAAGACGATCATCGAGATGATCAGGACGAGGGCGGGACTCAGTGCCGGATAGCGGTGGAGCACCGTGCGTACCCGGTCGAGCGGACTCGGAGGCCGGGTGAGGCCGGCTTCGGTCAGCACCTCGAGCGGGTGGTCGACGAGCGCGGTGTCTTCAGGTTCGGTGGTCATGACGGGTGTTCCTCTCGATCTGGGTCAGGGGCGGGGCGGCGGGGTGCCCGGGAGGGCACCCCGCCTTGAGCACTCAGCCCCAGCAGGTCGACTTGCCTGCTGCGGTGTCGACGCTCTCCACACCGTCCTGCGGGTCGTCCGTCACGAGCTTGACGCCGGTGTCGAAGAAGTCCAGACCCTCAGTGGTCTTGGGCTTCTCGCCGTCCTTCGCCAGCTTCGCGATCGCCGCGACGCCCTTGGCCGCCATCTCCAGCGGGTACTGCTGAGCAGTCGCGCCGATGATGCCGTCCTTGACGTAGCCGACGCCGGCGCAGCCGCCGTCGACCGACACGATCGTGACGCCCTTCTCCTTGCCCGCACTCTTCAGCGCCTGGTACGCGCCGTAGGCCGCGGGCTCGTTGATCGTGTAGACCACGTTGATGTCGGGGTTCTTCGACAGGCAGGTCTCCATGGCGGTCGTGCCGCCGTCCTCGGCGCCGTTGGTCGCCTCGTTGCAGACGATCTGGTAGTCACCGCCGCTGTAGCTGCCGGCCTTGGCCTCGTCGCCGTTCTTGTTCTTGTCCTTCGTGGGGATGCCCATTCCGGTCAGGAAGCCCTGGTCGCGGTTGTAGTCGACCGAGACGACCTTGTCGTTGAACAGGTCGAGCATCGCGATGACGGCCTTCTCGCCATTCAGCTTCTTGGCGGTCCAGGAGCCGATCGACTCGCCGGCCTTGAAGTTGTCGGTCGCGAACGTGATGTCGACCGCGTCAGCCGGGTCGGGCGGGGTGTCGAGGGCGATCACGAACAGGCCGGCGTCGCGGGCCTTCTCGATCGCGTCGACGACGGCGGGACCGTTGGGCGTAATGAGGATGCCCTTCTGGCCCAGCGAGATCGCGTTCTCGATGGCCTGGATCTGGGTGTCCTCGTCGCCGTCAGTCTTGCCGGCAGCGAGCTTGAGGTCGACGCCGTTCTCCTTGGCGGCCTTCTTGGCGCCGTTCTGCATCGCCACGAAGAACGGGTTGCTGGTCGTCTTGACGATGAGCGAGACGCCGACGTCGGACGATTTGCCGCCCGAGCCGGAGTCGGAGCCGCCGCACGCCGAGAGCACCAGCGTGGATGCCAGCACGGCAACCGCGGCGGCTGCGAAACGGCGCCGGTGGGCAGATGGTGTTTTCACGATGATTCCTCTCACAACGCCAGACCGTCTGACATCGTTGTCATACAGTGTTCTACCTCACACGTTTGCCCGCCGTCAAGGGTAGGGTGTGATGCATGACACCGTTGTCACCCAAACCAGCCCCGCGACAGCGGGCCACGATGAAGGACGTCGCGCGTGAAGCCGGCGTCGGCATCAAGACGGTCTCGCGCGTCGTCAACGGCGAGGGCTACGTCGGCGAGGCCACGGCCGCTCGCGTACGCGCTGCCGTCGAACGCCTCGCCTACCGGCGCGACGTCAGCGCGGGCTCACTCCGTCGTGCGGATCGCCGCACCCTGAGCATCGGCCTCCTGCTCGGCGACGTGTCCAACCCGTTCGACGCCCAGGTCCACCGTGGCGTTGAGGACGCCGCGGGCGCCGCCGGTTTCGCGGTGCTTTCGGCCAGCCTCGACGAGGATCCCGAGCGGGAGCGGGAGCTCGTGCCGACCATGGGGTCGTACCAGGTCGACGGCCTCATCGTGATGCCCGCAGGTCCCGACCCGACGGCACTGCAACACGAGATGGACGCCGGCATGCCCATCGTGCTGGTCGACCGTGGGGTGGACGGCATCGAGACCGACACCGTCGTGGTCGACAACGAGAGCGGCGCCCGGCTCGCAACGGAGCACCTGATCTCGTACGGTCACCGGCACATCGCGTTCATGGGCGACCGGCAGTTCCTGCCCACCGCCCGCCTGCGCCTTGAGGGCTATCGCCAGGCGTGCTGGGCCGCCCGCGCCGCGACCCACGTCGTCCAGGACCTGTCCAACGAGTACCTCGCCGAGACCGCGACCCGCGCGATGCTGCAGTCGAGCCCGGCGCCGACGGCGATCTTCGCGGCGCAGAACCTCGTGACGATCGGCGTCGTACGCGCGTTGCGGAGCCTCGGCCTCGAGCACGAGATCGCCGTCGTCGGGTTCGACGACATCTCGCTCGGCGACCTGGTCTCCCCCGCGATCAGCGTCATCGCCCAGGATCCGCACCTCATCGGGCGGATGGCCGCTGAACGCCTCCTGGCCCGCATCGGCGGGGACACCGAACCGGTTCAGCAGATCGTCGTGCCGACGTCGTTTCTCGTCCGCGGTTCCGGCGAGATCCCGCCACCCTGACGCTCTCCGGAATGCGAGCCTGCCGGCCCGGCGCTACCGTCGAAGGGAAGTTCCCTGAGGGAAGGTAACGCACATGTACATCGGTGGATCCATATTTCTCCTGGCCCTTGGCGGCATCCTCGCCTTCGCGGTGCGGGACAACATCCAGGACGTGGAGCTCACGACTGTCGGCTGGATCCTGATGGCTGCTGGCGCCCTCGGCATCATCGTCAGCCTCATCATCAACGGTCAGCGGACCGAGCGCCGTCGCGACGACCTGCCGCCCCCGCGCTGACCGGCTCCCGTACGAGGAACAGCGGCGCTGCCAGCGCGAGCACGATCCCGCCGACGACGATCGCGAATCCTGTCGACGCGCCGGTCGCGATCATGCCCAGCGTGATCGCGCCGATCGATCCGGCCGGCTGCATCGCCATGGACGCCAGCGACAGCACGGTCGCCCGGTTCTCCTTGCCGACCTGCTCGTGCAGCAACGTCTCGTAGATCGCGCCGGCCGCGGAGTGCACGGCGTACGTCGCGAAGAGCCCCAGGATCAGACCGACGGGGCCCATTGCCAGGCCCATGCCGACGACGGTGGCGCCCTGCGCGAGTCGTAGCGCGACCGAGACACCGACCATGCTCCAGCGGCGCAGCAGCAGGGGCACCGCTGCGGCGCCGACTGCGGAGACGCCCCATGCCGCGGCCGTGACGGGGCCCATGATCGCCGCGGCCTGGTCGCGGTCGGAGAGCAGCTCGGACAGCCGGATGGGCATGAACGACTCGAACGCGATCATGCCGAAGCCCCAGAACAGCTCGACCGCGACGAGCGCTCGCAGCACTCGGGACCGCCACAACAGGCGTACGCCGTCGAGCACGACCCGTGGTGTGGCCCGGATCGAACGGGAAACACCTGCGACCCGGGCCGATCGGTCCTCATGCATGATCACCGAGGCGACGATGATCTGGACGACCGCGAGGGCCGCGGCGATCCAGAACGGCAGGGCGAGCGAGTTCTCCCTGCCCAGCGGTGCCCACGCGATGAAAAGTCCGGAGATGACCGCCCCCGCTGCGATCGACGCGCCGACGACGCTGGCATAGCCCGACAGCCCCCGAACGACCGTCTTGCTGCGGTTCGTGACTGATTCGTCCTCATGGACGGCGTCGACGAACCACGCACTGAGCGGGCCGCTGTCGAGCGCACGGAAGACCCCGCTCAGCGCGCTCGCGGCCATGAAAGCGAGCGGCGCGTGCGCGAGGGCGTACATGACGTACGACGCGAGGGCGACCGCCGCCGAGGCGACGAAGACGGGCTTGCGACCGAGCGCATCGGCAAAGCCGCCGGTCGGCAGCTCGAGCAGCAGCACGACGAACCCCTGGGTCGCGGCCACCGCGCCATACTCCGCGATCGTGAGGCCACGCTCGAGCGGCAGAAGCGCGCTGACCGGGATGATGAACCCTGTCGGCAGCCAGCGCAGCGCCGCGAGCAGCCAGAAGCGCGTCCGCAGAGTCATTCGCCGCGCTCGCTCATCGAGGTCCTGGGAAGGGTGAGGACGTGCAGGGTGACTCGCTCTGAGCCCTTCTTGGCGGCGTACCGCTGCACGACCGCGAAGATCTCCTGCTCCAGCGCCTCGAGGTCGTCCGGATCGAGCGCCAGCGAGTAGTCGCTCATGCCGATGCCGGGGCGGTGCTCGGTCCACGCCCGGAGCCCCTCCCGAAGGTGCTCCTCCTGACGCCGACGGACGACGTCGAGATACTCCCGGCCGCCGTCGAGATCGGCCAACGCTGCCGGATAGGTCGTCAGGTCGTACAACGACTTCCAGCGCCGCTCCCGGCCCGACGGTTGCTCGTCGTCGTCGCTCACGAAGCCGAAGCGTTCGAGCTGGCGCAGGTGGTACGACGTCGAGCCGCTCGACTCCCCCAGCTCACGGGCCAGCTCGGATGCCGTCGAGGGTCCCAGTCGACGCAGCGCGCCGAGCAGCTGCATCCGGAGCGGGTGCGAGACTGCCTTGAGGGTGTCCAGGTCCTCGACGACCTTGTTGGTGAGGCTCATCCCGCGAGCGTACGACTGCAAAGGACTCTTTGCAAACAATTCTTTGCGGTCAGGCGGCGAGGGCCTCAGCCCGCTCGGGCAGCAGCAGCGCCGAGTCGCCGAACTCGTGCCAGTGGTAGCCGTGCTCCACCGCGGCGTCGTACGCCACCTGGGTCACACGTGGACCCGCGACGGCTTCGACGAGCAGCAGGTGGGACGCCGCAGGATCGTGCCAGCCCGTGATGAGCCCATCGACCACCAGCGGCGGCGCGTCACGCGTCACGACACGATCGGTCCAGCCCTCGCTCGCCCGGACCTGCGCGCGGCCGGCCGCGCCCTGCACGGCAGACTCGAGCGCCCTGGTGACGGTGGTGCCGACGGCGATGATGCGCCCTCCCCCGGCCCGCGTGGCGTTCACCAGTCGCGCGGTCGACTCGCTGACCTCGAACCACTCGGGTTGCGGCGCCTCTCCGGCTTCCTGCGACGAGACGCCGGTGTGCAGCAGGATCGGCGCGATCGCGATGCCGCGCGACACGAGCCGGGTCACGACCTCCGGGGTGAACGGCCGGGCGGCGCTCGGCATCTCCGCGCTGCCCGGCGTCGTGCCGAAGATCGTCCGGTAGTCGTCGATCGGGTACCGCCGGTCGAGATACCCGTACGCGATCGGGCGCCCGACGCGTGCGAGCAGCGCCGGCAGATCGGTCTCCCCGGCGGACCCAGCGCGCCAGAGCCGGTTGCCGGTGCCGGTGGGTGATGAGTCCTCGCGGGGATACGGCTCGAGCAGGGTGAGCACGGCCCGCTCGCCGACACCCGTCAGCGTCAAGCTCTGGCCGGCCGCGGCGTCGAGCACGGCCCACGCGGCGTCGGGTGCCGTACGCACCTCGACGACCCAGGTTCCGTCACGCAGGTCGGTCGCGACATGCACCACGACCTCGCCGTTCGACGCCCCGTGGCCCGCCAGCACGGCGTCGACCTCGCCTGCGACGGTCTGCGACGCATTGACGACCACGAGATCGCCCGGCTCCAGATGCTCGGCCAGGTCGCCGAAATTGGCATGCCTCAACCGGTCGCCGTGCGCCACCAGCAGGCGTACGTCGTCGCGGTGCAGCCCGCGCGCTTCGGCCGGCGAGGGTGCCGTGCGATTGCCGGGTGGCGCGAACGTCGTCAGGGGCGAGATGTCGAGCTTCGTCATGTCAGACGCCTGCATTCGCCGGAACGAGCTCGGCCGCGCGGTAGCGCCCGCTGGGTGGCCGCTGGTCGAGCAGCGCCAGGAAGGCCGGCACGACGCTTTCTGGCAGTGGTCGGTCCGAGATGTCCTCGCCGGGGAAGGCGTCCTGATGCATCTGCGTACGCATGTCGCCCGGGTCGACGGTCCACCACCGCACATCCGGTTCCTCCGCGGCAAGGGTCAGCGTGAGGTGCTCGAGCGCAGCCTTGCTGGCCCCGTACGCGCCCCACGTCTCGTAGTGCTCCGCCGCGGCGTCCGACGTGATGTTGATGACCGCCGCCCCAGGATTGAGGGATGGGCGGAGCGCACGGATCAGCGCCGTCGGCGCGACGACATTCGTCTCCCAGACGTCACGCCACACCTGATCGTCCAGCTCGAGCACCGGCAGGAGCGGGCTCACGCCAAGGGTGCTCGCGTTGTTGACGAGCAGGTCGAGGCCATCGGTCGCGACCTCCGCGAGCGCGGCTCGGTGCCAGGCGTCGGTCACATCGCCTGACACGGCTATGACGTGAGGGCCCAGCTGTCGGGCGACGGTCGTGACCCGGGCCTGGTCGCGGCCGGTGATGACGACGTCCCAGCCACGTGCGACCAGGCCTGCGGCCAGCGCGTGGCCGAGGCCGGCCGAACCGCCGGTGATGAGTGCTCGGGGCATGTGGTGCTCCTTGGTGGTGTCCGATGATCTCGACACCAGCCAACAACCTCAACCAAGGTTGAGGTCAAGCATGAACCTAGCTGACTTGTCCCGCGAGCACGCAGTACGTGAAGAAGATGACACCGAACAACAGACCCACATGCCCCAGGATCGAGAGGTACGGCCCCTCGGCCCAGCTGTCATCAACTGCCGGGGCTGCGTGCCTGCCCGTGCCAGGAAGCCACCGCGCCAGGATCAGGATGCCGACGACGACCTCGACCCACCACACGACCAGGGCCAGGATGCCGAGCACGTCACTCGGTGAGGTCAGGTAGTAGATCCAGACCGCAAGTGCGGCCACACCGAGCACAGTGTGTGCGTTGAGGATCGTTCCGGGGATCTGGGCATGGCCTGGTTGCCGGCCCGTCGCGGACAGTCGCATCCGCGTCAGAAGGACGACGACAGCGGCCAGGGCCGTCAGCATCCAGAGCAGGTCGTCGAGTTCCACCGTGGCATCGTGGCACAGGTCACGGTCCACGGGATACTGCGAGTACGTCAGAGGTGCTCACGCCCCGGGCATGCGTCCCGCCTGGAGCGGGGTCGAGTGGCGTCGCCAGACCTGCCATCCGAGCCCTGTGCGGAGCCAGGTGTCGCTGACGATGAACGTGCCGCTGCGGTCCTCGCCGAGCACCGTGGCCTGCATACGAACCCGTCGGAGCACGGACGCGATGTCGTCACTCGAGTCCAGAAGCGCCTCCTCGACCTCCCACTCGTCGACGATGTAGCCGTCGAGCGTCTCGAGCCATCGCTGGCGAGGCATGACAGCGGGGGTCGGATGCACCAGGACAAGTGCGAACTCCGGGTGCAGGATGCGCTCCGCGACGTCGTGATCGCGCTGCGTGACGGCGCGATCGAACTCCGCGCAGGCGGTGTCGAGCTCGGTGTCGGTCATGGTCGATCATCGCACCGTCTCGGCTCCGCGGGCGCGGAAACAGCAGGGCCTATTGCGGTTCGGAGACGTCCGCGACCTGCGCATCCAGTGCCTGGACCAGGTCCGCTGCGTCGACCGTGATGCCGACGCCATGGGCCCCTCCACCGACCGAGATGGTCCCGCTCACCCGCTCGTCGACAACGACGGGCCACGCGCGAAGGGACCCGAATGGCGTGATAGTCCCGCGCTCGTAGCCCGTGGCCTCCAGCGCGATCGCCGCGTCTGGCATCGACAGCCGGGACACGCCGAGGAGCTGGCGCAGCTTGGGCCATGAGATCGTCCGGTCGCCCGGCACCAGAACGAACAGGAAGTCGTCATCCGCACGGCGGACGACCAGGCTCTTGACCAGCTGCCTCGGCTCGATGCCGCGTGCGGCTGCCGCCTCCGCGAGCGAGCCGACCGGGCCGTGACGGGTCACCTCGTACGCGATTCCAGTGTCCTCGACGGCGGCGACTGCTCGCTCCTCACTCATCCCACGAGCGTACGCAACCAACTCTCACCACAAGTTGTGCCGGCTCACAGCGTTCCCATACCAATCCGGACTTGAGTCGAGGACAGGACTCAATGAGGAGCACGCCATGAACGATCAGCCGGACACCCAGACATCCAACCCCCAACCGCCCACGCACGCGCGTACGCATCGACGTCCGGGTCGCGCCGGCATCGCCGCCATGGCCGGCGCGGCAATCCTCGGGGTCTCGGGACTCGCGTACGCCGCACAGGCGGACGACAGCTCGACGACCACCGCGTCGACCCAGGCCCAGCTGCCGACCGGCAACCAGTCACATCGGGATGCCACGGTCCTGCCGCTCGATCCGCAGGCTCGGTCGCTGGAGACCCTCCAGGGCACGACTGACGCCACGGCGGCGCAGGAAGCCGGCCTGGTCTACATCAACACGACCGTCGACTACGGCGTCGGCCAGGCGGCGGGGACCGGGATGATCCTGACCTCAGACGGCGAGATCCTGACGAACCACCACGTGGTCGCGGGTGCCACGGCGATCAGCGTCCAGGTCGTGTCGACCGGCAAGACGTACCGCGCCGCGGTGATCGGCTACGACTCCGCGCACGACGTCGCGGTGCTGCAGCTCCAGAACGCCTCCGGGCTCACCACGATCAAGCCCGACACGTCCAGCGCAGTGCAGGTCGGCGACAAGGTCACCGGCGTCGGCAACGCCAACGGTGACGGTGGCCCGGCCAGCGCGTCGGCCGGCACCGTGGCGGCCCTCAACCAGTCGATCACGGTGCGGTCGGATGCCGGCGGCGCATCGGAGCGGCTCAGCGGTCTGATCAAGGTCTCCGCCGACATCATTGCCGGCGACTCCGGCGGTGCGCTCTACGACAGCGACGGCGAGGTCATCGGCATGAACACCGCGGCCTCGAGCGGTAGCACCGACGTGACCGGGTACGCCATCCCGATCGAGCAGGCACTCACGATCGCCGCACAGATCGAGAACGGCAACGAGAGCAGCACGGTGCACGTCGGGAGCACCGGATTCCTCGGCGTGCAGATGGCGCAGGCCTTCGGCGAGGCCGACGGAGCGCTCGTGGCCGGCACCGTCGACGGATCGGCGGCCGAGTCCGCCGGCATCACCCGGGGCAGCACGATCACCGCGTTCAACGGTTCGTCGATCACGTCCGCGTCACAGCTGTCCAACCTCGTGGCCGGCGTCGAGGCCGGGAAGTCGGTCAACGTGTCGTGGACCGACTCCTCCGGCACGAACCACACCGCGACGGTCACCCTCAAGGCGGGCCCGATCGGCTAGGTACGCAGAGAGTCGCCCGCGGAGGGTCGGTAGCCTGAACGCGTGACCGAGACCCTCCGCGACGGCGACCTCGTGCTCGAGCCGACGTCCGGCTCCGAGGAGTTCACCGGATTCGCGATCATGCTCGACGGCGAACGGGTCGGCACCGTCGCGCTCCGCGGCGAGGACGGACGCACCGCGTCGATCCGTTGGAACGCCGGCACCGACAACATCCCGGTCGCGGTCCGGGCGCTCCGCCTCGCCCTGGCGTACGCCTTCGACGACCTCGGCATGACGCGGGTCGAGGCCCGTGTCCCGATCGAGCGACTCAGCGACGTCCGCGCAGCGTCGATCGCCGGCATGCGGCGCGAAGGTGTCCTCCGCGGCGCCGGCGACGATCCCGACCGGGCGCTGCTCGCGCGGATCGTCGGCGACCCGGAGCCGCACAGCCGCGACGGGTTCATCGCGATCCTCAATGCGGGGCTGCCCACCAAGCGGGTCATCAGCCAGGGCCTGCTCCGCGACGAGCGCGGCCGGGTCCTGCTCTGCGAGCTGACCTACAAACGGGAATGGGACCTGCCCGGTGGCGTCGTCGAGGTCGGGGAGGCGCCCTCGCTCGGGCTCGTCCGCGAGCTCGAGGAGGAGCTCGGCATCACGGTCGAGGTCCGCGACCTCATCACGGTCAACTGGCTGCCGGCGTGGCGCGGGTGGGACGACGCATGCATCTTCTTGTTCGACCTCGGAGTCGTCGACAGCTCGATCACCGAGGGCATGACGCTGCAGGCCACCGAGATCAAGTCCGTACGGTGGTGCGACCCGGCGACCGTACGCGCGAACGCTGCCGCGGCCGCCATCGAGCTGCTCGACGCGGTCGAGTCCGGATCGCTGCCGACCTACCGCGAAGCCCCCAAAGCCGCCGAATAACCCCGCTGGAGTGTCCGGGCATGACGAAGGCCCGGGAGCAAGCTCCCGGGCCTTCGTAGGTGCTACTTCAGATCAAGAAGATCAGAGGGGACGGATGTTCGTCGCCTGCAGGCCCTTCTGGCCCTGCTCGACGTCAAACTCGACCTTCTGGTTCTCGTCCAGCGAGCGGTAGCCGCTGGTCGCGATGGCGCTGAAGTGCGCGAAAACGTCTTCGCTGCCGTCGTCGGGGGCGATGAATCCAAAGCCCTTGTCAGCGTTGAACCACTTGACGGTTCCTGTAGCCATGTTTGTTTCTCCTCTTTGGCGAGTGCCGCTCACGTCTTTCGCGAGCGACTGTCGCGACACACATTTAAAACCTGCGAGAAGAACTAGCTACCTTGCGGAACTCGATCAGCCGTAGAATCCAACGTCGTGCAACTCGACCATCGTAGCGGGTGAGGGCCCCCATCCGCATCTCACTGCGCATCGGCACTCACGACGCCGCCGTACTGGCCGATCGCGCGGGGCTTTCCGCTCCCGCCGGGGATGTACATCAGCACCTGGTGGTAGTAGCGCAGCTTGCCCGAGCTGGAGATGCCCGAGGAAAGAAATGCCTTCTGCGGGGTGCCATCAGGCCAGCTGACCGTGAGGCCATCCTTGACCTCGTAGGTGTCGAGCCGCAGCAACGTGACGAACGCCAGCGCTCCCCCGTCGGTGGTGCGCAGCACGAACTTCACGTCATCGCTGGCCCACGACTGCGTGAACTTCACGCCGCCGAGCTTGGAGTTGTTCTCCGCCGTCTTGCGCATCTGCTTGATGAACGCGTCGTCAGCCACCTTGGCGGCGTCGGGCGAGGAAGGGTTGGCTAGCGATGCGGCGTACGCCTTGGCGGCCTCGGTCGCTGACATCGACATCCCGACACCGTCACCAGGCTTGACGGTCATCGCCTGGGAGCCTTCACGGCGAATGTCCGGGATCGGCGTGTCGGCCAGCGTCTCCGGACTCGCCACCAGCAGCCACGGCTCGACTGCCGTCTCACGCTCGAAGATCTGGACCCGGTTGACGCCGGCCTTGGCGTCGCGCACGACCGCGAAGAACCACAAGGGGTACGTGCCGAACCGTGGCGTCTGCACGTCAGTGACCTCGACCGAGGCGGTGTCCTGCTTCTGCGTCTTGGCGAGCCGTTGCGACACGGCAAACGAGCCGGAGTCGATCGCGAGCACCGGTCCGCTCTCGACGATCGACAGGGGTTTGGCGTCGAGCAGCTCGATCGCGGTGTTGCGGACCTTCCGGTACTGGTTGAACACCGCCGTCACCTCGGACTTGCGCGCCGCGGTCTTCTCGAGCGTGACGTCGCCGCGACGGTGCGGGACGGCGCACGCCGACAGCACCAGCGCGCAGGTCAGCGCGAGCAGGGCCAGTCGTCTCATGGCTCCTCCTCCTCGTCGACGATCTCGAAGTCGCCGAGCTCGTCCGCGCTCACCTCGTGCTCCACGCCGTCTTCGTCGACGAAGATGTAGACCACCCGGTCGTCGCCGGCCGGCTCCGGCGCGGGTTCGGGCTCCGGTATGGACACAGGTTCCGGCTCGGCGCCGGCCGCGATCTCTGCGGCCGTCATGACGCCGGGGATCCGGGGCTTGGCCGGTTCCGGCTCAGGTTCCTCGAGCTCGGCATCCGGCTCGGCCTCGGGCTCCTGGGGCTCGGCTTCGGGCTCGGCGTCCTCAGGCGCATCGGCGACGATCTCGACGGACTCGTCGACGACGTCGTACTGCTCCGCTTCCTCCGCCGACATCTCGTGCTCGACGCCCTCCTCGTCGACGTAGACGTAGACGACCTCTTCCTCGATGATCGGGCCTTCCTCGTAGGCGGGGGCCAGCCACATCCCGGCGTCGCGACGGAGCCACCAGCCGGACCAGATCGCTGCGAGCCCGAGCAGCAGCAGGGCGATGCCCTTGTAGAAGCCGCCCTTGAGGCCGTACGCCAGCGTGACCTCGACACCCGAGAGGTTGGTCGAGCCGACCGAGAGGATCACGGCCGAGACCGTCTCATCAGGCAGCTGCGTGCTGATGCTGGCGCCGCCGAGTCCGGCCGACTGCTCGATCCACCAGTCGATCGCGGTCGGGGCGCTCGGCAGGTTGGCCTTGCCCTTGACCTCGCGGGTGTGGACGTTCCAAGGCGTCTCGAAGCCGGTGACCTCGAGGCGCTGGGTCTTGCCGACGTAGTTCTGCACGTCGACGCTGTTGGCGATGCCGACGAAGACCGGCTTCCGCACCGGCACCTCGGCGAGCAGGTCGACCTGCACATCGGCCCAGGAGATGACCTTGGGGGCAGTGACGATCGCGATCCCGTCGGTGTCGACCGGGTGCGGGCCGGTCGAGAACCGGCTGTCCGGTCCGAGCAGCACCATGACGGCGAGTCCGAGGATCGCGACGAGGACGCCGAGCACGGAAAGTGCCCAACCCAGCCTCTTGCGCATCTCCACACTCCCTCTCGGGGCACCAACGACTGACGCCGCCGTGAGCCTATCGGGGATCGAGCCCCCGACCGGACAGGTTGACGTTGGCGGCGTCCGCCGAACGGGTCAGAAAAGCGCCGAGGCGAGAGCCCGGCGGGCCGTCGCGACGCGCGGATCGGCGACGCCGACGACAGTGAACAGGTCGAGGAGTCGCTGGCGTACGCGCTCCCGATCGTCACCGGAGGTTCGCTTGACGAGCTGGATCAGCCGGTCGAAGGCGTCGTCGACGTGGCCGCCGCTGACATCGAGGTCGGCCACCAGCATCTGCGCGTCAAGATCGTCAGGCGCGTCGGCTGCCGC
Organism: Aeromicrobium sp. P2_G6; assembly: GCF_056403535.1. Classification (NCBI taxonomy): domain Bacteria; kingdom Bacillati; phylum Actinomycetota; class Actinomycetes; order Propionibacteriales; family Nocardioidaceae; genus Aeromicrobium; species Aeromicrobium sp. P2_G6. The sequence goes on along the minus strand of NZ_JBFUFH010000002.1, from coordinate 306,726 downwards.
CTTGCGAGCAGCTTGCAGGTCGGCTCCCTGCGTGCGAGCGAGGAGCTTGACGCCGGCCAGCCGCTCGGAGATCTCGGTGTCGGCGGGGTACTGCGCCTGCAGCTTCTCGTACTCGGCGACCGCGGTGTCGAAGTCGCTCGCGGCGAACGCCTCATCGGCCGCGGCGAACCTGGGGTCCTCAGGCTCCTCGACGTCCTCCGGGGCGTCGGCGCTCTCACCGTTCGACTGCGCCCGCCCGGTCACACCGTTCTGTGCGGCGACGTTGACGAGCTCGTCGAAGTAGCGACGCGCCTCCGCCTCGTCGACCGTGCCCTGGAACAGCGGCACGGGCTGCCCCTTGACGAGTCCGACGACCAGGGGCACGGCCTGGGCCTGGAGCGCCTGCGCGATCGTGGGGTTGGCGTCGATGTCGACCTGCGCCAGGACGATCTGGCCGCCGTACTGGGAGATCAGGTTGCCGAGCAGGGCGTTGAAGCTCTCGCTCTGCGGTGAGCGTGGCGACCAGAGGCTCAGGACGACCACGTAGTTCATCGAGGCCTGCAGGGCCTCGGTCTGGAAGTTCTGCTCGGTGATGTCGACGACGTACGACCCACTGCCGGATGCGGGCTGGCCGGGACGAGCCGCGGGCTGCTTCAGCGCGGACAGGTCGATGGCGCCGGGGCGCGAGAAGTTCATGCGCCCAGTGTATGAACTGGCGCGAACGGGGCGTGGCGGGTGTCGATCAGCTCCCTTCCAACAGGCGTTGCTCGATCGTGCGGCCGCGCAGACCCGAGCGCTGTACGACTCGCTGGATGGTGAGGTCACGCGCATCGGGATCACCGATGTAGCGGATGTGGCGGAGCCCTTGGGCCTGGGCTGCGGACTCGAAGATGAAATGGCCGTAGCCGAGGAGGCGGCCGAGCAGCGGCTTCTCGACCGTGATGTCGAGGATGCGGGTGATCGGCATCGTGGCGATGCGAACCGAGAACACTCCGGTCGCCCTGAACACGCGCATGTTGGTGACGACGAAGACGTCGCGCCGCTCGCGCATCGCGAGGTAGAGCGCGTGCAGCGCGAGGCCCAGGCCGCCGACGATGAACAGCCAGCCGAGCTGGATCGGGCCGATGACGGCCAGGGTCCACAGCACGACGGTGCCGACGCCCTCGGCGATGGGCTTCCAGAACACGATGTTGTGGTGGCGTACGAGGTCGATCACGACTTCGCCCTCGTCGGCGAGGAGATGGCTGTCGATCTCCTGGTCGGGCAGTCGGTCGAGCAGCGCCCGGAACATCAGAGACCTAGTTGACGAGCTCGTTGACGAACACGCCCACCCGCTGGAAGGCGTCCATGATCCCGCCGAAGGAGCTGCTCACGAAGTCGGCAGCATCGGCTGGGGTCGACAACAAGTAATAGATCACGAAGCCGACGAGCAGCAGGAGGAAGACCTTCTTGAGCACCCGACCATTGTGTCGAAGACCCCTGGACATGCCGCGAAGGCGCGCCGAGGCGGCGAGTCCGGGTCGAAAGGCCCCGTCAGACGTGCTCGACGAGGGTGTCGGCGGCCGCGAACGGGTCGGTCTCGCCGGCCAGGACCTGCTCAGCGAGCGTGTCGAGGCGGGCGTCACCCGACAGACCGGCGAACCTGGACTGCACCTCGGTCAGCGCGAGCGCCTCGATCTCCCGCCGCAGCCGCGCCAGGCGCCGGCGCTCGAGCTCCCCTGACCCGCCGAGGTGCTCGCGATGCGCGGCGATCTGCTCCGCCACCTCGTCGACACCTTCTCCCCTGGTCGCCACGGTCAGCACGATCGGCGGCTTCCACGCGCTGTCGTCCCGCTCCGTCATCGAGATGACCGAGCGCAGCTCGCGACGGGTCGACTGGGCGCCGTCCCGATCGGCCTTGTTGACGACGAAGATGTCACCGATCTCGAGGATGCCGGCCTTGGCCGCCTGGATGCCGTCGCCCATGCCCGGAGCCAGCAGCACGAGCGTGGTGTCGGCCAGCCCGGCGATCTCGACCTCCGACTGGCCGACGCCGACGGTCTCGACGAGTACGACGTCGCAGCCCGCGGCGTCCAGCACCCGCAACGCCTGCGGCGCCGACGCCGAGAGCCCGCCGAGGTGTCCCCGACTCGCCATCGAGCGTATGTAGACGCCGTGGTCCGTCGCGTGATCCTGCATGCGTACGCGGTCTCCGAGCAGCGCTCCCCCGGAGAACGGCGACGTGGGGTCGACCGCAAGCACGCCGACCCGTTTGCCCTGGGCGCGGAGCGCGGTGACCAGGGCCGAGGTGGAGGTCGACTTCCCGACGCCCGGTGACCCCGTGATGCCGACGATGTGCGCCGAGCCGGTGTGCGGAGTCAGCGCTGCGCTGACCTCGCGCAGGGACGGCGAACGGTCCTCGACCAACGAGATCAGCCGCGCCACGGCCCGGGCTTCGCCGGCTCGCGCACGTTCCACGAGCTCGGCGACGGGAATGGCGCGGCTGCCTCGGCTCACCGTCTGGGGACTACTTCTTGGGGACGCGGATGATCAGGGCGTCACCCTGGCCGCCGCCGCCGCACAGCGCGGCCGCGCCGATGCCGCCACCGCGGCGGCCCAGCTCGAGCGCGAGGTGCAGGACGATCCGGGCGCCGCTCGCGCCGATCGGGTGGCCCAGCGAGATGGCCCCGCCGTTGACGTTGACCTTGTCCTCGGAGATGCCCATCGCGCGGGTGCTCTCGATGCCGACCGCGGCGAATGCCTCGTTGAGCTCGAACAGGTCGATGTCGCTGACCGCGATGCCCTCCTTGGCTGCGGCATTGGCGATCGCGTTGGCAGGCTGCAGCTGCAGGCTCGAGTCGGGGCCGGCCACGACGCCGGCGGCGCCGATCTCGGCGATCCACGACAGTCCGAGCTCCTCGGCCTTGGCCTTGCTCATGACGACGACCGCGGCGGCACCGTCGGAGATCTGGCTCGCCGAGCCAGCGGTGATCGTGCCCTCCTTGCTGAAGGCGGGGCGGAGCTTGCCGAGCGACTCGACCGTGGTGTCACCGCGGACACCCTCGTCGGCGCTGACGACGATCGGATCGCCCTTGCGCTGCGGGATCTCGACCGGGACGATCTCCTCGTCGAAGACGCCGTTCTTCTGCGCCGTCGCGGCGAGCTGGTGCGAGCGGGCGCTGAACGCGTCCTGCTCCTCGCGGCTGAGCTTGGTGCCGTCGGCGTTGATCTGCTCGGTCAGACCACCCATGGCCTGGTCGGTGAGCGCGTCCCACAGGCCGTCGTACGCCATGTGGTCGGTCAGCTTGGTGTCGCCGTACTTGGTGCCCTCACGCGATCCCAGCAGCATGTGCGGTGCCTGCGTCATCGACTCCTGGCCGCCGGCGACGATGATCTCGTGCTCGCCCGCGCGGATCAGCTGGTCGGCGAGCGCGATCGCGTTGATGCCCGACAGGCACACCTTGTTGATCGTGATGGACGGTGTCGTCAGCGGGATGCCGCCCTTGAACGCGGCCTGGCGGGCCGGCACCTGGCCGGCTCCGGCGCCGAGAACCTGCCCCATGATCACGTAGTCGACCTGGTCGCCGGTCACGCCCGCCTTCTCGAGGGCTCCCTTGATGGCCAGACCACCGAGGTCCGAGCCCGAGAGGGTCTTCAGGCCACCGAGGAGGCGGCCGATCGGGGTTCGCGCACCGGCGACGATCACGGACTGGGTCATGGGGTTGCTCCTTCGCAAGACACGTCTTTCGTAAAGACCGTGATCTCCACTTTACTCAGAGGTAACGTCCGTGCCGGTTTCTGTGCGATGGATCACGCCGCGATGCCAGTCGGGTGCCATACCCTCGTCTCCATGCCCGACAGTCCCCTTGTTCCAGACCACCTCCTCCTCGCGATCGACCACGTCGGCATCGCGGTGCCTGACCTCGACGACGCCCTCGAGTTCTATGCCTCGACGTTCGGACTGCACTCCGTGCACGAGGAGATCAACGAGGAGCAGGGCGTACGCGAGGCGATGCTCGCGGTCGGCGACTCCGACCAGCGCATCCAGCTCCTCGCGCCGCTCAGCGACGAGTCCACGATCGCCAAGTTCCTCGCGCGCAACGGCCAGGGCATCCAGCAGCTCGCCTACCGCGTGGCCGACATCGAAGCGGTTTCGGCGATCCTCCGCGAACGCGGCGTCCGGCTCCTCTATGACGCCCCCAAGCGCGGCACCTCCGACTCACGCGTCAACTTCGTGCACCCGAAGGACGCCGGGGGCGTGCTGGTCGAGCTGGTGGAACCGGCCGCATCACACTGAGTTCCGGATCACAGTCCATAGCCGGGAAAGTTAACGCTTAGTAACATCGCGGAGACCCCGACCGAAGGACTTCAGACGTGCAGAACATTCTTGACGCCATCCAGGCCGGCGACACCTCCCCCGAGGACTTCGCGAACATCGCGCTCCCCGAGACGTACCAGGGGATCACCGTCCACAAGGACGAGGTCGGCATGTTCGAAGGCCTCGCGAGCCGCGACAAGGACCCGCGCAAGAGCCTCCATCTCGACGACGTGCCGATTCCCGAGCTCGCCCCCGGGGAGGCACTCGTCGCGGTGATGGCGAGCGCGATCAACTACAACACCGTGTGGACCTCGATCTTCGAGCCCGTGTCGACGTTCGGATTCCTCGAGCGCTACGGCCGCCTGAGCGAGTACACCAAGCGTCACGACCTGCCGTATCACGTCGTCGGCTCCGACCTGGCCGGCGTCGTCCTCCGCACCGGCCCCGGCGTCACGGCGTGGAAGCCCGGCGCCGAGGTCGTCGCCCACTGCCTCTCGGTCGAGCTGGAGTCACCCGACGGCCACGACGACACGATGATGGACCCCCAGCAGCGCATCTGGGGATTCGAGACCAACTTCGGCGGCCTCGCCGAGCTGGCGATCGTCAAGTCCAACCAGCTCATGCCCAAGCCCGACCACCTCTCGTGGGAGGAGGCCGCGAGCCCCGGCCTGGTGAACTCCACGGCGTACCGCCAGCTGGTCAGCAAGAACGGCGCCAACATGAAGCAGGGCGATGTCGTCCTGATCTGGGGGGCGTCCGGCGGCCTCGGCTCGTACGCCACGCAGATGGCACTCAACGGCGGCGCGATCCCGGTGTGTGTCGTCTCCTCGCCCGAGAAGGCCGACATCGTGCGCTCGCTCGGCGCCGAGCACGTGATCGACCGCTCCGCCGAGGGCTACAAGTTCTGGAAGGACGAGAACAACCAGGACCCCAAGGAGTGGAAGCGCCTCGGGTCCAAGATCCGCGAGCTCACCGGCGGCGAGGACCCCGACATCGTCTTCGAGCACCCGGGCCGCGAGACGTTCGGTGCCAGCGTCTACGTCACGCGCAAGGGCGGCACGATCATCACGTGTGCGTCGACGTCGGGCTACATGCACCAGTACGACAACCGCTACCTCTGGATGAACCTCAAGCAGATCAAGAGCTCGCACTTCGCGAACTACCGTGAGGCTTTCGAGGCCAACCGTCTGATCGACAAGGGTCTGATCCACCCGACGGTCTCGAAGGTCTATCCCCTTGCCGAGACCGGCCAGGCCGCGCTCGACGTGCATCACAACCTCCACCAGGGCAAGGTCGGCGTGCTGTGCCTGGCTCCCGAGGAGGGTCTGGGCGTCCGCGACGCCGAGAAGCGGGCCGTGCACCTCGACAAGATCAACAGGTTCCGAGGGATCTGAGGAACGAAGACCCCGAGGAACACATCGGCGCTGTCGAGGGGTCTGAGGCCTCTGTCCGTACTCTGGACGGCCGTGTCGGGAAGGGGCAGATCGGCCGTGTTGATGCTCCTTTCCGGCAGGTATGGTGGACCCCACACCTGACAACCCCCTCTCTTTCACGAATGGGAACAGCATGTCCGACCAGTCCGGATTGTCCATCTTCGACGCCGCCGAGAAGTCCGGCGACGCTTCCTTCCCGCTCGCCCGCCGCGGCGGCTACGACAGCGATGCCGTGGACGCCTGGGTTCGCACCCAGTCCGCCGAGTTCCAGAAGGCCGCCGAGAGCCTCAAGGCGGTCCAGTCCGAGAACAGCAACCTGCGCGACCTGATCGAGAAGCTCAAGGACCGCGTCGAAGCCGTCGAGAAGCCGACCTACACCGGCCTGGGCAACCACGCCGCCCAGCTGCTCGGCCTCGCCGAGCAGGAGGCCGAGGACGTACGCAACCGCGCCGTGCGCGAGGCCGACGAGCTGGTCAAGAAGGCAGAGGAAGAAGCCGCGATCGTCCGCGCCACCGCCAACCACGAGGCCGAGGAGATGCGCGGCCGCGCCGTCATCGAGCTCGAGGAGAAGCGCAAGCAGCTCCTCGAGGACGCCGAGGCGATGCACGCCGACGCGATCGCCCACACCGAGGACCTCCGCGCTCACGCCGAGCGCGAAGCGGCCCAGCTCAAGCTCGCTGCCGAGCAGGACGCCCAGAACATGCGTCTCGGTGCGACCCGCGAGGTCGAGCAGGCTCGTGCCGCCGCCGACCGCGAGGTGACCGAGGCCCGCCGCGTGCTCGCCGTCGAGAAGGAGCGCCTCGCCCGCGAAGCCTCCGAGAACCACGCGTCCGCAACCGAGCAGACCGCCAAGCTCGTCAAGGACGCCGAGACCCGAGCCAAGGCTGCCGACGACCGCGCGCGCGACATCATGGACCAGGCCGCCAAGGCCCGGGACAACGCCAGCGCTGAAGCCGCTCGCCTGCTCGACAACGCCAAGGCCGAGGCCAGCCAGCTCGTGTCCGGCGCAAGCGCCGAGGCCCAGCACATCCGGGTCAGCGCGACGACTGACGCGGAGCGCCAGACCCGGGTCCTGCGGTCCGAGGTCGAGGAGCTGCAGCGCAAGCGCGACGGGATCATGGCCCAGATGGGTCAGCTGCGCGACATCGTCTCGACGTTCGCACCGACTGCCGTCCAGGACAGCGACCCCAAGGACAAGGCAGAGCCCAAGGCCGACAAGCCCGCGGCTGAGGAGGCCAAGTCCGAGCCGAAGGCTGAGACGAAGGCAGAGCCGAAGTCCGAGCAGTCCAAGGCTGCCGAGGACGACTCCGATGACACTGCCGTGTTCGAGGCCGTCGACGAAGAGGTCGAGGAGAAGACCCGCTAGTCAGCTGGGCTCAGCGGGGAACGTCTTTGAATGCTGCGACCGTGCGGTCGCGGTAGGCCGAGGAATCGGCACGTTCCATCGGGCCGTCCCAGGTGTCCGGCAGCGGCACCGGGACGCCCGGCGCCAGCTTGCGGGTGATCTCGTCAAGCACGCGCTCGGAGTCGCCGACCCACAGGTGCTTGGCGCCGTCGACGGCGATGATCTCCGCCTGCGGGATCGCGGCGAAGCCCTCGCGGGCCGCGGCCGGCTGCAGGTAGTCGTCGTGCTCCGGGATGAGCGCTGTGACCGGCTTGCCGGAGTCGGCCCAGGCCTGGAGGTGCTCGGGAGTCGCGTTCCGCAGCGGCGGCGACAGCAGCACGGCACCCTCGACGACGGGCTCGAGACCGTACATCAGCGTGAGGTCCGTGCCGAACGACCAGCCCACGAGCCATACGTGTGGCAGGTCGGCGAACTCGGCGTACTCCACCGCGGCGGCGACGTCGAAGCGCTCGGCGACGGCATTGTCGAAGGTCCCGCCACTCGTGCCCTGCACACTCGACGTGCCGCGCGTGTTGAACCGTAGGACGGCGATGCCGGCGAGCGCAGGAAGCCGGTAGGACGCCTTGCGGAACAGGTGGCTGTCCATCATGCCGCCGTGCGTCGGCAGCGGGTGCAGGCAGATCATCGTCGCCACGGGATCGCCCTCCAGCGGCAGCGCCAGCTCCCCCACGAGGTTGACGCCGTCAGCAGTCTCGAGGGTGATCGGCTCCCGCCGGGCGGGCAGGACGGAGTTGCCTCGGATCTTCTCGGTCATCTGGGGCGTGCCTCTCAGTGCTTCCTGGCCCAGCAGGCCGTGTGCCAGTGCCGGCGCTCGTCGATCGCTGCCTCGCTCAGCAGCGCCTTCTGGACCGGCCACGCCACGACGTGCGGGGTCGCCGGCCGGATCAGCTGGTCGCAACCCGGACAGCGATAGTCCTTGGCCGCGCCCGAGCCGCGGAGCTTCCGGACGTACCAGGAGCCGTCGGACTTGTCCTCGACCTGCTCCGTCGTGGTCCGCAGCGGCGGGTGCACGCGGTGGGCGACGCGACGACGGGACATGAACCCAGTCTACGGAGCCGCGAACAGCGTCAGGCGCAGTAGCGCCTGATCCAGCCTTCTCGGGCGCTCGACGCCTTGATCGCCTGCTCGAACGTGAGGATCGTGACCTCGTCCGCCCCTTCAGCCTGGAACAGCACGACGTCAGTCAGGGTGGGCTTCTCGCTGCACCGAAGCCCGGCTGACTCCTGTGCGGCGATCGCCGTCGACAACGCCGTCTCGCTGCTCTTGCTGTCGAGAATCATCGGTGTCGTGGAGCCGTATCGGCTCGCGAACGACGCGACCGCGAAGTAGCCGATCAGCAAACCAACCGCGCAGACTGCGGCTGCGATGCGCACCATGCGCGCAGCCACGATCACGGGTGACATGCCGATCATCGCTTGCTCCTGTCCGAGAACCCCTATGGACAGTGCAACGAGGTGAGCACGCGGTAGTTACCGGCGTCGCAGGAAAAAGAACTCTTTCCCGATCCGCGTAACTTTTGGCCGATCAGTACGTGTGGAAGCCTGCTCCGGTCTTGCGACCGAGCTTTCCGTCAGCGACCAGACGCTCCAGAGTCGGTGCCGGCAACCAGCCCGCGTGGCCGAACGTGCTGACCAAGGTCTCCTGGATCGCGAGCGACACGTCGTTGCCGACGACATCGAGCAGCTCGAACGGTCCCATGGGCAGCTTGCTCGCCTTCATGGCGTCGTCGATCTCGGTGAGCGAACCGCCATCGGCCTCGTGGAGCTTGATCGCGTCGTTGAGGTAGGGGAACAGCAGCGCGTTGACGATGAAGCCCGCCCGATCACCGCAGGAGACCGGGTGCTTGCCGATCGACAGGCACAGCGCGCGTACGGTCTCGGCGACCTCAGGCGTCGTCTCGTCGGCGGTCACGACCTCGACGAGCTTCATGACGGGGGCCGGGTTGAAGAAGTGCATGCCGATGACGTCCTGCGGCCGCGCGGTGACCTCTGCACACGAGGTGATCGACAGCGAGGACGTGGTGGTGGCAAGGATCGCGCCGGGCTTGGCGATGCGGTCGAGATCGCGGAACAGCTCGAGCTTGACGTCGAGGTCCTCGGCGATCGCCTCGACGACGATGTCGGCGCCGGCCAGCGCCTCACGCTCCGTCGATCCGCTGAGCCGCGCGAGCACCGCCGACTTGCCGTCCTCGTCGAGCTTGCCGCGCGAGATCGCCTTGTCGAGGCTCTTGGTGATGCGGGCCTGGACGCCGTCGAGCTTGTCGGCGCTGCGCCCGACGTACACGACGTCATAGCCGGCCTTGGCGAAGACCTCGACGATGCCTGACGCCATCGTGCCGGTGCCCACGACGCCGACCGTCTCGATGTCGTGGCGCAGCTGGGGTGCATCGACCTCGTCCTCGCCGACGGCCTGCGCGAAGGTCGTGTCGTCGGAGGCCATCTGCGTCAGGATGCTGACGGGCTGGTGCAGCTCGTCGCCGGTCTCGGCGTAGAGCTTCTCCAGACCGGTCGCGACGGCCTGCGGGCCGAGCGCGTCGATCAACGCCAACGGGCCGATCGGGTAGCCGCAGCCAAAGCGCATGGCGGCGTCGATGTCGTCGTGAGTCGCGTAGCCACTCTCGTACATCGTGGCCGCGTGGTTGAGGTAGGGCAGCAGCAAGGTGCGGGCGATGTCGGCGTTGCGGTCGCTCGCGCCGAGTCTTTCGACGATTTCCTGCATGGCTACTCCTGAGTAATAAGCGGGTCGTGTCAGACTAACCTGACCCTGCCGTTGGCTCCATGGGAGAACGATGAATCGACGTATGACGATGGTTACAGCCATCGTGGGCCTTGCTCTGCTAGTGCTGGGCGCGTGTGGCAAGAGTGACAGCCCGACGGACAAGCCGACCGCCACCGAGACGACCACCGGCAGCGCGGCGACGCCGACGTCGGAGCCGACGAGCGATGCCGCATCCGAGCTCGTGGGCGACTGGCACGACGTCGATGCCAAGTGGGTCGTGCACTTCCACGAGGATGGCACGTTCGTCGAGGACTTCGAGGGCGTGACCGACTTCCGCGTCGGCAAGTACACCGTGGACGGGTCGACGGTCTCCCTCATCGGGGACGACGGCAACACCGACCCCGGCAAGATCGAGGGCGAGACCCTCGTGTTCAAGCTCGGCACGCTCACGAGGATGTGACTTGAGGATCGTCATCGCGCGATGCCAGGTCGACTACGCCGGCCGGCTCGCCGCCCACCTCCCCCTCGCCACCCGACTCATCATGGTCAAGAACGACGGCTCGGTGCTGATCCACTCCGACGGCGGCTCCTACAAGCCGCTCAACTGGATGAGCCCGCCATGCACGCTGCGCGAGGGACTCGCCGACGACGGTGTCACCGAGTGGACCGTGACCGCCGGCAAGACCGACGACACGCTGCGCATACGCATCGAGGAGGTCCTGCACGACTCGGCACACGAGCTCGGGATCGACCCCGGACTCCAGAAGGACGGCGTCGAGAAGCACCTCCAGGAGCTCCTTGCCGAGCACACGACCGCGCTGGGGGCCGGCATGAGCCTCGTACGCCGGGAGTACATGACCGCGATCGGGCCGGTGGACCTGCTCTGCAAGGACGGCTCCAACAGCTCCGTCGCAGTCGAGATCAAGCGCCGCGGCGACATCGACGGCGTCGAGCAGCTGACGCGCTACCTCGAGCTCATGAACCGGGATCCTTCGCTGCGACCCGTCCGCGGGATTTTCGCGGCCCAGGAGATCAAGCCCCAGGCGCGCACGCTCGCGACAGACCGCGGCATCGAGTGTGTGGTCGTGAACTACGACGAGCTCCGCGGCATCGACGACCCGAGCCTCAGGCTGTTCTAGCCGCCGGCGGCTTACTGCAACGGGACGTTGAAGAACGTGGTGCCGAGCTGTTCCCAGCGGTCGATCTCGCAGCCGTTGGTGCGTGCGAAGTCGGCGTCGATGTCGTCGCCCTGGTAGGTGCCCTTGACCGTCGCGGTCTGCGGGCCGCCGTAGAGCTGCGTGCAGGCCTGATCCTTCGCGACCGGCTCGAACACCTTCGCGCCGGCGGCATCGAGCGCCTTGCAGGCCTGGGCCGGTTGCGGGTGGTCGCCGCCGGGCGGGTCGCACTTCAGCTCGTACGTCTGGGGGTCGGCACCCTCGTCAGCGACGACCGTGATCGTCAGATCCGTGGCGTCCGACGAGGAGCTCTCGGCGTCCTTGCCGCAGGCCGACAACGTCGCCACGAGGACGACGCAGCAGATGAGGAGGGCTCTAGGCACCGGCGATGGGCGGTGCGGTCGGGTCGCCACCGGCGTCCTTCTCCTCACGGGCAACCCAGTCCTCGATGCGCTCGTAGTCGTCCTTGGATCGCGTGACAACGGCCAGGAGGTCACTCATCTTGGAGACCTCTTCGACCTGCTCCTTGATGAACCACTGCATGAACTGGTCGGACGCGTAGTCGTGGTTGTCGCGGGCGATGCGGGTCAGCTCGTTGATCTGGTCCGTGACGCGCTTCTCCTGCGCGAGCGCGGCGGTGACCGGCTCCACGACATCGGCGAAGTCGACCCTGGGGGCATCGAGCGCGGGGATGATGGGCGTCTCGTCAGCGTCGAGGAGGTACTGCACCATCATCATCGCGTGGTCGCGCTCTTCGATCGCCTGCTGGTAGAAGAGCCCAGCCATCTGCGGCATCGTCAGAGCGTCGTAGTAGGCCGCGATCGCGACGTACTGCTGGTGCGCGCTGAACTCGTGGCCGAGCTGCTCATTGAGCTTCGCGACGAACGCTGGTGCTGCCATGTGTCCGAACTCCCATTCTCTCGCCTTAGGCGAGCCTCACCTCACGCTGGTATCCTAGGCCTGTGCCCCCGACACCCAAGAAGAAGTGCTGCAGCAGCAAGCCTGCCTGCAAACGGTGTCCCATCCGCATGATGAAGAAGGGCACACTTCCCGAGGGCTACACCGTCAAGAAGCGCAAGCTCGTCAAGGTCAAGAAGAAGCAGAAGACCAGCGACCAGATCGCCGCCTGAGCGGTAGCCCGAGCCTAGGGCACCGCCGTGTGCGGGACCACGAAGGTGTGGCTGGCCAAAGTCATCCCCTGGTCGTCACACCCGGTTGGTTGACCGGCTGGCTGAACGCCCGGCGGTACGCCGAGGGTGTCGTGTCGAGCCGGTCTCTGAAGTGCTGGCGCAGGTTGCTCTCGGTGCCGAGCCCACTCTCGCGCGCGACGCGATCGATCGGGAAGTTGGTGGTCTCCAGCAGCGCCCGCGCCCGGTCCAGTCGCTGCTGGTTGAGCCACCGCACCGGCGTCGTGCCGATCTGCTCGACGAAGCGCCGCCCCAGCGTCCGGGTGCTCATCCCTGCCTGGGCAGCGAGGTCGTCGACGGTGATCGTCTCTGCCAGCCGGTTCGAGGCCCAGTCCAGGACCGGCGCCAGCCCCGAGGCGTCGTCGGACTCGGGCAGCCGCGCCGGGGCGTACTGGCTCTGCCCACCTTCCCGGTGAGGCGCCACCACCATCCTGCGGCTCACCTCCATGGCGCGCGCCGATCCGAAGTCCTTGCGCACGATGTGCAGGCACAGGTCGAGGCCGGCCGCGGTGCCGGCGCTGGTCAGGACCGACCCCTCGTCGACGTACAGGGCATCCTCGCTGACTCGCACCGCGGGGAAGCGGCGACGCAGCTCCTCGGCGTACATCCAGTGGGTCGTCGCCTCGCGGCCGTCGAGCAGCCCCGCCTCGGCGAGGATGAAAGCCCCCGAGCAGATCCCCGCGATGCGCGCCCCACGGGCATGCGCCTCGGCCAGGTGCTCGACGAGGGCGCGTGGTTGCTCGTAGCCCTTCATGAAGGGGGCAGGAACCACCACGAGGTCGGCGTCGAGGATCGCGTCGAGGCCTCGCTCGGTCTGGAGGCGCAACCCGCCCACGGCATGATGCGTCGCCGGACTGGTCGAGCACATCGTCAGGTCGTACCACCCGCCGCCGTCCGCTCCCAGAGGGAGCCCGAAGACCCCGACCGGGACGGCCAGCTCGAACAACGAGGTGTGCTCCAGAACCGGCACCACGACGCGTATGGGGTCAATGGTGGCCATGGCGTAAATCTATCGGATCGTGTCATTTACGCCACTGGTTGAGGCCGGAGCGCGCACCCACCATGGAGGTATGGACAACTCACTCGCGGCAGGTGGACGACGCCAGGAGGTACGACTCGTGGTCGCGGGCCTGTCCGCGATCGGTGTGGGTTTCGGCCTTGCGCGCTACGGCTACGGGCTCTTCCTCCCGGAGCTGCGGCGCGAGTTCGGGCTCTCGACGGCGCAGCTCGGCCTGATCAGCAGCCTCAGCTATGTCGGATACCTGGCCGCGGTCGTCCTGGTGGGCACCCTCGTCAGTCGGTTCGGCCCGCGCCTCATGATCCTCAGCGCAGGAGCCTCGGCGGCCATCGGCATGGCGCTTGTCGCGCTCGCCGATTCCGTCGTCGTCATGGTGATCGGCGTCGTGCTGGCCGGGACGAGCGCCGGCTGGGTCTGGGCGCCGTACTCGGAGGTGGCGCCCGCGATGCTGACGTCCGAACGTGCCGAACGCGCTCTGGCGATCATCTCCTCCGGAACCGCGTTCGGCGTCGCGGTGGCCGGGGGGCTCGCGCTCGCCACACCGTCCGAAGACTGGCGCATGACGTGGGCCGCGTTCACGCTGATCGCTGTCGCCGTGACGGTGATCAACGCGGTCGTCCTGCCGAAGGGCGTCACCGGCTCACGCGAGTCGTCAACGCTCGGTGCGACCTTGGCCCGCTTGCGCCGTCGCGCGGCGATTCCCTTGTGCATCGCCGCGCTCTCGTACGGGGCGGTCGGCTCCGTCTACTGGACGTTCGCGGTCGACCTCATCGGCACGGGATCGACGGGGGCCGCGTTCTGGACGCTTCTGGGCGTCGCAGGTACGGCGGGAGTCGCAGCTCCCGTGCTCTTTCGCCGCCTCGGCCTGCGCGGATCGCATCTGGTCCTGTTCGGGCTTCTCGCCGCCGGTATTGCGCTGCTGTCCATCGCGCCCGGGCAGGTCGTGGTCGTCGTGGCTTCCGCAGTTGTCTTCGGCCCCACGTTCATGGCCACCGCCGCCCTGTTGGCGTTGTGGAGCTTCCACACCTTCGACCGCGACCATGCCGCGGGATTCAGCATGGTCGTGTTCTTCCTGGGCCTCGGCGGCATCGCGGGTCCTGCCGTCGTGGGTGCTGCGTCCGGCGTTCTCGGCCTGCGTGGTGCCTTCGCCGCGACGGCCGCCGTGGCCCTCGCAACGATCGCGTGCCGACCAGGCCGTCACGTGGGCGAGCGTCGCCAGCCAGCGGGCGTGACCGTACCGTTGTCGTCATGACTGAACTCGCTGCCCAGGCCCAGACCCTGCTCGCCCTGCACACCGACCCCAAGCTGCTCAAGCTCGTCAACGTGTGGGACGCCATCAGCGCTCGCGTCGTCTCCGAGGTCGAGGGCGTGACCGCCCTGGCCACCGCGAGCCACTCGATCGCCGCGTCGTACGGATACGCCGACGGTGAGAACATCCCCGTCGAGCTCATGATCGAGGCCGTCGGCGGCATCGTCGCAGCCACCGACCTGCCCGTCACGGCGGACCTCGAGGCCGGCTACGGCAACCCGCGGGAGACCACGCTCAAGGCCATCGGGGTCGGCGTCGTCGGGTGCAACCTCGAGGACCAGATGAAGCCGATCCACGAGGCTGTCGACGCGGTCGAGGCCGTGCTCAACGCGGCGCAGCAGGAGGGCATCGACTTCGTGCTCAACGCGCGCACCGACGCGTTCCTCCGCGCCGGAGACAAGCCGCATGACGAGGTGCTCGCCGATGCGATCGAGCGCGGCCGCGCCTACCTCGCCACGGGTGCTCCCGTGGTGTTCGTTCCCGGCAAGGTGTCGGAGGACGACATCAAGGCGTTCGTCGACGCGTGGGGACCGCAGAAGCTGAGCCTCATGGGTGGCGTCGGATCCGTGCCGCTGGCGCGCATGGAGGAGCTCGGCGTGGCCCGCGTCTCGTACGGCCCGTGGGCCCAGTCGGTCGCGCTCATGGCCCTGCAGGACCTCACGACCGACATCGTCGCGGGAGGCGGCCTGCCGTCCGACTTCCGCGGCCTGAACTGACCTGCGCGGTTTACCAGGAGAACCTGGTAAACCAACACTTCACCGGGCAAATTTGCCCGGAGGAGTGGCTGTTTACCAGGTTCTCCTGGTAAACAGCCACGTTCGTCAGCTCAGATCGTTGGCCTTGCGGATCTCGTCGACGATGCGGTCCATGATCGTGGTCATGCCGAAGTCCTTGGGCGTGAAGACGGCAGCAACGCCGGCGGCCTCCATCTTGCGCGCGTCGGACTCGGGGATGATGCCGCCGACGATCAGCGGTATGTCACCGATGCCGGACTCGGCCATGGCCTTCTGGACGTCGGGGACGAGCTCCATGTGCGAGCCGGACAGGATCGACAGCCCGACGCAGTGCACGTCCTCGGCCACAGCAGCCGCGACGATCTGCGCGGGCGTCAGGCGGATGCCCTGGTAGATGACCTCGAAGCCGGCGTCGCGCGCACGTACGGCGATCTGCTCGGCACCGTTGGAGTGACCGTCGAGCCCGGGCTTGCCGACCAGGAAACGCAGGCGCGTGCCGAGCTCCTCGCCGGTGCGCCGCACCTTCTCGCGTACGGCCGACAGCTCCGCGCCGGCCTCGGCGATGCTGCC
Organism: Aeromicrobium sp. P2_G6; assembly: GCF_056403535.1. Classification (NCBI taxonomy): domain Bacteria; kingdom Bacillati; phylum Actinomycetota; class Actinomycetes; order Propionibacteriales; family Nocardioidaceae; genus Aeromicrobium; species Aeromicrobium sp. P2_G6. The sequence continues at coordinate 290,901 of NZ_JBFUFH010000002.1, read as the reverse complement.
GACTCCGCTGACGCCCGTGGGCGCTCGGTACTCGCCGAACACCTGGCGCAACGCGCCGGCCCACTCGCCGACGGTTGCTCCCGCGCGTACGGCGTCGAGCGTCGCCTCCATCAGGTTGGTGTCGGACTTGGCCTCGCGCTGCAGGCGGTTGAGCGCCTCGTCGACGGCAGCCTGGTCGCGCTGCTCGCGCCAGGCCTTGACGTCGGCGATCGCATTGGCCTCGGCCTCCGGGTCGGCCGTCATGATCGCGGTGTCGAGGTCAGCCGTGAGGGGTGACGGCTCGGTCTCCGTGTAGGAGTTGACCCCCACGACCTTCATCTCCCCGGCCTCGATGCGGGCGCGCCGCTCCGAGTGGGACGCCACCATGGCCTGCTTCATGTAGCCAGACTCGACGGCGGCAACCGCGCCACCCATCGCCTGGACCCGGTCGATCTCGGCCTTGGCTCCGTCGATCAGCTCGGCGACCTTGGCCTCGACGACGACCGAGCCCTCGAAGATGTCGTCGTACTCCAGCAGGTCGGACTCGAACGCCAGGACCTGCTGCAGGCGAAGCGACCACTGCTGGTCCCACGGACGCGGCAGCCCGAGCGCCTCGTTCCACGCCGGGAGCTGGACGGCACGTGCCCGGGCGTCCTTGCTGAGGGTCACGCCGAGCATCTCCAGCACGATGCGCTGGACGTTGTTCTCGGGTTGCGCCTCGGTCAGGCCCAGCGAGTTGACCTGCACGCCGTAGCGGAAGCGGCGCATCTTCGGGTCCTGCACGCCGTAGCGCTCACGGGTGATCTCGTCCCACAGCCGTCCGAAGGCGCGCATCTTGCACATCTCCTCGACGAATCGCACGCCCGCGTTGACGAAGAACGAGATGCGTCCGACGACGTTCTCGAACTCGTCCTCCGGCACCTGCCCCGAGTCGCGGACGGCGTCGAGCACGGCGATCGCGGTCGTGAGGGCGTACGCGAGCTCCTGCGTCGGCGTCGCGCCCGCCTCCTGCAGGTGGTAGCTGCAGATGTTGAGCGGGTTCCACTTCGGGATCGCGCTGACGGTGTAGGCGATCATGTCGGTCGTCAGGCGCAGTGACGGCGCCGGCCCGAAGACGTACGTGCCGCGGGAGAGGTACTCCTTGATGATGTCGTTCTGCGTCGTGCCCGACAGCGCTGCGGGATCGACGCCCTGCTCCTCGGCGGCGACCTGGTACATCGCGAGCAGCCACATCGCGGTCGCGTTGATCGTCATCGACGTGTTCATCTCGTCGAGTGGGATGTCGTGGAACAGCTGCCGCATCGCACCGAGGTGCGGGATCGGCACGCCGACCTTGCCGACCTCTCCCCTGCTCAGCTCGTGATCAGGGTCGTAGCCGGTCTGCGTCGGCAGGTCGAAGGCGACCGAGAGTCCGGTCTGCCCCTTCGCCAGGTTGCGGCGGTAGAGCGCGTTGGACTCCGCCGCCGAGCTGTGACCGGCGTATGTGCGCATCACCCAGGGCTTGTCGGACACGTTCTTGTCAGGCATGAGCGTCAGGTTACCTCCCGTTAACCTGCGCGGTCACTGCCTCGCGAGGGCGTTCCTCCTCACACTCGTAGAGTGTGGTCATGGTCAATCTGACGCGGATATACACGCGAACCGGCGATGACGGCACCACCAACCTGGGCGACATGAGCAAGACCAGCAAGCTTGACCTGCGCCTGGCCGCCTACGCGGACGTCGACGAGGCCAACGCCCACATCGGCTTCGCCATTGCCCTCGGGACGCTCGACGAGGACGTCGTCGCGGTGCTCACGCACGTGCAGAACGACCTGTTCGACGTCGGCGCCGACCTGTCGTGCCCCGTGGTCGACAACCCGGAGTTCCCCCCGCTACGGGTCGAGCCCGACTACATCGATCGGCTCGAGGGCTGGTGTGACCACTACAACGAGCAGCTCCCCAAGCTGCGGTCGTTCATCCTGCGCGGCGGTACGCCTGCGGCCGCGGCCGTGCACATCGCGTGCACCGTGACGCGCCGCGCGGAGCGGTCAGCCTGGGCGGCCCTGGAGGAGCACGGGGACACCATGAACGTCCTGACTGCGAAGTACCTCAACCGGCTCAGCGACCTGCTGTTCATCCTCGGCCGGTATGCGAACCGCGAAGCCGGAGACGTGCTCTGGGTGCCGGGTGGCGAGCGGGGCTGAACATGCCGATGGCACCCACCGAAGTGGGTGCCATCAGGATCTTGTGCAGGTCAGTCCCAGTCAATGGCTTGCTGGACGACGTGTCCGCCACCATGACCCGGAGCGGCGGAAGCTGCCGGGGCAACTCCGACGACGGTCAGGACCGTCACAAATGCTGCGGCTACTAGACGCTTGAACACGATGTGCACCTACTCCCTGAGGACCGTGAGGTCCCGATCTCTTCCGTTGATTCTCTCCCGGCCCTGCGCGAGCGTCAACCGAATGTGAAAACCTGTACGTACGCCTCAGAGGACGTTGTTGACCCGTTGCCCGGGCGGCGACGACTCCAGCCACGACAGCAGGCCGGTCAAGGCGTTGGCGCTCATCGCGAACTGCCGCACTCCGGCGGCGTTCTCGGTGGCCACGATCAGGTGGCCCGCATGGATTGCGTGGACCTCGTGGCCGACCGGCTCGCGCCGGCCGTCGATGTACACGTCACCGCGGGTGAACCGGTAGGTCGGCCGCGGTGACAGGGAGAACGTACGGAACCACTCGAGCTCGGTGTCCTTGTAGACCGCGAGGCCCAGCATCCAGCCCTTGGCCTGAGCCTCCGGTGACCGGTTGACGCTCATCTCGAACGTGCCGCCGGAGCGCGCCAGGATGCGGCGGCGCACCAGCAGCCCGACGATCAGCAGGACCAGCAGGGCGAGGACGAACACCAGGGAGTCCACGAACCACATCCACAGTGGCATCACGATCTCCCTCCGTTCGTCAGGACGCCTTGTCGATGAGACGCAGCTTGGCCTCGGCTCGCAGCACCGCGTCCTGGTCGCCCTCTGACTGGGCGGCCTCGAGCTCGGCACGCGTTGCACTCGCATCGACTTCCGAGGCGAGGAAAGCGTCTTCGCTCAGGATAGACACGTGGTCATCGGCGACCGAGAGGAAGCCCTCCGCGACCGCAGCGCGTACGACCTGGCCGTCCGGCGGCTTGATCTCGACGACACCCGGCACGAGCAGCGACAGCAGCGGAGCGTGACCCGCCAGCACGCCGAGGTCACCCTCGACCGTACGGGCGATGACCTGGCTCGCCTGCCCCGACCACACCACGCGGTCGGCGGCGACGAGCTCGATCTGCAAGAGGTCTGCCATCAGAGGCTCTTCTGGATTTCTTCCCACTTCTTGTCGACGTCTTCGAGACCGCCGCACATGAAGAAGGCCTGCTCAGCCACGTGGTCGTAGTCGCCGTCGCAGATCTTGGTGAAGCCGTCGATCGTCTCGTCGATGGAGACGGTCGAGCCCTCGATGCCGGTGAACTGCTTGGCCACGTACGTGTTCTGGGACAGGAAGCGCTGGATGCGACGCGCGCGGGACACGAGCGTCTTGTCCTCTTCGCTGAGCTCGTCGACACCGAGGATCGCGATGATGTCCTGGAGCTCCTTGTTGCGCTGCAGGATGCTCTTGACCCGGTTGGCGGTCGTGTAGTGAGCGTCCGAGATGTAGCGCGGGTCCAGGATGCGCGACGTCGAGGTCAGCGGGTCCACGGCCGGGTAGATGCCCATCGACGCGATCTCACGGTTGAGCTCGGTCGTCGCGTCGAGGTGGGCGAAGGTCGTGGCCGGAGCCGGGTCGGTGTAGTCGTCCGCCGGCACGTAGATGGCCTGCAGCGACGTGATCGAGTGACCGCGGGTCGAGGTGATGCGTTCCTGCAGCACGCCCATCTCGTCGGCCAGCGTCGGCTGGTAGCCCACGGCGGACGGCATGCGGCCGAGCAGCGTGGAGACCTCGGATCCGGCCTGCGTGAAGCGGAAGATGTTGTCGATGAACAACAGCACGTCCTGGTTCTGGACGTCGCGGAAGTACTCGGCCATCGTCAGGGCCGACAGGGCGACGCGAAGACGCGCTCCCGGCGGCTCGTCCATCTGGCCGAAGACGAGGGCGGTCTGTCCGAGGACGCCGGCCTCTTCCATCTCGGCGATGAGGTCGTTGCCCTCACGCGTACGTTCGCCGACTCCGGCGAACACCGACACACCACCGTGGTCACGGGCCACACGGGCGATCATTTCCTGGATCAGCACGGTCTTGCCGACACCGGCACCGCCGAACAGGCCGATCTTGCCACCGAGCACGTACGGCGTCAGGAGGTCGATGACCTTGATGCCGGTCTGGAACATCTCGGTCTTGGACTCGAGCTGGTCGAACGCGGGCGCCTTGCGGTGGATGCCCCAGCGCTCGTTGACCTCCCACTTCTCGCCGTCCTTGAGGTTCATGACGTCGCCGGTGGTGTTGAACACCTTGCCGAGCGTCTGGTCACCGACGGGGACCGTGATGGGTCCGCCGGTGTTGGTGACCTTGGCGCCACGGACGATGCCGTCGGTCGGCCGCAGGCTGATCGCGCGGACCAGGCCGTCGCCGATGTGCAGGGCGACCTCGAGGGTCAGCGTCTCCTTGACGCCGTCCAGCTCGGTGTCGACCTTGAGCGCGTTGTACATCTCGGGGATCGCGTCGCTCGGGAACTCGATGTCGAGCACCGGGCCGATGACGCGCGCAACCCGGCCGTCGGCCAGGTTCTTGCCCGACTCGTCGGACTTCTTGGTGTCTGCGGTCTTCTTGGCGGTTGGCATCTCTCTCACTCACTCCCAGCGGTGGCGTCGGCGAGCGCGTTGGCGCCGCCCACGATCTCGCTGATCTCCTGGGTAATACCGGCCTGACGGGCCTGGTTGGCGGTTCGGGTGTACTTCTGGATCAGGTCTTCGGCGTTGTCCGTTGCGGACTTCATCGCCTTCTGCCGTGATGCGAGCTCCGATGCGGAGGCCTGCAACAGGCAGTAGTAGATCCGGCTGTGGATGTACTTCGGCAGCAGCGCGTCGAGCACCTCGTGGGCCGAGGGCTCGAACTCGTAGAGCGGCAGGATCTCGTGCTCTTCGGGTGCCTCGGTGCCCTCGACGACCTCCAGCGGAAGCAGCCGGATGACGTCGGGCTCCTGGATCAGCATCGACTTGAAGCGCGTGAACACCACGTGGAGCTCGTCGACCGCGCGCTCGGGATCGACAGCCTCCTCGTCACTCTCGTCGACGTTGAACATCTTGACGAGGGTGTTGCCGATCATGCGGGCGTGCGAGTACTCCGGCTTGTCGGAGAACCCCGTCCACGAGTCGACGAACTCACGGCTGCGGAAGTTGTAGTAGGCCTCCGCCTTGCGGCCCGCGAGGTAGAGGTCGACCTTCTTGCCCTCGGTGCGCAGCTTCTCGACCAGTCGCTCGGCCTCCTTGAGCACCGATGACGAGTAGGCACCCGCAAGCCCGCGATCGCTGGCGATCACCAGCACCGCGGCCTTGGTCGGGTTCTCCTTCTCGGTCGTCAACGGGTGGTCGACGTTGGAGAAGGTCGCGACGGCAGAGACGGCGCGGGTGAGCTCACGGGCGTACGGCGCTGCCGCCGCTGCCCGCTGCTGCGCCTTGATGATGCGCGACGCAGCGATCAGCTCCATGGCGCGCGTGATCTTCTTGGTCGCCTGTGTCGACCTGATCTTCGCGCGAAGCTCGCGTACGGACGCTGCCATCGTCAGCCCCGCTTCTGCTTGACGATCTGCTCCTGCTCGACGTCTTCGTCGGACAGGGCCTCGAACTCCTCGTGACCCGCCTTGACGATGATCTGCTCGCCCTCGTGGGTCTCGAACTGCTTGAGGAACTCGGTGTAGGCATCCTCGAGCGCCTGCTCGTTGTCGTCCTCGAACTTGCCCGACTCACGGATCGCGTCGAGCACGGGACCGTGCGAACGCTTCAGGAAGTCGAGGAACTCGGTCTCGAAGCGGCTGACGTCCTGCAGCGGCACGGGGTCGAGCTTTCCGGTCGTGGCGGCCCAGATCGAGACGACCTGGTTCTCGGTCGGGAACGGCGCGTACTGGCCCTGCTTGAACAGCTCCATGATGCGCTGACCACGGGCGAGCTGCTGCTTGGACGCGGCGTCGAGGTCGGACGCGAACATCGCGAAGGCCTCCATCGCGCGGTACTGCGCGAGCTCGACCTTGAGCGAACCAGTGACGGCCTTCATCGACTTGGTCATCGCCGCGCCGCCGACTCGCGACACCGAGATGCCGACGTCGACAGCAGGACGCTGGTTGGCGTTGAACAGGTCCGACTGCAGGAAGATCTGGCCGTCGGTGATCGAGATGACGTTGGTCGGGATGTAGGCCGACACGTCGTTGGCCTTGGTCTCGACGATCGGCAGGCCGGTCATCGAGCCGGCGCCCAGGTCGTCGCTGAGCTTGGCGCAACGCTCGAGGAGCCGCGAGTGCAGGTAGAACACGTCGCCGGGGTATGCCTCACGGCCCGGCGGGCGGCGCAGCAGCAGCGACACGGCGCGATAGGCCTCGGCCTGCTTGGACAGGTCGTCGAACACGATGAGGACGTGCTTGCCGGCGTACATCCAGTGCTGGCCGATGGCCGAGCCGGTGTAGGGCGCGAGGTACTTGAAGCCCGCCGAGTCGGACGCGGGGGCAGCGACGATCGTCGTGTACTCCAGAGCGCCGGCCTCCTCGAGCGCACCACGGATGCCCGCGATGGTCGAGCCCTTCTGGCCGATCCCGACGTAGATGCAGCGGACCTGCTTGTCCGGGTCGCCCGACGCCCAGAACTCCTTCTGGTTGATGATCGTGTCGATCGCGATCGCGGTCTTGCCGGTCTGGCGGTCACCGATGATCAGCTGGCGCTGGCCACGGCCGATCGGCGTCAGCGAGTCGATCGACTTGAGGCCGGTCATCATGGGCTCGTGCACGCTCTTGCGCTGCATGACGTTGGGGGCCTGGAGCTCGAGCGCGCGGCGCTCGGTGGTCTCGATCTCGCCGAGGCCGTCGATCGGGTTGCCGAGCGGGTCGACGACGCGGCCGAGGTAGTTGTCGCCCACGGGGACCGAGAGCACCTCACCGGTGCGGCGTACGGTCTGTCCCTCCTCGATGCCGGAGAACTCACCCAGGATGACGACACCGATCTCACGGACGTCGAGGTTGAGCGCGAGGCCCAGCGTGCCGTCCTCGAACTCGAGCAGCTCGTTGGCCATCGCCGAGGGCAGTCCCTCGACGCGCGCGATGCCGTCACCGGCCTCGGCGACGACGCCGACCTCTTCGGTCGCAGCGGCGCTCGGCTTGTAGTCGGCCACGAACTTCTGCAATGCGTCGCGGATCTCCTCCGGACGGATCGTGAGTTCCGCCATGTGTGTGCCTGCCTTCTTGTTCGGTGTGTGATCTAGCCTGCAAGACGCCGGCGGGCGACTTCGAGGCGAGTGGACATGGTGCCGTCGACGACCTCGTCACCGACGGAGACAGCGATGCCTCCGACGACCGAGGGATCGACGATGATGTTGAGGTGGACGTCGCGTCCGTACTTCTTGGCGAGCGCCTTGGCGAGGCGGGTCTTCTCCTCGTCCGCCAGCTCGTATGCCACCCGAACCTCGGCGAGCACCCGGCTGCGGCGTGCGGCGACGGTGTCGCCGAAGCTCGACAGTGCCTTTTCGAACGACCCGGTGCGGGCCGCAGCGGCCTGGGTCGCCAGCGCCAGCGTGGAGCCGGTGACCTTGCCCTCGAGGAGGGTCGCCAGCAGGCTGCCCTTGGCCTCGGCCGGGACGCCCCGGTCCGAGACGATCTGGCGCAGGTCGGCGTCAGAGCGGACGAGCCGTTCGACCTCGAACAGCTCGGTCTCGAGCGCGTCGAGCTCACCAGCAGCGTCAGCGGCGGCGACCTCAGCAGCAACACCGGCGGTCTCGAGCCCGTCGGTCAGGTCTCGCATCGACGCCCAACGCCCGCTGACCGCGGCCGTGAGCACGGCCAGGGTGTCTGCGCTGACCTGGCCGCCGAAGACCTGCTTGGCAAGCCCCACCTTGGCCGCGGCCTCGGTGGACGGGTCGGTCAGCACGCGGCGAAGTGCCGGAGCGCCGTCCAGCGTCGAGACGACGCCGAACAGCTCGGCTCCGAGGTCGCCTGCCGCGCCCTTCGCCGCATCGACTGCGGCGAGGACGTCGACCAGGGACTTCGCTGAAATGCCTCGCATCAGTTGGCCGACTCCTCGAGCTCGGCGATGAAGCGCTCGACCGTACGCTTCTGGCGAGCGTCGTCATCGAGGGACTCGCCCACGATGCGCCCGGCCAGCTGCGTGGCCATCGAGCCGACCTCACCCTTGAGCTGAGCCAGCACCTGAGCACGCTCGGCCTCGACCTGCGCGTGCGCCGTCGAGGTGATGCGCTCGGCCTCGGCCTGCGCCTGGGCGCGGAGCTCGGCAATGATCTGCGCGCCCTGCTCCTTGGCTTCCTCGCGGATCGCCGCAGCCTCGTGACGGGCTCCGGCGAGCTGCTCGGTGTACTTGTCGAGTGCAGCCTTGGCTTCCTTCTGGGCAGCCTGGGCTTCCTCGATGCCACCCTCGATCGCCGCGGTGCGGTCGGCATACGCCTTCTCGAAGTTCGGAACGACGAACTTGGAGACCAGAACGTACACGAGCCCGAGGACGACGAGCCCGAGGATGATCTCGGCGGTGTGCGGGATCAGAGGATTGGTGTCCTCCGGTTCCGCCGCCGCGAGGGCGAGACGTGACACGATCATGAGATCTCAGCTCTTTCGAGGTCAGGCTTTGAGGACGAAAGCCAGGGCAAGGGAGATGATGAAGAACTGCTCAGCGAGGACGAAGCCGAAGATCGCAATGCCCTGAAGCTTGCTCTGGGCCTCGGGCTGGCGCGCGACGCCGGTGACGTACGCGGCGAAGATGAGACCGACGCCGATGGCCGGACCGATCGCGGCCAGGCCGAGACCGATCATGTTGAGAGTGCCTCCCACGGCATTTCCTTTCGTTGTGATGCGAGGTGCATCGGATTGGGAAGTTCTATGGAGTTGTAGGACTTGGGGGTTTGTCAGTGCTCTTCGGCGAGAGCCTGGCCGATGTACATCGCCGAGAGCAGAGTGAAGACGTAGGCCTGGAGGAACATGATCAGCATGTCCAGGAAGCTGACGCCGATGGCCAGGATGAACGAGATGACGCCTGCGGGGATCCCGATCGCGGGCGGCGTGTAGTGCAGGATGAGGTACTCGCCGCCGAGGGCGAAGAGGATCACCAGAAGGTGGCCGGCGAACATCGTGGCGAAGAGTCGCAGCGCCAGCGTGAACGGTCGGACGATGATGTTGGAGAAGAACTCCAGGGGCACCAGGGCGATGAGGATCGCGCCGGAGACACCGCTCGGCACCGTCTGGTGCTTGAGGTAACCGAAGAAGCCGTGCCGCGCGATGCCCACAATGTTGTAGACCAGCCACGAGACGCCCGCGAGAGCAGCGGTGTAGCCGATGTGCGAGGTGGCGGGGAACTGCAGGAACGGGATGACGCCGTAGAAGTTGTTGACCAGGACGAACAGGAACACCGTCAGCAGGTAGGGCACGAACTTCATGAAGTCGGCCGAGCCGATCGAGTCGCGAGCGACCGAGTTGCGCACGAAGTCGTAGACCATCTCGCCGGCGAACTGCAGCCGGCCGGGCACGACTGCCGCAGGGCGGGCCATCGCGCCGAAGACGGTGATGATCACGAACACCGAGAGCACCACGAGCAGCATCGGCTTGGTGACGGCCAGGTCACCGAGGTGGAAGACGGCGGGCAGCTCGAAGTCGGCAGGCCCCGGGCTCGGCGGCTCAGCGGACGTCGCGATGGTCGTCAAGGCGAGAGACACTCGGTCACCTTCGTTGTCATGGCGTGGTCGCCCGCGACTCATCGTCGATCGGGCCTTCGGCCAGCGTCATTGTCATGCAACCTGCCCAGGCGTCAGACGCGGATCAAGGCTGCAGTCGCGAGGTTATCAGGCTCACCTCAGTCGTTGCCATCCAGGTCGTACGTGGGGGTCCGGTCCCGCCGGAAAGCCACTGTCTGCGCTGCGGTCCACGCGAGCGACACCGCCATGGCCGTGAGTCCGAGCGAGGTGCGGTCGACCTGGTCCGACGCACCTCCCACGTCGAACAGCAGGACGAGCAGGGCGACGATGGCGACGGCCTTGACCGTGAAGAAGCCGAGCGCGGCCACCGGAGAGAACGTCGTGCTGGCGCGGACGACCGGCTTGAGCAGGAGCGGGGTCGATCCGAGGAAGGCCACCACCACGAGCCCGCCGACCAGCGCCCCCAGCGTTCCGTCCGTGCCGGTCACGATCGTCGCGACCACGGCTCCGATGATCGTCACGACGACAGACGTGACGAGTGCGAGGCTCTTCATGAGGACCAGACCTTCTCTTCGAGCTTGGGCAGCAGGAACACCGCTGCGATCGTGATGACGGCGAGGGTGGCGAACCCGGCGATCGACTGCCAGCCGCTGAACAAGCTGATGACGACGCTGCCGAACGCGACGAGGCCCGCGAAGGCGTACATCAGCAGCACGGCGCGGCGGTGCGAGTGGCCGATCTCGAGCAACCGGTGGTGGATGTGCATCTTGTCGGGGCTGAACGGCGACCGTCCGGCCCGGGTGCGGCGCACCACGGCAAGCGCGAGGTCGACGAACGGCACGACCAGGATCGCGAACGGCAGGATCAATGGGAGCAGCGCCGGCAGGAAGCTGTTCTGCGCTCCCCCGATGCCCTCGGAGATGCTCGTCGCTGGGAACTGGCCGGTGAGACTGATCGACGAGCATGCGAGCACGAAGCCGATCAGCATCGAGCCCGAGTCGCCGATGAACATCCGGGCGGGGAAGAAGTTGTGCGGCAGGATGCCGATGCAGGCGCCGGCGAGGGCCGCAGTGAGCAGCGCGGCCGCTATCGCGCGGGTCTCGCCGTTCTCGACCGCGAGCACGAAGGCGTACGCGAAGAAGGCCACGGCGCCGATCGCGACCATGCCTGCCGCGAGACCGTCGAGGCCGTCGACGAAGTTGACCGCGTTGGCGGTGCCGACGATCAGCAGGACCGTGAAGATCAACGCCTGCGCCTGGTCGAGGCCGATGTAGTTGCCGTAGAGCGGGAGGTAGACGAACTGCACCCCCTGCGCGACGACGATGACCCCGGCCAGCACCTGACCGGCGAACTTGCTCAGCGCGTCGAGCTCGTAGAGGTCGTCGACGATGCCGACCACGCAGACCACGGCGCCGCCGAGCACCACGGCCCGGGCGTCTTTGAAGACCCCGTCGTCGGCCATCGAGAGGAATGGCAGGTGCGTGGCGACCAGGTAGGCGGCGATGAGCCCGCCCAGCATGGCCGGGCCGCCGAAGTAGGGCGTCGGGATCGCGTGCACGTCGCGGTCGCGGACCCGCGCCACGGCGCCGAAGCGGTAGGCCAGCATGCGGGCGATCGACGCGAGGAGGTACGTCACCCCGAGGGCGATGCCGAAGACGACCAGGTACTCCCTCATGCCGTCACCTTCCTGAAAAGCCCACGATACGAAGGCGACGGCATGAACTCTGCCTCATGGTGAGCTCGCTGGCGCTCGCTCACGCGGGTTCCTCGTCGGGCACGTCGGGTGGCTCGATCGTGTTGTTGAACGCGTGGAGCTGGTCGAGGGTGATCGAGCCGGCGCGCAGGATGCGTGGGGTCGAGCCGGTGGCGTCGAGGATCGTCGACGGCACGCCCGAGGGACTGGGTCCGCCGTCGAGGTAGACCGCGACCCGTCCGCCCAGCATGTCCTCGGCCTCGTCGACCGTCGTGGCAGCGGGATCGCCGGTCGTGTTGGCGCTGCTGACGGCGAGCGGTCCGGTCTGCTTGAGCAGCGCGAGGGCACGCTGATCGGACGGCATGCGTACGGCGACGGTGTTGTGGGTCTCGCCGAGGTCCCACGTCAGTGAGGGCTGCTGGCGGCAGATCACGGTCAGCGGCCCGGGCCACAGCGCCTCGACGGTCGAGCGGAGCCATGACGGGATGTCGATCGCGAGGGCGTCGAGCGTCGTGGGAGCGCCGACCAGCACCGGTGGAGGCATCTGACGACCACGGCCCTTGGCGTCGAGGAGGTTCTGCACGGCTCGCGGGTTGAACGCGTCGGCGGCGATGCCGTAGACGGTGTCGGTGGGCAGCACGACGAGCTTGCCCTCCTCGAGCGCCGCCTGCGCCGCGGCCAGGCCGCGTTCGAACTCCTCGTCCACGCTGCAGTCGAACTTCACCCGGTCATACTAGGCGCGGCCACACGAGATGGAGGCACGGGTCAGAACCAGCTCACCTGGTGGAGCAGGAAGGCGATCGCGAGGAACTGGAGCAGTCGCCCGGTGAACACCGTGGTCAGGAACAGCCACTGCGGCTGCTTCGAGGCGCCGGCCAGGATCGTGACGATCGCGAGCGGGGGAACACCGATGAGCGACGACATGAACGCGGTCAGCCCGCCGGAGTAGGGCCGGTCCAGCAGCGAGAGCAGCCAGTCGCTGACCTTCTTGATCCACCGGGCGAACCGGGTCTGGGCAAACCGGTGCCCGATCTGCCGCGACATCGCGGCAACCCGGTTGCGCGGCGGCTTGGGAGTGACCATCCGGATCTTGTTGGTGCCTCGCCGGGCGAGCTGGAAGACGAACGCCTTGCCCGTCGTCGTCGCCAGGACGTGAATGACGATCAGGAGCGCGAGGAACGGCCGGCTGTTGACCGTGGCGCCCATCGTGACGACGTAGACCTCGGCATTGACGAAAACCGGCAGCAGAGCCGCGCCGATCCCGACGGCGATGGCAGCACCGATCAGTGCCAGTTCTTCGCCGCCCATAAGGGAACCAACCCTAGCCGCGAGGCTTGGCGGCCGTGACGTAACGGGGACGTTCGGCGAGGTCGAGGTTGTCCCGTACGCCGTCCCAGCGGGAACGAAACACCTCGGGAGCGGACTCGCCCTGCACGTCCGCGTGCTCAGCACCGACGACGCCGCCGGGCTTGAGCAGCCGCCAGGCGACCTGCTCCACGACACGCATCGCATCGAGGCCGTCGTCGCCGGACCACAGCGCCAGCGCAGGGTCGTGGTCGCGCGCTTCGGGCGCCACGCTCTCCCAGGCGTCGAGGGGGATGTAGGGCGGGTTGGCCACGACGACGTCGACCGCGCCGTCGAGGTCGGCGAACGCGTCGGCCATGTCACCGAGCCGCAGGTCGACGCCCGTGCCGGCAAGGTTGCGCTGCGCCCACTCGTAGGCCGGCTCGTCGAGCTCGACGGCGTGCACCGACGCCCCGGGCACCTCGTGCACGACGGAGAGCGCGATCGCGCCGGCACCGGCGCACAGCTCGACGACCACGGGAGACGGCAGGGCCTTGGCGTGCTCGATCGCCCAGCCGGCGAGCACCTCGGTCTCGGGCCGCGGCACGAACACGCCGGGACCGACCTCGATGTCGACGTAGCGGAAGCCCGTCGAGCCGGTCAGGTGCTGCAGCGGGAATCGCCGGGCGCGCGCGTCGACGAGCTCCTGGAACGTCTCCTGCTGCAGCGGGTTGGGCTTGGCCCGGCTGATGAGCGACGAGCGCGGGACGCCGGTGATGTGGCTCAACAGCGACTCTGCGTCGTGCCGGGGCGAGCTGATGCCGGCCGCCTCGAGTGTCTCGGTCGCCTGGGCCAGCAGGCGCTCGGCCAGCGTACGTACGCCGGTCACGCCGTCACCTTCGAGAAGAAGAAACGGTACAAAGGTGACGGCGCGAGTGCCCGATTCTTCCCTCGCTGGCGCTCGGTCATTCCCCGGACTCGACTGCGGCGAGGCGGTCGGAGAGCTCGGCGTCGACGAGCGACTTGATGACGTCGTCGAGGGCGCCGTCCATGACCTGGTCGAGGTTGTAGGCCTTGTAGCCCGTGCGGTGGTCGGAGATGCGGTTCTCCGGGAAGTTGTAGGTGCGGATGCGCTCGGAGCGGTCGACCGTGCGGATCTGCGACTTGCGGGCGTCGGACGCCTCCGCGTCGGCTGCGGCCTGTGCGGCCTCGAGGAGCCGGGCGCGCAGGATGCGCATCGCCTGCTCCTTGTTCTGCAGCTGGCTCTTCTCGTTCTGGCAGCTCGCCACGATGCCGGTCGGCAGGTGCGTGATGCGTACGGCCGAGTCCGTCGTGTTGACGCTCTGGCCGCCCGGACCGGACGACCGGTAGACGTCGATGCGCAGGTCGCTGTCGTGGATCTCGATGTCGATGTCCTCAGCCTCCGCCAGCACCAGGACGCCGGCTGCGGAGGTGTGGATGCGGCCCTGCGACTCAGTCACGGGGACTCGCTGCACGCGGTGCACGCCGCCCTCGAACTTCAACAGGGCGTGCGGCGCCTCGCCGGGTTCGGGCGTGCCCTTGGCCTTGACCGCCATCGTGACGGACTTGTAGCCGCCGAGCGCCGACTCGGTCGCGTCGATGATCTCGGTCTTCCAGCCGCGCTGCTCGGCGTAGCGGGTGTACATCCGCAGCAGGTCGCCGGCGAACAGGGCCGACTCCTCGCCGCCCTCGCCGCCCTTGATCTCCATGATGACGTCCTTGGAGTCGGCCGGGTCGCGGGGCACGAGCAGGCGCTGCAGCCGCTCGCTCAGCTCGTGGAGGCGCGGCTCCAGCGTCTCGATCTCCGCGGCGAACGACTCGTCCTCGGCGGCCAGCTCGCGGGCAGCCTCGAGGTCATCGGTGACCTGCTGGTACTCGCGATAGGTCTTGACGATCGCGGTCAGCTCGGCATACCGCTGGCCGAGCTTCTTGGCCAGGCCCTGGTCGGAGTGCACCGCAGGGTCGGACATACGGACCTCGAGCTCGGCGTGCTCGGCGACGAGCGTGTCGACGGCTTCGAACACGATGGCTCCTCGGACTCGGTGCGGATGGGTGCGGACACGACAACGGCACCGACCCGCACGGCTGGCGTACGGGTCGGTGCCGGAGTGGAGCTACTTGCTCTCGGTCGTCTTCTTGGCGTAGCGCTTCTCGAAGCGGGCGACGCGGCCGCCGGTGTCGAGGATCTTCTGCTTGCCGGTGTAGAACGGGTGGCATGCGGCGCACACGTCGGCACGGAGGGTGCCATCGGTGGCGGTGCTGCGCGTGGTGAACGAGTTGCCACAGGTGCAGGTGACCTGGGTCTCGACGTAGTTGGGGTGAATGCCTTGCTTCATGATGTCCTCTCGGCGGTCGCTGGGTCGTATCGCGGGATGCGATCCGTGAACCAGAACCAAGGATGAATTGTGCCAGTCGGCAGTACGTATAAGGAAATCGGCCCAGGATTAATTCCCAGCAGGCAGCAGCGCTTCGATGTCGTCCTTGATGTCCTCGGGTGCCGTAGTCGAGCCGTAGCGCTTCACGACCTTGCCCTCGGCGTCGATCAGGAACTTGGTGAAGTTCCACTTGATCTTGGTGCTGCCGAGCAGCCCGGACTTCTCGGACTTCAGCCACTGGTAGAGCGGGTGCGCGTTGTCGCCGTTGACGTCGACCTCGGAGAACAGTGGGAACGTCACGCCGAAGTTGCGCTCGCAGAAGACTGCGGTGTCCTCGTCCGACTCGGGGTTCTGGTGGCCGAACTGGTCGCACGGGAAGCCGAGCACCACGAGGCCGCGGTCGACGTACTCCTGATAGACCTTCTCGAGCCCCTTGAACTGCGGGGTGAAGCCGCACTGGGTCGCGGTGTTGACGACGAGCAGGACCTTGCCCTTGTAGTCGGCCAGCAGCCGCTCGGTGCCGTCGATCGCCGTCGCGGAGAAGTCATATGCAGAAGTCATGGGCTTCAGCGTAGTTGCAAGTCACAACCACGGCTGCACGGACCGTTCATCCCCGCCACGGGGTGAACCGCGGAAACCAACCCGGAACGGCATCGCAGTACGCCTGGTAGCTCGCGCCGTACGTGCTGCGCAAGGTCGGTTGCTCGTAGGCGGTGACGAACGCGAACACCAGCACCCCGAAGGCCACCAACCACCACACGACGGCGGCGCTGTGGAAGATCAGCGCCTGGCCGCCGATGAGCGCCGCGACCGCGAGATACATGGGGTTGCGGACATACCGGTAGAGCCCTCCCACGACGAGCTGTTCGGTCGGCGCCACCGGCGCGGGTGTCCCCCGCCCCTCCCGGACGAACTGCGCGAAGGCGGCGATCACCACCGCGAGACCGATCACGACGACGGTCGCGCCGACGACGTCGGTGACGCGCAGGCCGCCGTCAGGCCGGTCCCACCCGGACAGCCACCACGGCACGAGTCCCGCAACAGTGCCTGGCGCGAGGAAGAAGAAGATCGTGGTTCCGATCGTCTCGGACTTCATCTCGACATAATATCAACACTTGTTGAATTACTCCACGAGTCAATGCAGAAGCGCCCGCCGACCGCGAGGTCGACGGGCGCTTTCGCGTGGTGCTGGGTGGCTACTTGCCGTTGTTGCTGCCGTCCTGCGGCAGCGTGGTGTTGATCTGCATCAGGAACTCGACATTGCTCGTGGTCTTCTTGAGCTTGTCGAGGATGAGCTCGAGGCCCTGCTGGCCCTCGAGGCCCGAGAGCACCCGGCGCAGCTTCCACACGACGGCGAGCTCGTCCTTGCCCATCAGCAGCTCCTCGCGGCGCGTGCTCGAGGCGTCGACGTCGACCGCCGGGAAGATGCGCTTGTCGGCGAAGTCGCGACGCAGGCGGAGCTCCCAGTTGCCGGTGCCCTTGAACTCCTCGAAGATGACCTCGTCCATGCGCGAGCCGGTCTCGACGAGCGCCGTGGCGAGGATCGTCAGCGAGCCGCCGTCCTCGATGTTGCGCGCGGCGCCGAAGAACTTCTTGGGCGGGTAGAGCGCCGACGAGTCGACGCCACCGGACATGATGCGCCCGCTGGTGGGGGCCGCGAGGTTGTAGGCACGGCCGAGGCGCGTGATGCCGTCGAGCAGCAGCACGACGTCGTGACCCAGCTCGACCAGGCGCTTGGCCCGCTCGATGGCCAGCTCGGCGACCGTCGTGTGGTCGGTGGCCGGGCGGTCGAACGTCGAGGCGATGACCTCACCCTTGACGGTGCGCTGGAAGTCGGTGACCTCCTCCGGACGCTCGTCGACGAGGACGATCATCAGGTGGCACTCGGGGTTGTTCTCGGTGATCGCGTTGGCGACCTGCTGCATGATCATGGTCTTGCCGGCCTTGGGCGGCGACACGATCAAGCCACGCTGGCCCTTTCCGATCGGGGCGACGAGGTCGACGACCCGGCCGGTCAGTCCGCCGGCCTCTCCCTCGAGACGCAGGCGCTCCGAGGGGTAGAGCGGGGTCAGCTTGGCGAACTCGACCCGCTTGAGGCTCTCGTCGAGGGTCATGCCGTTGACCGACTCGATCTTGACCATCGGGTTGAACTTCTCCTTGCGCTCGCCCTCACGGGGCTGGCGCACCTGGCCGATGACGGCGTCGCCGCGGCGAAGCCCCCACTTGCGGACCATGGAGAGGGACACGTAGACGTCGTTCTCGCTGGGCAGGTAGCCCGTCGTGCGGACGAACGCGTAGTTGTCGAGGATGTCGAGGATGCCGGCAGCCGGTACGAGGACATCGTCCTCGGTGTAGGTCGTGTCGACCTCGGAGCCGCGTCCGCCCGCGTTGCGGTTGCGGCCGCGACGGTTGCGACGGCGGCCCATGCCACCGTCTTCTTCGTCCTCGAAGCCGCCCTGGTTGCGGTTGCCACCCTGGGGCTGGCCCTGGTTGCGGTTGCCGCCCTCGTTGTCACGGTTCTGATTGCGGTTGCGGTTGCCGCCCTGGCCCTGGCCCTGGCCCTGGTTGCGGTTGCCGCCCTCGTTGTCACGGTTCTGGTCGCGGTTCTGGTTGCGGTTGCGGTTGCCCTGGCCCTGACCACGGCCGGACTCGTCGTCCGAGGAGTCGTCGCCACGCGAGTCGTTCCTGGACTCGGGCTTGTCCGACTTGGCGTCGGGCTGGTCGTTCTTGTCGTTCTTGTCGTTCTTGTCGTTGCGGGAGTCGTTCTTCGACTCGGACTTGTCCTTGCGGGAGTCGCTCTTGGACTCGTCCGCGGCCGGCGCCTCAGCGGCGGGCTGCTCGACCTTGGCTGCCGCAGCGGCGTCACCCTTGGAGGTGTCGACCTTGCTGGGCGCTGCCGCGGCGACCGCGGCCTTGGTGGAGGTGCCGGCGTCTCCGCGGGCGATCTTGATGGCGTCGATGAGAGCGCCCTTGCGCATCTTGTCGGCGCCGGTGATGCCGAGGTCGCCGGCGATTTCCTGCAGCTCGGCGAGCACCTTTCCGCCCAGTCCTCCCCCGGTCTTCCTGGGGGCGGCCGCCGCGGTGTCACCCGCAGGCGTGGAGGGTTCAGGTGTGATGGTGGTTTCAGTCACGTAGGTTCCTTTGGATGAGGCCACAAGGCCTGATGTCCGGAGAGATCCGGATCGCATAAAGGCTTGCCCGTATCCGACGGGCGGCTTGAATGGCACTGCTACTTGTCACTGTCGGGGAGTTTCGCACTCGACTCCGACGCATCCACTGTAACACCAGAGGGTCATCCGGCATTCCTGTCGGGTTCATCTCGCAGGCGTTGGTCAGAGCGTGTGCGCACCCTCGGCGTCGACGTCGAGCTCGTGCACGGCCCACCCCTGTGGAGCCCACCCTGCGAGGTCCCGTGCGAACGACAGCACCGTCGGCCCGGCCCCCGAGATAATCGTCGGGACGCCCTCCACCCGCAGCTGCCGCAACAGCTTGTAGGACTCAGGCATCGCCTCGGCCCGGTACGTCTGGTGGATCCGGTCCTCCGTGGCCCAGATGAGCCGCTCCGGCGCCGTCGTGAGCGCCGCGATCAGCAGCGCGGCGCGCCCGGCGTTGACCGCTGCGTCACTGTGCGGCACGGTCTCGGGCAGCAGGCCGCGGGCCTTCTCGGTCGACACCGCCTCGGGGGGCACGAATGCCGTGACCGCGACTGCCGTGTCGAGCCGCTCCACCTCGGCAGAGGCGCCGTCGATCCACGCGATCGTCAGCCCGCCGAACATCGCAGCCGCGACGTTGTCGGGGTGACCCTCGAGGTCGACCGCGAGCTGGAACGCGGCCCGGTCGTCGAGCCTGGACTCGCTGTCCTCCACGAGCGCTCGGGCCAGCACGATCCCGCCCACGATCGCCGCCGCCGACGAGCCGAGTCCGCGCCCGTGCGGGATCGCGTTGACGCACTCCAGACGCAGTCCGGCAGGTCGTACGCCGAGCAGGTCGAAGGTTGCGGTCATCGCCGTGACGACCAAGTGGTCGCTGGTGCGCGGGACGTCCCGTGCACCCTCACCCGAGACCTGGATGTCGAGTCCGGGCGAGTCCACGACCTCGGCGGTGATCTCGTCGTACATCGTCAGGGCCAGACCGAGGGCGTCGAAGCCGGGGCCGAGGTTGGCGCTGGAGGCCGGCGTGCGTACGGTGACCGGCCCGGCGACGAAGGTCATACGAGACCGGCGGCGGCCGCCGCAGCGTCGACGTCGGCCTCGATGATCGCGTCGACCAGCGCACCGGCTCCCGAGAGCGCGGTGTCGATGTCCTTGAGACCGTGGCCGGTGACCGTGATCGCGATCGTCTGTCCGGCCTCGACCTCACCAGACGACGCGGCCGCGATCAGGCCCGCGACCCCGGCAGCAGAGGCCGGCTCGACGAAGACGCCGTCGTGCGAGGCGAGGTCGCGCTGGGCCTGGAGGATCTGCTCGTCGGTCACGGAAGCGATGCGACCGCCCGACTCGTCGCGAGCCGCCTCGGCCAGGTGCCACGACGCCGGATTGCCGATGCGGATCGCCGTGGCGACGGTCTCGGGGTGCGGGATCGGCGCACCCTGGACGATCGGGTCGGCGCCGGCGGCCTGGAACCCCCACATGACGGGAGTCTTGGTCGCGATGCCGGCCTCGGCGTACTCGCGGTAGCCCAGCCAGTAGGCCGAGATGTTGCCCGCGTTGCCGACGGGCAGGACGTGGAGGTCGGGGGTCGCGCCGAGCGCGTCGACGATCTCGAACGCGGCCGTCTTCTGGCCCTGCAGCCGTACGGGGTTGACCGAGTTGACCAGCGCGACCGGGTAGTGGTCGGCGAGTGCGCGGGACAGCTGGAGGCACTCGTCGAAGCCGCCCTTGACCTGGATGACCTCGGCGCCGTGCATGACGGCCTGCGCCATCTTGCCGGCCGCGATCTTGCCGTGCGGGACCAGAACGATCGGGGTGAGGCCGGCCTTGGCCGCGTATGCCGTCATGGAGGCCGAGGTGTTGCCGGTCGAGGCACACACCACGGCCTTGGCGCCGTCGCCTGCCGCGACCGAGACCGCGGCGGTCATGCCGCGGTCCTTGAACGAGCCGGTCGGGTTGTCGCCCTCGACCTTGAGCCACACATCGCCTCGGGCGATGCCCGACAGCCACGCGGAGTGGACGAGCGGGGTGCCACCTTCGCCGAGGGTGATGACCGGCGTCTCGGGCGTGACCGGCAGCCACTCGCGATACTCCTCGATCACGCCGCGCCACAGGTGGGCCATCAGGATCCTCCCTCGACGCGCATCACGGATGACACGTCGCGAACCATGTCGAGGCCCCGGAGTGAGGCGACCGTCGCCGACAGTGCCGCGTCGTCGGCTTCGTGCGTCACGATGACGAGCTGGGCGTCGTCGCCGCTGCCCTCCTGGCGCACGGTGCGGATCGAGACGCCGAACTCGGCGAACGCGCCGGCGACCGAGGCAAGCACGCCCGCACGGTCGTCGACGTCGATCGACACGTGGTAGCGCGTGCGAGCGCGGCCGATGTCGAGGACCTCGAGCTGGGCGTGGGTCGACTCGCCGGGGCCGTAGACGTTGCTGCGGCGGTTGCGGGCGACCGAGACGACGTCACCGAGCACGGCACTCGCGGTGGGCGCCCCGCCCGCGCCCGGGCCGTAGAACATGAGCTGTCCGGCAGCCTCGCTCTCGACGAACACCGCGTTGTAGGCGCCGTGCACCGAGGCCAGGGGGTGCGAGAGCGGGATCATCGCCGGGTGTACGCGCGCGGACACCGCGGGACCGTCGGCCGTCTCGCGCTGCTCGCAGATCGCGAGCAGCTTGACGACGCAACCCATCTCGGCCGCCGAGCGTACGTCTGCCGCGGTGACCTCACTGATGCCCTCGCGGTGGACGTCGCCGATCGTCACTCGAGTGTGGAATGCGAGGCCGGCGAGGATCGCGGCCTTGGACGCGGCATCGAATCCCTCGATGTCGGCGGTCGGGTCGGCCTCGGCGTAGCCGAGCCGCTGAGCCTCGTCGAGCGCCTCGGAGAAGCCCTGACCCGTCGTGGTCATGGCATCGAGGATGAAGTTGGTCGTCCCGTTGACGATGCCCAGCACCCGCTGCACCCGGTCGCCGGCCAGCGACTCGCGCAGCGGTCGGACGATCGGGATCGCGCCGGCGACGGCGGCCTCGAAGTAGAGGTCACGCTCGGCCTTCTGCGCGGCCTCGAACAGCGTCTCGCCGTCCTCGGCGAGCAGGGCCTTGTTGGCCGTCACGACCGAGGCGCCGTTGTCGAGCGCAGACAGGATCAGCTCGCGGGCCGGCTCGATGCCGCCGATGACCTCGATCACGACATCGATGTCGCCCCGGCCGACCAGGCCGGCAGCATCGGTCGTGAACAGCTCGTCCGGCACGTCGAGGTCGCGTTCGCGTCCCAGGCGGCGTACGGCGATGCCGACGAGCTCGAGCGGGGCGCCCACACGCTGGGCCAGCTCTGCGGAGTCACTCGTGAGCAGTCGGGCTACTTCCGTGCCGACGACCCCGCAGCCCAAAAGGGCAACGCGGAGCGGGCGATCGGGGGACCACGAGGATTCGCTCACCGGTCAAGGGTATCGGCGCGGGCGTCGAGGTGCGGATGTCCCCCGTGTGATGGACAGCTGCCGAGAGGGTCGGCGCGTGACCCGGGAGAACTGGGATCGTTGACAAACCCGAAGGATCGGCTCGTCAGCCGACCTCCTGATCATCCCGAAAGGTTCCTCGTGCGTCTGAAGAGCAAACTCGTCCAGCGGTGGTCCACGGCGGCAGTGGTTGTCGGCGTCGGCGTCATCGTCGTGACGCTCCTCTCGATGTTGCTCAGCGGGCCATCGGACGCCGACAAGGTCTCGACGCGGGAGGAGATCCAGCGCGCTCAGGGCCTCGAGCCGCGCGTGACGGATCCCCCGGCGACCGCGAAGGTCGGCCCGAGCAAGGTCGGCAGCGCGCTGAAGACCGGTGCGGTCGACCCGTTCGCCAACGCGTCCAGCGACCACACGATCCACAAGGTGGTCATCCGCTTCACATCCGATGGCGCGATGTACGCCGGATGGCGCTACCGCAGCAAGGGTGGCGACGGCTCCAAGATCGCCAGTCGGACCCTCGAGGTCAGCAAGACCGTTCGGGGAGGCCTGCCGGTGGCGCAGGCGGCAGTGCAGGCACTTCAGACCTCGACCTATGCGACGTGCACGATCTTCGTCGACGGGGTCGCGGTGACGAAGCAGACCGCCAAGGGCGTCAATCACGTCACGGTCTGCGTCGGCTGACCCGACGCTTCGCTGAGCCGGACGGTCGACGCCACCGCCAGCGCCGCGGTTGCTGACGCCAGCGCGAACACCAGGACATACCCGGTCATCTCGTCGACGCCCAGCATGACGGCGAAGACGACGCTGCCGATCGCGAGCACCAGCGACTGGACGACGGCGTCACTGGTCTGCATCGCGGCACTGTTGGCACCCTGCTCACCGGGCGCCGAGTGGTCCAGGAGGAGCACCCCCAAGGTCGAGGCAGCCATGCCCATGCCGAGGCCGCCGACACTCCAGGTCACCGCGATCACGAGGACCGGCACCGCGTCAGTGAGGGTCAGGAACCCCGAGGCTGTGCCGAGCAGGACGCAGGCCGCGCCGAGACGCACCCGCAGCGGCTTCGAGGACAGAGCCCGCACATTGGCGGCGACCCACGAGCCGCTGAACCAGAGGACAGCCGCACTCGTGAGCAACAACCCGGCATGGGACACGCTCAGGCCGCGGTGCTCGACCAGCGACAGCGGGACGTACGTCTCGGCGCCGAAGAAGCCGGCCGCCAGCAGACTCCGGCTCGCGATGACACTCGGCAGTCCCCGCCGACCCCGCCATGTGCCCCGGGGCAGGAGCCTCGGCGCGTACGCCCCGACGAGTGCGAGCGAGCCGATCAGCAGGACCGGCCACCAGGCGACGGAACGCTGGCCGGCGACACTGACGGCGAGGATGCCTCCCGCGGTCAGCGACGCCCACCAGAGCCGCCGCCGGTCTGGCGCGACGCTCGGATCGCCGTCCAGGCGGCTGAGCGCCTCCCAGATCAGGACGAGCGATCCGACCGCGATCAGCGGGACGCTGAGGAAGACCCAGCGCCAGCCGAGCTGGTCGGCGATGAACCCGGCGATGACCGGCCCCACCAGAGCGGGCAGGACCCAGGCGCTGGTCATGACGGTGAACACCCGCGCGCGCATGTGCTCGGGAAACACGCTGCCGATGACGACGTAGAGACCGACACCGACGAATCCCATGCCGAGGCCCTGCACGGCACGTCCCGCCAGGAAGATCTCCATCGTCGGCGCGAGACCGGCCACGAGCAGCCCGGCTGCGAAGATCCCGACGCCGGTCCGTAGGGCGAGACCTGGGCCGCGTCGGTCCATCAGCGGCCCGGCGATCGTCATCGAGACGACCGCGACGGCGGTGGGCGCGGCGAACGCGAGGGCGTACAGGCTCAGCCCGTCCAGCTCGTCGGCCACGAGCGGCATGACCGTCATGACGGCGAGCGACTCGAAGGCAACGAGGAACGCCAGCGAGAAGATCCCCGCGACCACGCGGCCATACGGCCCGAGCCACAACCGCTCGGACGTGGCGATTGCAGTCACAGGAGAGCGTCCGGCACGAGGACAACCTTGCCGTACGTCTGCCGGCCTTCCAGCGCCCGATGTGCCCCGGCGGCGTCCGACAGTGGGAAGGCAGCGTCGACGAGCGGCACGCGGGTGCCGTCGGCCGCGCGGGCGAGCGCCTCGCCCTCCAGCGACCGCAAGCCGCCGGGCCGGGCCAGCATCTGCGGACCGAGCAGCATCTTCACGGTCTTGCGCGGGTCGTCGTACGTTGCCGGCTCGTCCGTGAACCAGCCGTACTGCATGAGCCGGCCGCCGGGGGCCAGCAGCTCGAACGCCGCGTTGGCGGTCTTGCCCCCGACGCCGTCGAAGACCAGCGTCGCGAGGTCGCCACCGAGCTCACGGCGGACGATGTCCTCCCAGCCGTCGATGCGATAGTCGACCGCCACGTCGGCACCCTGGGACCGGGCAATGGCGACCTTCTCCTCTCCCCCGGCGAGCCCGACGACCATGGCACCGGCTTCCTTCGCGGCCTGGATCAGCAGCACACCGAGACCGCCGGCCGCCGACGTCACCACCACGACGTCGTCGGCCTCGACAGGTGACTGGTCCAGAATGCCCACCGCGGTACGCCCGGTGCCGATCGAGGCGACCGCGACGGCGCACGGCATCCCGTCGGGCACCTCGTGGAGACTCTCGACGGCGGCGACCGCCTGCTCGGCGTACCCGCCGCTCGCCATGCCCAGGTGCGCGACGACGCGCTTGCCCGCCCACGAGGAGTCCACGCCGGCGCCGACTGCGTCTATCCGGCCCGCAACCTCACGACCCGGGGTCATCGGCAGCTGCAACGGCCGGTGCACCTCGCTCGTGAAGCCGGCGCGGAGCGAGGTGTCGAGGTAGTGGACGCCGCTGGCACTGACCGCGATGCGAACCTGCCCCTCCCCTGGCTCCAGGTCGGGGACCTCCTCATACAGGAGGACCTCGGGCCCACCGAGCTCGTACTGCCTGATCGCGTGCATGCTGCTCCTTCGTCGTCGGTGGAGACAGTCCACAACCTCAAGTGTGGTTGAGGTCAAGCGGCAACCCGAAGTATGGTTGAGGTCATGACGATCTCGAAGCATCAGCCGTTGACCCCGGGTGAGGTCGCTGAACGTGCCGGGGTGGCGGTTTCGGCGCTCCACTTCTACGAGCGCGAGGGGCTCATCGAGAGTGAGCGGACCGCGGGCAACCAGCGTCGATACCACCGCGACGTGCTGCGGAGGATCGCGTTCATACGGGTCTCCCAGGGGCTCGGGATCAGCCTCGCGGCGATTCGCGAGGCGCTGGAGTCGCTCCCTGACGACAAGGTGCCGACCAAGGCGGACTGGGCGCGGCTCTCCCAGCACTGGCGGTCCGACCTCGACTCCCGCATCGACCAGCTGCAGCGGCTCCGCGACAACCTGGACGGCTGCATCGGTTGCGGTTGCCTGTCCCTCAAGAGCTGCTCGCTCTACAACCCTGACGACTGGCTCGCGACGACCGGCCCCGGACCGAGGCGGCTCTTGCGCCGCTAGCTCGAGAGGCTGACGGCGAGGTTGATCGTGGTCGCGACCACGACGGTGCCGAACACGTACGACAGCAGGGCGTGCCGCAACGCCGTCGCCCGGAACGCGCTGGTCAGCAAGTTGGTGTCGGAGATCTGGAACGTCATGCCGAGTGAGAATGCGACGTAGGCGAAGTCGACGTATCGCGGTGGCTCGTCGGTGTTGAAGTCGATGCCGCCGGGATCGCCGGCGAAGTACTGGCTCGCGTAGCGCAGCGTGAAGAGCGTGTGGATCAGCAACCACGAGAGTGCCACGCTGCCGAGCGCCATCGCCGCAAGCACACCACTGCGCGCGGCAGAGGCCGATCGGGCGTCGACCAGCAGCATCGCGACCGCCGCCAGGCTGGCGAGGCTCGCCACCAGGATCAGCACCTCGGCGAGACCCCGGACCGGGTCCTCGCGAGCCGCGTGGCTCTTGGTCTCGGCAGGATCCATGCGGGCGATCAGCAACCACACCCAGCTGACATACACCAGTGACGCGGCGGCCCAGCCGAGGACGATCGACGACGCGCCGCCGCCGCGCACAGCGACGACGACCCCCACGACGACACCCGTCACCACCATCGCCACGAACCGGGCGGCGTAGCGGTGGGTCATGCGCGTCAGCCGATGTCGAGGGCGAGCAGGTCGTCCTCGGTCTCACGGCGCAGGATGACGCGGGCCTCGCCTTCGCGCACGGCGATGACCGCGGCGCGAGGTACGTGGTTGTAGTTGCTGGCCAGCGAACGGCAGTAGGCACCGGTGCCCGGCACCGCGAGCAGGTCGCCGGCCTGGACGTCTCCGGGGAGGAACTCGTCCTTGACCACGATGTCGCCGGACTCGCAGTGCTTGCCCACGACACGGCTCAGCAGGGCCGGCGCGTCCGAGGATCGCGATGCGAGAGTGCACGAGTAGTCAGCACCGTAGAGCGCGGGCCGGATGTTGTCGCTCATGCCGCCGTCGACCGAGATGTAGCGCCGCGACGCCCCGCCGTCGAGCGCCACGGACTTGGTCGTGCCGACCTCGTACAGGGTGAACGTCGACGGGCCGGCGATCGCGCGGCCGGGCTCGATCGACAAATGAGGCACGTCGATCCCCATGGCAGCGCACTCGTCGTCGACGATCTTGAGCATGCCGCGAGCCAGGTCCTCGGGCGTCGACGGGTCGTCCTGCGTCGTGTAGGCGATGCCGAAGCCGCCGCCGAGGTCGAACTCGGGCAGTGCGACGCCGAGCTCCTTCTCGACCTCGGCGTGCAGCCGCAGCACACGGCGAGCCGCGACCTCGAAACCGTCGGTCACGAAGATCTGGGAGCCGATGTGCGAGTGCAGTCCGCGCAGCTCGAGCCCCGGCTCGGCCAGCACGCGGCGTACGGCGTCGAGGGCGTCGCCGCCGATGATCGAGAAGCCGAACTTCTGGTCCTCGTGCGACGTCGAGATGTACTCGTGGGTGTGCGCCTCGACGCCTGCGGTCACGCGGATCATGACCGGTGCCGTGACACCGAGCTCGGCAGTCAGGTCGCGCAGCCGCTCGATCTCCTCGATCGAGTCGATGATGATGCGGCCGACGCCGACCTCGAGCGCACGGCGCAGCTCGGCGACGGACTTGTTGTTGCCATGCAGGCCGATGCGCTCCGGCGGGAACTCGGCCTTGAGCGCCACGGCCAGCTCTCCGCCAGTGCACACGTCGAGGTTGAGTCCCTCCTCGGCGATCCAGCGAGCGGTCGCGACGCAGAGGAACGCCTTGCCGGCGTAGTAGACATCAGCGCTGGGGAACGCGTCCTTGAACGCGCGGGCGCGGCGCCGGAAGTCGTCCTCGTCGACGACGTACGTCGGCGTGCCGAACTCGGCGGCGAGATCCGTGACGGACTCCCCCGCGACGGTCAGCACCCCGTCGACCTTGGAGACCGACGATGACCAGAGGTGCGGGACGAGCTCGTTGGCGTCCTCGGGCGTACGCAGCCAGGCCGGTCCGCGATCGCCGGACTGGCCGTGAAGCGCGCCTGCCTCGTGACTGCGCATCACATACGCTCCGGGGCGTTGACGCCGAGCAGGCCGAGGCCGTTGGCGATGACCTGCCGCGTCGCCGCGACGAGCATCAGGCGGGCCCGGTGCAGGTCGCTGGGCTCCTCGTCGCCCTTGGGCAGCACGTGCGCGACGTCGTAGAACTTGTGGAACGCCGCGGCGGTGTCCTCGAGGTAGCGCGCGACGCGGTGCGGTTCGCGCAGCTCGGCCGCACGGGCGACGATCCGGGGATAGTCGGCGAGCGCCCGCAGCAGAGCACCCTCCTGCTCGACCGCCAGCAGCGACGGGTCGAACGTCGACTCGTCGATCACGACGCCGAGGTCGACCGCGTTGCGGATGATCGACGACAGCCGCGCGTGGGCGTACTGGACGTAGTAGACCGGGTTGTCGCTGTCCTGCTTGGCCCACAGGTCGAGGTCGAGATCGATCGTGGAGTCCGTCGAGTAGCGCGCGAGCGCGTAACGGGCGGCATCGACGCCGATCGACTCGACCAGGTCCTCCAGCGTGATGACGGTGCCGGCCCGCTTGCTCATGCGCAGCGGCTCGCCGTCGCGTACGAGGTTGACCAGCTGACCGATCAGGAGCTCCAGGTTGACCTTCGGGGTGTCGCCGAATGCGGCACACATCGCGAGCATCCGTGAGACGTAGCCGTGGTGGTCGGCGCCCAGCATGATGATGCAGCGGTCGAAGCCGCGCTCACGCTTGTTGAGGTAGTAGGCCAGGTCGCCGGAGATGTAGGCCGGCTGGCCGTCGGACTTGATGACGACGCGATCCTTGTCGTCGCCGAAGTCGGACGTACGCAGCCAGGTCGCGTCGTCCTGCTCGTACATCATGCCGAGCTCGCGGAGCCGCGCGATGGCCCGCTCAACAGCGCCGGACTCGTGCAGGTCGTTCTCGTGGAAGTAGACGTCGAAGTCGACACCGAACTCGTGCAGGCTCTTCTTGATCTCGGTGAACATCAGGTCGACGCCCTCGGCACGGAACGTCTCGAGCGCCTCGGCCTCGGGCAGCGTCAGGACGTCCGGGTGCTTGGCGACGACGGTCTCGGCGATCTCGGAGATGTACTGGCCGCCGTAGCCGTCCTCCGGCGCCTCCTCGCCGCGCGCGTTGGCCAGCAACGAGCGGGAATAGCGGTCGATCTGCATGCCGTGGTCGTTGAAGTAGTACTCCCGCGTGACGTCGGCGCCGATCGCCGACAGGATGCGGCCCAGCGAGTCGCCGACCGCGGCCCACCGCACGCCGCCGATGTGGATCGGGCCGGTCGGGTTGGCGCTGACGAACTCGAGGTTGACCTTCTGTCCGGCGTAGAGGTCGCTCGTGCCGTACGCCTCGCCGGCCGCGACGATCTGCGGGGCGAGCGCGCCCTGGGCGCCGGCCTCGACGCGGATGTTGAGGAAGCCGGGCCCGGCGATCTCCGCGCTCGCGATGCCCTCAGCCGCAGCAAGCTGGTCGGCCAGCAGCTGGGCGAACTCGCGGGGGTTCATGCCGGCCTTCTTGGCCAGCTGGAGCGCGATGTTGGTGGCGTAGTCGCCGTGCTCCTTGACCTTCGGACGCTCCACCAGCACCTCGGCCGGCACCCCGTCGGGCAGCGCGATCGTCCCCGCCTCGCTGAGGGAGGTGAGGGCACCGACGATGGCCGCAGAAAGCTGCTCGGGAGTCACCCGCCAAGACTATCGGCCGTCCCGTTGGCGCCCTAAACGTGGACGACCCGCAGGGCTGCACTCGCCTCCGGAGAGTAGGAGCGCGGTCGAGTGGACAACTCGACGCCCTGCGGGTCGGGTGGCTGCGGGAATTCGCTGCCACTAGCTGAGCCTTGCGGCTAGCGGACAGCCACCTCACAAGTCCAAGAGCTATTCATATCCTCGAACCACCTCCAATCCGTGTACGGCAACCGTACGTCCCGGGATGGCGCCACTCAAGGACTTGGCCTACTCGTCGCCACGATTCTTGGCCTGCTCGATCGCTTCCTCGACCGTCTCGATCAACCCGTCAGGATCGAACGGCTTGGTCACGTACGCATCGACCCCGGCCTGTTTGGCCCGCTGAATGTCGGCTGGGTGGCCCTGCGTCGTCACCATCACGACCGCGATGTGCCTGGTCCTGGGGTCGGCACGGATCGCCGAGACCGTCGCGATGCCGTCGAGGCGGGGCATCATGACGTCGACCGTGATGGCGTCGGGAAGCACCTCGGTCGTACGCAGGAACTCGAGACAATCGGCACCATCGACCGCCTCATCGACATCGAATCCGGCGAGCTCCATGTTGGTCCGGATGAGGAATCTGATCGAGGCGGTGTCGTCGACGACAAGCACTCTGGGCACCCGCAACAGGGTAGTGCCTGTGGGGTAGGCTCACACCGCAGTTGGCCGTATTTCGGCCCCCGTAGCTCAGGGGATAGAGCGCCGCCCTCCGGAGGCGGAAGCGCAGGTTCGAATCCTGCCGGGGGCGCCAGACTGTTTGGCCGCAATTGCAGGCTGAAATAGCGACCGCGATGTGAGACGATTTGAGCCCGTGGGCACGATCGTGGGCACCTCCTCTGCCGCTCGGAGCGTTGCCGATCGCCCTTGGGCCGTCCTGTGCCGCCTTAGCGACGTGAGATTCCGACGATCCGGGTGTGGACGTGAGATTCCGACGATCCGGGTCTGCTTGCCTTGACGAGCCTTCGCCCTACCGCCCCCTGCTTCCGCAGCCACGCGTAAAGGTCTTGGGCTCCTGACTGTGGGAACGCACTGTCGCGATCGGTGAACAAACGGTAAGCCTGTCGGGCACGATTGCTTGATCGCAAGTACTCCCTCGGTGAAAGGCTCCCCGTGGACAAGCAGGTCTCATTGAAGAAAGTCCTCGCCGTCGTAGGCGCACTCGTCGTTCTAGGTGGCACTTTCTACTCCGGCATGCTGTACGAGAACCACCGCATCACCTCCGGCATCGAGGACGCGTTCAGCGGCTTCGGCGAGGACGACTCCGACGCTGACGCTACCGACAGCGAGTCCAAGGAGGCTCCCGAGCCCACCGAGCTAAAGGAGGGCTCCACCGTCAAGGTCGAGACCGAGAATTACGACGGCGAGCCGGGCGAAATGGCCGTCACCTTAAACAAGGTTGCCATCACCGAGCGTGAACCCGACGGCGAGGAGGACTACCCCGATCTCACGCGCTTCCTCCAGTACGACATCAAGGTCGAGAACACTGGAACGACGGTGCTTAGCGACCCGTCGTTCCAGGGCCACTTCGAGAGCGAAGACGGCAAGGTCTACGAGTTCTCGGGGTTCATCTGCGACAGCAACGACATGCCGACGGATGAACTTGACGCTGGGAAGTACGTCGAGGGGTGCAACCGCGCCGCGATCCCCGAAGGTGCCGGCAAGTTTGTGTTCGACTCAGCGCCGTTCTACATCCCGGTCACCGCGTCGTAGCCTGACCATTCAGGACGCCAAAGCCACACCGACTACGGCTTGGACGCTCCTTCCGTACACCCTGACAACTCTTCAACTACCCAAGCGGCCAGACCCCGGTCCGAATGGCCGCGTCGGGATCCTTGGCGTCAGATACGTCAACCTTGCCGTCGTACTTCTCCAAGATGCGCGTCTGGATGTGGTTCATCTGTAAATGCCCATCGACTGAGCCTACCGAGGTGACGCCCGGACAATGCCCAAGCTGAGTCAGTTGCCTCGAATATTGAGCATCATGCAGGGTTCGTCGGTCAGTCCGCCGCGCTCGCGCCAGGTTTCGCAATACCGAATCGACCGCACGAGCCACCGATATGAGCGAGGATCAGTGGCATGAGCGACGAGAAGAAGGGCTGGCTTCGAGGCGCTGTCGACAAGGTGCAGGCTCAGGTCGACAACCAGAAGGCTCAGCAGGCAGAGGGCGCGACCAAGGCTGGCAACCTCATGATCGAGAAGCAGTTCGGGTTGACCCGGGTCGCCATCTACGACGGAGGATTTGTCCGGGTTGGTCGCGGCGGCCTAAACATGCTGACTGGCTTGTCGCCCTATGAGCAGTTGAAGTCAATCAAGTACTCGGAGCAGGTGCAGGACCGGAGCACGATCGGCGCTGCATGGACCGGTCCGTTGGCATCCAAGCAGCGGCGCACCCTCGCCCTCACCATCGTCACGGATCGAAAGGTGCACACCCTTTCGACTGAAGGACAGATGCTGAGCGGCGATGACAAGGCCGGCAGGGCTCTCGAGGCCGCTGGCCAGGCCATCCTCGAGGATTTGCGATCCATTCCCGCGAATGCCGTGTCGTCGGTATCTACAGCACCACCGCCTGCCCCTGATGTTGCTGACCAGATCAAGAAGCTGGCCGATCTTCACGCGGCGGGCATCCTCACGGATGAAGAGTTCGCTGCAAAGAAAACGGATCTTCTCGATCGCATGTAACGATCATCTGCCGACTCCATTTGAAACCCCGAGGTGGATGGCGAGTTGGTGGCGGTCCAGCATCTTAATCAGGTGCTACGTATCGCCTGATTCAGTACACGAGCGGTCTGATGATGCAACGAAGACCGCGTGGCGAGGAAGAGATGGGCATACGCTCGGCTGGAAGTCAGCGGCGCTGACCCCCTTGACGGCTCCGAATGGAGTTGGGTCATCGCAGGCAACGATCAACAGTTGCTGCCCTACGACCGCGTGGTCATCCACGCGGACGGCAGCAGGCTGGGAGTTGGTCACCATCATCGGGACCGCGAGGGCGAGGATATTCCACTTTAAGCGTCTGTACGAATGAGTCTCAGCGCCCGACGGAGTCCTGCCGGGGGCGCAGTCACAAACGCGAGATCAGCTCACCGCTTCGCCGTAGCGGCGGCTGAGGATCTTCAGCCGCTCGACGAGCTCCGGTGGTTCCTCGACGCGGATGTCCATGTCGAGCAGGCCGACGTACACCGCCGTCGTCGCGACACTGTCGGCACCGGTGATGAGCACACAGGTCTCGTCGTCGACCGGTTCGACGATGCCGACCGCAGGGTTGATCCTGGCCCTCACCTCAGACGCCGGGGCCAGCACCGTGATGCGTGCGTGCACCGCCCATCCCTGGTACGCGACGGCCCGCATGACGTACGCACTCACATCCTCGTCCGGGAGCGGCTGCGGCGCGAAGCGGCGACCGGTACGCATGCGCAGCTCCATCCGGTCGAGCCGGAAGACCCCCCACGCGACGGCCTCCGGGTCACGGCCGAGGAGGTACCAGCGGCGCTCCCAGCTGACCAGCCGGTACGGCTCGACCAGCCGTGGCTCCCCGTCGTAGTCGAACCGCAGCCACTCCACGTCGCGAATCGCTGCGGCGACCGCCGTCAACGTCTCCGGATCGAATCGCGGATCGGCGTCGTTGATGCCGGCATCGTCGGCGACCTGGGTCGTCACCTGCGAGAGCGTGGTGACCTGGCGGCGCAGACGAGACGGCAGCACCTGCTCGAGCTTGGCGAGCGCGATCGCGCTGCTCTCCGCGACCCGCTCGATCGAGCTCGTCGACGCGGCGCGCAGGCCCAGGACGACCGCGATCGCCTCGTCGTCCTCCAAGAGCAAGGGCGGAAGGGCCGCTCCGGCGCCGAGCCGATAGCTGCCGTGCACGCCGCGCTCCGCGTTGACCGGATAGCCGAGGCCACGCAGGCGGTCGATGTCGTTGCGGATCGTGCGGGTCGTGACGACGAGCCGGCCGGCCAGCTCGGTGCCCGACCACTGCGGCCTGGACTGCAGAAGAGAGAGGAGGGCGAGCAGTCTGGCGGACGTTTCCAACATGTCTGAAATCTATCCCAGAACTAGGAACGAAGTGTTCCTATATCGGTTCTACGGTGGTTTCATGACCACACAGCGAAGCACCTCAACCGACATCCGCCCGTTCGTCATCGACATCCCCCAGAGCGAGATCGATGACCTCGACAACCGGCTCGCCCGCACCCGTTACCCGGCGCCCGCACCCGGCGACGACTGGACGTACGGCGTGCCCAACCACTACCTCCAGGAGATGGTGGCCCAGTGGCGCGGCGAGTTCGACTGGCGAGCGCAGGAAGCGCGCATGAACGAGTTCCCGCACTACCTCACCGACATCGACGGCCAGACGATCCACTTCATCCACGTGCCGTCTGCCGAGGCGGACGCGACCCCGATCCTGCTGCTCCACACGTACCCGGGATCGTTCGTCGACTTCCTCGACATGATCGGTCCGCTCACGGACCCGGTCGCCCACGGCGGCAAGGCCGAGGACGCGTTCTCGGTCGTCGTCCCGTCCATGCCGGGCTTCACGTTCAGCACGCCAGTGACCGACCACGGCTGGACCATGGCACGCGTCGCCCGGACGTACGACACCTTGATGCGCCGGCTGGGCTACGACTCGTACGGCGCCCACGGCAGCGACGGCGGTGCGATGGTCGCCCGCGAGCTCGGCCTGCTGCAGCCCGAAGGGTTCCTGGGCCTGCACGTCCTGCAGCTGTTCTCCTTCCCGTCCGGCGACCCGGCGGAGTTCGAGAAGCTCGAGCCCAAGGACTACGCAGCACTCGAGCACATGAAGTGGTTCCAGTCGGTCGGCGGCTACAACGCCATCAACGCGTCGCGGCCCCAGACGATCGCGGCCGGGACCTCCGACTCCCCCGTCGGCCAGCTGGCCTGGAACGAGCTGTTCATGTCGTTCGGCAACGGCACGAGCCTGGTCACCCGCGAGCAGATCCTCACCGAGGTGTCGCTCGAGTGGTTCACCAACACCTCGGCGTCGGTCGGCCGCTATCACTACGCGGAGGCACACGCCGAGGTCGAGCCGGCCGTCAACCACGCACCGACCGGGGTTGCGGTGTTCGCCGACGACTTCAAGTCGATCCGCACGTTCGCCGACCGCGACAACAGCAACGTCGTGCACTGGACCGAGCACGAGACCGGCGGACACTACGCCTCGCTGGAGCGCCCGGACGTCCTGACGGTCGACATCCGCGAGTTCTTCAGCAGCCTCAAGGCATAGGCGAATGGAACGCACAGCGCCACGACCGGCAAGGTCGCGGCGCTGTCGTTCATCCGCCGTAGGGCCGGGTGATGATCTCCAGGTTGTGACCGTTCGGGTCGGCCCAGTAGACGCCGCGACCGCCGTCGTTGTGGTTGATGTGGCCCGGCTGCCGGTGGAACGGATCGGCCCAGAACATCAGGCCGCGGTTCGTGATCCGCTCAAGCACCTGGTCGAAGTCCTCCTCGTCGACCAGGAACGCATAGTGCTGCGGATGCACCGGACCTTGGGCATCGACGAAGTCGAGCGAGACGTCATTGCCGGTGTGCACGACAAGGAACGGCCCGTACGCCTCGGGCCTCGGCAAGCCGAGGATGTCGGCGAAGAAGGTCGCGGCCTCCTGCTTGTCGTGGGACTCCACGATCGTGTGATTGAGCTGAACTGTCATGACGAAGGTTCCTTCCTGACCCCATTGTCCTGTGCGACAACGGATCGACACACAGGTCCTCACAGCCAAATGTTCGAATTGTCGCCATCGGGCCATTACGGCAAAAAGATGGCCCCTTCGTGGGATTCTGCCGTCTCCTTCGCATCCTTAGCGTGGGTTCAAACCCACCCGCGAGGCCCGATCACCACGACGCCTCACGATCAACGGAGGCGGCATGGACGAGACCGAGATTGCGGTGATCGGGGCGGGACCCCACGGCCTGGGAGCGACCGAGCACCTGCGCGCCGCGGGACGCGAAGTGTGCGTGATCGGCGAACCCATGTCGTTCTGGCACACGATGCCCAAAGGTCTGTGGATGCGCTCGCGCCGCGCTGGATCGTCCATCGGTGACGTCACCGGGCCGTTGTCGATGGAGGGGTACACCGCTGAAACTCATGCCGTGGTCGAACAGCACATGTCGCTGACGTCCTTCATCGACTACGGCCTCTGGTACCAGCGTCGCGTCGCTCCCGACGTCATCCGCCGGCAGGTCGTCCAGCTGCAACGCCACGCTCGTGGCTTCATGCTCACGTTCGACGACGACACCCGTCTTCTCGCCGGCCGTGTCCTCGTCGCCACGGGCATCGGTGAGTTCCCCCGACGTCCAGCCATGTTGCGTGAGCTGCCGACGGACCTCGCCTCGCACGTGGCCGACCACGGCGACTACGAACGGTTCCGTGGCACGAGCGTGGCGATCATCGGTGCAGGGCAGAGTGCCCTGGAGTCGGCGGCCCTCATGCACGAGGGCGGTGTCGACGTCGAGGTGCTGGCCAGGCAGCCGCAGGTTCACTGGCTCCACACCGGCGGTCTGATGAAGTCCCTCGGCCCCTTCGCGCCGGTGTTCTATTCACCGACCGACGTCGGCCCGGTCGGGATCTCGCGGCTCGTCTCGACACCCGAGGTCTTCCGTCGTGTCCCCCGTCCGCTCTTCGACGTGATTGCCGCACGCGCGATCCGCCCGGCCGGGGCGGCATGGCTCAAGCCGCGACTGCCCGAGGTGCCGATCACCACCGGTGCGGTCGTCACCCGCGCGATCCCCCATGAAGGCAAGGTCGACCTGCAGCTCTCGAACGGCACCAGACGTCGGGTGGACCACCTGCTCTTCGCCACCGGGTACGACGTGGACATCAGTCGCTATCCATTCCTCGATCGGGCACTGGTCGACCAGGTTCACTGCGTCGACGGCTATCCCGTGCTCAGGCGCGGCCTGGAGTCCTCGGTCCCCCGGTTGCACTTCCTGGGGGCTCCGGCTGCGCGTTCGTTCGGCCCGGTCATGCGTTTCGTGGCCGGCAGCTGGTTCAGCTCCAAGGCGATCGCCAAGACCGTTGCGGCGCAGGACACGCGGCGAGCTTCTCGACGTACGCCGCGCTCTGCAGCGGTCGCGCGATGACCATCACCTCGACCGGCCGGTCCCTGAGGTACGCAGCATCCAACGGCATCCCGGGAGCGCTGGTGGTCGGCGGCGACTACCAAGGACTCGGGATCGCCCGGAGCCTGGGCAGGCGCGGCATCCCCGTCGCAGTGCTCGACGACGAGGTCTCCATCGCACCGTCTTCTAGGTACGTTCAGCGCTCCCTGAGGGTGCCGACACTGCGCAGCTCGGAAGCCACGACGGATGCGCTGCACGATGCGGCCCGTCGCTTCGGACTCGACGGGTGGGTCCTGTTCCCGACCCGCGAGGAGACGGTCGCGGCCGTGGCGCGGAACCGCGACGAGCTCGCGCGGACCTTCCGGGTCCCGACACCGCCCTGGGAGTCGGTCCGGATCGCCTGGGACAAGCGCCAGACGTACCAAGTCGCCGCGCGGCTCGGCATCGAGGTTCCTCGCTGCTGGTTCCCGCGAAGCGAGGCGGACCTGTCCGAGATCGCCTTCGACAGTCCGGTGATCATCAAGCCCGCGATCAAGGAGCACTTCTTCTACGCGACCGGTGCAAAGGCATGGCGGGCGAACGATCGAGCAGAGCTGCTGCAGAAGTTCCGCCAGGCCACGGCGATCATCCCGGCCGAGGAAGTGATCGTCCAGGAGCTGGTGCCCGGCGGCGGCGAGGGGCAGCTCGCCTATTGCGCGTTCGTCAAGGACGGTGAGCCGGTGGGGACGATGACCGTGATCCGACGGCGCCAGCACCCGTCCGACTTCGGTCGCGCCAGCACGTACGTCGAGACCGTTGATCTGCCGGAGCTGGAAGCACCCTCGCTACGACTCTTGCGAGAGATGAACTACTACGGCCTGGTCGAGCTGGAGTTCAAGCGGGATGAGCACAGCGGCGCGGTCAAGCTGCTCGACGTCAACGCCCGAACGTGGGGCTACCACGGACTCGGAGCTGCGGCCGGCGTCGACTTCCCCGCCCTCTTGCACCGGGACCAGCTGGGGCTCCCAGTGCAGCCCTGTCGCGCGCGCTCCGGAGTTCGATGGGTCCGCCTGGCCACGGACGTGCCCAACGCGCTCCGCGACATGAGCCGCCGCCGCCTCCGCGCCGGCGACTACCTGCGCTCCCTGCGCGGGATCGACGTGGGCGCCGTCTGGGCAGCCGATGACCCCTTGCCGATGCTGGCCGAGCTGGGGATCCTTCCCCGCCTGGCCACCCGCCGCGGACTCTAGACAAGAAGGTGCCACATGTTCACGTCGTCGGCCCCCTTCGCGTTCGGCGACTACATGCGCATCCCGATGACCGTCGACCGGTCGCTGAGCCGCGGCCTGCCCAGGCACGTCGGCGCACTGCACGCCTCTTCGTCACCGCTGGGGCCGCGGCTCCTGTGGGCCCGCGCCGAGGAGGGCCGCCACGCGCCCGGCACCCAGACGGGTCACCACAAGCTCGCAGGCATCGACCTCGTGTGCCCGGTGTTCACCGGGTCACCTGAGGGGCTTGGATGTCGTCGAGAAATCGGGGGTGAGGGGTGGCGGCCCCTCACCCCCGTCCAACACCTTGACGGTACTGCCGTGGGACACGTCTGGACCAGCGACCGAGGCAGCATCTTCCTTCCGTTCGATCCGGGCGAGGCGATGTCCTGGTTGTGGTCGGAGCAGTACACCGAGCTCGATGACGTCCGGCTGCGGAACCGGCTGCGCCAGCTGGTGGTGACGGTCTACTACACGATCCGCCCATTGCTGCCACGGAAGGTTCAGCTCATGCTCCGACGCGGCCACGCAGCACGACTGAGCTATCCGAACTTCCCCAGGTGGCCCGAGGAGCACGCGCTGCATGACCTCTACGACTGGCTGCTGGAACGGCTCGAGCAGATCGCCGGGGAGCCCGTCCCGTACCTGCGTCCATGGCCGCACGGCCACGCATCTGCCTTCGTGCTGACCCATGACGTCGAGACCTCGACCGGCCGCGACGCGATCGAGGCGTTGCGGGCCCCTGAGCGTGCGCGTGGCCTGCGGTCCGTGTGGAACCTGGTGCCGGAGCGCTACGCGGTCGCCGACGAGCTGCTCGACGGCTTGCGGTCCGAGGGCTGCGAGATCGGGGTGCACGGCTTGCGCCACGACGGTCGAGACCTGGCATCGAGGCGCATGCTGCGCAAGCGACTTCCCGCCATGCGGGCCTGGGCGGACCACTGGGGTGCGGTCGGCTTCCGGTCTCCTGCCACGCAGAGATCGTGGGAGCTGATGCCTCTGCTCGGCTTCGACTACGACTCGTCCTACACCGACAGTGCACCGCACGAGCCGCGCCCGGGCGGTTGCTGCACGTACCTGCCGTACTTCATCGACGACCTCGTCGAGCTCCCGATCACGCTGCCACAGGACCACACGCTGTTCGAGGTCCTCGGCATGACGGATGGGTCCGTGTGGCGGTCCAAGGTCGACGCGCTTCGATTGCGGGGCGGTCTGGTGTTGATGATCGCCCATCCCGACTATGTGCACTGCCCTGGGATGCTTCGGGCGTGGAGCGACCTCCTGGATCAGCTGAGCGCTGACCCCGAGGCGTGGCACGCACTCCCGCGAGAGGTCGCTGCCTGGTGGCGCCGCCGTGCGCGGTCGGTCCCCGAGCTGGCCGACGAGGAATGGGTGGTTCGTGGCCCTGCCGCGGGCGAGGCCGTGGTGGCGTGGTCCTCGCCGTTGACCGGTCGACAGACCGAACCGGTCGGCACTGATGCCTCGTCGAGCCGCTCATGACCGACCTCCGCGGGGTCCACGTCGCGGCGATCGTGGAGAACGTGTCGCTCGGCGTTGACGGTCGCCTGCGCAAGCAGGTCGACTCGCTCTGCGCGGCTGGATGCCGGGTCTCGGTGATCACGCGCCGCGATGACGACAACGACCTGTGGCGAGACCGGCCGGGACTGACACTGCTCGAGTACCGGGCGCCGGCGGACGGCGCCTCCACCATGGGACACGTTCGCGAGTACGCCGCCTCCTTGACACGCCAGATCCCGCGCCTGGTCCAGCTGCACCTGCGTCAGCGCATCGACGTCCTGCAGATCTGTCAGCCACCGGACCTGTACTTCCCGATCGCCGCGCTGGCTCGAAGACTCGGCGTGACGGTGTTGCTCGACCAGCGTGACCTGATGCCTGAGACGGTGGCGCAGAGATACGCTTCCGCGCCGGCACGAGCCATGCAGGTGCTGCACTGGTTGGAGAGGCGTACCCAGGCTCATGTCGACGCGAGTCTGACCGTCAACGACCACTTGCGCGATCGCCTGATCGGCTCGGGTGGCGCGCCCGAGAGCGTCCACGTGGTCCGCAACGGGCCTGTGCTGGAGCGGCTCGAACGCGGGCGCGAGGAAACGCACCTACCCACGCCCTCGCACCTTCGACGCGACTTCTCCTTCGTCGTGGCGTGGGCCGGCAAGATGGGTCGACAGGACCGGGTCGACGATGTGGTCAGGGTGGCCGAACGTGTGGTCCACACGTGGGGTCGTGACGACGTCGTGTTCGCGCTGATCGGAGACGGTGAGTGCCTCGAGGAGCTGCGGCTCATGGTCGACG
The DNA here is from genome assembly GCF_056403535.1 of Aeromicrobium sp. P2_G6. NCBI lineage: Bacteria > Bacillati > Actinomycetota > Actinomycetes > Propionibacteriales > Nocardioidaceae > Aeromicrobium > Aeromicrobium sp. P2_G6. Next base: position 251,203 of record NZ_JBFUFH010000002.1, on the reverse strand, counting down.
AGCTCGGCCTTCGCGAGAACGTCTGGTTCCCGGGTTGGCTGAGCGACGTGGATCTGTATCGCCATCTCGCCGCCGCCGATGTAGGCATGGACTCGTCCTTGCAACCCGAAGTCACCCCCGTGAAGGCGATGGACTACCTCGGAGTCGGGCTGCCGCTGGTGGCCTACGACATGCAGGAGACGCGGCGGCTGGCCGAGGGCGCGGCGGTACTGGTGGCTCCCGGGAACACCGAGGCGCTGGCCCGCGAGCTGGTCAGCCTGCTCGACCGCCCCATGGAGCGCCTGCGGCTCGGCCGGGTCGGTCGCGAGCGAGTGCTGTCGCAGCTGGCCTGGGAACGCCAGAGCGAGGTCTACCTCGAGACCATCGCCGACCTGGTAGCGGCCGGTCGGTCCGCTAACGGTGCGCGTCCTCGCCGAAGTTCGGCCGCAGCCAGAACGGATCGTCCATCAGCTTCTTGACCCGGTTGGCGTACTTGCGCGCTCCCGGGAGATTCCAGTCACCTCTGTACCAGAACCCGACACACCCCCAGACGTCGCCGCGGCGATATCCGTCGCGTTCGCTCAGCCAGGTGATCCACCCCTCCATGCACCCCCGCAGCTGGGAGGCGGCGTAGTCCAGCGCAAAGGCAGTCGAGTCCCGGCTGAAGGGGAAGGTGCCGTTCTGGTTGTTCGCCATCCGACCCCAGCTCGGGTCCTCCCACGCCATGACTCCGATGATGGAGAAGGTCTGCGGACACTGCCCGTCGGCGTAGTCTCGCGTGTAGTCGTACCCGTAGCGACTCAGCTCGTGGCAGTACCGCCGGGTCTCCGCGGTTCGCTGCGGCATGCTGTCGCCGCAGCCACGCTTGGGAACACAGCTGCCGTCAGGCTCACGCAAGCCTTGGAACCATGTCGACTCAGCTGCAGCCATGGCCCTGAGCAGGTTGTCGGAGATCCCCCACTTGCAGGCCGCCCACTGGATGTTCTCGTCCGTGGTCCCGGTGTGCTGTCCGCTCACCCGTGGCAGCAACCAGGTGTTGAATCGAGGCGCATACGTGCTCCCGTCGCCACGCGGCCGCGACGCCAACGACCTGCGGACGTCGGAGAGCTTGGGCCGCGTGTGGTTGGCCGTGGTGTTGCTCGGCCTGGGCTCCCACGGCGAGCGGTGCACCTGGCGGGCGCAGGCCTCGTCCGAGGGCAGGTCCTTCCAGGAGCCCGCCGGCTTCGTCGCGAAGTATCCGTCCGGGTCCGGAGCCAGCGGGTCGACCGACGGATCCGGAGCCGGAGCGGAGCCCTGTTGCTCCCCGCGGTCCAGCACCGTCGTCGCGTCTCGCATGCCCGCTGCCAGCAACGAGACGACGGTGAGAAGCAGTAGCCCGACGAGGACAGCCCAGAGCGCTCGTCCCTTTCCTGACGGCAACCGGGATGAGATCACGACAGGACCGAGCTGGTCGGTTCACCGTTCGGTTGCCGCTTCGGACGACGTTTGGCATTGCTGGTCCGGTCGGGCTTGGCAACACTCGACCGGGCCGCCTTGTCCGTCTGGTCCGTCCGGTCCGTCTGGTCCGTCCGGGCGGGAGGGGTGGAAGCAGTCCCGGAGGGTGACCGCGGGGAGGTCGTCGGCGCCGCATCCACCTCAGGCGTCGCGGGCCGTACGCTGCTCGCCTGGCGGGAGACCGTGCCCGGAACCGGGACCAACCCTTGTCGTCGCCCACCCCGTGGGGTGATGACCATGCCCATCACCTTCTCGGCGCAGTGGTCCAGGGCCTGCACTGCGATCGCGGTCGACTTGCGCGAACAGTGACCCAGGGCGACGACCAGCAGGATCTTGTCCACCCGCAGGGCGATCCCAGCGCTGTACCAGGCCGGTGGACCGTCGATGACGATCAGCGCCTCCGGCAGGCGGCGTTGGAGCTCTGGAAGCAGATTCGCCAACTTCGTCGCGGCAATCCCGGCACTGTCCCACCGGGGCACGGGCACAAGATGCAGCCCCTCGTGCTCGGCCGTCAGCGGATTCGGCCAGACATCGGGAGAGGTGCCCTCGGTTCGGCGCTGTGAATCCCGGTCGCTGGACATCCGCGACACGACCTGGTCTTCTGCGGTCACCAGGACCACGACACGCCCCATCCGCACCAGCGCGAGCGCCGTCATCACCGCGACCGCGGTGCTGCCACACTCGGACGCGGCACCGGTCACGAGCAGGGAGGACCGTTTCTCTCCCTCGATCTCAGCCAGGACCCGTGCGCCGAGTGGGTCAAGCTGTACGTGCCCTTTCTTCCATTGTCGATCGGCCTCGATGGACGTGCTCGGCAGGCGCGGCGTCAGGGCCAGTGCATCGAGGTTCGTGCACTGCTCTGCGTCAGCGATCGTCCGGATCCGACCCCGAACCCGGTCCCAGGCCCGGGCGAAGACGTATCCGGTCAACAGCCCACCGAGCACTGCCACGCCCAGGACCACGGGGTAGTTGGTCCCCACGGGCGTGGACGGCAACGCGGGTGGGCCGACGAGGCTGGCGACCGCATCCTTGCCCGTCTTCGGATTGCGCGCCTCGAGGTATGCCTCGCTGATGGCCTTCGCACCGCTCAGCGCCGCGGCGGGCGTGTCGGCGGTGTAGGTGAAGATCAGGATCTCCGTGTCAACAGGCACCGTCACGACAACGTGGTCGGCCGCTTGCTTGTACGGCACTCCGATACGCTCAGCCGCTGTGCTGATGACACCCGTGGAGGTCGCCACTCGTTGCTCGGTCGGCATCGACGGCTGGATGTAGTTGCCGCTCCGCGTGATGGTCGGGGCCACCACGACCTCCGCGGTGGACGAGTACCGGTTGGCGGTGCGGGAGACGTACAACGCGACGCCCACGGCAAGAACTGTCGTGACGATCATCGTCCAGGCATAGAGACGCAGCATCCCGGTGTTGCGGTCTGTCGAAAGACTTGATGCCCTCACAGTGGTCCTCCTTGAACGGTTCGATGGTGTCGTCGCCGGCCCTGCTCGACGACCTGACTTCCGCAGGCGGACAGGGCCAGGAATCCGAACAATGCGTCGGCCGAGCCGCGATAGGTGATGTGTGGATCGAACAGCATCAGCACGACGCACGAAACCAGACCTGTGTACGCAGCCAGGGCGGCGACGGACGCCGGGGTGGCCAGCAGGCGGGCAGCAGGCCCGGTCGCCCTCAGGCCCGCCGACACGAACCAGCAGAACGCCGCGAACAGCGGCAGGCCACCTCCCCACAGCAGCCACAGGTAGCCACTCTCGATCCAGATGAATCCGAACGTCCCCTCGACAGGTATCCGCGCAGCGGGCCGGACCCCGACCAGGAAGTTGCTGCCGTCGACGATCTGTGGCCAGAAGTAGCTCGACAGGTTGTGGTAGCGCACCAACCAGCTGGTCGGCAGGCCGTGCAGCGACGAGAACTCCGCGAGGCGAGGTGCGATGGTCGGCCACATCGCCACCACTGCAACCGGCAGGGGCAACACCAACGATCGGAGTAGGTCGAGCCGGCGCAGCCGCACCGCGACACACACCATGGCCACCACGAGCCCGAGAACGCTCGAGAACTCAGCGGCCGAGAACACCGAAACGACAAGCACCAACGCCACGGGAGCCAGGTACCTGGCCAGGGCCGGCTTCCGGGTCACCAGTCCCAGTACGACCACCAGGTTGAGCACCATGAGGTCCGCCGTGGCGGCTGGTAGGCCGACCGTCGAACCAGCCCGGGCGGATTGGACGCCATCGCTGTAGCCGAACGGGGCGTACAACGGCTCGAGCATCTCACGCACGCCAAGCAGGTCGAGCGACTGCAGGATGCCGATCACACCCACCAGCACGGCGACGACCAACGAGACCCACAACGCCACCGTGACGTGGCGGTCGGTGCGCACGGTGAGACGGATGATCACGTACACGAGCAGGAACTTCCACATGACGGCGGCGTGGTTCAGGTCGTCCATCTCCACCGGGCGGCCGCGAGCGACCATGAAGATGAGCGGGATCACGGAAGCGGCGAGCGCGAACCACACGAACGATCGGGACACCGGATCGATGTGCAGTCGGATTCTGCCCCAGGGCCGGCGGTGCACAGCGGCTCTTGCGCAGAGGACGAGCACGAGGAAGAGCGCCAGCGCCTCGTTGACCCGCATCTGGGGCACCACCCTGCCCCGGTCGATCCCGACCACGAGTGGGGTGACTCCGATGAGCAGGTAGGCCGCGACAACCGGGCGCTGCCAGACGACCACTGTCAGGACTGCTCCGAGCAGCAGGCCGAGGCACAACAGAGGCGCCCTCGCGGCAAGCAACCCCGTGCCGGCCGCCGCCACGAAGCCGATCAACAGGACGGAGAGCGCCTGGACCCGATCTGGCCGCTCGGCGGGGACGACCACTGGCCCGTTCTGGTGGGCGACGGCGGTGATCATGCCGGGCTCGATTCGGGAACGGTCCGACCGCCACGGGCTCCGTCGAGCAACCACGTCAGCTCCACCGAGCCGAGGACTCGGTGCACTCCCAGATAGGCCGCGACGCCGGCCACCGTGCCCGCCACGCTGGCCGCGAGCCAACCGGACGTGCCCTCCAGCGTTGCCGTCGCGACGGCCGCGGCACACCATGCCACCGCGGCCATCGCCAGGCTGGCCGCGACGGTACGCATGACGGACGGCCACAGCTGGTGCGTTGCCGGCGCGAGCTCGCGGCTCACTTTGTACGACAGATGCACGCCACCGACCACCGAGGCTGCGGCGAATGCTCCGGCCAACAACGTGACCAGCACGCGACCATCGACGAAAGCGACCGGCACGACGAGCGCCACGCAGACGACACCTTGCAGCACCATCGAGAGCAGCGGTGTCCTGGCATCTCCGCGCGCGTACGCGGCCTGCGTGGAGATGACGAACAACGTCTCGCCCACGAGTCCCAGCGCCAGAGCGCTCAGCGATCCGGTGACCATCGCGACACCGACGGTGCTGGACATCTGGCCCACCGCCACGACATTCGCCAGCGGGACCGCAAGGACGACGTACCCGAGCGCGGCAGGAACCACCAGGAACAGTGCCAGCCCCAGAGCGCGCTGGTAGGCGGCGGCGAAATCGCTCGCCCGGTCCTCCTCGGTCATTCGGGACAGCCTCGGCAGGAGCGCGAGACCCACTGGCGCCGCCGCGATCGCCAGCGGCAGCGCGTAGAAGTTCAAGGACATCTGCATGGCCACCGTGCCACCGGCCACCTGCCCGGCAATGGCCAGCAGCAGAAGCGTCTGGGCGGCGAGCAGGCCGGCCTGGGCCATGGACCACGTTGCGCGGCGCACGACCCGTCGGACGTCCGGGTCTCGCCAGCCGGCCCTCGGCATGAGGGTGACACCACATCGGTGCACGCCCCACCACTGGACGCCGGCGTGCATCATCACGGCGAGGGTGGACCCGCCGCCAATCAGCAGGACCGCACCGGTCGACACCGATCCGCCCGACGGGTCTGCAAACAGAAGACCGGCAAGGGCCAGGACTGCGATCACACCCAGGTTCTCGAGCGCCGGCACCGCGGCGGCGAGCAGATAGCGACGGTTCGCGTACATCACCGCGGTCGCCGATGCGACCATCGCGTAACAGAAGACTTGCGGTACCGCGAGCACGGCCAGCAGGACGACCGATTCCCCGTGAGGCAGGAACAGCGGCACCACGAGGATCGCCACCGGGGCCACGACCACGAGGATCGACCACTCGACGCCGAGAAATCCGCCGGCCACCCGGCCGGTCTCGTCGCCGTCACCGGCGTCGATGTGCCGGACCAGCGCGGGAACCAGCAGCGATGACAGCAGCGATCCGGCCAGGAAGCCGTAGAAGACCAGGTTCGGCAACACGTTCGTGAGCTGGTACGAGTTGCCGAAGTACGTCGGTCCGAGCACGGCGCCGATGACGATGACTCGGGCCACGCCGGTCACCCTGCTGACCATGGTCCAGACCGCGACCGTCATGGTGTCTCGGGCCGCACCGGCATCGATGGCGAGGTCCTCGGCCCCGAACGGCGGCTGGTGCCCTGCCGGCTTCATCGGGCGCCTCCGCGCAGCATCGACCACGGTGTGCAGAGGAGGATCAGCAGGTCCGTGGACAGCGTGCACCTCGAGACGTACTCCACGTCCAGGTGCAGTCCCTCGAGCATCGTGAGCCGGTTCCGGCCGCTGATCTGCCACAGGCCGGTGAGCCCGGGCAGCACCAGAAACCGGCTGAATGCCGAGATCGGGAAGAGCTCGACCTCCCACGGCAGGACAGGACGGGGGCCCACCATGGACATGTCGCCGCGAATCACGTTGACCAGCTGGGGAAGCTCGTCGATGCTGGTACGCCGCAGAAAGCGTCCCACCGGGGTGACGCGCGGGTCCTGGTCCAGCTTGTACAAGCCGTCGTGTGACCGCGGGTCGTCGCCGGCCATCATCCGCCGGACGAAGGCCTGATGTGACTCGTGCGAGCAGTCGCGCACCATCGTGCGGAACTTCAGCAGGACGAACGGCCGCTCGAACGCACCGACTCGGACCTGGCGGAACACGGCACCGCCAGGACTGGTCGCGCGCACGGCCAGGAAGGCCGCCAGCATCACCGGCGACAGGAGGATCAGGAGCAGCGACGCCACCACGACGTCGAACGTTCGCTTGCCCGCGTACTGACTGAGCCGGCGAAGATCCTGCTGGCGCCGCGGGCTCATGGGACGGGCCCTTCGTCCGCTGGCACGTCCTGCTCGCGCCACGAGTACCGCTGCCCGGCCGGGCCGTCTGTTCCGTCGACGCGCTGTTCCACCGGCGTGAGATCCTCGACCCGTCCACGCATCCGAGCGGGGTTGCCGAAGGCCACCGACCCAGGCTCCACGTCGCGGGTGACCACCGAGCCGGCGCCGACGAGGGCTCCGTCGCCGATCCGCACGAACGGGAGCACCGTCGTGTTCACGCCGAGCTGGGCGCCCGCCCCGATCGACGGCCCGGACCTCACCTCGCGCGAGCCCTGCTGCCCGGGATACAAGTCGTTGGCGATGCTGACACCCGGACCGAGGTACGCGTCGTCGCCGATCACGGTGTATTTCGCCACGTAGCAGTTGCAGTGGATCTTCACGCGGTGCCCGATCACGGTGCCGGGGTCGATCACGGTGTTGCTCCAGATCGACACGTCGTCCCCGATCACGCAGTCCTCGCGAATCACGACGTTGTGCCCGGTCTCCAGGCGTTCCCCGATGGTGCACCCGCTGTAGACCACCGTCCCGCAGCGCAGGAATCCCCGTCCCCATGGCCCGTATGCCCAGCCGTCCTCCTCGGAGAGGAAGACCTGCCGGGGCTCACTCCCCTGGTCGGTCACGGAAGGGCTCCAGGCCAGCTGTGACTCGCCCGAGCGCTTCACAGACCCACATCACGTCGGTGTCGGGCAACCGCGGGTACATCGGTAGCGACACGATCTGTCCGGCCAGGGCCTCCACGTTGGGCAGGTGCCCGGGAGACCAGTGCCGATACGGTTCGAGCTCGTGGCACGGCGTCGGGTAGTGGACGCCGGTGCTGATACCGAGAGCCGCGAGATCGGTCCGCACGCGGTCCCGCTGCGGAACCCTGACCACCATCAGGTGGCGCGACCCTCGGCACTGCTCGAGCTCACCCAGGGGCACCACGGTGCATGGGAGCTCCTCGGCATACAGCCGGGCCAGGCGGCGGCGGTCGTCGTTCCATTCATCGAGGTGCGGCAGCTTGGCGGACAGCGTGACGGCCTGAACCGTGTCCAGCCGGCTGTTGGTCCCGATCCGGACATGGTCATAGTGCCGTTCTGCCGAACCTCCCGGTCTGCCGTGGTCGCGCATCGAGCGAATGAGCTCGGCGATGCGCTGATCCGAGGTGACCACGGCGCCGGCATCGCCGAACGCTCCCAGGTTCTTGCCGGGGTAGAAGCTGAAGCAGCCGACGGCGCCGAAGCCTCCCGCTCGGATGCCGCGCCACGTCGCGCCGTGTGCCTGGGCGGCGTCCTCGATCAGCACCAAGCCGTGTCGGGTCGCGCACCGGGCGAGGGCGTCCATGTCAGTGAGCTGACCGAACAGGTGCACAGCCACGATCGCTCGAGTCCTGTCGGAGACCGCGACCTCGACCTCGGCAGCGCCCATCAGGCCGGTGCCCAGGTCCACGTCGACGAACCGAGGTGTGGCACCGGCGAGCACGATGGCCTCCACCGTGGCGACGAACGTGTTCGCCGGCACGATGACTTCATCGCCGGCGCCGATGTCGAGGGCGCGCAGGGCCAGGATCAACGCGTCGGTCCCGTTGCCGACCCCGACTGCGTACTCGGTTCCGCAGTACTCGGCCCACTCACGCTCGAAGACCTCGACCTCCTCGCCGCCGACGAATCGGTTGGACGAGATCACCTTCTCCCAGCCGACACGCACCTCGGTGGCGACCACGGCGGTCGTCGTACCGAGGTCCAGGAACGGGACAAAGCCGAACGGTGACCGTGGAGACCGAGCCGCCGTGGCTGCCCGGGCAATCATCCGACTCGCTCCCCGTGCGAGGCCCCGTTGAGGGCGGTCTTGGCGACCGAGCGGGTCGACGCTGCCCCGTTCAGCGACGTGGCAGGTGCGAGATCCCGCGCCTGCCCGGGCAGGCGAACAGCGGTCCCGTCGCACATCGCGCGTTGCGCGGCCTCCAGCACCCGGACCACCGCGAGTCCGCTCTCGCCATCGGTGAGCGGCCGCAATCCTGTCTGCACGCAGTTCAGGAAGTGCTCGTCCTCGACGCGCAGCGGCTCGTTCATCGCGAGATAGGGCGAGACGATGTCGCCGTGCCGGTACGACATGGGGACTGCGGTGAGGTCCGCGCCGTCGGTCAGGGCGGTGACTCCCTTGTCGTGCACCTTGACCCGCTGCTCGGCCTTGAGGTCGTCGAAGACCACCATCTTGTGGCTACCGACCACCGTGACCTGGCGAACCTTCTTCGGGTTGAGCCAGCTGACGTGGACGTTGGCGAACACACCCGGGTCGTCGTAGTAGAGCCTCAGCTGAGCGACGTCCTCGAGCCTCGGGTGTGCGTTGCGCGCTCCCCAGCACTCGACCATCGACGGCGTCGACCCCAGCACGTAGTTCAAGATCGAGACGTCGTGCGGGGCCAGGTCGAACACCACGTTGACATCACGTTGATACAGACCGAGATTGAGTCTGGCCGTGTCGAGGTAGTACAGGTCGCCCAGCTCGCCTCGCTGGACCATGGAGCGGAGCTCCCACACCGCCGAGTGATACTCGAAGGTGTGGCCCACCATCAGGGTCACGCCCTTCTTCGCGGCGGCCATCACCATGGCCTGCCCCTCCCGGACGGTCGGCGCAAGCGGCTTCTCGACCAGGACGTGGACCCCACGGGCGATGGCTTCCAGCGCGAGGGGGGCATGCAGTGTCGGTGGCACAGCGATCACCACCGCGTCGAGCTGTCCCAACGCGTCGGCGAGAGCTCCGTACTCGCCCACACGCGGATACACACGCGTGACCGCGGCACGCCTCTCGTCGCTCGGATCGATCACGCACACGCTCGACACCGCTTCGAGCGACAGGAGGGTGCGTACGTGCTTCGAACCCCAATATCCGCAGCCGACGACTCCGACTCTCAGCCCTGACTCTGCCTTCATCACTCACTCGCATTCTTTGCGGCGAGCGGCCTGGCGGAGCCGTCTCACGGGTTGCTTACAGGCTCCACTTCACTCCCCGGGCCGAATGGTGGCAATGGCACGAGCGGTGGGTCTTCAAACGCCGAAATCGCCCATCGTGCACTCTTCACCGGCCCTCGACGTACGGGACAGCCGGGCACGATGTGTTCGCGCCGCCCGCAAACCCGAAAATTCGGAATTTTTGTTCGAATCGCAGCAAGTGACGTCATGAAACGCGTGTACCGCGTCTCATATGTGTGTAGTGATAGAGGAGATCGCAAGGATCGGTCGAGGCACGACCGCAGCGGGCCAGGAAGAGGAGAGCGATGCACCCATCCATCGACGCGCACGTGCCAGCGACAGCCGGGGGATTGATGCCACAGGACCCCGGTTTGAGGAGCGACGACGGATGGAGTCAATCAGTCGAGCTGACGCTTACGCGGCACTAGCCGCCGTTCCTCAGTCCGCCGACGAGAGCGCCCTGCTGCTTCTCGGCGAGCACGGCAGCGGCAAGAGCCACCTGCTGGCCTCCGCCCACGCCGTGCCGACCACCCCGACCGTCCTCGTCCGGGTCCATCCGGCCGAGTGGCGTTTCCCGCTCGCCGGATTCGCATCCTTGTTCGCCGCGCTAACGCAGGAACCGGCCTCTGAGGCCCATCGCCACTTCTCGCTCCGTTCCGAGGAGCCGGAAGCACTCTTCGCTGCCGGTTACGACCTGCTGGCCCTGATCCGCGGTCTCGGTCTTCCCCCGACAGTGGCCCTCATCGACGACCTCGACCGGATGGACGGCGCTAGCCGAACCATCCTCGGCATGATCGCGTCCCATCTCGCCGGCACGTCCCTGTGGCTCGTGGCGACCGCCACCGACGTCGAGTCAGCAGATGCCGTGCCCGGATTCACCCCCACCCGGCTGCTCCCTCTGACGGCCGACGACATCGTCGAGATCGCCGCCAGGGACCGCGACCTCGACGCGTCGACGTTGCGGACACTCGCCACGTACGCCGGCGGGAACCTCCGAGTCTTCTCAGAACAAGTCGCCCAATTGCAGGACGACCAGCTGCACGGCGCAGCCCCGGTCGCCCTGCCGCCGCGCCCCACCGCCACGATCGAGCAGGTCACGGCCAGGACCATCGACGCTCTCACTCCCACAGCGCGTGGGATCCTCCAGCTGGCTGCCCTTGCTCCGCTCGCGCACCTCGCCGCGCTCGGCAGGGTCGTGCCCGACGCCGCGGACGACATCGAGGACCTGATCGACGCCGGGCTGCTCAAGCGCCGGGGGCCGTACGCCACGTTCACCGACCAACGGCTGCGCAGCCGCCTCTACTGGGACCAGGGATCCAAGTCACGCAGGGAGCACCACGCCACCCTGGCGAAGGCATGCGAGCCGCACGATCAGCGGCTTGCGACGTGGCACCACAGCTCCACAGCCCGCGGGCCACAGAGCGTCGACCAGCTCCTGGGCGCCGCCGTCTCGCTGGTCGACGAAGCGCGCATCATTGCCGCCGTGGAGTTCGCCGAGCGAGCCCTGAGCCGAGCCGAGCACATCCAGGACCACGCTGGGGCGCTCATCCGGCTGTGCAACCACCTGCTGAGAGATGGCCACCTCCTGCTGGCCGACCGCTACAGCGCCCGCGCCAGGGTGGCGACGACGGCACCTCAGCAGCTGATGGACATCCTCAACATCCGGCTCATGGCCCAGCTGTTCAAGAAGAAGCACCTGGTCGACGACGAGCTGTCGACGATCGCGAACCTGCACGCCGACGCCAACCCCGAGGGTGCGTGCTCCATGCTGTGCCTCGGTGCCGCGTTCCGTTCGGAGCGCTGGGAGACCGACGAGGCCCGCGGCCTGATCAATCAAGGACTGCTCCTCGCCGACGACGTGTCGGAGCCCACGCGGCTCAAGCTCCTGGCCATGCGAGACATCATCGACGGGTTGGAGGGCACCTCGATCATCGCCACACCTCCTGACGCGGGGCTCGACGACTCCATCGCCGCAGATCCCGATCTGTTGCTGCTGCGAGCCCGGGCCATGACCGTGCGCGAGGCCTACTCGGAGGCCAGGCACCTCTTCACCGTCGTGATGAACCATCCGGCGAGCCGCAACGGGCTCCGACACGACCTTGCGACATACGGATCGATCCGCAACGAGATCAACGCCGCCGAGTTCCGGTTGGCCCGCGCGGCGGTGGACTCCTGGGACGGCCGGGCCCCCTCGCTCACCCGCGGCACGTCCGCTTTCGCTTATCTGCAGGCGTGGTACGCCTACTCGCTCGGCCGGGCCGACGAGGCAGATGAGCTCATCGACAAGTGTCTCAAGCTGGCGTCGCGCGAGGCCAGCCAAGCGGTTCGCGGACGCGCGATCGGACTGCGCGGCGCCCTGCATCTCCTGACCGGTGACGCGGAGGCGGCCGTCATGGACCTGCGTCAGGTCAGCGCCGCCTCGACCTGGTTCCGCAACCCGACGTTGCTGCGCCATTGGGCCGACTACACCGAGGTGTGCGTCATGACGGGTCGCGTCCAGGAGGCTGCTGCGACCATGGCGGCTCTTGAGCGGCGCTTGTCCTCGCACCGATCGAGGTGGGGCGACCTGGCTCTGATGCGTTGCCGCGCGCTCGTCGAGGTCGGCCGCCCGTCACTCGAGCTGCTCGAATCTGCGGTGAAGGAGTTCGGCCGCGACGAGCTGCCGTACGAGCTCGGCAGAACTCTGAGGTGCCTGGCCATTCGTCAGGAGGAGCTCGGGATGACGGTCGAGAGCCGGCGCACAGCCATGGCCGCCGTCGCGGCGTTCGAAGCTGCCGGAGCCGAAGCCTGGGCGGCGCGCACGAACGAGCTGCTGTTTGTGGGTGCGCCCACACCGGCACCGAGCGACGGCGCCCGGATGCTCGAGCAGCTCAACCAGGACGAGCGGGACGTCGCGCTGCTGGTCGTGCAGGGTCTGCGCAACCGCGAGATCGCCCAAGAGCTCTTCGTGTCGGTCCGCACGGTCGAGCTGCGGCTGACACACATCTACCGCTCGCTCGGCGTCCACACCCGGGCCCAGCTCGTGGCGACGCTCGCGGGCGCCAACGCCCCGGCTCGCCGCCGGATCCCCCTACGCCGCACGCCATAGGCCGTCGAGAACGACCGCGCGATCGCCGCCGACGACGGGGAGCCGCAGCCGTTGCGGACTACCGCAGCCCGTCGTTCCAATGTTTTGCGGACCTCCACAGGATCTAGCGTTCGACGGGCGAGTCGCCCCGGACGGATGCATTCTTCTGGTATCCCGACACAGGCCGCCGTGGACCGGCGGCCCGGGACCGGCACTTCAACCTCCGAACCAGCAACCAGGGGAGCTATTCATGGCTATCGCAACCTTCAGGCACGACTCACACCCGGCACCTCACCACCGCACGGAGGTGGACTGAGATGAAAGTCGTCAACGAACCCGACGTCCTGATGAGGCCTGCGGAGGTCGCCGCGATCTTCGACGTGCACACGAAGACCGTCTGCGAGTGGGCCAACTCGGGAAACCTCACGGTGGTCCGGACCATGGGTGGGCACCGCCGATATCTGCGAGCAGAAGTCATGGCCCTGCGGAACGCGAAGGTCACCCTGCGTCGCTGGTCGGCCTGACCCGCGGACCGCACGGTCGCAACGGACTCCGCGACGGTCGAGGGGTCGCGCCTCCGCTGTAGTCTGCGAACAGTCGAGGCCACGGGGCAGCAGGTCCGGTGCGCGACCACTCGTCTGGAGTCCGCATGGACCAGCTCGACCTCGGAGTCATCGCCCACACCGCCAAGGAGAACGAGCGGCGTCTGCCGATCCACCCCAGGCACCTCGAGAGACTGACCGACGCGCTGCGCCCGCACGTGTTCCTCGAGGAGGGCTATGGCGGGGACTTCGGCTGGTCCGACGACGAGCTGAGGCCGTATGTCGGAGGCATCCTGACCCGCGCCGAGCTGATCGAGCGCTGCGACGTCATCCTGCTGACCAAGCCCCAGCCGTCGGACCTGCTGGGCATGCGTGAGGGGCAGACCCTGTGGGGATGGCCGCACTGCGTGCAAGACCGCGCGCTCACCCAGGCCGCGATCGACCGCAAGCTGACCCTCGTCGCGTGGGAGGTCATGAACCACTGGAGCGGTGACGGCAACTTCCTGCTGCACGTCTTCCACAAGAACAACGAGCTCGCCGGCTACTGCTCGGTGCTGCACGCGATGGAGATCGGCGGGCTCACGGGCAACTATGGCCGCCGGCTCAGCGCAGCGGTCATCGGATTCGGCGCGACGGCCCGTGGCGCGGTCACCGCGCTGAGCGCCCACGGCATCCACGACGTCGACATCTTCACCCAGCGCGGCGTCGCCGCCGTCAGCGCACCGATCCACTCGGCCCGCATCGTGCACTTCGACCCTGCCGCGTCGCCCGCCGAGAGCCGGGCGTTCGTCGACGAGGCGTGGGTCCCGATGCCGGCCCTGCTCGCCGAGCACGATGTCATCGTCAACTGCGTCCTGCAGAACCCCAACTCCCCCATGACCTTCCTGACGAACGACGACCTGCCGACACTCGACTCCGGAACGCTCGTCGTCGACGTCTCGTGCGACGAGGGCATGGGATTCGAGTGGGCCAAGCCGACGTCGTTCGACGAGCCGACGTTCACGGTCGGCAACGGCGTGACCTACTACGCAGTCGACCACAGCCCGTCGTACCTCTGGAACTCGGCGACCTGGGAGATCAGCCAGGCACTCCTGCCGTACGTGCCGAAGGTCCTCGCCGGCCCGGATTCGTGGGACGCCGACGAGACCCTGAGGCGCGCGATCGAGATCCGCGACGGCGTCATCCAGAACCCCGACATCCTGGCATTCCAAAAGCGTGCGGCCGAATACCCCCATGTGAGCTGATCCCGCATGCTGGAGGGCATGGATCGCATCACGACGCCCTTCGACATCAACGCGACCGCCGTTGAGGTGGTTGCCGGCATCGACCTGCACGGCAAGCGCGCCGTCGTGACGGGCGGCGCGTCCGGCATCGGCATCGAGACGGCCCGTGCCCTGGCCGGCGCGGGCGCGCACGTGACGCTCGCGGTGCGTGACGTCAAGGTGGGTGGTCAGGTCGCCGCGGAGATCCGCGCCACGACGACCCGCGGCACGGTCGACGCACGAAGGCTGGAGCTGACCGACCTCGACAGCGTCGCCGCATTCGTCGCCGAGTGGGACGGCCCGCTCGACATCCTGATCAACAAYGCCGGCGTCATGGCGACCCCCGAGACGTACACCCCCCAGGGCTGGGAGCTGCAGTTCGCGACCAACCACCTCGGCCATTTCAAGCTCGCCGCCGGCCTGCACGACGCGCTCGCGGCGGCCGGCCACGCCCGCATCGTCTCGGTCAGCTCGAGCGCCCACTTCCGCTCGCCGGTGATCTTCGACGACCTGTTCTTCCGGTTCATGCCGTACGACCCATGGGCCGCGTACGGACAGTCCAAGACCGCCAACGTGCTGTTCGCGGTCGAGGCGACGAAGCGTTGGGCCTCCGACGGCATCACCGCGAACTCGCTGATGCCCGGCGCGATCGCGACCAACCTCCAGCGTCACATCGGCGGCTCGCAGACGCCACCGGACCAACGCAAGACGACCGAGCAGGGTGCGTCGACGTCGGTCCTGCTGGCGACGAGCCCACTGCTCGAGGGCATCGGCGGTCGCTACTTCGTCAACAACCAGGAGGCAGTCGTCGTCGACCGGCCCACCAACGACATGACCGGCGTCGCGCCGTATGCGCTGGACGCGGCCAATGCCGAGCGGCTCTGGGATGTGTCCCGGGAGCTGCTCGGCATCTGACCGCGTCAGGCCGCCGGCGTGTAGACCAGGTGCAGCACGCCTGACATGAATGGAGTGGCAGAGGCGAGCCGGAGCGGAACCTTGGCACCATCGGCGAACAGCTTCTTGCCGCCACCGACCACGACGGGATGCACCAGCAGGTGCAGCTCGTCGACCAGCCCCTGCTCGAGCATCCAGCGGACGAGCGTGGCGCTGCCGGTCGTACCCAGATTCGTGTCCTGCTTGAGGGCGGTCAGCTCGGCCGCCACGTCACCGTTGATGACCGACGAGTTCTCCCAGGTCGCCTGGGTCAACGTGGTCGACACGACGTACTTGCGTGCACCGTTCATCTGCGCCGTGAACGGATCGCTCGGGTCCGCGGCCGGCCAGTAGCTCGCCATCTCCTCGTACGTCTGCCGCCCGAACAGCGTCGCGTCGGCGTTGCTCATCAGCGCGCCGACCGCCGCGCCCATCTCGTCGTCGAAGTAGTCGAAGTGCCAGGTCTCGGGCGACTCGATGACGCCGTCGAGCGAGATGAAGAGGCTTGAGGTGATGGATCCCATGATCGTCTCCCGGGTTGTCGTGGACGCCGACTGTCGGCGCCTTCACCCGTACGTCGAACGGACGCGGGGCGATTCGACAACCCGGGACGATCTTTTTCAGCCCGCTGCCGGACCATTGGTGTGCTGGCCCAGGAGGTCCGGGCCGATGATGTCCATCTCCACGGCCTTCTCGCCCGCGTAGCACGTCCAGTGCAGGCCGGCCGAGTCCTGGCCGATGCAGCCGCCCGCGATGTTGTCGTCAGCGTCGTTGAACGTCTCCTTGGTGCCCTTGTAGTCCGCGAGGATCTCCTTGCTCGGCGCCTTCGCGAGCGTGCAGTCGAACTCGATGTCGCTCTTCTTGGTGCACGTGGGATCGGTGTCGATGAAGATCACGCTGCTGCCCGGCATGCCCTGCTCGACGGTGTCCGACGAGAGGAGGTTGACCGCCGCCGCGGCCCCACCGCCGATGGCGATGACCCCGACGGTCGCGAACGCCGCGATCGTGGTCCGGGACCGCTGCTTGCGGCGGCGCCGCACCACGATGGATCCGGCGATCTGGGCGGCGACGGCCTGCTCCAGCTCGTCGCCGATGCGGCTGAGGTCTGTGTGGGTCGTGGCGCTCATGAGGATTCCTTCGGGGTGGAGGCGGGCTGGAGGGAGGTCCGCATGCGGGCGAGGCCGCGTGACACGCGGATGCGGGCCGCGGTCGGCGTGCAGTCCAGGGCCTCGGCGACCTCGTCGTACGGACGGTCGGACAGGACGCGAAGCTCGACCGCGATGCGTTGGGCATCGGGCAGGGTCGCGAGGGCAGCTTCCAGATCGGCGTCCATGCCGTCGATCCACGAGGTGTCAGGGGTGGCGGACGAGCGGCCCTTGGTGATCCGCAGGGCCTCGCTGGCCTCGTTGATCATCCGGCGCTCGCGTGCCGAGCGGGACAGGACGTTGCGGGCGACGCCGAACAGCCATGGCCCGGCAGACCCGTCCTTCTGGTCGACGAATCGGTGCCGGGACGTCCACACCTGGGCGAACGTCTCGGCGGTGAGGTCCAGGGCGGCCTCACGGTCAGACGTACGGCGCAGGAAGAAGGCGTGGATCGCCTCGGCGTAGCGGTCGTACAGCTGGCGGAACGCCTGCGGGTCGTGGCCCGACGACGCCAACAGCTCGGCATCGGACTTCACGTGGTGATCTCGATCATGGGGTGGTGGACCTCCGGTCGGCTCGAACATGACATCACGAACATGCCGCGGGACGCCGGGAATGTTTCACTCCCCTGGCCTGCGCGACCTTTCCGCGCGCGACTTGCCGCAGTAGCGTCATCAGGACACCCGAGACGGAAGAGGTTCACGATGCCCACACGCACAGCCCGCACGGCCTGGGACGGCGGCCTGCAGGACGGTTCCGGACAGGTCGAGCTGACGAGCTCGGGCCTCGGTACGTTCGAGGTCTCCTTCCCCAAGCGCGCGTCCGATGACGGTGGTGGTGCCACGAACCCCGAAGAGCTCATCGGAGCGGCGCACTCCGCGTGCTACGCCATGTCGCTCGCCGGCGCCTTGAACAAGCGCGGTGCGACACCTCTCACGATGGAGGTCAAGGCCGATGTCACGGTCGAGATCCACCCCGAGAAGGGCCTGACGATCAGCACCGTCGTGCTCACGGTGCGCGGCGAGGCCGAGGGCATCGACGAGGCAGGATTCATCGAGGCCGCGGAGGCAGCGAAGATCGCGTGTCCGGTCAGCAAGGCGCTGGCCAACAACGTCGACATCACGCTGGATGTCGCGATGGAGACGCCCTAACCGGCGTACGCGTGCGCGCGAAAACGTCCGCGTCGTACGACATGCTGGATCCGTGAAGCCAACCGTTCCCGGCCGACTCCACGCCCAGGGGCTGGGGTCGCCTCGGTTCGAGACCGCCATCGACGTCGTACGACATCTGGGCTGCGTCCAGTCGCAGCTGCACGACATGGCGCTGTGGGCCGTCGCCCGGCGCACGACGGGGCTGACGCTTGCTGACGCCCAAGCCGCGTTCGGCCGCGGTGACTTCCTCCGCACCCACATCCTGCGGCCGACCTGGCACTTCGTCGACCCGGCCGACCTGCACTGGCTCATGATGCTGACCGCGCCCCGGATCCGGCAGCTCATGACGTCGAGCTGGTCCGCGATGGGTCTCAGCATGGAGCTCATCGATCGAGGCTCCGAGGTCATCGTCGCCGCACTTGCCGATGGTGCACCGCACACCCGGGCCGAGCTCGCCGAGGCGCTCGAGGGGGCCGGCCTGCAGGCCGCGGGGACGTTCCTGGTTCACCAGATGATGAACGCCGAGATCAGCCTGCTCGCCGCCAACGGCCCCATGAGGGGCAAGCAGCACACCTATGTCGCGCTGCCTCCCGCCACCGTCGACCGCACCCACGACGAGCTCCTCGCGGAAGGCGCGCGGCGCTATGCGCAGGGCCACGGGCCGTTCCGCGACAAGGACCTGGCGTGGTGGACCAGCGTGACCTTGACGGACAGCAGACGTGCCATCGAGCTGGCCGAGCTGCGACCGCTCGACCTCGACGGCCAGGCCTACTGGACGCTCGACGAGCCGGTCGAGGCCGAGGTGCCGCGGGTCATGCTGCTGTCCAACTTCGACGAGTACATCTCCTACGCACGAGATCCCGTGGACTACGACGGCTTCGACGGCTCGGTCGACGACGTCATGCGCGGCAGCGGCTTGCTGATGATCGACGGTCGGTTGAGCGGGCGGTGGACGCGTGCCATCACGGCAAAGACGGTCAAGATCACGGTCGACCGTGCCCCACGACTCACCGGCCCGATGCGCCGGGCTCTCGACGCCGAGGCGGCCGCGTTCGGCCGCTTCGTCGATCGCGAACCCGAGGTGGTCATCTCGGCGTGATCCGCGCGACGTACCTGTCGGACGTGATGTCTGCCACGTCTGCGCATCCCAGCGTGAAGATCGCGGCAATTCCAGCGCGAACCTGCCTGCGGGCGAATGGAGCGTCGCGTTACCCTGTTGAGGGTAGTTTTCGCAAATGCGCCAGCACACAATTCGGAAGAGGCGATCGAGGCTGTGGCCGAGTCCTCACAAGACCATTCAACCCCTGATTTCGGCACCAACCAGTGGCTCGTCGAAGAGATGTACGAGCGATTCCGCCAGGACCCCAGCTCGGTCGACGCCACCTGGGTGACGTTCTTCCAGACCGGCGAGGGTGCGGCGATGGCCAACGGCTCCGGCAACGGAACGTCCCCCAACGGCGCGGCGAGCAGCCCGACGACGCAGGCACCTGCGGCGACCAAGCCTGCCGAGCAGCCCGCCGCCGAGGCCAGGACCGAGGCGCCCAGCCCGGCACCGACCGCTCCGACGTCGTCAACGCCTCCGGCACCCAAGACCCAGCCCGTGACCGTCACCCCGGCCCAGAGCCAGGTTGCGTCACCCGTGCACGTCGATCCGCCAACCCCCGTGGCGCCCGCGGTCGATGCCCCCACCAGTCCTGTCGCTGCGGCCGCGACGCCCAACGGCAAGGCCGCTGACGCCCCCAAGGCGGGTCCCGGCGAGGTCGAGAACGTCGTGCTGCGCGGAGCCGCTGCCCGCACGGTCGCCAACATGGACGCCAGCCTGGCCGTCCCGACCGCGACGAGCGTGCGCTCGGTGCCGGTCAAGCTGCTGTTCGACAACCGCATCGTGATCAACAACCACCTCGCCCGCGCACGAGGCGGCAAGGTGTCGTTCACGCACCTCATCGGCTGGGCGATCGTCAAGGCGCTCAAGACGATGCCCGAGATGAACACCGGCTTCGAGGTCGTCAACGGCAAGCCCAACCAGCTCAAGCCCGAGCACGTCAACTTCGGCCTCGCGATCGACCTCAAGAAGCCGGACGGCTCGCGTACGCTCCTGGTTCCCTCGATCAAGGCCGCCGAGACGATGGGCTTCGCCGAGTTCTGGGCGGCGTACGAGTCGATGGTCCGCAAGGCCCGCGACGGCAAGCTCGAGGTCACCGACTTCCAGGGCACCACGGTCAGCCTGACCAACCCCGGCGGCATCGGCACCAACCACTCGATCCCGCGCCTCATGCAGGGCCAGGGCGTCATCGTCGGCGTCGGTTCCATGGAGTACCCGCCGGAGTTCCAGGGCGCCAGCGAGCACACGCTCGCCCAGATGGCGATCTCCAAGATGATGACGCTGACCTCGACATACGACCACCGCGTCATCCAGGGCGCGCAGTCCGGCGAGTTCCTCAAGAAGATCCACGCCCTGCTGCTCGGCGAGGAGGACTTCTACGACGAGATCTTCCGCGCCCTCAAGATCCCCTACGAGCCGATCCGCTGGGCCCAGGACATCGCCGTCAGTCACGACGACGAGGTGCACAAGCAGGCTCGCGTCCTCGAGCTGATCCACGCGTTCCGCGTGCGCGGTCACCTCATGGCCGACACCAACCCGCTCGACAACCGGGCCCGGAGCCACGCCGACCTCGACACGGCGTCGCACGGCCTGACCCTGTGGGACCTCGACCGCGAGTTCGCCACCGGATCGTTCAAGACCGACAAGCGCTTCATGAAGCTGCGCGAGATCCTCGGCGTCCTGCGCGACTCCTACGCCCGGACGATCGGCCTGGAGTACATGCACATCCAGGATCCCGAGGAGCGCGCCTGGTTCCAGGAGCGCATCGAGCGCCCGCACACCAAGCCGCCCCGCGAGGAGCAGCTGCGCATCCTGCAGAAGCTCAACCAGGCCGAGGCCTTCGAGACGTTCCTGCAGACCAAGTTCGTCGGCCAGAAGCGGTTCAGCCTCGAGGGCGGCGAGACCACGGTCCCCGTGCTCGACGAGATCTGCGAGGCCGCAGCGGCAGACCAGCTCGACGAGGTCTGCATCGGCATGGCCCACCGTGGTCGCCTCAACGTGCTGGTCAACATCGCCGGCAAGCACGCCGGCTCGGTGTTCCGCGAGTTCGAGGGCAACATCGACCCGCGTACGGTCCAGGGCTCCGGCGACGTCAAGTACCACCTCGGCGTCGAGGGTGAGTTCACCTCCGGCAACGGCGACAAGATCAAGGTCTCGGTCGCGGCAAACCCGTCGCACCTCGAGGTCGTCGATCCCGTGCTCGAGGGCATCGCCCGCGCCAAGCAGGACCGGCTCAACCGCGGTGCCGAGTACCCCGTCCTCCCCGTCCTCGTGCACGGCGATGCCGCGTTCGCCGGGCAGGGAGTCGTTGCCGAGACGCTCAACCTCTCGCAGTTGCGCGGCTACCGCACGGGCGGCACGATCCACCTGATCGTCAACAACCAGGTGGGCTTCACGACGGCACCGTCGTCGTCACGCTCATCGATGTACTGCACGGATGTCGCGCGCATGATCCAGGCGCCGGTGTTCCACGTCAACGGCGACGACCCCGAGGCCTGCATCCGCGTGGCGCACCTGGCCTACGAGTACCGCCGGACGTTCCACAAGGACATCGTCATCGACCTGGTCTGCTACCGCCGCCGCGGTCACAACGAGGGCGACGACCCGAGCTTCACCCAGCCGCTGATGTACGACACGATCAACGCCAAGAAGTCGGTGCGCAAGCTCTACACCGAGGCGCTCGTCGGTCGTGGCGACATCACGCTCGAGGAGGCCGAGGCCGCGCTGAGCGACTACCAGGCCCAGCTCGAGCGCAACTTCGCCGAGGTCAAGGAGAGCGCGACCGATCCCGGTTACATGCGCACCCCGGACTACCCCGACAAGCCCGAGCACGCCGGTGAGCTGCTGACCGCGATCACGCCCGAGACCATGAAGGCGATCGCGGACTCCTACACCAACGTGCCCGAGGGCTTCACGGTCCACCCGAAGGTCCTGCCGCAGCTGCAACGTCGCGCGCAGTCGATCAGCGCCGGCCCGATCGACTGGGGCACCGGAGAGATCCTGGCGCTCGGCTCGCTGCTGCTCGACGGGCGGCCCGTACGCCTCGCCGGCCAGGACTCGCGGCGCGGCACGTTCTCGTCGCGGTTCGCCACGATCATCGACCGCACCAACGCCAACGAGTGGACCCCGCTCGCCAACGTCGGTGATGACCAGGCGACGTTCTACATCTACGACTCGCTGCTGAGCGAGTACGCCGCGCTGGGCTTCGAGTACGGCTACTCGGTCGCCCGGCCGGAGGCGCTCACGATCTGGGAGGCGCAGTTCGGCGACTTCGTCAACGGCGCCCAGTCGGTCATCGACGAGTACATCTCGGCGGGCGAGAGCAAGTGGGGCCAGAAGTCAGGCGTCGTGCTGCTCCTGCCGCACGGCCACGAGGGCCAGGGTCCCGACCACACGTCGGCCCGCATCGAACGGTTCCTCGAGCTGTGCGCCAACGACACCATGACGGTCGCTCAGCCGTCGACCCCCGCGTCGTACTTCCACCTGCTGCGTCGTCAGAACCTGCAGACGCAGCACCGTCCGCTCATCGTCTTCACGCCGAAGTCGATGCTGCGCAGCAAGGCCGCGGCCTCGCAGCCGGCGGACTTCACGTCTGGCAAGTTCCGTCCGGTGATCGGCGACGACTCGGTCGAGGCGTCCAAGGTCGAGCGCGTCCTGGTCTGCTCCGGCAAGATCGCCTGGGACCTGTTCGCCGAGCGCGAGAAGCGGGAGCCGGGCCAGTCCCGCACCGCGATCGTGCGCCTCGAGCAGCTCTACCCGCGTCCGACGTCCGAGCTCAACGCGGCGGTGGGCCAGTTCGTCAACGCCCGCGAGGTCCGTTGGGTCCAGGACGAGCCGGCCAACCAGGGTCCGTGGCCCCACGTCGCGCTGCACTACAGCGGCGAGTTCGACGGCCTTCCGCTGCTGCGGGTCTCGCGCCCGGAGTCGTCGGCCCCGTCGGTCGGCTCGCACAACCGGCACGTCGAGGAGCAGGCCACGCTGATGCAGCAGGCCTTCAGCTGATCGATGTACTTCACGGACCGCGGGATCGAGGAGCTCCAGAGCCGGCGAGGTGACGAGGAGGTCACCTTCGCCTGGCTCGCCGAGCGGTTCGTCGAGTTCGTCGACCTCAACCCCGAGTTCGAGATCCCCGTCGAGCGCCTGGCGACGTGGCTGGCACGCCTCGACGACGATGATGAGTAGGAACGCGTACGTCTAACTGCCCCGAGATTTGGATGCGTCTGCACCACTGCGAGGTCCAACGTGGTGCAGATCGATCCAAATCTCGGTGAGCCTAGAGCGTCAGGACGATCTTGCCGAAGACGTCGCCGGCGATGACCGAGGCGAGTCCGTCGGCTGCATCGGCCATCGGGATCTCCCGGTCGATCAGCGGTCGGGTGCCGGTGACGTCCATGAACTGCGCCAGGCGGTGCAGCTCGTCGCGGGTGCCCATCGTCGAGCCGTGCACGCGCATCTGCTGGAAGAAGATCCGGGTCAGCTCGGCGTGCGACGGAGCATCGCCGGACGTCGCTCCGGCGATGACGATCGTCCCGCCGGGCCGCATCGACTTGACCGAGTGTGACCAGGTCGCAGCCCCGACAGTCTCGATGACGGCGTCGACCTTGCTCGGCAACCGGGCGCCGGACTCGAACGCCTCGTGGGCGCCGATCTTGAGGGCCTTGTCGCGCTTGTCCTCATCGCGGCTCGTCGCGTAGACGCGGAAGCCCGCAGCGCGGGCGAGCGTGATCGCCGCGGTGGCGACGCCGCCACCGGCGCCCTGCACCAGCACCGTGTCGCCCTGCTGCAGGCCGGACTGGGTGAAGAGCATCCGGTATGCCGTGAGCCACGCCGTGGGCAGGCAGGCTGCCTCGGCGAACGACAACCCGGCAGGCTTCGCCACGACGTTGCGGGTCGGCACCGCGACCTTCTCGGCGAACGTGCCCTGGTGACGCTCGGACAGCAGCGAACGCTTCGGGTCGAGCGTCTCGTCACCACGCCACGACGGATCGCTGATGACGGCGTGCACCAGCACCTCGTTGCCGTCCTCGTCGAGCCCGGCGGCGTCGCAGCCGAGGATCATCGGCAGCGACTCCTCGCGCAGGCCCACGCCTCGCAGGCTCCATACGTCGTGATGATTTATTGAGGCGGCTTTTACCGTTACGTTGGTCCATCCATCCGGAGTCTTTGGTTCCGGCCTTTCCCCAATGACCAATCCGGCCAACGGATCGTGGGGGTCGATCGTGCCTGCGTAGACGGCGAACATGCAGCTCCTGTGAGGTGGGTCAGTACGGGCGGCGGGCCAGGCCCTCGCGGCGCGCGGTGTCGGTCACGGCGCGTGCCACGGCTGAGGCTACCCGCGGATCGAACGGCGACGGGATGACGTACGTCTCACTGAGGTCATCGCCGACGAGATCGGCGATCGCGTTGGCCGCCGCGAGCTTCATGCCCTCGGAGATCCGCGTCGCGCGCACGTCGAGCGCTCCACGGAAGATGCCGGGGAAGACCAGCACGTTGTTGATCTGGTTGGGGAAGTCCGAGCGCCCGGTCGCGACGACCCGCGCGTACTTGTGCGCGATGTCGGGGTGGACCTCAGGGTTGGGGTTGGCCATCGCGAACACGATCGAGTCGGGCGCCATCGACGCGACCGCCGCCTCAGGGATCGTGCCCCCGGAGACGCCGACGAACACATCGGCCCCGTCGAGGGCATCCGCGATCGTGCCCGGCTTGGCCCACGGAGCGGTCGCCTCGGCGATGCCGGCCTTGACCACGTCCAGTCCTTCGCGTCCGGGATGTATCACGCCGGAGCGGTCGACCACGGCGATCTTGCGCACCCCGGCCGAGCGGAGCATCTTCATGATCGCGACGCCCGCGGCGCCGGCACCCGAGATGACGATCTTGAGGTCGTCCAGCTCGCGGTCGGTCAGGCGGGCCGCGTTGATGAGTGCGGCCAGGGTCACGACGGCGGTGCCGTGCTGGTCGTCGTGGAAGACGGGGATCTCGAGACGCTCGATCAGCTGCCGCTCGATCTCGAAGCAGCGCGGGCTGGAGATGTCCTCGAGGTTGATGCCACCGAACGTCGGAGCGAGCCGCACGATCGTCTCGACGATCTCGTCGACGTCCGTCGTGTCGAGGGCCACCGGGATCGCGTCGACACCGCCGAACTGCTTGAACAGCACAGCCTTGCCCTCCATCACAGGCATCGATGCGGCCGGGCCGATGTCGCCGAGACCGAGGACTGCCGTGCCGTCCGTGACCACCGCAACGGTGTTGGAGACCCAGGTGTAGTCGTGGGCCAGCGCAGGGTCGGCGGCGATCGCCTCACAGACCCGGGCCACGCCGGGCGTGTAGGACATCGCGAGGTCTTGGGCATTGCGCAGCGGTACGGTCGCGGCAATCGCCATCTTGCCGCCCCGGTGCAGCGCGAAGATCGGGTCGTCGGGGTCAGGCGTGTCTGTGTGCAAATCAGTATCAGTGGCAACCATGGTGGGAATCCCTCGGGGACGTTCCGTACGTTCTCATCGGGACCGATCAGGTCGCCGGCGCGGCAAGTATGCCGCTCATTGCTCCCGCCGCAGCGGGGACACACGGGTTGTGCCCGGCCGTCAGTCTCTCATACTGACTGGTCACTTCCGAGGGCGTGGGTCACAGGCGGGGCCAGCAGGCAGGCCAGCGTGACGACCGCCGAGGCCCCCACCAGCACCGCGATCCAGGTCGGTACGTCAGCGAGGTTGAACGCAATGATGAGCTGGATGATCTGGGTCACCACGAGCGGGCTGCGGGCCCACTGCTCCCCCTGGGTCGCCCGCCAGGCTGCCCACGCCTGGAACCCGCCGTAGACCGTCAGGATCAGCGATACACCGATGCCGGTGCCCACGCTGTCATCGCCCAGATCGAAGAGGCCGAGGACCGCCAGCACGACGCACGTCAGGGCTTCCGCGAGGACGATCATGGCCGCCACGAGGAGGAGGTTTCGGGCCATTCCGGACGGCCGCACGTTAGCGCTCACGTCCTCAGCCTAGGGAGCGTGTGACCCATCCGACAATTCGCGAACGGCACAGCCCTTGTAATGCAGTTGAAATGTTGAAAACATGGAGGTCAAAGCCTTGGTCACAGGTCAAACAGGCCTGCCCAAGGCGCATCACCGAACGGGAAGGAGTGTCCCCATGGACTGGCGTCATAAGTCTGCATGCCTGGATGAGGACCCTGAGCTCTTCTTCCCCATCGGCAACACGGGTCCCGCCATCTTGCAGATCGAAGAGGCCAAGGTCGTATGCCGCCGCTGTGATGTCCGCGAGCAGTGCCTGCAATGGGCACTCGAGTCCGGACAGGACCACGGTGTGTGGGGAGGCTTGAGCGAAGACGAACGTCGTACGCTGAAGCGCCGCAATGCTCGGGCACGTATTCGTACTGCCTGACGTACGCACGTATCGGTGAACCCCGTGGCCTTCGGCCGCGGGGTTCTTTGCATCTAGACGTTGAGCGAGATGGCGACGGTCGTGCCACCGCGGACCCGTGGCTCGAACGCCAGCGACCCGTGCAGCTCGCCCTCGACCAAGGTCGTGACGATCGACAGCCCGAGGCTGCTTGCCGGGTCGAAGTCCGCAGGCAACCCCTTGCCGTCGTCGCTGACCCTCAGGCGTACACGATCGCGGATGCGGTTGACCGCCAGCGTCAACGTGCCGCCCTGCGTGCCGAACGCGTGCGTCGACGCGTTCTGGATCAGCTCGGTCAGCACCATGGCGAGTGGCGTCGCGACGGCACCGGGCAGCAGCCCGAACGAGCCGATCCGCTCCGCGCTCACCCGACCGCTGCTCGACGTCTCCTCGGCCACGTCGAGCACCGTGCGGAGCAGGCGGTCCGCGATCTCGTCGAACGCGACGTTGTCGTCGAACGACTGGCTGAGGGTCTCGTGCACCAGTGCGATCGAGCCGACCCGGCGGACCGCGTCGTCGAGCGCGGCACGGGCCTCGGGCAGCTCCATCCGGCGGCCCTGCAGCCGAAGCAGCGCGGCGACGGTCTGCAGGTTGTTCTTGACCCGGTGGTGGATCTCGCGGATCGTCGCCTCCTTGGACACGAGCTCGCGCTCGCGGAGCCTCAGCTCGGTGACGTCACGCAACAGGATCAGAGCGCCGCTGCGGTGCCCGTCCGAGCGCAGCGGGATGACCCGCAGGAGCAGCGAGGCTGCGGCGTTCTCGATCTCAGCCTCGGTGCTGGCCTCGCCGCCGAGGATGCTGCGCGCTCCCCGATCGGTCGGCCTGCGGTCGACGAGTCCCGACGTGACGTGGCCGAGCTGGGTGCCGACCAGGTCCCCGACCAGGCCCAGGCGGCGGTATGCCGACATCGCGTTGGGGCTGGCATAGCGAACCGTGCCGGCGGCGTTCGTACGGACGAAGCCGTCGCCGACCCGCAAGGAGTCGGCCAGGTCGGACCGGGTGCCGGGCAAGGGGAACTCGCCGCGGCGGATCATCTCGGCCAGCTCGCCGGCCACTTCGAAGTACGAGGCCTCGAGCGTGCTGGCGGTGCGCAGGGCCGACTCCGCGCTGCGCCGGGAGATCACGGCAAGCGTGCGGCCCGCGTGCGTGACCGGGATGAGCTCGACCCTGATACGGCGGCCGTCGGGCAGCTCGGCGATCCGCTCCGCAACGATCTCACCCGACGTCAGCGCCTGCTCGATCTCGTCGATCCGGCCCGATGGCATGAAGGTGCCGGCGACGTCCTCGAACAGCGTGGTCGGCCCGGTCGTGGGACGGATCTGCGCTCCGGCCCACATTCCCTTGGCCTCGGCGTCGGGTACCCAGAGCACCAGGTCCGCGAACGACAGGTCGGCGATGATCTGCCAGTCCGTCACCAGGGCGTGCAGCCAGGCGACGTCGTCGGGGCTCAACGACGTCTGGAAACGCACGATGTCGTCCAGGGAGGGCACCCGGTCAGCCTATGTCCTGAGACGTGGCACGATGTGTGAGTGTCTGAGGCGTACTGGCAAACCGTGATGCAGAACGGGATGAACGTACCCGGCGACCGTAGCCTCGACGAGTGCACTGTCGAGCTCGTCGAGATGCTGGGCCACTCCAATCCCCGCTGGCGTGAAGACCTCGCCTATCCGCTGCTGACCACGTGGATCACCCGCGGCGTCTACGACGAGCTGCTGTCCGGGCTGGGCGACGGCATCGCGCCCGGCCTGCGCTACGGCCTCGGCCACGACGGCGACGTCTCGGTCATGCGCCGCTCCTACAGCGCGCTGATGCTCGCCGAGATCATCGGCCGTGACAACAACGAGCACCTGATGTCAGCCTCGTCGGTCCTCGACTGGGGCGACCGGGCGACGGCTTGGTACGTCCGGGAACAGGACCACCGGGGTTGGATCCCCGAGCAGGGTTGGGCCAACTCGATCGCGCACGGCGCCGACCTGCTGGCCGCCCTCGCGCGGTCGCGACACTTCGGCCGGCTCGAGCTGACGGTGCTCCTCGACGTCATCGCCGACCGCGTGCTGACCCCGACTGCGTACATCTGGCGTCATGGCGAGGACGACCGGCTGGCATACGCCGTCATGACGCTGCTGCACCGCAACGAGCTCGATCCCAGCATCGTCGAGCCGTGGCTCGCGCGGCTCGGTGCCGGCATCAAGCCGCCCCGCACACGCGGCCACCTCGAGGCCGAGTGGCCGTCGCCCGGTGTCCGCAACACCTCGTCGTTCCTGCGTGCGCTGCATCTGCAGCTCGCCCTCGGTGTCCAGGGCCGCGACGACCTCCGCGCCGATGCCGAGCTGTTCGCCGAACAGCCCGCGCACCGTGCGGACCTGCTGCTGGCGGTTCTCGACCAGATCAGGGCCGAGAGCCCGTGGCTCTATCGGCCGACGACCAGGGCCAAGCCGCTCGGCTGACGCTCCAGTAACGTGCGTGCATGACCACTGAGCCCCGAGAAGGTCACGGCGGAGTCCATGCCGTCGACGTGGCCCGCGCGCACGGCGTCGAGACGATGTTCACGCTTTCGGGCGCGCACGTGTTCCCGATGTACGACGCCGCCGTCAAGGCCGAGCCGCCGATGCCGATCATCGACGTACGCCACGAGCCGACGGCGGTGTTCGCCGCCGAGGCGATCGGCAAGCTGACGCGTACGCCGGGACTGGCCGTGCTGACCGCCGGGCCCGGCGTGACCAACGGCGTCAGCCCCATCGCGCAGGCCAGCTTCTCCGGCTCGCCGCTCGTCGTCGTGGGCGGTCGCGCGCCCAACAACCGCTGGGGCTCCGGAAGCCTGCAGGAGCTCGACCAGCCGCCGATCCTCGACACGGTCTCCAAGTCAGCCGTGACGGCGCACAAGGTCGACGACATCGCCCCGGCCATGGACGAGGCGTTCACCCTGGCCGGGTCGTCCCACCGCGGCCCGACGTTCGTCGACGTGCCGATGGACGAGTTCTTCAACAGCACCACGGTGACGACGCAGTCTCCGGGCAACACGACGGCGCCGATCGAGCCGGACCCGGACTCGTTGGCGAAGATCGCCGAGCTGATCCGCGAGTCGATGCGTCCGGTGCTGGTCCTGGGCACCGATGTCTGGGCCGACCGCGCGGAAGTCGCTGCGCTGCACTTCGTCGAGGAGACCGGCATCCCGGTGATCTCGAACGGCATGGGCCGCGGCATCGTGCCCGGCGGCCACCCGCAGCTCGTCACCAAGGCGCGCTCGACCTCGTTCAACCAGGCCGACCTCGTGATCGTCGTCGGCACGCCCCTGGACTTCCGCCTGGGATACGGGATCTTCGGCGGCAAGGACGGGACGACCCCCGCGCGTACCGTCCATGTCGCCGACTCCCCCGGCCAGGTCTCGACGCACGCCGAGCTTGCTGGGTCGGCCTGCGGAGACCTGACGCTGTTCTTCACGGGACTGCTCGACTCGCTCATGTCCCCGTCACAGCACGGCCGGCGACCCGACTGGTCGTCGTGGATCGGCGCACTCCAGGCCGAGGTGGCCGCGGCGACCCAGCGTGACAGCGAGCTGCTCATGGCCGAAGCGGACCCGATCCACCCCGCCCGCATCTATGGAGAGCTGCTCCCCCGACTCGCCGACGACGCGGTCGTGATCGGTGACGGCGGCGACTTCGTGTCGTTCGCCGGCAAGTTCGTCGAGCCCAAGCGCCCAGGCGGCTGGCTCGACCCCGGACCGTACGGCTGCCTCGGCGCCGGCATGGGTGCGGCGATGGCTGCCCGCATCGCCCGCCCGTCGAGCCAGGTCGTGCTGCTCTACGGCGACGGCGCGGCCGGCATGTCGCTGATGGACGTCGACAGCCTCGTACGTCACAACCTGCCGGTCGTCATGATCGTCGGCAACAACTCCGCGTGGGGGCTGGAGAAAGGCCCGATGCAGTGGCTGTACGGCTATGACGTCGCGGCGGACCTGGCGCCGCAGACGCGCTATGACCAGGTCGTCACGGCACTGGGCGGAGGTGGAGAGATGGTGACCGACCCCAAGGAGATCGGCCCGGCTCTCGACCGCGCCTTTGCCTCCGGCATCCCCTATCTCGTCAACGTCATGACGGACGTGAATGCGGCCTATCCGCGCAACACCACCGGCATCTGACGTGGTGATCCGGCCCGCCCTCGAGGAGGAGTACGAAGCGGTCGGTGCCCTCACGGTTGCCGGCTACGACGCCGACGGCTATCTGCTCTATCCCGACGGCTCGTACGACCACGGTTACGCCGGCTGGCTCGCCGACGCCGCGTCGCGTGCGCAGAAGAGCACCCTCCTGGTGGCAATCGAGGACGACGAGCTGCTCGGCACGGTGACCTGGTGCCCGTACGGATCCGCCGATGCGCAGCTCGCCAAGGAGCCGCACCAGGGCGAGTTCCGTACGCTCTCGATCGCCCCGGAGGCGCGGGGTCGGGGAATCGGCCGCGCCCTCGTCGAGCACTGCCTCGAGCTCGCCCGCGCCGCCGGCCTCACCGAGGTGCTGCTGTTCTCCCTCGACGACATGGTGCCCGCGCACCGGCTCTACACCCGGCTGGGTTTCGTCCGTCGCCCCGACCTCGACTGGACCCCGGAGCCCGACGTCAACCTCTGGGCCTTCTCCCTGACCCTCTGACCCCACCCCGCTGACGCTGGGGTACCCCACGAGCTCTGCGAGTAGGGGGCGGGTTAGGTCCGCTGACGCGTGGGTTACGCCCGCTGAGGCGTGGGTTGCGTCCGCTGACGCGCGAGTTGCGTCCGCTGACGCGCGAGTTGCGTCCGCTGACGCGTGAGTTGCGCCTGGTCGTAAGCCACGCATCAGCCGACGCAACCCACGCGTGGGCCGTCATAACCCACGCGTCAGCGGACGCAACCCACGCGTCAGCGTTAGGTTGGGGGGATGGA
Source organism: Aeromicrobium sp. P2_G6 (assembly GCF_056403535.1). NCBI lineage: Bacteria > Bacillati > Actinomycetota > Actinomycetes > Propionibacteriales > Nocardioidaceae > Aeromicrobium > Aeromicrobium sp. P2_G6. The sequence goes on along the minus strand of NZ_JBFUFH010000002.1, from coordinate 220,046 downwards.
ATCGGCGAGTGTCACGCATGTCGTCACGGATGCCGACACCGCGCAGGCGCTCGGCAGCGGAGACCTTGCGGTCCTCGCCACTCCGCGGGTGCTGGCGTGGTGCGAAGAGGCGACCTGCGCCGCGCTCGAGCTCGACGCGACCCAGACCAGTGTCGGCACACGGGTCGACCTGCAGCACCTGGCCGCGAGCCCCGTTGGGGCCGAGGTCACCGCGACGGCGAACGTCATCCACACCGACGGCCGGCTCGTACGCTTCCAGGTCGCGGCCCACGACGCCGGTGGCACGCTGCTCGCGACCGGCGAGGTGCGCCGGGTCATCGTCGACCGGGAGCGATTTCTGGCGCGCATTGCGCCTGTGGGAGACTGAGACCTCGACTTCCGAGGAGGATCATCATGGGCAAGACCGGTCGTAAGCGTCGTGCACGTCGCAAGAAGGGCGCCAACCACGGCAAGCGTCCCAACGCGTGACAACAAGAAATCCCCGTCCGATGGACGGGGATTTCTTCGTTTCGGCTTCTGACCGCGGCTAGATCGACTTCTGCTCGGTGATCTCGATGTGCACCTTGCGGATCGAGAACAGCACCTTCTCGCGCAGCGGCTCGGGCGCCACCTCGGAGCATGACCGCGACACGAGCGACTTGACGACGCGTTCGAGGTCGTACTCGCCGAGGCAGTCCGTGCACTCGTCGATGTGCGACTGGATCTCGGCGCAGCTCGCGGTGTCGATCTCCTGGTCGATGAACAGGTAGAGGTTCTCGAGTGCCTTCTCGCAGTCGGGCCCTTCGCACGGACCAGTCATGCCTTGTCACCTGCTCCCGTGACGGCCATGCCGCGATCGCGGGCGTAGTCGGCGAGCATCTCGCGCAACATGCGGCGACCGCGGTGCAGCCGCGACATCACGGTGCCGATCGGCGTGTCCATGATCTCGGCGATCTCCTTGTAGGGAAAACCTTCGACGTCGGCGAGGTAGACCGCGTAGCGGAAGTCGTCGGGCAGCGCCTGGAGCGCGTCCTTGACGTCGCTGTCGGGGAGGTGCTCGAGCGCCTCCATCTCGGCCGACTTGAGGCCGCTCGACCCGTGCGACTCGGCACGGGCGATCTGCCAGTCCTCGATCTCGTCCGTGATCTGCTGCGGCTGGCGCTGCTTCTTGCGGTACGAGTTGATGTAGGTGTTGGTCAGGATGCGGTAGAGCCAGGCCTTGAGGTTGGTGCCGGGCTTGAACTGGTGGAACGCACTGAACGCCTTGGCGTAGGTCTCCTGAACGAGATCCTCCGCGTCATGCGGACTGCGCGTCATGCGCAGCGCGGCGGAGTAGAGCTGGTCCAGGAATGGCAGGGCGTCGGCCTCGAAGCGCGCCTGCTGCTGCTCCGAGGTCTCAGTGTCGCGCTGGTCGGCGCTCTCAGGGGTTTCGCCGGTGATCGTCATCGCCTCCCAGCCTACTCCGGGCTTCGGACGTGGGCTCAGTGGCGTGAGGGACCTCTCACGCGGAATCGTCTGTGTCAGCATCTGACCTCCTGGCCTGTTCAACCGTTCGGAGGCACCGGCTATTCCGGGGAGAGCGGCTCGATCAGCTGGGGTCCGTTGTTGGCGACGTTGTTGACCTCGGTCGACACGGGGTAGGCGTCGAGCCGGCCCGGGGCTGCCGGGATCAGCAGCTCGTTCAGCTGCTCGAACGGCTTGGGCGCAGGGTCGAGCCAGGCATCGAACGCATCGGGTTCGAGGAACAGCGGCATGCGGTCATGGATGTGGCCCATGTCGTCCTCGGCGCTGGTCGTGAGGATCGTGTAGCTCGTGACCCACTCGTCCGTCTCGGGGTCCTTCCAGAACTCGTAGAGACCGGCCATCGCGAGGACGGAGCGATCCTTGGGCGTGATGTAGAACGGCTGCTTCTTGGGCTTGCGCTCACCTTCGCGGGCCTCGCCGGCGTACCACTCGTAGTAGCCGTCGGCCGGTACGAGACCGCGGCGACGGGCGAACGCCTTCTTGAATGCCGGCTTCTCGGCGGCGGTCTCGCTTCGCGCATTGATCATGCGGTTGCCGATCGACGGGTCCTTGGCCCAGCTGGGGATGAGCCCCCATCGAGCAGTCATGAGCTCGCGCTGCGGCGGGGCGTCGGCGGCGAGCTCCTCGGGGCGTCGCCCGATGATCAACGGCGCGAGCTTGGTCGGCGCCATGTTGTAGTCGGCCTCGAGCTCGACGAAGGAGTTGGCCAGGTCGACCTCGAAGGCCTGGTTGAGCGAAGCCGAGGTCTGGGTCGTTGCGTAGCGCCCGCACATACCTCAAGCGTAGGCGCAGGCACCGACACTGCGGCCTACTCCGCCAGGCCGGCCAGGACCCTGGAGATCCCGTCTGCTGACGGTGGCAGCTCCTCGACCCACAGCCGCGGCTGGACGTGGCTGCCGAGGGCACGCTCGAGCAGGATCCGCAGCAGGCTCATCGACACCACGTCGGCCCGCTCGCGGCCGACCAGGGCGGCGAACCGTCGCGGCGACATCTGGGCCACCGTCTCGTCGCCGGCGAACACCGCCCGCATGGCCTCCGCCACGTCGAGCGCGCGAAGCGACTCCTCGATCTCATGGCCCGTGTGCCGGCCCGGCAGCTCGACCACCACGAGGGCGCTTCGCTCTGACACCAGGTGGCCGTCGCGCTCTGCCCCGCGGTACATCTCCGCCAGCCGCGAGCGGACGTACGCCGTGGAGGCCAACGAGGTCAGCGGATCCTCGCACGAGATGTCCGCGTGCAGGACCAAGGCCTCGTCGGCCCAGGCCAGGACGGCCGCCCGGGTCGCTTCGTACGACGGCTCCCGCCCGGCGAAGGCCCGCTCCATGTGGTCCAGGACCTCATGGAGCGGGACGCCGAGCCGCGCTGCACTCGCTCCCACCTCGAGTGCAACGCCAGCGACATCCGGGCGGCCATCGCGGACCGCGTCGGCGAGGAGCGCATCATCCAATCCCGAGCTGAACATGAGGCGCTCCCTCCCTTTTCGCCGATGGACACACATGAGACGTATGAGGGAGGCGTGCATGACGCGGTTCGGCACGATTCGTGACCGCCTCGTCCCTGGGTCGTTGTGCTTACAGGGGAGGAAGCCGTGTCAGACATCAGCACCACCCGCGTCGAGGCGAGCGACGCGCAGCTCATCGAAGCGGTGCGCAACGGCGAGACCGAGGCGTACGGCGAGCTCTTCGACCGCCATCGGGCCGCGGCGGCACGCCTGTCCGCGCAGCTCGTCCCCGGCCCGGACGCCGATGACCTGGTCGCCGAGTCCTTCACCCGCGTGCTGGCGCTCCTGCAGGCCGGCAAGGGCCCCGACGAGTTCTTCCGCGCCTATCTGCTGACGTCGATCCGCCGGCTCCACATCGACCGCACCCGCCGGCAGAAGCGGGTCCGGACGACCGGAGACGAGGCCGAGCTGGATCGCGTGGTCGAGTTCGTCGACCCTGCCGCGATGCGCTTCGAGCAGGGCGCCGCGGCTGCCGCTTTCGCCGCGCTGCCCGAGCGATGGCAGCTCGTGCTGTGGCACCTGGACGTCGAGGGCCAGAAGCCGGCCGACATCGCACCGCTGCTCGGGATGAGCCCCAACAGCGTCTCGGCCCTGGCCTACCGCGCCCGCGAGGGGCTGCGTCAGGCATACCTGCAGAACCATCTGGCGCCGAGCCTGCACACAGCCTGCCGCACGACCACGGGGATGCTCGGCGCGTACGTCCGCAAGGGCCTCTCGGCCCGCGACTCGGCCCGTGTCGAGGCGCACCTCGACGAGTGCAGCCGATGCACGGGGCTCTACCTCGAGCTGTCCGAGGTCAACTCCAACCTCTCCGGCATCCTCGGCCCGGCGCTCCTCGGCACCGCGGCGGCCGGATATGTCAGCGCTGGCGCGTCGCTGAGCGGACTCGGCGCTGTCACTGAGGCGCTCCTCGCCCCTGTGAAGGCGGCAGGGAGCGCAGTGGCCGGCACCGGCGCGCAGGGTGTCGTAGCTGCGGCGATCGTCGTGACGGTCGCCACCGCTGGCACGATTGCGCTGACGAACGATTCCGGCTCGACCGTCAAAGATCAGCCGGAGGCTTCCTCGCCACGGGCGAGCACGCCAGCGCCGACACCGTCGACGTCAGAGGCAACCGAGCCGGAACCGACGACCACGACACCCACGCCCACGCACACTCCTACGCCAACGCCGACCGCGTCCGTCCCCGCAGCTGCGGCGACCGCCGAGACGGAGCCGAAGCAGAAGGGCGCCCCATTGTCGGCGGATCGCACTCCGGAGCCGACCACCCCACCTGTCGAGCCGATCGTCCCGACCGACTACGGGATCGCCTCCGTCCGCGTCTCGAACAACCTGCTGCCCCTGCTGCAACGCCGCATCACGGTCGACATCAGCGCCACCAACCGCGGACGGGCCGCAGCCGAGACCGTAAGCGTGACCTTGGCGTTTCAACGCTCGGTCTACTTCGGCGGAGTCGTCAGTCGCGGGTGGACCTGCGACGAGGCCGCCAACCAATGGCTGCGAACCGTGACCTGCTCGACCCGGCTCGCCGCGGGCCAGGGCACGACGTTCATCGCGAACTCGCACGATCTCGTGCACTCCTCAGGCACCGTGAGTGTGTCCGCGCCCGGCGACCCCGTGCTCGCCAACAATGCGGCGTCCTTCCGGGCCGGTCTCTGGCCCCTGACGTGACACCTGGCTTGCCTCCTGCACGCATTCGGGTATGAATGAGGCATGACCCTCCTGCGCACGGTGGCCCGTCCGATGCTCGCCTCGATGTTCATCTATGGCGGTGCGACAGCGCTCAAGGATCCTGGCCCCCGCGTGGCCAAGGCCCAGGCGACGGCGGACCGGATCAAGAAGCTCGCGCCGGAATTGCCCGTCACCGCCTCCAATCTGGTCCGCGCCAACGGTGCCGCCCAGCTGCTCGGTGGCCTCGCCCTCGCGAGCGGCCGGCTCCCGCGCCTCGCCGCGCTCGGCCTTGCCGCGACGATGCCGCCGACGACCTTGGCGGGGCACCCCTATTGGAACGAGACCGATCCGGGGGCGCGCCGCAACCAGCGGATCCACTTCCTCAAGAACGTCTCGATCGCCGGCGGCCTGCTGATGGCGACGCTCGATCCCGACCCGCACAAGAAGTTCATCGGCCGGCGCGCCAAGGACAAGGTCAGCGAGGCTGCCGCGTCCGTGCACGACCAGATCGATCACCTGCGCGGCTGACGCCGTACGGGGTCACTTCACCGGGCAACCCCTCACTTCTCCGGGCAAATCTGCCCGGAGAAGTGGCGGTTTACCACGTTCTCCTGGTAAACCGCCGCGCTGACGCCGATAGGCTGGGGGCGATGACTGCCCCGCTGCCCTGGCTCGCGCCCTACCGCGACACGCCCTTCGACGGCGAGGTGCTGGTCCCCGGCTCCAAGTCGCTGACCAACCGCGTCCTGATCCTCGCCGCACTGGCCGACGGGCCGTCGGTGCTCACCCGACCGCTCGGGTCGCGCGACACGACCCTCATGCTCGGAGCGCTCACGACTCTCGGCGCCACGATCGATCGCGACGGCGTCACCTGGACGATCACCCCTTCGGCATGGGACCGCTCGGAGCCGGCTGACATCGACTGCGGCCTCGCCGGCACCGTCATGCGGTTCGTCCCCCCGCTCGCGGCGCTCGGCACCGCCGCCGTCACGTTCGACGGCGACGAGCACGCCCGCGTACGCCCGATGGGCACTACGATCGCGACGCTGCGCGATCTCGGCATCCAGGTCGACGATGAGGGCCGGGGTGCACTGCCGTTCACGGTCCATGGCGCCGGCCACGTCACCGGCGGCGAGCTCGAGGTGGACGCGTCGTCGTCCAGCCAGTTCGTCTCGGCGCTGCTGCTCGCCGGAGCCCGCTTCGACAAGGGCCTCGAGCTGCGGCACACCGGCGCCACGCTGCCGTCGATGCCGCACATCGACATGACGGTCGCCGAGCTGCGCCGCCGCGGCGTGCGCGTCGACACCGACGAACCCAACCGCTGGCACGTGCACCCCGGGCCGATCAGCGCGCTCGACGTCGAGATCGAGCCCGACCTGTCAAACGCCGGCGTCTTCATCGGCGCCGCCCTCGTCACCGGCGGCCGCGTCCGGATCCGAAACTGGCCCGAGGACACCGACCAGGCCGGCGACGCGTGGCGCACGATCGTGCCGGCGTTCGGTGGCACGGTCGAGCAGGACGGCGCCGATCTTGTCTTCACGGCCGGCCCCGTGCTCAACGGCGTCGAGCTAGACCTGCACGACGTCGGGGAGCTGACGCCCGTCGTCGCCGCCATCGCGGCCCTGGCCGAGCGCCCGTCCACGCTGGTCGGAGTCGCGCACCTGCGCGGGCACGAGACCGACCGGCTCAAGGCGCTCGTGACCGAGATCAACCGGCTCGGCGGTGATGCAGAGGAGCTCGACGACGGACTGCTCATCCGCCCCCGCGCGCTGCACGGCGAGACGTTCCAGACGTACAACGACCACCGGATGGCGCACGCCGGCGTCATCCTCGGTCTGCGTACGCCGGACCTCTACGTCGAGAACGTCGTGACGACGGTCAAGACGTACCCCAACTTCGCCCCGGTCTGGGAACGCCTGATGACATGACGGACCTGATGACATGAGGGACGACGACGAGCACGCGCAGTTCGAGCGGCCGCGCCGGCACACCAAGCCGCGCACCAAGATCCGCCCCAACTACGACGACGCCGACACCGCCCGGGTCGTGACGATCGACCGCGGCCGCTACACCGTCACCCTCGACGACTCTTCGCCGAGCTCAGGGAGCGGGAAGTCGATCACGGCGATGAAGTCGCGCAACCTCGGCCGCAAGGGCGTCGTCGTCGGCGACGAGGTACGCGTCGTCGGTGATGTCAGCGGCGCCGACGGCTCACTGGCCCGCATCGTCGAGGTCACGCCCCGCCGCACGGTGCTGCGTCGCACCGCGGACGACGACGACCCGATCGAGCGCATCATCGTCGCCAATGCCGACCAGCTCGTCATCGTCGCCGCACTCGCCGATCCCCCGCCGCGCGCCGGGCTGATCGACCGATGCCTCGTCGCGGCGTTCGACTCCGGCATGGAGCCGCTGGTGTGCCTCACGAAGTCCGACCTCGGCTCCCCCGACGAGATCGTGGCGATGTTCGAACCACTGGGCGTACGCGTCGTGGTGACGCAACGCGACGGCAACCTCGACGGCGTACGCGATGCGCTGCGCGACCGGGTCAGCGTGCTCGTCGGGCACAGCGGCGTCGGCAAGTCGACGCTCGTCAACGCGTTGGTGCCGGACGCGAACCGTTCGGTCAGCTACGTCAACGCCGTGACGGGCCGCGGCCGGCACACGTCGACATCGGCGATCAGCCTCGAGCTCCCGTTCGGCGGCTGGATCATCGACACCCCCGGCATCAGGTCGTTCGGCCTCGCGCACGTCGAGATCGACGACCTCATCAAGGCGTTCCCCGACCTCGAGGACGTCACGCGGGACTGTCCCCGGGGCTGCCTCCACTCCGCCACCGAGCCCGAGTGCGCGCTCGACGTCGCCATGGCCGACGGGACGCTGCCGCCCGAGCGGGTCGAGTCGTTCCGCCGCATCCTTGCGAGCATGAACCAGAAGGACGACTACTGAGCGAGTGCCGGTGGCCGTTTTGGGGGCACAAAGCCGTACTCTGAGGGCCATGGCTCACTCGTACAACGACGATCTGCGCCTCGCTCACGTACTCGCCGACAACGCCGACAACCTCTCGATGGACCGCTTCGGCGCGATCGATCTGCAGGTCGACACCAAGCCGGACATGACGTACGTGACCGAGTCCGACGAGGCCGTCGAAGCCGCCATCCGGCGCACCCTCAAGTCCGCTCGCACCCGCGACATCGTGCTCGGCGAGGAGCACGGTGAGGTCGAGGGGACGGCCGGCGCCGGGGGCCGGCGCTGGATCATCGACCCGATCGACGGCACCTCCAACTTCGTCCGCGGCGTGCCCGTCTGGGCGACGCTGATCGCGCTCGAGGAGGACGGCGAGGTCATCGCCGGTTGCGTCTCGGCGCCTGCCCTCGGCCGCCGCTGGTGGGCCAGCAAGGGCACCGGCGCCTACACCGGCAAGTCCCTCATGTCGTCCCGCGAGATCCGGGTCTCCCGGGTATCCGACCTCGACAGCGCCTCGTTCTCGTACGCATCGATGGGCGGCTGGGAGGCGATCGGCAAGGGCGACGCCTTCACGGCCATGCTGCGCCGTTGCTGGCGCACGCGCGCCTATGGCGACTTCTGGTCCTACATGCTGCTGGCCGAGGGCGCCGTCGACATCGCCGCCGAGCCCGAGCTCAAGCTGTGGGACATGGCCGCGCTCGACGTCATCGTGCGAGAGGCCGGCGGCACGTTCACGAGCCTCGCCGGGCAGCCCGGGCCGTGGGGCGACAACGCGCTCGCGACCAACGGCCGGCTGCACGACGCCGCGATGGCCTACCTCGGGCACTTCCCCGATCAGGGTCCGCCGGACGAGTACTGGACCGACGAGCCGGATGACGAGCCGGAGCCGGAGCGCGACAACGTACGCAGCTTCGACTTCACCCGCGAGCCTGGGGGCACCTCCCGCGAGCTCAGCGAGGGCGGGCGCGAAGACCTGCCCTAACGCTCCAGCCCGACCACGCACCAGCCGATGCCGCGCCACCGGTAGGTGTCCTGGAGCCCGGACCGGCGAGCGACGCCAACCATGTCCGCAGGCTCATGGGCGAACGTCCGGAACGTGTCGCCCTTGACTTTGCGCACCATGTTGTCGAACCACAGCAGCGACCTCGTCAGCTTGTTGCGGGGCGGGTGGCTGAACACCATCAGTCGCCCTGCCTTGCTGGCTGCCGCGCCGAGCAGCCGCTCGTGGTCCGGATAGCAGCACACCACCCGGTGCAGCACGACGATGTCGGCCGCCGCCACGTCGTCGGGCTCCTGGGCGATGTCGAGGAACCGGCGATCCACACGACCGGCCAGGCCCGAGCGGTCGAGCAGCCGCGCGGCCTCCGGCTCGTACTTCGTCGAGATCTCGAGATTGGTCGCCCTCGCCGCGCCGTGACGGAGCAGCTCGACGTGCAGCTCGCCGAGGCCGCCGCCGATCTCGAGGACGGTCGCGCCCTCGATGCCGCGATCCTGGAGGAAGCGGACGATCGCGCGCTCGGACCGGCTCAGCCCTCGCCGGCGATAGCGACGAGCCATCTTGCGAGCGAACCGGTCGCCGAACGTATCGTCGTAGTCCTCGCGGTTGCAGCAGTCGTCCATTCCTCAGTATGCACATTGCCGTCGCGCCTGCCGGACAATCACTCGCACTTGGCGCTCGCCGGGGGTTACGCTGCGAAGACAGAGACTAGGAGTGTGTCCCTTATGCGCGTGAGCGATGTCCTGGCTTCCAAGGGAAGCGATGCCGTCTACACCATCACCCCCGACTCCACGGTGCAGGAGCTGCTGGACGTGCTGGCTGAGTTGAACGTCGGTGCTCTGATCGTGAGCGACGACGGCAAGGCCATGTTGGGCATCGTGTCCGAGCGCGACATCGTCCGCAAGCTGCGTACGGTCGAGAGCCCGCGCGACATGAAGGTCGCCGACATCATGACGACCGACGTGCAGATGTGCGCACCCGAGGACTCGTTCGGCGGCCTCATGTCGATCATGACCGAGCACCGCGTGCGTCACATTCCCGTGATCGACGACGGCGCCATCGTCGGTGTCGTCAGCATCGGCGACGCCGTCAAGTACCGCATGGAGCAGCTCGAGTTCGAGCGCGACCAGCTCAACAACTACGTCGCCGGCGGCTGACCCGCCCCACAGCGACATGCCCGGTCTCCCCCTCGGAGACCGGGCATTTTCGCGTGCCCATCAAAGTTGGCTTGCATTCGATCCATTAGCGATATATCGTTTAGCTATCGGCAACCGATCGGTGGTCGATCGAAAGTAGAGAAAGTGGGTCACCCCCATGCGAAGCAATGACTTCTCAGAACAGCGCCGCCCGGCAGATCGCCGGCGCGGCAGGCACAACCCCGAGCGCGACTTCGGACCCGGCTTCGGCCGCGAGTTCGGCTTCGGCCCCGGCTTCGGCGGCCCCGGCCGCCCGCGTGGTCGCCGTCGCGGCGGACGGGGCGGCGACGTCCGCGCCGCAGCGCTCCTGCTCCTCAGCGAGCAGCCGCAGCACGGCTACCAGCTGATCCAGGAGATCGGCGAACGGTCGAACGGCAGCTGGACCCCCAGCCCCGGCTCGATCTATCCCGTGCTTCAGCAGCTCGAGGACGAGGGGCTCATCACGTTCGAGCGCGTCGAGGGTCGCAAGACCGCGACGCTGACCGATGAGGGCACCGCGTACGTCGAGGAGAACCGTGAGCAGCTCGGCACGCCGTGGGAGGACGCCCAGGGCGATCCGACCCACGAGATGCGCGAGTTCGCCCACGGGCTCAAAGGGTTCATCAACGCCTGGAAACAGGTCGCGCAGGCCGGCACGCCGGAGCAGCGCCAGAAGGCCCAGGCCGTGGTGGAGGACGCCCGGAAGGCGATGTACCGCATACTTGCGGACGATGAGTCATAACGGACGCCTGTCCCTGCCCGAGAGCGAGATGACCTGGCGGTTCTCTCGCTCGTCGGGCGCCGGCGGCCAGCACGTCAACACCACCGACACACGCGTCGAGCTGATCTGGTCGCTCTCCGACACCACCGCGCTCCCCCCCACCCAGAAGGAGCTCGCCGCCCAGCGGCTGAGCAACCGGCTGGTCGACGGGACGATCACGGTGGTGTCGTCGCAGTACCGCTCCCAGCACCGCAACCGCGAGGCCGCCCGCGTACGCCTCGAGGACCTGGTGTCCCAGGCGATCGTGCCGCCCAAGCCACGCCGCGCGACCCGTCCGAGCCGAGCCTCGAAGCAGCGCCGGCTCGACGCCAAGAAGCGGCGGAGCTCCCTCAAGCAAGGCCGATCGGGTTCCTGGGAATAGCGGCTACCTGACAATCGTTGTCATGTGTGCGTGATGCTCACGCAACGAAAGGATCAGACATGAAGGTCCGCAACTCGCTTCGGTCGCTCAAGAACCAGCCCGGCGCGCAGGTCGTACGCCGCCGTGGTCGCACGTTCGTCATCAACAAGCAGAACCCGCGTCTCAAGGCCCGTCAGGGCTAGATCAGCGCCAGCCGGCGCCCTCCTCGGAGGGCGCCGGTTCTGCATGTGCGGGCAACCGAATCCCCCTACGCTGACGCGCATGACGTCAAGAGGGATCCAGATCATGCTCGTCGTCGCCGTCGTGATCAATGTGGCGTACTGGACGATCTGGTTCACCAACCGCTCGTGGATCGAGAGCGACACCACCCAGGCCTACGTCGAGTTCGAGAATGCCTTCCCGCTAGCGGACGCCTGGCTCGGACTGACGTGTGTCCTCGCGTTCGTCGCGCTGGCCAGACGGTCCCCCACAGCGCTGCTGTGGCTCATCGCCGCCGGATCAGCCGGCATGTACCTGCTCGGCATGGACGTGCTGTACGACCTGGAGAACGGCATCTACACCGAAGGGTCGGGTGGCATCATCGAGGCCGGGATCAACCTCATCACACTCGCGTTCTCGGTCATCGCCCTGCGCTGGGCTTGGACCCGGCGCGACCCGTTGCTCGCCGGCGCAACGGTCTAGCCACGCCGGACCCGAGTCAGCGAGCTCAGCCCGCAATGACGACGCGGGAGATCGGCTCGCCGTCCAGTGAGAACGTCATCGACCCGCCACCGTTGTAGCCATCGCCCGTGACCTGGATCGACACGACGTACTTCCCGTCCCGCTCGTCGAAGCCGACGACGTCGATGTGGCTGGACACGCCCATGTTGTCGGTGTCGTTCCAACCGGCGATCGCATCCTTGCCGGCGTAGATGTGGCCCCAGTCGTCGAGCACGGCATCGTCGGCGAAGGCCCGGAGGAATCGGCCGCGATCGTCGGTGTTGGTCGCCGCGAAGAAGTCGGCAACCGCCTGTGGAAGGGCTTCGGTGGTCATGGGTTCTCCGTCCGTACGTCAGCAGGTTCATCGTGCCAGCGATTGAGCCGACCTGTCGCGGGTACGCCTTCCTCACGCGTCCACCAGGAGGAAGCATGAGCGTCGCCCCACCCGAACCCGCCCACGAGCCGACCGGCCCCGGTGAGGACGAACCGAGCGAGCCCACGTCGCCGGACCTGCCTGACCCGGCATTCCCCGAGGTCCTGCCCGGCGGCGATCCCGGACCTGGCGGCGCCCCAGATGCCGCGCCGGACACCGACCCGGAGACCCAGCCCAGCCCGACGGACTAGTGGACCTGCGCGCGCCAGTCGGCCGGGACGGCACCTGCCGGTCCCGGCACCGGCTGGTCGACAGGATGGTGCCGGGGCGGCGCCAACTCAGGCCCGTCGAGCGCCTGATCGGTCCGGAAGTCCCAGAACCAGTCTTCTCCGGGCTCGTACGACTGGATGACCGGGTGACCAGTCTCCTCGAAGTGCTTCGTGCCGTGCTGAGCCGGAGACGTGTCACAGCAGCCGATGTGGCCGCACGCGGCGCAGCGACGCAGATGGACCCACCACCCGCCGTCCGCGAGACATTCGGCGCACCCGTCGCCCGAAGGCTGTTGCGAGACATTGATGGCTTCCATGGCAGCCAGCGTACAAACGCTCAGTCGACGTGGAACTCGACCCACAGTGGGAAGTGGTCCGAGATCCGCCACGAGAGTGCGTTCTTGGTCAGCCCGGCGAACACGTGCGGGACGAAGTCGACCGAGCCGGCGCTGCTGTAGGTCAGACCCGTGAGGATGTCTGCGAGCACGGGGCTGTCGGTGTCCCAGAACCAGGCGATCTGGTCGTAGAAGTGCCGCGACTTGTCGTCGTCGAAGATCGTGCGCGGCACGGCGCTGAGATCGCCTGGCGTGAACAGGCCGGTCGAGATGAACGCCTGGTAGAGCGGGTCGTCGAGCCGGTCGATGTTGAAGTCGCCGAGCACGAAGAGGTTCTGGTTCCAGTCATCCGTGCGATCCGCCCAGGCCCGCATCCAGCGTGCGAATGCCGACAGCTCAGGCACCCGAGCCGCGGCGTTCTTGCCCCAGATGATGTGCACCGTCGTCAGGATGAACTCGACGCCTCGGGTCGTGAAGCTGGCGGCATACGGTGACCGCGCGAACTGTTTGGCCGGCTTGTCGACCGCGTCGGGCAGCACGATCTCACCGACGAGCCCGGACGGCTGGACGCGCTCGGAGTCGTAGAGGAAGGTCAGTCGCTCGCCGTTGCCGGCGTCGCCCTCGGTGACGTCCGACGTGATGAATCGCCATGACGGACCCAGCCGCTCCATGAGGAAGCGCAGCGCCGTCGTGTTGCGCCGCACCTCCTGCACCGCGAACACGTCGAAGTGCGAGATGAGCTCGGCGATCAGCGCCACGGAGCGCCAGTCCCGCTTGGGCGAGTCGTTGGGGCCGGCGTTCCACTTCTCGGTCAGGTCGCCCAGCGCCCGCAGGTTCCAGCTGCCGATCAGGAGGTTGCCGCCCGTCCTGGCCGGCACAGCTGCGCGTACGGCCTTGCGCAAGCCGGCGATCTCCTTGGTGATGGCGGCAGGCACCGGGCTCATGACTCATGAGAGCACACCGATGGCCGCATCGTGGGGCGTTTCGTAGGCTGCACGCATGACCCTCGACGCCGCCGAGCTCGAACGCCTCTACGCGTACCCAGCAACCGACCGACCATGGGTGCGCACCAACTTCGTGTCGACGCTCGACGGCGCCGCCACCGGCCAGGACGGCAAGTCCGGGACGCTGGGCGGCGAGACCGACACCCGGGTGTTCGCGTTGCTCCGGTCGCTCGCGGACGTCATCGTGGTCGGCGCCGGCACCGCCCGCAACGAGGGGTACGCCGACTTCGAGGTCGACACGGAACGGCGCGCGCGGCTCGGCTTGTCACCGGTCCCGACGATGGTGCTGGTGAGCCGCACCCTCGGCATTCCCCCGGCGCTTGTCGCCCCCGGCACGGTCGTCGTGACGACTGCCGACGCCGAGCCGAAGGCGCTCGCCGCGCTCCGCGAGACCGTCGAGGTCATCGCCGAGGGCCACGGGGAGATCGACTGGAGCACGGTGCTCGCCGAGTTCACGGACCGGGGCTGGCTGCGGGTGCTGTGCGAGGGCGGACCCAGCCTGCATGGCGACCTCATCAGGCTCGACCTCGTCGATGAGCTCTGCCTCACGGTCGCCCCGGTCCTCGCGGCCGGCGGCGCGCCACGCATCGCGCACGGCGACGACGCCGTGCACCACCAGATGACACTCGGCCACGCGATCGAGGCCGACGACGGGCTGCTGACCAGATGGGTCCGAGTCCGACACCCGTAGGCTGTCCGTCGCCCGCACCCAAGGAGTCCCATGAACGAGCTCGACACCGCGTCCCTGATCCTCCGTCTCGCCCTCGGCGTCACCCTGATCGCACACGGGTGGAACCACGGCTTCGGCCCCGGTGGGCTCAAGGGCACGGCCGGTTGGTTCGAGAGCATCGGCCTGCGACCGGCCAAGGTGCACGCCGCCGTGAGCTCCTACCTCGAGCTGGCGGCAGGTGCCGCGCTGCTCGCCGGCTTCCTCGTGCCGGTCGCCGCCGCGGCAGGCATCGGCATCATGACCGTCGCGTTCGTGACGGTGCACCGGCGCAACGGCTTCTTCATCTTCCGTGAGGGCGAGGGCTATGAGTACGTCATGACGATGGCGTTTGCGCTGACCGCGCTCGCCGTCCTCGGCGGCGGGCAGGCCTCGCTCGACCACGCGCTCGGCCTGGACCTCGACGGTGTCGCGATCGGCCTGGGCGCCGCCGCAGCGGGAGTCCTCGGCGCGGCCGGGATGCTGGTCACCAGCTGGCGACCAGTCCGTACGCCTGACTGAAACCCAAACTTGGCACTCAGGGTCGCCAGCGGTGGTTGCGTTTCCAGGTGTCGGAGCCGGGTGGTTTGTATTCGGGGTAGCTGTCGACCGGTGACATTCGAATCGCCCAGCCATCGTGAACGGTGCGGTGGTGGAAGGGGCAGATCAGGACCCCGTCGTCGAGTGTGGTTTGGGAGCCGTCGGCCCATCTGGTGCGCCAGTGGTGGGCTTCGCACCATTCGGGTGGCCTGTCGCAGCTGGGGAAGGTGCACCCGCCGTCACGGTTGTCCAGGGCTTGTTTCTGGGCCTTGGTGAAGACGCGTTGCTCATGTCCGTGATCCAAAGGGAGCGATTTGCCGTTGAACACCTGCGGGATCATGCCGAGCCGGCAGGCCATCTGCCGGGCCTGCCCGGCGGAGATGCGGGTGCCGGTGGACAACGTGGCGGGCTTGATGCCGGCGACGAGGGTGTCGTAGTCGAACCGGACCATCAACGTAGCGCCAAGTCCACCTTTGCCGGGGAGCTGATCGCCGGGCAGGTGGTTGCACAGCTCGGCGAATCCCATGCCGAGGCGGTGCCGGTATTCCAGGTCTTTGTCGTAGTAGGACTCCGCGGCCGGGGTGTGGTCGTGGAGGTGGTCGCGGCGGGGTGCGCTGATGGCYTCGATCGCRGTCTTGAGCATGTCGGCCTGGGCTTCGGGGATSCGGAACCCGCCGCGGCAGGTSCCGTCGCCGTCGTTGACCATCCAGAACTCCGAACGCCGCCAGGCGTCCTTCTCCTGGTCCTCCAGCGTTTGGTTCTCGATCTGGTCGACCTGGGGCTCGGGTTTGAACTGGTCGGTGATCCGCCTGGACCGCGACCGCAGGTCCTTGAGCGTGTATCGGCCGGCGTCGCCGATCAGCGTGTCCTCACAGGCCTGCTTCTGCTCCGGGGTGGTGTCCTCAGGCAGGTCGGCGACAGCGGAGGCGATGATCGCCGCCTGCGCCGGCCCGATGTCACCGCGGGCCAGTGCGTCCCCGGTCGCGGGTGCGCGGTCGAGCTGTTTGGCCTGGTTGATCAGCCCGTCAGCTGCCCGACGGTCACCGCCGAACGACCCGGCCAACATCGCCCCGGTCGACGACGCCCCGGACGCCTTGGCCAACCCGGTCTCGTCCAGCGCCCGGGTGACGGCCATCAGCTGGGCCTTGACCCGTGCCTCGACCCGCATCAACCGTTCGGCGCACTCCCGCAACACCACCGGTTCCAGACCCGACCACCCACCGACAGGCATCCGATCCAACGCACCCTCGATCTGCTCGACCGCACCCACCAACGGGTGCAGGAGCGACACGACCGGAGCAACAGACACAAGAAGCCTTCAGACCGTACGGGCAGGGAGTCATCATCAACCTTGGGGCCCACTGAAGGGTTCTCACCCGATCCATTTCGTTCCGGATCGGCGCATTGACAATGCTACGGCAAACCGGCGACATTGTCGAACACCTGTTCGAATGGTGAGACGATCGGGCAGATCAGCCGACGGGGGTGGTGGGTGCGAGGTGCGCATGCACCTGCGACACCGAGGCTGCGCCCTCGCCGCTGGCCGACGCGACCCGCTTCATCGAGCCGGACCTGACGTCGCCGGCGGCGAAGATGCCCGGCGTCGTGGTCTCGAGCGGTGCCGGTGGCCGCCCGTCGACCCACCGGTCCATCGGGATCTCCCGGCCGGTCAGCACGAAGCCCCGCTCGTCCTGGACCACCTCCGGCGGCAGCCAGCTGCATCCCGGATCGGCTCCGAGCAGGAGGAACAGCCCGCCGGCCGACATCCGCTCGGTCGTCCCGCCCGAGTCCTCAAGGTCGATCCACTCCAATCGCCCGTCACCGCCGCCGTCGACGACCTGCACGCCGGTGCGCACGGTGATGCGTTTGTGGGTCGCGATCTCGTTGATCAGGTATGCCGACATCGTCGCCTCGAGACCCTGGCGGCGTACGACGATCGTGACGCTGTTGGCGAACCGTGCCAGGTGGATCGCCGCCTGACCGGCTGAGTTGCCGCCACCGACGATGAACACGTCACGGTCCTGCATGTCCCGGGCGACACTCGTTGCGGCGCCGTAGTGCACACCCCGACCCTCGAGCTCCTCGAGCGCATGGACGCCGAGGCGGCGGTAGGTCACGCCGCACGCCACGAGTACCGTGCGCGCGCGCAGCGTGCCGCCGTCGAAGTCGACCTCGTGGACATCGCCGACGCGGAGAGCCGTGACGGCCCGACCGGTGTAGAGCCGCGCGCCGAAGCGCGTCGCCTGCACGCGCGCCCGCAACGCCAGCCGCATGCCCGAGACGCCGCGCGGGAAGCCGAGGTAGTTGCGGATCATCGAGCTGGTCCCGGCCTGCCCCCCGATCGCCTCTGACTCAAGGACCACGGTCTCGAGCCCCTCCGACGCCCCATAGACCGCCGCGGCCAACCCTGCGGGCCCGCCGCCGACGACGAGCAGATCGGCGATGAAGTCGTCGCCGAGGTCGGTCGGCGTGCCGTAGAACGTCGCGGCGACGGTGCGCTCGGTCGCCGCGGTGACCGGCTCGCGGCCGAAGGCGCGCACGATCGGCAGCGTCGTGTCGCCGTCGATCGAGGCGATCAGGTCGCGACCCTCCTCACTGTCGGGGAGGAACCGTTCGTACGCGATGCCCATCCGGTCGAGGAAGTCACGGATCCCGGGGATGGACGACTGCGTGCCGTCGTCCACGATCTGCACGCCTGCGACCACCGGCGCCGTCGCCGACCAGCTCCAGTCGGAGAGGTACTCCGAGATCGCGGTGTGGAACTCCTCGTCACGGGCGCCCTGCGGGATGATCAGGTAGGTGTCTAGCCGGCCCTGGCCGAGTGCAGGCCTCAGCTCGTCGAGCGCCGCGGCGAATCCCTTGGCCGGCACCAGGGCGACCCGCCGGCTCGTCGGCGACGCCACGCGGAGCTTGTCGAGCAACGGCAGCGCACCACCCTCGAGCGAGTGGTCGACGGCGACCAGCGCAACCTGTCGGCCCTCGGACATGAGATAGCCCTTGAGCGCGTACGCCTCAGGGCCGCCCTCGACGACGTGCAGGTCGTAGTCGCGGGCGTACCGGCTGGCGAACTCATTGGCCAACGAGGCGTGGTGCTCAGGGGTGGCCACCACGAGGATCACGGGGTTGCCGGGCGTGGACTCCGTCATGGCGTGAAACTACCCGACCCGGTCGAACTCTCGGCCTCCCGGTCAGACCGTCACGACGAGCTTGCCGCCGCCATGACCGTTCTCGAGCGCTCGGTGCGCCTCGACGATCTCGTCGAGGGCGTACGCCCGGTCGAGCGGGACCTGAGCGTCCCCCGCGGCGACGGCGTCGAGGTAGTCCTGGAGCACCGCAGCCGGCAGGTCGCCCGCCTCACCCGAGTAGCCCGTGAGCCGTACTCCGCGCGGGAGGTAGTCGATCGGGTAGAAGTCGCGGACGGTCCACTCGTTCGACAACATGCCCGTGAAGCACACGACCCCGTGCACCCTGACGCCGCGCAGCGTGTCGGGCAAGGTCGGCGTGCCGACCAGCTCCAGCGCCGTGTCGACTCCGTCCGGCGCGATCGCGCGCAACTGCGCGGCGACATCTCCGTCGTCGACGATCACGTGGTCGACGCCGATCGCGGTCAGCGACGCCGCTCGTGCCGGGTCGCGAGTCGTCGAGAACACCGTCATGCCGCGCTGCTTGGCCAGGATCGCCGTCGCCATCCCGACCGACGAGGTGCCGCCGCGGATGAGGATGCTCTGACCGGGCTGCGCGTCGAGCCCGACAGTCAGTGAGCCGTACGACGTCTGGACCATCTCGGGCACCGCGCCCAGCGTGGCCCAGTCGAGCCCACTGTCGAACGCGATCACCTGCTCGGCTGGTACGCAGGTGTACTCCGCATAGCCGCCATCGAACTGACGGCCCATACCGCCCATCATCGTCACGACCTGCCGGCCCGGCTCGAACTCGCCGCCGGGACAGGCGGCCACGACGCCTGTGGCCTCGATGCCGAGGACCCTCGGAAACGTGACCCCCTCGGCAAGGCCGAGCCGCGTGTGCAGCTCCGAGCGGTTGAGACCGAACGCCTTGACCTCGATGAGGACCCATCCGGGCTGGGGTGTCGGCACCGGCAGCTCACGGATCACGAGCGCCTCGGGCGGTCCAGGCGCGTCCAGGACGACCGCGCGCATCGTCTCAGGCATCGTCGCCGGCCTTGGCCGTGGCGGAGCGCAACGTCGCGAGCGTCGACGCCAGCCGGTCGAGCTCCTTTGCGGAGATCAACGATCCCAGCCGGACGTCGAGCTCGTCCTCGTACGTCACCGTGGCCTTGGTCAGCAGTCGGCTGCCGGCCGGAGTGAGCTCGATGATCGAGGACCTGCGGTCACCCGGATTGGCCGTGCGGCGCACGTGACCGGCCGCTTCGAGACGATCGACGAGCTTGCTGGTGCCGCCCACCGAGATGACCATCTCTTCGGCGATGTCGAACACCCGGCAACCCTGCCGGGCCGCGATGATCTGCAGGGGCTCGAAGTGGCTGAGCTGCAGGTCGTGGTCGGCTCGAAGCCTCGCGTCGACAGCGTTCCACAGGCCGATCTGGTAGCGGACGAGGTCCGTGAAGACCGTGGAGAGATCGGTCATGCCGCCCCACCAGCATTCCGCGTAAGTATATTCCTTGGAATCATGTTTGCTACGCTAGCACATACATTCCATGGAATCTATTGCCGGAGGCACCATGAACCGACGCAAGCTCGCCCAGCTCATCTTTGGCGCGGCACATCTCGACGTGTGCACTGCCCTGGCGTTCCAGGAGTCCCAGAGTCCAGACGATTCGGTTGAGGTGGAGGTCGACCGATAGTCTGTCCCGAGCGTTGCCGCGGCCACCCACTCCCCTTGGGCCGAGGCACGTCCCAGCACAGGAGCCCTCCCATGCGGATGAGCAAGATCCACAAGATCGTGGCCACCGGCGTCGTGACGACCATCGCGACGGCGGCCGTGCTGACGTTCACCCGTGGCGACTCCGCGACAGCAAACCGCTTCGAGTCACTGCCCGTGACCGCCAACGACTCGCCGCTCGTCGGCGGCCGTACGCCCGGCGCCACCACGAAGCCGACGCCCACCCCGAGCAAGACGACACCGTCGCCTGACAGCGATCCAGTCGTCCCGGCGCCGAAGCCCGCGGCCAGGACCACCAAGCCTTCCACGGCAACGACCAAGCCTCCGGCGCCGACGACGAAGCCGTCGCCGTCACCGACGCCGACCCAGAAGAACCTGCTCGAGATCCTGCTGGGCCAGTAGCCTCGCTCAGCCGGCCAACCTCGGCGTCATGCGCGCCGCGTACCACTGCGGCCACTCGGGGTCTTTCGCGGCGATCTCCTGCTCGCGGGCGGCATGCGCGGCTGCAGCGTCCTGCAGTGCGGCTGCTCAAGGAGTGCTCGCGCCCCGGCTGCACCCAGACGTACGTGGACACGTCACGGGGCGGCCGACGCGAGTGGTGCGCGATGGAGACGTGTGGCAACAAGATGAAGGCCGCGGCCTATCGCGCCCGCAAACGCGACGAGTCACGGGCGACTGCGACGCGCTAGACCTTCGCCGCGACGGTCCGGGGCGGACGGAGCACCAGGATCGCGATCGCCAGCAGCGCGAGCCCAACGATGCCGTCCAGCCAGTAGTGGTTGCCGGTCACCACGACGACGATCAGGATCGTCACGGCATACAGCGGCGCCAGCCAACGCCAGGGGCTGCGCAGGCACAGGATGACCGCGATCGCGATGAGCGCGGCCCACGCGACGTGCATTGACGGCATCGCCGCCAGCTGGTTCGTGAAGCCCGTCCCGGGCCTGCCGGCGTATGTGCTCTGGCCGAACTCCGTGCCGGTGTCGACCATGCCGAAGCTCGGCTCGAGCCGCGGCGGCGACAGCGGGTACGCGATGTGGCCGACCAGCGCGAGACCCGTCGTCAGGATCAGGACATTGCGGAACCAGCGGTAGGCGTCCCTCCGTCGTGCGTACAGGAGGACCAGCGTGCAGACCATCACCGGGAAGTGGACGTACTGGTAGATCGCGTTGATGACACGGACCGCGGTGTCGGACTCGAGGAACCGCTCCTGCAACCGGGCCTCGCTCGGCAGCCGCATCGAGCGCTCGAAGGACCAGACGTCGTCAGCGTGCGCCCGGGCGACGCGCTCCGTCCCTTCGAACACGTGCCGGCAGAGCAGGTAGGCCATCCACAGGCCGACGACGAGAAGAACCTGACCCGCGGCCTCGAGAACTGTTCGCCCGCGACCCGCCTGGCGCGCATCAGCAAGCCCCGCTGAGCCCCGATCGTCGGAGGAAGGACCCCGCAACCTCACGCGTCACGTCCTTTCGCCCCGGCAGACAGCGACAGCCTATCCAGCCGTCAGGGCAGCCGTGGGCGTACGGATGAGGATCAGGCAAGTGCACGACGGAACGCGTCGATCCGCATGGCCCAGATCCGCTGTGACAGTGCCGACTGAGGGGCGACGAGCTCCGTGGCGTGGAACGCTCCTGGGTGCACGTGCAGCTCGACGGGTACGCCGGCGCGCATGAGCCGCTGGGCGAACACGAGGTCCTCATCCAGGAACAGGTCGACCGTCCCCACATCGATGAACGCCGGTGGCAGGCCACTGAGGTCGGCGGCCCGGGCCGGCGCGGCGTACTGGTCGGCCTCCTGCCCGCCGAGGTACCACTCCCACGCCTCGATGTTGCCGGCCCGGTCCCAGACACCGATGTCGGTGATCTCGTGGCTTGACGCCGTCTCGTTCCGGTCGTCGATCATCGGGTAGATCGGCATCATGAACGAGAGCGCGGGACCGCCGCGGTCCCTCGCGAGGAGTGCTGTGGCCAGCGTCAGGCCGCCTCCGGCACTCGCACCGTAGATCGCCAGCCGCTCGGCGTCGACGCCCAGCTCGGCCACGTTCTTCGACAGCCATTCCAGGCCTGCGTAGCAGTCCTCGACAGCGGCGGGATAGGGATGCTCGGGCGCGAGCCGGTACTGCACGGACACTACGACGGCCCCGACCTGCTCGCAGACGAGCTCGGCCGCGGGGTGTTCGTCGTCGAGGTCACCGAGGACCATGCCTCCGCCGTGGATGAAGTAGATGCCCGGGAGAGGTCCGCTCGCATCGATCGGTCGATAGACCCGGACGGTGATGTCTGGCGCGCCATCGGGTCCGGCGATCGAGATGTCCTCGTGGGTGACCCGTGGGTTCTCCGGGATCTCGAGCGAGGCCAGCACGGCAGAAGCGGTGGCCCGGCGCGCCTGTATGTCGGGGATCGCGTTGAAGCCACCGGGCAAAGCCTCGAGAAAGGCGTCCAGGCTGACTCGGGACTCGGGATCGATCAGGTCACGGTGGGACATGGGACTCCTTGGCTGCAGGCTGAGGCGGCACAACGTACCGACGGAGGAACGTGGCCAGGAAGACCGTTTTCAGCCAACGAAAACCGGGTCAGCCGAACTCGATCTCAGGCGTACGCGCGATCAGCAGCCTGCGGACCTTGTTGGCGGCCGTGTCGAGCTCGGCCGAGACATTGAATGCCGCCTCGAAGGCCCCGTCGCGGGTCGTCTTGCCCAACGCCATCTCGACGTCCTCGACACGCGCGCCGTGCGTCAGGTGGTGCACGAGCACACTGACCTCGCGCTGCTCGAGGTAGGCCACCAGCCCGGCCCGGTCGCCGAGGAACTCCGCCGCGTTGCCGGAGCCCGTCGAGAACTGGATCGACATCTCGAAGTCGGGGGTGATCAGGTCGAGGACCCGCTCGGGCCGGTCGGAGTCCATGAACTCGAACCACGCGTCCAGGAAAGGTGTGTCGGTCATGCGTCCTCCCCCGACGGGACCACGACGAGCTCGAGGTCGAATGTCACCTGGTACGCCCGGATCGCCCCGTCGTCGATGCGCGCGACCGCGGCGAACCGGCCCGTCACGGTGTCGTTGTCGGTGACTGCGCCGTAGACGAACTCCGTGTCGCCGTCGACGGCAGTGCGCAGGAGGTGATGCCGGCGCTGCACCGGAGGACGCGACTCCAGGTAGTCGAGGATGCCTTGGCGACTGGTCCCCCGATGCGTCCCGTTGGGAAGCACGATCGCGTAGTTGACCTCGTCGTGAAGGAGCGAGACCGCGTCGCGGATGCCGATGTCGTCGAGGGTCGCGTAGTAGTGCGCCAGCCGGAGATCGTTCGAAGCCACAAGATGAACCTAGTTCAGTTTCCGGCCGATGTCGAGTACGTTCGACAGCGACCTCGACTCAGTTTGGAGCCCTGATGACCTCTCCCACGATGCGCGCCGTCCAGCTCACGGCGTGGCAGAGTGAGCCGGAGGTCAGGGTCATCCCGGTCCCCCAGCCGGGTCCGGGCGAGCTGCTGCTGCGTGTCGATGCCGTCGGCCTGTGCCACTCCGACCTGCACGTCATGGACTGCGCGCCGGGGACCCTGCCGTACGCGTTGCCGATGACCCTCGGCCACGAGGTCGCCGGCACCGTCGTCGAGGTCGGTGACGGGGTGGCGGCGAGCTGGCTCGATCGTCTCGCCGTCGTGCACGGCGTCTGGTCGTGCGGCACGTGCCCCAACTGCCGCCGCGGCCAGGAGAACCACTGCCTCCACCTCGAGCGGCGGGTCGGCTGCGGGCTGGGCAAGCCCGGCGGCCTGGCCGAGTACGTCCTGGTGCCGTCCGAACGGCAGCTCGTGGCGGCCGACGGGATCTCCGCCGCCAAGCTCGCGCCCCTCGCCGACGCGGGGCTCACCGCGCACCATGCGATCCGGTTGCACCGCGACGCGATCGACCGGGACAGCACCGTGATGGTCATCGGCGTGGGCGGGCTCGGCCATCTCGCGGTCCAGATCCTCGCCCAGACGACCGCCGCTCACATCGTCGCCGTTGACACCCGGCCGGCCGCGCTCGAGGTGGCCCGCGCACACGGCGCCCATACGACCGCGGCCTCGGTCGGCGAGGCGATCAACCGGCTCGGGGAGGATCGGAGCACACCGCTCGTCGACGTCGTGCTCGACTTCGTGGGAGCCGACGGCACGCTGTCACAGGGCGCCGGCGCGCTCGCCCCTGGCGGCCGGCTCGTCCTGATCGGCGGTGCGGGCGGCTCGATGACGGTCGCCAAGGGCCGCGAGCTGCCGCTCGGCTGGCACGTCAGCGCGCCGTTCTGGGGACCCCGGCAGGACCTCGAGGCGGTCGTCGACCTGGCGCAGCGCGGCCTGGTCGACGCGGAGATCGAGGTCGTGCGGTTCAGCGAGACCCTCGATGCGTACCGACGCCTGCGCGAAGGCGACGTTCGCGGCCGCCTCGTCGTGGTGCCCGACTAGAAGCCGCCTAGGCCGCCGTCCACCCGCCGTCGACGTAGACCTCCGACCCGGTCATGAACGTCGAGTCGTCGCTCACCAGGAACGCGACGACGGCGGCGATCTCCTCGCCGCGGCCGAGGCGACCCATGGGCGTGCCCGCGAGCATCGCCGCGTGACGCTCGGACCCTTCGTGCCGCTCGAGCAGCTGCTCGGTGCCGATGAATCCCGGGTGCAGGGAGTTGACGCGTACGCCCGAGGTCGCCCAGTGCAGCGCCGCGTTCTTGGTCAACGTACGCACGGCTCCCTTGGCTGCGTGATAGGCCGCGCTGTTGCCGAAGCCGCCGACCGTGCCGAGGATCGACGACACATTGACGACCGAGCCGCCGCCGGCATCGGCGATCAGCGGCCCGCAGTGCTTCATGCCGAGCCACACCCCGTTGACCCCGATCGCCATGACCCGGTCCCAGTGCTCGACCTCCTCGTCCTCGACGGTCGCGATGCTCCCGATCGCCGCGTTGTTGACCAACGCGTCGAGCCGGCCGTACTCCCGGCCGACCATGGCGGCCACCTCGCGCCACTGCTCCTCGACCGCGACGTCGAGCGCCATCGCGGTGTGCCGCCCCGGGGTGTCCGCCAGCGTCTCGACCAGCGCTTCGCATGCTGCGACATCGAGGTCGGTCAGCACGAGGTGGCCGCCCTCGTCGGCGATCCGACGCGCGGCGGCCGAGCCGAGTCCGCCCGTCGCCCCGGTCAGGAGCACGACCTTGCCGTCGATCCTGGTGCTCATCGTGGTCATGGGAGCCAACCCTTCAGCGTGCATCGGTGATGTGGACGAGAGTCTTGCCGGACGTCCGACCGGCGATCATTTCGATGAGGGCGTTCGGAGCGTTGGTCAGGCCGTCGAAGACGGTCTCGCGCTGCTGCAACCGGCCATCCGCCAGGGCGCTCCCGAGCTCGGCCTGCATCGTGTGCAGGAGGTCGAGGTTGCTGCTGCCCCGGAAGCCGCGGATCGTCAGGTCCTTCGCCACAGCGAGGAACAGGTTGCGTGGGCCGGCCGGCTCGGACTCGTACTCCGAGATCGACCCGCAGATCGCCACCCGGCCATCCCGGCGCATCCCGTCCAGCGCGGCCTCGAGGTGATCGCCGCCGACGCAGTCGAAGTAGACATCGATGCCCTCCGGCGCTGCAGCGGCAAGGCCCTCGCTCACGGGGCCCGCGCGATAGCTGAAGGCCACATCGACCTTGAGATCGTCGAGCAGCCACCGGACCTTGTCGTCGGATCCGGCGCTGGCGACGACGCGATTGCCGTGCAGCTTCGCGATCTGGACGGCCAGGCTGCCGACAGCACCGGCGGCGGCCGAGACCCACACGGTCTCGCCGCCCTTCAACGCTCCGACGACCGACAGTCCGGCGTACGCCGTGAGGCCCATGCCCCCGAGCGCGCCGAGATACCACTGCGGCTCGGCGATCGAGGTGTCGAGCGCACGCAGGGTGCCGAGGCCGCTGAGTTGCACGGCGGAGGCGTCGACAACGGCGTAGTCACGCCAGCCGAGCGCGTGCCACACCGTGTCGCCGACCGTGAACCCGTCGGCCCGTGACTCGATGACCTCGCCGATCGTCATGATGCCGTCCATCGCGGCATGCAACGGGAAAGCCACGAAGTAGCCCTCCGGCGCGGCCTCACGCAGCCGGAGCCTGAGTCCGGGGTCGACCGATGTCCAGGTGTTGCGCACCAGCACCTCGCCCGGACCGACCGGTTCGACCGGCACCTCGACGACCTCGAAGTGCTCCGGCCGGACCGGTCCTCGGGGATAGGACCAGACCTGGACCTGGCGGCTCAGCAGGTTCACCGGTCGTCTTCCGGGCATTTCAGAGCATCATGCGTCATACTGAACTCATATCAGTTCTGGACGCGTTTTCACAAAGGGCCTGAATTGCCACACGCTTTCACCCGTGGCACTGTACGAGTGAGCCGAGTTCAGGTCTGGGCGACCATGGCATCGAGAGTTGGGACATCGCACCGATGAGCACAGTGGACACCGCACCGCGCACCGAGAGCCCGCGCTCCAAGCGCGCCGTCATCATTGCCACCGCGATCGACCGGTTCGGCGAAGAGGGCTTCGAGCACACCAAGTGGGCCACGATCGCCGATGATGTCGGCATCGGCCAGACCGCGCTCTACCACTACTTCGAGTCCAAGGTGCACTGCCTGCTGACCATCATGCGGCTCGAGCTGAGCAACTCGGTCGAGCGCTTCCAGACCGCCACCGCCTCCGCTCCCGACTCTGGCGCCGCGTTGGCCGCGGCGGTCGCGAGCGCGTACGAAGCCTCCCCCCGCGACGCGTTGCAGCGACGCATCCTGCAGAACCACATGGACCTCCTCGCCACCCCGAGGCCGTCCAAGAAGGAAGAGGAAGAGCGCCTGCTGTGCCGCTCTCTCGTCCAGGAGATCGAGCACAACTGGACAGGGCTCGTCCAGAAGGGCATCGACGACGGCACCTTCCGCGTCACCGACGCATTGCTGACCGCCCGCATGCTGCTCGCGCTGGTCGTCGGCGTGTGGCGTTGGTACCGCCCCGGCGGCGAGATGACGCTCGAGCAGATCACGGGCGTCATGGCCGAGGCCGCGGCCCGCCTCGTCGACGCCAAGTAGGTCCGCGTCGCCTCCTGACGGAGGCATCCTGGGACTTGCCTCTGGCTTGTGCGTCGTCGCTGACATAAACTGAATTCGTCTCAGTTTGCTCCAGTCACGACACCGAGGTCCTCATGTCCCCCAGCTCCACCGCCGGCCCGCGCACGTACGACGTCTCGCCCAGCGCCGATCCGTCGATCCTCACGCCGGTCGCCGAGCACGACGACCTGCGCGACATCGTCCGCGCCATCGTCACGAAGTCGGACGACACCTGGCATCGCCTGATGTCCGAGGTCGAGATCGGCACGTTGGCCATCCCCGAGGTTCTGGGCGGCGCAGGTTTCGGCCTCCGTGAGGTCGGCGTCGTGCTGGAGGAGACCGGTGGCGCCCTGCTCACCGAGCCGATCCTCACCTCGGGGGTCGTGGCCGTCCAGGCGCTGTTGACAGCCGATCCGGACGAGAAGCTCCTCGACGCGGTCGCATCCGGTCGTGAGACCGCCACCGTGGCCTGGCCCTCACCAGCCGACCTCACGGCTGAGCTGTTGAACGGCGGTTGGGTCCTCGACGGATCGGTTCGTCAAGTGCTCAGCGCTGAGTCCGCGGACCATCTGATCGTGCCCGCCTCGACCCGGACCGGCACGGCGCTCTTCACCGTGGACCTGCGCCAGGAGGCCGTCTCCATCCAGGCTCGGCGCGTCCTCGACGAGACCCGCCCCCTGGGCGATGTGTCGTTGGCCGGCGCGGGCGCAGCACTGTTGGTCGGGCCGGACGACTTCGCGGACGCATGGAGCACGGTCACCACCGCTGCGGCGATCGGCGTCGCCGCCGAGCACACCGGGATGGCCACGCATCTACTGGAGGCGACGACGGCATACCTCCTCGAGCGGCAGCAGTTCGGCCGACCCATCGCATCGTTCCAGGCCATCAAGCACCGACTCGCCGACCTGCTGGTCGACCTCGAGCGAGCTCGCTCCGCGTCGCGCTATGCCGCAGCAATGTTCGACCTCGAACCCATCGAGGCGGTCCTCGCCGGGCGAGTCGCCGCTGCGATCTGCCAGGACGTCGCTGTCCGGGCGGCCCACGAGTCCGTCCAGCTGCACGGTGGCATCGGCTTCACCTGGGAGCACCCGGCGCATCTGTACGTCCGCCGCGCGCTGGGTGACGAGGGCCTCTTCGGCAGCTCACGCACGCACCGCGCAGCCGTCGCAGAGCTCGTCGGCCTCTGATTCACCACTTCCCTGTTGACCGGCGACCCATCGTCGCCCATACTGAAATGAATCCAGTTCATTTTGAAAGGACATGCCGTGATTGACACCGACCACATCGTGCTCGAGAAGGATGGCGAGGTCGCACGCGTGTGGCTCAACCGCCCGCACAAGAAGAACGCCGTGACCCTCGAGCTGCTCCACCGGCTCGACGAGATCATCGTCGAGGTCGACAACGACCCCGAGCTCAAGGTGCTGGTGCTCCGCGGACGCGGCAACACGTTCTGCTCCGGCTTCGACCTGGACGAGCTGCTGGCCAACTACGTCGGCACGACCACCGCGATGGAGGTCGCTGTCATCTCGGCGAAGGTCTGTGACCGCCTCTACTCGATGAACACGCCGTCCGTCGCGGTCCTCGAGGGCTACGTCACCGCGGGCGGCTTCGAGCTGATGATCTCGTGCGACTTCGCGATCGCGAGCGACGACGCCCTGATCGGCGACTTCCACATCCGCCGCGCCCTGTTCGGTGGCGCCGGGCCGATCTACCGCCTCCCCCGCATGATCGGCATCCGCAAGACCAAGGAGCTCATGCTGACCGGCAAGCTGCTGACCGGCCAGGAAGCCGTCGACTTCGACCTGATCAACGCCTCGGCGCCGGCCGACGAGCTCGACAAGACCGTCGCCGACTTCACCGCGCAGCTGACGGACAAGAGCCCGTTCATGATGCGTCTGACCAAGATGACGATCGACCGCGGCCTCGACGCCGACATCCAGTCGCTCATGGTCATGGAGCACCTCGCGGTCGGCAACGCGCTGCAGTCCGAGGACGCCAAGGAAGGCGTGCAGGCATTCCTCGAGAAGCGCGAGCCCAAGTGGGTCGGCCGCTGACCTGACCCCGCCGACGACCCCGCCGCACGACAAGGAGATGACGTGACCACGACCCACGAAGCGCCCCGGCTGCACGGCAGCAGGTGTGAGCGCTGTGGCAATGTCGCCTTTCCGGTCGCCGACGGGTGTCAGCGGTGCGGCCAGCAGGCCATGGTGGCCATCGAGCTGTCGGAGCACGGCACGGTGTGGGGCTTCACGGTGCAGCGGTTCGCGCCGAAGTCCCCGCCGTACGTGCCGCCGGCCGAGGGCTTCTCGCCGTTCGCGGTGGGATACGTCGAGCTCGCCGACGGCGTCAAGGTCGAGGCGGTGCTCGACTGCCTCGACTTCGGCGACCTCGAGGACCATGCCCCCGTACGCCTGACCGCGACCGAGCCGGTCCCCCGGTTCGCGACCTCGACGTACACCGGAGCTGACGCATGAACGGCGTCTCGATCGTCGGAGCGGGGCTGTCCGCCTTCGGCCGGCAGCCCGGGGTCAGCGGACGCGAGATGGCGGTCCAGGCGATCCGGGGTGCGCTGGTCGACGCGGGCCTCGAGTGGTCGGACGTGCAGATCGCGTTCGGCGGCAGTGACGGATCGGGCCTGGCCGACACGCTGGTGGCCGAGCTCGGCCTGACTGGCATCCCGTTCACGAACGTCAAGAACGGCTGTGCGACCGGCGGCAGCGCACTGGTGTCCGCCGTCAACGCGATCCGCTCCGGCTCGGCCGAGATCGCCCTGGCCGTGGGGTTCGACAAGCACGGTCGCGGAGCGTTTGCACCACTTCCCGAGGAGTGGGGCCTGCCGTCGGGCTACGGCGACGCCGGCCTCATGGTCACGACGCAGTTCTTCGGCATCAAGATCGCGCGCTACATGCGCGAGTACGGCATCACGGCGCCGACGCTCGCGAAGGTCGCCGAGAAGGCGTACGCCAACGGCACGCTCAACCCCAACGCGTGGCGGCGCACGCCGATGTCCGCAGAGGAGATCGCCACGGCGGACATGGTCAACGACCCGCTGACGCGCTACATGTTCTGCTCCCCCGGCGAGGGTGGCGCCGCGATCATCGTGGCCAGCGAAGCCGTGGCGACGAGGCTCGGCGGGCGGCCCGTCTCGCTCCTGTCGGCTGTCACGCGTACGAGGGGCTTCGGGACGTTCGAGGTCTTCGCGCCATCGATCCAGGGCTCCGGAGCTCCCACCAGCGTCAGCACCACGGCGGCCGCTGCGGCGTTCGATGCCGCCGGCGTACGCCCCGACGAGATCGACGTGCTGCAGCTGCAGGACACCGAGAGCGGCGCCGAGATCATGCACATGGCCGAGTGCGGCTTCTGCGAGCACGGCGAGCAGGAGCAGCTCCTCGAGAAGGGCGCGACCCTGATCGACGGCAGCATGCCGGTCAACACCGACGGCGGCTGCATCGCGAACGGCGAGCCCATCGGCGCGTCCGGCCTGCGCCAGGTGCACGAGATCGTGACGCAGCTGCGCGGCGAGGCCGGCGAACGTCAGGTCCCCGGCGGTCCGCGCCTGGGCTTCACCCACGTCTACGGGGCACCGGGCATCAGCGCCTGCACCGTCCTGGCCGTCTGAGAGGCAGCAACCGTGCCCACACCCGACACCACGGAGTTCATCGCCGGCGCCCGCGCCTGGCTCGCCCAGCAGGCGCCGCCCCGGCGCTCGACCGCGTGGGGCCACGGCGACGACTCGGTCGCGGTGTTCGAGAACTGGACCGCCGCCGAGGAGCGCGAGGAGACCGACCGGATCCGGCGCTACGAGCAGGCCAAGTTCGACGCCGGCTGGGGTGCACTGACCTGGCCGGCTGAGTACGGCGGACGCGGACTGCCTCTCGCGCACGCCTTGGCGTTCCAGCGCGAGGAGGCGGCCTTCGACGTACCGCGCCGCACCGAGATGTTCTCGGTGACGCAGCAGCTCGTGGCCCCCACGATCGCGCAGTGGGGCACCGACGAGCAGAAGGCGCAGTACGTACGCGCGATGCTGCGCACCGACCTCATCGCGTGCCAGCTGTTCTCGGAGACCGAGGCCGGGTCGGATCTGGCCGCCGTACGTACGCGGGCGGTGGAGCGGGACGGCTCATGGGTCCTCGACGGCCACAAGGTATGGACGTCGGGCGCACGCATCGCGGACCTCGGCATTGCGGTGTGCCGCACCGATCCCACGACGGCGAAGCACGCCGGCCTGACGGTGTTCCTGGTGCCGCTGGACTCCCCCGGCGTCGAGGTGCGGCCGATCCGGCAGATGACCGGCGGCAGCAGCTTCAACGAGGTCTACCTCGACGGTGTCGTGCTGGATGACACGCAGCGACTGGGACCGGTCGGCGAGGGCTGGAAGGTCGCGCTGACCGTGCTCGCAGCCGAACGCCTCGACTCCGGGAACCTCGGCCTCGACAACGCCGACCGCGCGGTCGAGCTGGCTCGGCACCGTGGACCGTTGTCGGAGATCGAGCGCGACGCCGTCGCCGACCTGGTCACCCGCAGCTACGTCCAGCGCCTCACCGGCATGCGCGTCGCGGCGGCCGTCGTCGCCGGGGAGGCACCCGGACCCGAGGCGTCGGTCGGCAAGCTGCTGGCCACCGACACCATGGCCCGTACGTCCGAGGTCGTCCGCATGCTGCTCGGCCCCGAGCTCACGGTCGACTCCGGCGAGTGGGGCACGTGGGCGTGGACCGAGCATGTCCTCGGCGCCCCGGGCTACCGCATCGCGGGCGGAACCGACGAGATCCAGCACAACATCCTCGCCGAGCGTGTGCTCGGCCTGCCGCGGGAGCCACGAGCATGAGCTTCGAAGCCACGCTGGGCGCCCGCGTCGCCGCTGCACTCCAAGGTGCCGAGCCCGGCCTGGAGGTCCACGGCCTCGAACCGCTGCTCGGCGGCCACTCGGGGCTGACCTATCGCGTCCCGACGTCGAACGGCCCTGTCGTCGTCAAGGCCGTGCCCCAGGGCCAGCGACCGGTCGGCCGCCACGACATGGTGCGCCAGGCGCGCATCATGCAGGCGCTCGCACCGACTGACGTACCCGTCCCCGAGATCCTCGTGATCGACGAGACCGAGACAGCATGGTTCGCGATGGAGTTCGTCACCGGCGAGTCGCTCGAGCCGGTGCTGGACGACCCGGCGGTCGAGCCGACGCTGGCAGCCGCACGGATGCGCCGCGCCGCCGAGATCCTCCCGGCACTGCACGACGTACCGCTCGACAAGATCCCCGTTGACGGCCCGGCCCTGAGCCCGGCCGACGAGCTGCAGCGCTGGTCCCGGACCATGGCCGCCGTGCCGCCAGCGCTCGTGCAAGGCGCCGCCGACCTCGAGGCGCGACTCGCCTCGTCAATCCCGCCGTCGGTCGCGCCGACGTTGGTGCACGGCGACTACCGGCTCGGCAACATCATCTCGACCGGTCTCGAGCCGGGCGCCGTCATCGACTGGGAGATCTGGAGCGTCGGCGATCCGCGCGTCGAGCTCGGCTGGTTCCTGGTGTTCGCCGATGGGGCCAACTTCCCGGGCGTGGGCCGTGAGGTCCCCGGCCTGCCCAGCGAGGACGAGCTCGTCGAGCTGTACGGCCGACCCGTCGACGACCTCGCCTGGTTCAACGCTCTCGGCCGCTTCAAGATGGCCGCGATCATGGGCCACAACCTGCGCCGCCACCGCGAGGGCCGCCACGTCGACCCCGACCAGGAACGACTCCCCGAAACCATCATCACGCTCATCCGTACCGGTCGCGACCGGCTCGGCTGAGCGCCCGGACACCAGAGAAGAGGGTTCCTCGTGGACTTCGACTACTCACCCCGCACCACGGCGCTGCTCGAGCAGCTCGAGACGTTCATGACCGAGCACGTCTACCCCGCCGAGGCGGTCTATGACGCGCAGGTCGAGGCCAACGACAACCCGCACGAGCAGCCGCAGGTCATGCGCGACCTGCAGGCAATCGCCCGCGAACAGGGCCTCTGGAACCTCTTCATGACGCACGACGGCCTCGGCGGCGGGCTGACGAACCTCGAGTACGCCCCGCTGGCCGAGCTCGTCGGTCGGTCGATCATCGGCAACGAGGCCATCAACTGCTCGGCCCCCGACACCGGCAACATGGAGATCCTCGCGATGTACGGCACCGACGCGCAGAAGGACGAGTGGCTCAAGCCGCTGCTGGAGTGCCAGATCCGCTCGGCGTTCGCGATGACCGAGCCCGACGTCGCGAGCTCGGACGCCACCAACATCACCTCGACGATCCGCCGCGACGGCAACGACTACGTGCTCAACGGCCGCAAGTGGTACGCCTCGGGGGTCCTCGATCCCGACTGCAAGCTCATGATCTTCATGGGCAAGTCCGATGTCGACGCCCCGTCGTACCGGCAGCAGAGCATGGTGCTCGTGCCGTTGGACACTCCCGGCGTCGAGATCCTGCGCGACCTGCCGATGTTCGGCTATCGCGACCGGCTGGGGCACGGCGAGGTGCAGTTCACTGACGTGCGCGTGCCGGTCAGCAACATCCTCGGCGAGGAGGGCGGTGGCTTCGCGATCGCCCAGGGCCGGCTCGGGCCGGGGCGCATGCACTACGCGATGCGCGCCATCGGGTTCGCCGAGCGCGCGCTCCAGCTGATGTGCCAGCGCGCCGTGACCCGCGAGGCCTTCGGCGGACCGCTCGCCGATCGCGGTGTCGTGCGCGAGTGGATCGCGCGCAGCCGCATGGAGATCGACCAGATCCGCCTCCTGACGCTCAAGGCGTCGTGGCTGATGGACACCGCGGGCAACGCCGCCGCCCGTTCGGAGGTGGCCGCGATCAAGGTCGCCGCGATGGAGACCGCGCACACCGTCGTCAACCGCGCTGTGCAGACGTACGGGGCCGCGGGCGTCAGCGACGACACGGTCCTCGCCCGGCTCTTCGCGATCACCCGCGCGCTGCAGATCGCCGACGGCCCGACCGAGGTGCACCTGCGTACGATCGCCCGGCTCGAGCTCAAGCGGCAGACGGCGGTGGCACCGTGAGCGCGCGCGAGCTGGAGGGCAAGGTCGCCCTCGTCACAGGTGCGACCCGCGGCCTGGGCCGTGCGATCGCCCGGGGCCTGGCGCTCGAGGGTGCGACGGTCGTCGTGTCGAGCCGCAAGGAGGACGCCTGCGAGAAGACCGCGGCGGCCTTGGCCGAGGAGACCGGCAGCGTCGTCACTCCGCTCCCCCTGCACGTTGGCCAGTGGGACGCGATCGAGCCGGCGATCGACGCGATCATCGCGCAACACGGTCGCCTCGACATCGTCGTCAACAACGCCGGCATCGCACCCTTGAAGCCTTCATTGCTCGAGGTGCCCGAGGGCCTGTTCGACAAGACGATCGAGGTCAACCTCAAGGGCCCGTTCCGCCTGATGGCGGTCGCCGGTGCCCGGATGGCGGCCGCGGGCGGTGGCTCGATCGTCAACATCTCGAGCATCGGCGCGGTCAGGCCGAGTCCGGCCGAGGCGATGTATTCGGCCTCCAAGATCGGCCTCAACGCGCTCACGATGGCATACGCCCAGGAGTACGCCCCGACCGTGCGGGTCAACTGCGTCATGCCCGGCGCCTTCGAGACCGACATGGCCGCCGACTGGGACGACGAGTTCATCGGCCTGGTCGTCGACGGACTCCCCGCCGGCCGGCTGGGACAGCCCGACGAGATCGTCGGCATGGTCGTGCACCTCGCCGGTCCGCGTTCGGGCTACACGACCGGTTCGGTCATCGCCGTCGACGGCGGACGTACGGCTGTCTACTGATGAGGAGTCAATCGGTGAATGGATCACCCTTGTCGATGTTCGACCTCTCGGGCCGCGCCGCGATCGTGACCGGTGCGTCGTCGGGTCTTGGCCTGGGCTTCGCCCGTACGCTCGCCGGTGCCGGCGCGACCGTCTACGCAGCGGCTCGCCGGCTCGACCGGCTCGAGGTCCTGGCCAAGGAGGACGACCGCATCGTCCCGGTACGATGCGACATCACCGACGCCGAGGATCGCCAGTCACTCGTCGACCGGGTCGTGGCCGATCACGGCAGGGTCGACGTGCTGGTCAACAACGCCGGTCGCGCGGGTCCGCCGGACGCGGAGACCGAGTCACCCGCCGACTTCGCCGAGCTCCTCGACCTCAATCTTTCTGCCGGGTTCCACCTCGCGGTCGCCGTGGCGCAGACCGTTCAGGAAGGCCAGCAAGCCTCCATCATCAACATCTCGTCGGTCGTCGGCCTGGTGTCGACCGCACCGATCGGTGGCGCGGGGTATGCCGCCTCCAAGGCCGGGGTCGTCGGCCTCAGCCGCGAGCTCGCCGGCCAGTGGGGGCGGCGCGGCATACGCGTCAACACCGTCGTACCGGGCTGGTTCGACACTGAGATGACCGACGGCCTGTTCACCAACGACGCCTCGGCCCGCTGGGTCCGCCGCAACACGATGCTCGGCCGTGGCGGCCACGACGGCGAGGTCGACGGCGCACTGCTGTTCCTCAGCTCGGACGCCTCGTCATACGTGACCGGCCAGACCCTCGTCGTCGACGGAGGGTGGACGGCCCGGTGACCATGAGCGCACGATTCAATCCTGACGAAGAGGTAGGTCCATGCAGCAGCTGGTAGCGGAGTTCTCAGCGCGCGTCGAGACGACGCCCGACGCGATCGCCGTCATCGATGCCTCCGGCCCGCACACGACGGCCGAGGTCATGCGCGAGGCGGAGCTGCTCGCGCACGTCCTCGCCGCCAGCGTCGAGGGAGCGCCGACCGTGCTCGTGCAGGCCGACAACACCTGGCGCACGTTGTCCGCGGCCCTCGCCGTAGGGATGCAGGGTGGCCTGATCGCCGTCGTGAGCCGGCACGCGACTCCTGGCGAGTTCGCGATCGCGTGCAGCGACCTCGTCCCTGACGTCGTCATCGCGTCCGAGCCGGTCATCATCGGCTGGGACGTGCCGCTGGACCACTTCTCCTTGCGCACCGAGGCCCTCGACGGCTGGACCGTGACGGCGCGTCCCGGTGTCACCAGCGGGGTCGAGCGCTGGCGCGGCGGCGTCGTCGTCGCCATGACCTCCGGCTCGACGGGGCGGCCCAAGTGTGTCGTGCAGTCGGAAGATGCCCTGCGCTACGCCGGCACCTGCACGATCGACGCCGTCGGGCTGCAGCCCGGCGATCCTGTCGGCGCGCTCGTCCCGCTGTCGTCGGTCGCCGCATTCTGCTTCGGGATGTACCTGCCGGCGATGCTCGGCTCACCGATGGTCGCCCTCGACGGCTGGGAGCCGTCCGCTGCGCTGCACCTCATGGCCAAGCACGACGTGCGCTGGACGATGCTCGTCCCGACGATGGCCTTGCAGCTGTCGATCCTGCCCGACTCGACCGGCAGCCTCTCGTCGCTGACCGCCATGACGGTGGGCGGCGGCCCGATGGACTCCGGAGCGCTGGGCCGCGCCGAACGTACGCTCGGCACGAAGTTCCTCCGCGTCTTCGGGATGTCGGAGTGCCTCGGCCACACGACTCCCCTGCCGACCGAGGACGAGGACGTACGCCTCGGCCGCGACGGTCGGCCGTTCCCCGGCACCACGGTGCGGGTCGTCGACGAGGACGGGGTCCCCCGCGGCCCCGGCGAGGTCGGTCAGCTGCAGGTCATGGGGCCGTCGTTCTTCGTCGGGTATGCCCGCAACGGCGCACCCGAGCCGCCGGCACTGACAGCCGACGGCTTCTTCCCGACCGGCGACCTGGCCAGGATCAACCCCGACGGCACGCTCAACATCGTGGGCCGCGAGAAGCAGATCATCATCCGCGGCGGCCGCAACATCGACATCAATGAGGTCGAGGCCGCGATCGCCCAGATGCCCGACGTCGCGCAGGTCTGCGTCGTGCCGGTCCCCGATGAGCTGCTCGGTGAGCGCGCCGCCGCACTGATTGTCACGAGCGGCGCCGAGATCGACCTCGACACCGTCACGGCTCACCTCGATGCTGCGGGATTCGCCAAGTTCAAGTGGCCCGAGTTCGTCCACCGCGTCGCCGCGTTGCCGCAGAACCGTGTCGGCAAGCTGTCGCGCGACGACGCGGTCAAGCTCGCCACCGACCTCAGCCGCACGCCGGCCGACCACCCCACGACCTAGGAGCCGCATGTACAACCTGATCATCCTCGCCGCCCGCCCGCGCGACTGGACCCACGAGCAGTTCATCGACTGGTGGCGCAACGATCACGCCGACCCGACGTACGCTCTTCCCGGCCTTCGGCGGTGGCATCACACCGAGATCCTCGAGGCGATGGGCGAGAAGTCGGAAGGCTGGGACGGCCTCTCGGTCCTGAGCTTCGACACCAAGGAGGCGATGGAGGCCGCGCTCGCAAGCCAGGAGTGGCTGGACGCCGTGGCCGACGTCGGCGACATGCGTGGGCGCCGGATCGCCGT
Organism: Aeromicrobium sp. P2_G6; assembly: GCF_056403535.1. NCBI lineage: Bacteria > Bacillati > Actinomycetota > Actinomycetes > Propionibacteriales > Nocardioidaceae > Aeromicrobium > Aeromicrobium sp. P2_G6. The sequence continues at coordinate 182,824 of NZ_JBFUFH010000002.1, read as the reverse complement.
CATGGGCGACGAGAAGGTCATGGTGGCCCACGAGTGACCGCCACCTCGGACGTGCCGACCTCAGCCTGGTCTGATCCCGGCTGCTTCGAGGTCGCGCCCGGCGTGCACCGCATCCCTTTGTCGATGCCCAATGACGGCCTGCGCGCCATCAACGTCTATGCCATCGAGACGGCGCGCGGCCTCGCGCTGATCGACGGCGGGTGGCGCGTACCCTCGGCGCTCCACGAGCTGACCGCCGCTCTGGCCACGATCCGCCACACGCCCGCCGACATCCACGACGTCTACGTCACGCACATCCACCGCGACCACTACACGTTCGCGGTCGAGCTGCGCCGGCTCTTCGGCTCCCGTGTGCACCTGGGCCGTCCCGAGGAACCGGGGCTCCGCGAGGTCATGGCGATCCGGACGAACGTACCGGTCGGTTCGATCCTCGAGCTCGAGCGAGCCGGTGCGCCGGCGCTGGCCGCGGACATGACCGCACTCACCGCGGCCGAGCCGTTCGACGACGAGGCGTGGGAGCTGCCAGACTCGTGGCTCGACGCCCAGTCGATCGATCTGGGCGCTCGCGAGCTCGAGGTCGTCCCGACGCCCGGGCACACCAAGGGCCACATCGTGTTCCAGGACCATCAGGGTGGATTGCTCTTCACCGGCGATCACGTCCTCCCGACCATCACACCCTCGATCGGCTTCGAGCTGGGCGCCCGCGAGCTTTCCCTCCAGCACTACCTGTCGTCGCTCCGGCTGCTGCTCACGCGACCCGACGCGCGCCTGATGCCGGCGCACGGCTACCCGATCGACAGCGTCCACGACCGCGTCCACGAGCTCCTCGACCATCACGCCGAGCGGTTCGACGAGGCCGAGCGCGTGCTGCGCTCCCTCGGCACGCCAGCCACAGCGCTCGAGGTCGCCCAGCGCCTGCTGTGGACCCGCCGCGAGCGCCGCCTCGCCGACCTCGACCAGTTCAACCAGATGATGGCGGTCTGCGAGACGCTCGCCCACCTCGACGTCATGGTCGACGACGCCCGCGTAGTCGCCACGTCGACGCCCGTCGCGCTCTTCTCCCCCGCCTGAGCAACCGGCGACCGGACCGTGACCTCCTTGGAGTGCGTCGGGGAGCGCTTGATCTCAGCGCCGGCGGCGAGGAGCCGCGGATCGCGGCGGCGCCGAACGCATGTGATCGCGCACTGGCACGAGCAGGTCAGCGAGGGCCCGGGTGTCCGCCACCGACAACGGCTGGAACAGCTGATCGCTGATGACCTCGGTGTGCCCGGGTAGGACCTTCTCGAGCCGCTTTCGCCCAGCGTCGGTGATGGTGACCGTGATGCCCCGGTCGTCATCCGCCGAGGGGGTGCGGGCGACCAGCCCAGCCTTCTCGAGCAGTCCGGCCTGGTAGGTCAGCCCGCTGCGGCTGTAGACGACACCGTCAGCGAGGTCAGTCATGCGTTCGCTGCCCGTCGACGAGCCGAGCCCGAGGCGCGCCAGGAGCTGGAACTGGACAAAGCTCAGGTCACCGACCTCACGCAGCTGTTGCTCCACCGCGTGCTTGAGCAGGCCAGCCACCTCCGTGAGGGCGAAGTACGCACGGAGCTGAACGGCATCCAAAGACGAGGGGGTCTGAGTCATGTGATCAGAGTAACGATGTTTCGCATTCAAAGCACTTGCTTCGTATTCGAAGCACTGCTACTTTCATGGAGTGCTTCAACTTCGAAGCACTCCATTCGAGAGTGAGACATCACCATGAAGGCAATCCGATTTCACGAGTACGGCGGTCCCGACGTCCTGCACTACGAGGACGTGGACCTCCCTGTCCCCAGTTCCGGGCAAGTCAGGGTTCGCGTCGCGGGCACATCGTTCAACGGTGTTGACGGCAACATCCGCGCGGGGCTGATGCAGGGGCCGATGCCGCTCACGCTGCCGCACATCCCCGGCCTCGACGTCGCAGGCACGGTCGACGAGCTTGGCGAGGGCGTCACCGATCTCGAGGTCGGTGACAGGGTCGTCGGCTTCCTCCCGTTCGTCGAGAACGGTGCCGCGGCCGACTACGTCCTGGTGTCAGCCGAGAGCTTGGCGCAAGCTCCCAAGGCCATCCCGCTGGCTGATGCGGCCGCGATGCCAGTCGTGGGACTCACCGCATTCCAGGCGCTGTTCGTCCACGCCGAGCTCAAGTCAGACCAACGCATCCTGATCACTGGAGCCGATGGCGCAGTCGGTGGGTTCGCGGTGCAGATGGCCAAAGCGGCCGGCGCGCACGTGATCGCCACCGCCAGCCCGCGAAGCAGCGATCAGGTCATCGCTCAGGGAGCTGACCAGATCGTCGACTACACCACGGCGGACCTGACCACCGCGGTCACCGAACCCGTCGACGTCCTGTTGAACCTGGCCCCGATCGACCCCGCCGCTTTCACAGCCCTCGCCGGACGCGTACGCGACGGAGGCGTCGTTGTCAGCACGACGGTCTGGATGCCTGCCCCGAGTGATGACGAGCGCGGCGTCCGCGGCATCGACCTGTACGTCAACAATGACCGCGAGCAGCTGGCCGGGCTGGTCGCACGAATCGACAACGGCGACCTCACGGTTGATGTCGCTCGACGCGTTCCCCTCAGCGAGCTGCCGCACATTCACGCGGCCGCGGCCGAAGGCTCGCTCCACGGCAAGATCGTCATCGTGCCTGATGCCGCCTGACTATGCCGGATGTGTGCACCTAGCGACCTGGGAACGAACCCGAGTGCCCGCCACGCCGTCGATCTGGCGGGCACTCGCGGCGATGCGCAGCTTGTCTATTGCGGCCGTGACGCCGACGAGCGTACCGTCGAGGCGGGGCACCTTCGAGAATCGGAGCGGACCGTGACAGACGCACATCGCAGTGACTCAGCACCGTCGAGAGCGCAACTGGCCCTCGGCTTGGGGATCGCGGCACTCGTGGCCAATGTCGTAGGCATGTTCATCAGCGGCGACGACGACTCAAACGGCTGGATCTGGATCGTGATGGGTCTGCTGGCTCTGGCGGCCGTCGTGGTGGGTCTCATGGATGGGCGCGGGAGGCCGGCGGGACTCGCCTTGATCGGCACAATTCTGGGTGGCCTGATTCTCCTCGAGTTCCTCCTCTTCGTCATATTCGCCTAGCCCGGCCACCGATCCGCATCCGCGACTAGGGGTGGTCCGCTGAAGCCGCCGGGGCGGAGGCGCAGATGAGCTGACTCGTGGGTCGCATGCCAAGGGCACCCACCGAGGTGAGTGCCCTGGGACCGATCAGTTGCTGCTCAGTCCCAATCGATGCGGAGCTGCGATGCGCCGCCACCATTGTTGCCGTGGTCGCCGGGGGCAGCGGTTGCCGCGGGCGCGACTCCCACGACCGTCAGGACCGTCACAAATGCTGCGGCTACTAGACGCTTGAACACGATGTGCACCTACTCCTCAGGACCCAAAGGGCCGCTTCTCTTCCGGGAAGCCTATTCCGCCCTCACACCAGCGTCAGCGGAACGCGAATACCTGTACGGATGCCTTAAAAGAAGTCATGGCTAGCTGGTTGTGTTCCACGAGACGATCGGCGTCGTTTGGGCCTGCCGGTTGATCCGCACGTCGAACGCCTCGGAGACGTGCCATTCCCGGGACAACATGACCGGGGTTCCATCGCGGTCGTAGTCGATCTCCTCGATGTACAGCAGAGGCTTCCCGCGCCGGACCCCGAGCACCTTCGCCGTGCGGCTGGTGCTGGCGACGGCGCGCAGGGTCGCTGTCGCGTGGTCAGCGGCATGCCCCGACGACCTCAGCAATCCGAACAGCGAGGGGTGGAGGTTCTGTAGATCGAGGTCACCTTTCAGCAGCCGCGCCGGAATGCGGTCGCGTGAGTAGATCACCGGCTGGCCGTCGGCTGTCCGGACGCGCTCCACTGCCAGGACCCTGTCGCCCTGGCTGAGCTGCAGGGGGCTGTCGAGCTTCGAGCAATGATCAAGAACCGCATCGAGCACCCGCATCCCGGCGTGCGCACCGGCGCTCTCGATCATCGCGAGATAGCTCAGTGTCGAGTCGAGACCGTGGGGCATCCGCCGACGCTCGGCGACATAGCTGCCAGATCCGTGACGACGGGTGACGTAGCCGGCTTCGACCAGGCTGGTCACCGCTTCCCGCACGGTCGCCCGAGACACGTTGAACCGCCTCGCCAGCTCACCTTCGGTCGGCAGCTTGGTTCCCGGCTGCATCTGAGCGCTGGCGATCTCTTCCAGCAGCTCGTCGCGCAGGCGGTCGGCAAGCAAGCTCTTCACGGGCATGTCGCCAGCCTACGTCCGGGTCTCGGGCACTGTATCTGCGCCAGAATCCGTCTCCTCGAGGACGCGGCGAACCTGATCAGCGATGGACGGAGCACCGGGAAGCAGGCCGTCGAAGATGGCGCTGCCGATCGTGTAGCCCCATGCGCCGGCCTCGCTCACCGCGACGGCTCGCTCGATGCTCGCGATCGATCCCGCCACGATCACCGGGCCGCTCGATGCCTGGACCACCGCACGGATCAGCTCGAGGGTGTCGGCGGTCGGGTGGCGATAAGCCAGTAGATCGAGGCCCGCTACGTGGTCGAGCCCGGTCAGCCGTTCCGCGTCGGCAGCGATCTCGTCGATCGTGCCGAGCAGGACGCTGGGGTGGTCAACGACCTGGCCGGGGAACGGGCAGTACCGCACGCTGTCGGGAAGCATGCCCGCCGTCTCGGCGCCGTGGGTGCCGCCGAGCACCCAGTCGAACCCCGCCTCCGCCGCCGACCGCAACGACGACAGCTCGGCCTCCTTGGACGTCGACACGACTTCGAGCATGACCTCGAAGCCGGCGTCGTGGGCGAGCGACGTCAGCTCACGTTGTCGGGCGAGGTCTGCTCCGACGTCCTTGAACCCGATGTACCGCAACCCGGTGTCGGCCAACGTCGGCACGATCTCTGCCGCGTTGTCGACGGTTCGGTCGTCGTGGGTCAGCATGAACACGAAATGAGCCACAGGTCCTCCTTCATCCGTTCTCGGCGTCGGTGATGATCGATCGCGCCGTCTCGTCCGACCACACCCCGAGCAGATCGGCGAGATCCACGATCGAGAACCGTTCGCGCAGCAGATGCGAATTTCTCAGCGCCCAGAACAGCAGCGGTTCGTCATAGCCGGGCCCAAGATCTTCGGCGCGTGCGGGAAGACCACTCGCATGGCTCACCTCGTCGAACTGTTCCGGGGTCGGTAGCGACAGCGTCTTGGTGAACGCGTCCCAGGCGGTGACCAACGCCTCGACATCTGCCCGGTGCTCGAGCAGCCAGCTGCGTTTCGCGGAGTAGCCCGCCCAGCATTCCTCGACCGTCTTCTCGCCGAGCTCGGCGAAGGCGAGTGCCACCGCATCACGACGTGTGGACTCGTCGGACACGTGGACATGCGGCCGGGTCGACCTGATCGTGCGATCGACGAGCTGCCAGACCCGTAGCGCGAGCCGGGTCGCGACGGTCACTTGCATGCCGTGCGGCGCGCCAGCTTCTTGCCGTTCGGTGAGGGCCATCTCCAGAAGGTGTGACACCGCGTGCTCAGTGCCCGATGCGGGTGCCGTAGAGCCGACGATTCCCATCGACAACCCGCTCCCAGCCAGCAGCCGGGCGAGGTCGGCGAGACCGGCCGGCTCGGCGGCGTGCGCGGCTCGGGCCAGCGATGGAAGAGCAGGCATCGCGGCAAGGACCGGCTCGACGACTGCGGAATCGTAGGAGGGTCCATGTCCGACACCCGCCGCGAGCTGCCACTCGGCGACCGCGTTGGGCACCGTGGAGAGGTCGCCCACTCCGGCGAGGTTCAGTCCGGCTGGTGCCGCGGTCAGGATGTCGGAGTCGGCGATGAGTTGGTCCGGCCAGCGCGACACGACAGTTCGTTTCGCGCCGGCGATGACCAGGACGCTGCGGTCGGCGATGAAGCCGTTGATGCTGCAGGCAGTCTGGACTGCAACGTGGCGGCTACCAGTGCGTTGCGCGGTGACCTTCGCGATGTCGGTGAGCGTGCCCGCGCCCACCGAGATCATCAGCCGGTCGTCGCCGACCTCGGCCACAGCCCGCTCGACGGTCTCCTCGTCGGCGCGCACCGTCCCCGTACCGAGCTGGATGACCGGGCAGTCGCCGAGCTGTTCGGCGAGCCGATCGACGACTGGCCCGGCCGGCGTGGTGTACGGCCCGCCGTCGCTGACGATGACGGGCGTGCCAAAGCGACCGGAGCTGTCCTTGATCGCGTCGTCCAGCACCGAGGCACCGATGCGGATGTCGACGTCGGGCAGGTCGGCGTGGCCCCGTTCGCGGAGCATCGCGAGGATCGCGTTCGGGTCGGGAATGCTGATCATGTGGCCAACGCTGACTCGACGGCATCAAAGGCGGCACGGTAGCGGCCGTACGCCTCGGCGTATCGCTGCTGCGCACCAGGGTCGGGATCGATGGTGCTCGTGTCCAGCTGTACGGCGACCGATGCCTCCGAGAAGCTCGCGAACACCCCGGAACCGACCCCCGCAACCATCGCGGCACCAACAGCGGTGGCCTCCTTGGACAGGACGCGACGTACCGGCCGGCCGAGCACGTCGGCTTTGATCGCCGCCCACAGGTCGTCTCGTGCACCACCGCCGACGATCCGTACCTCGCCGTGACCGAGATCCAACGCGCCGAGCCGGTCGACGATGTCGCGCAGCGCATACGCACACCCCTCGAGCACCGCGCGGGCGACGTGGGCCGAGGTGTGGTTCATGCCAAGGCCGAGAAAGGCACCCCGCATCGAGTCGTTCCACCGCGGTGCGGTCGAACCGGACAGCGCGGGGAGGAACAGCACGCCGTCGCTGGCCGGTGGCGCCTCCCCGGCTCGTGCGAAGACCTCCCCCTGCGAGATGCCGAGCAACCCGCTGGAGAGCCACAGGGTGCTGCCGCCGCTGACGAATCCCGGATTCTCGATCAGCCACGTACCGGGGACCGCGTGGCCGTGGGTCTCCACCACGCAGAGCGGATCGCGGACAGGCTCGTCGCCGACCGTGGTCACCGGCTCCGCCGTACCGGTGACGTCGACGATGACGCCGGGCTCGATGGCACCGGCGCCGACAGACGCGGCGTGCTCGTCTCCCGTGCCGACGACCACCGCGCAGGTGGCCGGCAGTCCGAGGTCGGCGGCGACGTCGGACCGCAGGGTGCCGACCACGTCCGTCGAGGGCCGGACCTGCGGCAGCATCGCGGGGTCGAGGCCGGCGGCCTCGCAGAGCTGTGCGTCGAAGTCACCCTTGGTGACGTCGTAGACCATCGTCGACGATGCGTTCGCGGCGTCCTGGGCCCACGAGCCGCAGAGATGGTGCAGCAGATACGCCCCGACTGGCGCGAACATGGCGGCGCGCTGCCAGACCTGCGGTTCGTTCTCGCGGATCCACATCATCTTCGGTGCGCTGTGCGAAGCATCAGCAACGAGTCCAGTACGCTCGGCCAGCCGTTCCGGCCCCACCGTGGAGACCAGTCGGTCGCACTGGTCCGTGGCACGTTTGTCCAGCCAGATGATCGCCGAGCGCAAGGGAGTGCCGTCGGCATCGCAGGCGACGACGCCGTCGACCTGGCTGCCCAGACCCATGGCCACAATCCGGTCCGCCGCGATGCCATCGGTCACCATCCGCACGGCGTCGCGCAAGGCGGTGCGATAGGCAGCCGGATCCTGGTCGGCCCAGCCGTCGTGCTCGTGCACCATCGTCAGAGGTGCTGAGCCGGACGAGACGACTTCGCCGCTCTCGTCGACGAGCACCGCCTTGATGCTCTGCGAGCCGACGTCGACTCCTAGGACCAGAGACACGACTCCCCCTCACCTGGCGGTAGAGCATTGGGTGGGACGGTCGCGGGGAGGATCGGACGGCGATCTTCCCCGGTCCCGTCAGGGTGACCGAGGCGGCGAATCTTCAGTCTCGATCTGGGAGACGTGAGTCGATCCATAGCCCTCTTCCTGGAGATGCGCACCGTGCTCGCCTCGGGTCATCGCGAACTCCTCCTCCGGCGACAACACCAGCTTGTGCCGTCCTCGGATCGCGAAGTAGACGATGCCGAGCAGGAAGTAGATGAGCGTGCCATACACACCCGGGCGGTAGTCGTCGTTGAGGAACAGCGAGACGAGCGCGACGAGGGCGATCGCACCGGCGATCGCGGCGCCCGGGATACCCACTGGGCTCCGATACGGGCGTTCGATGTCCGGCAGCTTGCGACGCAGCATGATGAACGCCAGGCATTGCATGAAGTACGAGATCACCGCGCCGAACACGGCCATGTAGAGCAGCGCGCCGACGATCTTGCCCGCGAGGTCGCCCTCGGCCTTACCGAGGTAGTAGATGAGCAGCGTGAGCGCATAACCGACCACCCCACCGGCGATGAGCGCGACGTAGGGCGTGTTCCTGGTCGGGTGGGTGATCGACAGGACCTGCGGGAAGTAGCCCGCACGGGACAGCGAGTACGTGTTGCGGCCGTACGCATAGATGATCGTGAAGAAGCTCGCGATCAACCCGATCAACCCGATCAACGCCAAGAGGGACGCTCCGGTGCCTTCGCCGAACACGGCCTTGAAACCGTCGAACAACGGAGTCGCCGAGGTGCCGATTGTCTTCGCGCCGCCACCCACGCCGGTGTTCAGGAACAGGGTCAGCACGGCGAACAGCACCAGCGTCGTGAGACCCCACAGGGTCGCGCGTGGGAGGTCACGCCCGACATCGTGAGACTCCTCAGCAGCCAACGGCAGCTCCTCGATCGCGAGGTAGAACCAGATCGCGAATGGCAAGGCCGGGAAGATCCCCGCGACACCCTTCGGCAGGAAGGAGCTCTCGCCCTCGTCGGGCTTGATGTTGGTGAGCAGGCTGCTGTCGAAGGAACCCTTGACGACCACGGCAATGTAGAAGAACGCGAGGATGCCGAGCGCCAGAACGGTGATCACCACGGTGAAGCGGAAAGTGATCTCGACGCCGAGGATGTTGATCCCGACGAAGACGATGTAGAAGAGCAGCCACCACCACACTGGGCTGTTCCAGTCCCCGTCGTTGTCGGTCAGGTCGACGACGATGTCGTGCGACAGGAAGCCCATCGCGCCGACGACGACGGCCGGCGTGATGACGTACTCCATGTTCTCGGCCAGGCCGGTGATGAAGCCGCCCCATGGGCCCATCGCGGACCGGGAGAACGAGTAGGCGCCACCGGTGTGCGGCAGCGCTGGTGACATCTCGGCAATGCTGAAGCAGAGTCCGTAGTACATGATCGTGATGACGACCCCGGCGATCAGCAGTCCGCCGAAGCCACCGGCATCAATGCCGAGGTTCCAGCCGTAGAAGTCGCCGGAGATGACGGCCCCGACGCCCAGCGCCCACAGTGACCAGAAGGCGGCGTGGCGGCGCAGTTGCCGCTTCTCGAAATATCCGTCGGCGGCCTCCTGGTAGGTGACCTTCCCAAAAGCACGTGACTTGTCCGCCATCGCTCCTCCTGCTTGCCGTCCCCCCTGCATAAGTTGTCAGACAACTTTGACGATAACTCTGGACGCGGTGCAGGTCAACGGTCTGGCGTGCGCGCATTCGCCAGCGCTCGATGGATCCGTGAACCGCTCACCAATTGGTGAGAGGTTCCAGTTGCTTGACGATCTCCAGGACAACGAGCTCAAGATCGTCGTTGTCTCCTGGGTAATACAGCGGTCCAGCGCCATCCGTGAGCAGGACTCTGACCCCAGCCACTCCCCGAGCCGGCACTGGCGCTGGTGCCCGGAGCCGATCAATCAGCATCTGCAGCGCGCCGGCCGCCTCAAGGATCCGGGTGCTCCGAGGCACTATTCGACAGCCCGCAATCCGCGGCGGAGGCCCCGTCGCCTCCTCAAGGAGCTCTTCCACACGACGCGCGAGTAAGCGCCGGAACGACGGCCGGACGAGAATCTGGGCCCGAACCGCGCGGAGCGGGCTCGATTCTGGCGCAGCACCGGCGGCGATTTCGCGGTCCAACTTGTAGCTTCGGGCATGGGACAGGAAGAGCTGGCGGGGTGTCACGTTCCTTGCCGTGACGCCCCGGTCCGAGGCCCTGGTGAGGATTAGCATGGTGCAATTTCCCGGCTGTGTTCCCAGCTATTGCCATTGTCCGCCCGCAGCCACACGCTCACACTTTGAATCACGGCGAGGTCCCCGTCGTACGATGGCGGCCGAGAGGAGGCGGCGATGGCCGATCCGATGGGCGACATCATCGGGGACTATCGGGCCTTCGCTGCGCAGCAGCAGGACCGCCTCCTGGCCCGCGGCATCGACATCGGCCCGTACCTGCTCAGCCACCTCGCGTTCCGAGTGCCGGAGTGGGATCAGTACGCGCACGTGCGGAGCCTGCTGGAACGCCACGCGGTCGCCAATCGCGAGAACGTCTGGAACGGCCGCCCGATCTCGTTGATCGTTCCCGCCGAGCCGCTCGAAGTCCTCGACGGCAAGACTGTCCCGCTCATCGAACTCATCCCGCCCGTGCATCAGCGCGTCTACAAGATGGGGCTGGAGCACCTCGGCGTTGTTGTCGGCGACACTTTCGACGCGTTCGTCGACGCCCACAAGCCCGTCCTGACAGGACAGCAGTTCCAGGGCCCGAACAGCACACCCGACCCCGTCTACATCTTGTTCGAGGACTTCACCCACGTGAAGTTCTATCGACTCTCACTGCGGGCATCCGTCGAGCCCGATGCTGGACCGTTCGACGACGGCTTCCATCACGTCGAAGACTGGGTGCCCCAACGGCTCGTCACCGCGACTGGCCCGAACCCTCTGCCACGCTGAGTGGCGCCCGGAATCCGCCACGATGGGCCTGGTCGCAGCGGTATGAACCACCGTCTGCAGTGGATCCGGACTTGACGCCAAGGTTGAGCAGCCTCGCGGCGGGATCTGCTGTTGCTCTTGTGGTGCCCCTTCCGCGGGGTTCGACTGGGCGACTTCGTGCGGTTCCAGAGAGCCATTCACAAGTGCTTGAGAGCACGACAAAATGGGACTGCGGAGTTGGATGGAGCAACACTCGGGATCTCCCTTCCCAGACATTCGCGCGGTTCGTGGACTCCCACCCGGACTGATAACGCGGCCGTTGCTCTCCAACTCCGCCACTCAGCCAGCGACCGCCACAGGGTGCAGACTGGTATTGCAGGGCGGGAGGAGTACACATGCCTGAGCTTGTCGTCGACTTCATCACCTCGCTCGACGGGTATGCCTCCGCCGAGGGTTGGCCTGGTTGGTGGGGCCTCGAGGGGCCGGAGTATCTCGCGTGGCTGGGCGAGAACCCCGAAGGGGACTACCTGCTCCTGATGGGGGCGAACACCTACCGGCTCATGTACGGCTTCACGAAAGAGGGCGAACCGGGAACGGATGTGCTCGGAGGCATGTCCAAGGTTGTCTTCTCCAGGACGCTGACCGAGCCGTTGCAATGGGAGAACTCGACCTTAGTCACCGGCGATGCCGCAGCGGCTGTGCGGAAGATGAAGGACACCGGCGACAGGTCTATGCGCACCATCGGCAGTGTCACGCTATGCCGATCGCTATTGGAAGCGGGCCTCGTCGACAGGTTCCGGGTGGTGATGTTCCCCGTGATCACGGGGGCGACCGGCCATGAGCGAATCTACGATGGCTACCCCGACGTCGCCCTCGATATGACGGACAGCCGTACCTTCGACGGCCAGATCCAGTTGGTCGAGTACGTGCCGAGGGTGCTGGACGGCCCACCAGGCACGTCCTGAGGGCCTCCTCCCCCCGTTGGGTTTGCACCGGCATGAGCTCGCGCTCCCTCGCGGCGATAAGACGCGCGCTGAAGCCGTGACCCGTCAGAGCGACGACCAGCAGTACAGCTCCTCGGCGAAGCCTCGGGCACGCCGGGCGAGGGACGACAGATCGGTGATCCAGGTAGCTGCAACCTCGGCGGGGTAATCGCCGTACTGTTCCGCGGCCCACAAGGGTGCGAACGTCGTGATCCTCGTCGGGTCGATGTCTGCGAGCCCGTCACGCACCCGAGTAGCGAGCCGTTCCACGCTCGGATCGGTCAACCAGGGCGATGTCTCGTCCACGGGCGGTGGTGTGTCCGGTGGCGGCCACAGCCCAGTGCTGGTCTTCGGTCCTCGTTCGTACGGTCGCCCTTGAGCGATTGCCAGGAGCTGCTCGAGATGTGGATCCGGGAAGATCCCCTTGGTCGAGATGCCGTCCAGGGGCGGTCCCTCGCCGGTGAATGAGTTGAGGGGACCAGCCATCAGCGAGTAGGTGTCGCGAGCGATGCCATCGTCGGGTGCTCGAAAGTAGTCGAAGTAGACGCCCATCTTTGCCTCCTGGTCGAGAAGGCTAGCGCGGAAGATTGAGACCAGGCTGGATGTTCTTCGCGGCAGTATGACGCTCGCTGGGGTGGTCCTGCACGCCACCGGTGGTATCCGCGTCGCCCGATCGCGATCGCGGAACGCACAACTTCGCGCCATCGGCGGATCAGCGCACTTTCTCCAGGGCCTCGAGCCGGTCGACAGCGGCAGAAGGGCCTGGTTCGGCTCTCACGCGTTCGGCGAAGGCGCGGACGACAGGGGCGAGCGCCGTTGCCTCGTGAACAGCCGCGCGCAACCGTTCCGGTGTCAATCTCTTGAGAGGCAGGAAGACCCCGAGTCCAGCGGCCTCGACTCGGCGGCCCACTTCCGCCTGGTCGCGTCCGAAGGGGACCACGACTACGGGCACGCCGTTACTGATGGCCTTCTGCGTTGCGCCGAAGCCGCCATGGGTGATGGCCACTGCTGCCTTGGGGAGGACGAGCGAATGCGGCACGAATTCCTCGAGGTGGGCATTGGCGGGGATCGCTTGCGCCTCGACGCCAGCGGGCATAGTGGCGACGACGTCGAAGTCCTCCCCGGCAAGGCCCGCGAGCGCAGTGGTGATGAGCCTGCCGTCGTCCTGGAATTCCGACGATGACGTCACCAGCGCGATGGGTCGATTCAACTCGCCTAGCCATGCCGGAGCTTCCATCGCCGGATCCCAATTGAGAGGGCCAGTGAAGCAGAATGATTCGGGCCAATTGGTCCGCGGGTACTCAAGCGCCTTCGTCGTGAGGTACAGAGTCAGCGGCGGGCCGGAGAACATCGTCTTGGCGTCCGGAATCACTGGCGCGTCGAAACTGGACCGCAACTCGTTGAGCGGGCCCATGATGGCCCGCTCAACGGCGCCCAGCGTGAGCGGCATAAGTATCCGATTCCGCAGTCGACCCAACGGACCGCGCATCGGTTTCAGCCCCGGCCCAAATGGAGGCACCTCTGCCGACGGGAGTGGCGTCGGCGCGTGTTGCAGGACCGCCCACGGCAGGCCGGATGCCTCTGCCACCGCCCACGCCCCCCAGGAAAGCACGTCAACAATCAGCAGGTCCGGCACCTCGCGGTCGATCGCCACCCGCATCTCCGGACCGTCAATCCTGCCGCGCTCGACGAAGGCCTTTGTCCCGAGCTTCAGCGAGTCGAGCGGATTCTTGCCGGTGTAGTCGAGCAACTTCACGTCGTCGAGGGCTGGGTCGACCGGATGCGCCGTGATCCCGAGTCCGCGCAACCGTTCCACCTCCGATCCAAGGGCATAGAGCACGACGTCGTGGCCCCGCTTCTGCAGTTCGAGGACGATCGGAATGGTCGGGAACAGATGCCCCTTCGCCGGGGCGGTGTAGACGAGGACCTTCACTTCAGGAGTCCTTTCAGGATCTCGGTCAGCGCCAGGGCGATTTGGCTCCGGGACACTCCTCAATGCCGCCGCAGCAAGAACCAGGTGTACACGTCACAGACCGCGACGAGCTGTGCGAGCAGGCGCTGTAATTCAGATTAGGATCAAGATTTCGGCGCGCACAATATGCCCAAGGTCAATCGATGCGCCCGACCATCGGGCATGAGAGTGCGCCTGCACGCGGCGGTATGACGGGCTACTAGCGGGCCAGAAGGCGCGCGGGACGGCGCGGCATCGCGCCCGCCCTGGTGGGGTGTCGTCCGGGAAAGGGAGAGTCCGGGCATGATGAACGCTATGGAGGCTCTGTCTAGCCGCATTCTGCTGCGTCCGTGTCAGCCGGAGCGCAGCCGCCACTTTTATCGAGACACGTTGGGACTCGCCGTCTTTCGAGAATTCGGCCCTCCTGATGCACCTGGGCTGGTCTTCTTTTTGGGAACTGGCTTCCTCGAGGTCAGTGGGCAATCCACAGAACCTCCCGGCAGCAAACTGACCCTCTGGATTCAGGTTCGCGACCTCGAAGCTGAGCATCAACGGCTGAAGGCAGCAGGTGTTCACATCGTCCGTGGGCCGCGCCAAGAACCATGGGGCCTTGTCGAAATGTGGATCGAGGATCCAGACGGCGTACCAATTGTCCTCGTCGAGGTACCTGCCAACCATCCCCTTCGACGCGATCAACGTGGGTCTGCAGCTCCAGAGTCGGCCCCAACGACCGCCGGGTAGGGCCGCCTGCAGCGGCCCGCTCGCGGCGGAATGACTCTGCTGTTGGCGTCCGCCTTAGGACTGCAGGCCGATGGGAGGTGCGCAATGCGTGCCCCTTCAAGAACCGTCTAGAGGAGTCCTAGGCTGTTGGGCCCTTCGCTCGAACGTCGGATACGCTCGTCATCGCGTCGCGCAGATCGGTCAGCCAGTCGTCCTCGTGCTGACCGACCAACCGCACACACCAGGCCAGAGCCTCCGACCGCGACCGGGCGACACCGGCCTCAACCAACGTGTCGAGCACCTGTCGCTGTGGCTGACGCAAGCGGGTCATGACTGGCGCCGCCACATGGGTCCAGAGCTCGCGGTGGTCGCCCACGACGACTCCCCAAGAGACCTTGGCCTCGAACCGGTGCTCGGCCTCGCGAGCGATCTCCACGCGCCGGCTGCGGGTCTCCTCACGGAAAGCCTTGGCACGACCGATCCGGGCCTCAGCCAACGCGACGTCAGTCGGGTCGGCCAGCTCCACATCAGGCTGGGTCAGCAGGACCACGATCTCCTCGCGGTCACGGGTGATGTGCGCCGGCGTCGCGCGCCACTCGGCAGGCAGTCGGCCCTCGAACCAGCCGACGATCTTCTCAGTTGCACTCTCATTGGTCATGATTACATGATTACACGATTACACAAACTCACGTTCCGACATCAGGAGGTGTTTTCGCGGGTGTGCCCAGCACTGTGAGCAGGCGTCGTGCGAGCAGTCCAAGCCTTGCCAGTCTGGTCTGCAGATGCCAAGCCACGTGGATCGGCTCCTGTGTCGAGAGTTCGCGGCGAAAAGACGCATCCTGCCGACGACAACAGGTCATTCCGGCAGAGATTGCGCCCTAGCGGTGCTCCTGTTCCCTGCGGCGTCGTGACCAGCGAGGATCCCGCAACCCACCAACGCGACCAGCAACAGCAAGGACAGAATCACACCGCCGATGGTGCCAGCGTCGACGACCACTATCCCCAGCCCCGCGATAGCCAGCGCGATTGCCGCCCACCGAGGAGCGCTTCGCGCCCGGAAGACTGCTACGGCCAACGCAACGAATCCGATCAGTGAGCCAGCCAGGTAGACGATGAAGAATGGAGTCAATACGGGGCCGAGTGCAGCGTATGCCGATCCGAGGTCACCCACTTTGGCGTCCACATCGGGGCTGGTGAGCCCGTAGCTGGTGAAGAAGAACGTGTTCGTCAGGGAGCCGGCGGCCATCGCCGCCATGGCCAGCATTCCCCCTACGGTGGCCAGGGTCGCGCTTCTGCCTTGCACCCTCGAGACAGTGAGCGCCAGAGCCGGGACCAAGAACATCAGGCCCACCACGATCAGAACTCCGCCCACACCGGACCGTGCTCGGTCGGCTGCAACTGCCTCCAAGATAGGGGTTGCCTTCGGGGCGTCTGGTGAGAAGTCGTCCGCAGCAGCGGGGGCGACCAGGCTCCCGGCAAGCAACAACACCGGCCCGATCGGAGTGACCGCGGCCAGGACCCGTTGGCGCGCAGTCCAGTCCTGGTGCACTGCAATACGCGCTTGGACCACCTAAACACTTTAGGGACCAACAAGGCGCGACACAACGGGCCGCAGCCACCGCGCTACGTCGGGCTCAGCCACATCGCGACCGCCCGCTCTATTCTGGGCGTCCTGTCGCGGCGGAAAGACGCAGGATGGAGCAGATCTACGAGTTGGCCGACGCTGCAACTCCACCGAGGCGACCAAGGTTGCCAATGCTTGGCGTGTGCGCGATTGTCACAGTGTGGGAATCGTCAAAAGCCGACGGCGACGCTCTTGGCCAGGAGTCGCGCTTCTGGTTTGCGCCGCGGTGTGGTTCCTTTTCGCTTTCGCCTTTCGGAAAGAGCCCGAGGCGCGGGACTCGAGCGTGTTCTGGGGCGTCTGGATGGTCTTCATGGGCGCCATGGCCATCTTGGATGCGCGCGACACTGCGCCAAGAGGTGCGACTCGTCGGGAGCGGTGGACCCATATCGCTGATACGTCGCAGGATGCGGCGCTCAAGGGTGCGGTGGGCGGTGTGTACCTCGGGGTTGTGGTCGGCTTGATCAATCACAGCGCTACCGTCGGAGCGTTTACTGCTTTTGGCTTGGGCCTTGTCTTGGCACTACTGTTTTTCGTTGCACATTCGTATAGGCAGCGATGGATCGATCGCCGCCAGGTTGGCACGCGCGCCTCGGTTGTGCAACGCGACAATTCATAAGTTCTCGCCCGGCCGACGTGCGGCGGAAGCTGCGGTATGACGCGTGGGGCTGATGGTGCCCTCCTGAGTCAGGACCGCAAATTGGTGGCCGATTCTTGTCGTTCGCGAACTCCGGGGAATCGCCGCCTGAGGTGGCGATCGTCGCTACTGTTGGGCTTCGTGTTCGAAGCCTTGGAGTGTCGCCTGCATGGATTATCGCCGTGAGAACTGGGCCCTTGGCCTCTCATCGTTTGGGCTGATCCTCGGACCGCTAGGAATCGGTATCGGCCTGTACCTCGCTTCAACGTCGCGGCGGTGGAGCTTCGGCCAGAAGTGGGCCGTCGTAGCGATTCCGGTAGCCCTCGTCGCGATCCTGCTGTTGATAGGCGGATCAGTGGGGGGCTATTCCTGCACGCAAGTCAATGACGAGCCGAAGGTATGCGAACCACACTCGTCACCACTGATTCCCTTCCTCGTCCTGATCGCCCTCGCCGCGACTGCTATAGGAACAACCATTTACCTGTACCGCGCTGCTCGGCGCGCCCCGGCCTGATGGTTTCGCGGCGAAATGATGCGGGTCGGCGGCCAAGGTAGCCGTTGCCTAGACGCCGGCGACGTAGGTCGGCCAATGAGTCAGCGAGGTCTGCTTTCAGTCCGGCGTACCGGCAGCTCGGACAGCGGATCCCAGCTGGGATCCAGTTGGCGTCCGCTCAGCTCTCTCCACCGAAGTCGGAGGAGCAAGGGCCGCGTGCCGCCGGCCCACGGTTGTGGTTCCCATACCCGGTGGATGTGCGCCACCACAGCCGGATCCGTCACGATGTCCGTCTCACCACGGGCCACGACGCTGCAACCGCGGCGGTAGCTGTGGTTGATGTAGTCGACCTCGAAGGCAACTGTGACGCCGCAACCATGATTGGCCAGGAGGCTGTCAGGCGAGGTGCGTACGACGATCGCCTCATCGACCACCGAGTAGTTGATCGGCACGATGTGCGGGCCGTCAGGTGCTGAGAACGCGATGCGTCCCAGGACCTCGGAGCGAAGGACCGACTCACACTGCCAGTAACTGAGCTGCACGGGGTCGGACATGCTGAACACCTCCCTCCCACCTCTGTTGACCAGCGTCACACGGGCTCCGAGGCCCACGTAGGGGCGTTGGTCCTTACCCACCCGCCGACCGCCGGGCGCGGGTACGAGAACACTACGACGCCATGGCCACGAGATCATTTCAGTCATCGGATGATGGAATCTGGGTCATCCCGCAGGCGGCGAAGTAGTCCGCTGCTCTCAATCGGAGCGCGGCGCAGGTGCGCCCCCTTTTCGTCGGCCAGGATCTCGGAGGAGGCCGTTGGCTTCTAGCCACCACCGGCGCCGATGCGACCGAGCTTCTTTGACCGAGACAAGTTACGACTCGCTCACGCGGCGTCGTGGGCTCTGCAGATACCCGTCGCAGTCGCGGCGGAAAGACGTACCTGCGCGGGTCGCGCGGTCGGGACTACTGCTGGTGGTATGCGGCGTCGAGTGTGAGTACGACGGCGATGCTGATCAACCGGAGCGTGTCTGGCAATGAACCTGGGATGCTCAGCACGTAGTTGTCTCCCTTAGTGAACAACTCCTTGGCGACGCCTGCGCGCGTCTTGCTGATGCGAGCGACCACAGTGCTATTCGCGTCTTGAACGTTGAACTCTCGGTGCCGGTGCTTTGGCCGGTTCCCGAGCAGGTCTTCCGAGAACACTGCGCCGATCAGCACGTTGCTAGATCCCTCGATCTTGTAGGCGCGATCGACATCCTTCATGCTCCAAGACGGAACGATGCGTCCGATCTTGGCGCCATTCTCGCCGGAGACGGCGACTTTGGAACTGAGCACCGAACCTTCCCGTCTCAGCTCAAGAAGTTGTCGGCCCTGCATATCGACCACCTGCATCCGGCTCGACATCCGCTTGCCTTTCACAGCGGCGAGCTGTCGCCCGTGCTGGTCGTGGATAGCGAACTCGGCGCGCAGCTCAACGAGCTTGCCCTTCTGGTTGATCACCAGGACCGGCTCATTGAAGATGGCTCGGTCGGCGGACCCAGATGAATCGGCCAAGCCAGCCTTTTGAACCTGCTTCTGAATCCTCTGTGCATGGCGGTCCGCCGCGAGCACGGCCGGCGCGTTTGCGGGAGGCATGGCCGGCGCGGGGGTCTCAACGATGGCCGCCGCCGCGTCGGTGAACGCATCAACGCTTTGACGCCCTCGCGACGAGACGTGCTCAGTCCACCCGGAGCCGTCCCAGTAGCGAAGCTCGTGTCTCTTGAGCGGGTCGGGATGCCAACCGCTCGGAACTTGCGGAGCAAGTGCCTCTAGGACCGGTGGGGTCGCGCCTGGAGGATCTGTCGTTTGGTCTCCCCGGGTGGCGACGTGCTCCGTCCACGTGAACCCGTCCCAGTGGCGAAGCTCGTAGCGGCCAAATGGGTCAGGATGCCATCCCGCGGACGACTCAGTCACGCGGCGAGGCTACCAGCGTCCGGCCGCAAACAATCTGGAACAGACCAGGTGCGCGATCGCTGCCAGCGAGATTCGCGGCGATAAGACGCATGTTTGACCGGGACCAATCATGAAGCCCTCTAAGACTCCGCAGAACATCTCCTTCCTGAAGGCCGTGAGTGATCGTCAGGAGAATCAGTCCTTTTGCTGGGCGTGGTGTCGGATTGGGCTTCGCCCGTTCGTGGTGATGACAGAGGCGTAGCGTCACGGTCGCGCCAACCAGAAGCGAATCAAGGAGGAACCATGTCAATCTCCGTGCTCGATATGTCGGTCTCGGTTGACGGCTTTGTCGCCGACGTCAACGACTACCTTGGTGGTGAGGATGGCGAGCGGCTCCACGCGTGGGCCGAGTCGCGGGATCTCTCGCGACCGGTCAAGCAGTTCGAGGACGAGTGGAGCGCGGCAGGGGCGATCCTTGCCGGCCGCCGGACTGCGGAACTCATGGATCACTGGGGCGGCTCGCACGGCGGGCTTCCCATCTTCGTGCCCAGCCATCGCCCGCCCCCTCCGGCTGCCCGCTGGGGCTACCCCTTGGTCACCTACGTCTCCGATGGCATCGAGAGCGCAATGGCACAGGCGAAGGGTGCCGCGGCCGACAAGAATGTCCAGGTCCGCGGCGCCAACGTCGCACAACGAGCCCTTGAGGCCGGTGTTCTCGACGAAATCCAGATCCACCAGATCCCTGTCCTCCTGGGCGAGGGTCGCCGCCTCTTCGACGTATTGCCCGGGCTCATCGAACTCGAGATCCGCCAAGTGATCGACACCCCCGAGGCGACCCACATCCGGTACGCCGTCCGCCACTGAGCCGGTGCGTCGCGCATGCATGGCGACCCGAGAAACTGCACCACCGTTCCTCACTCACCGAATGACACGCCGACTCGAGACTGCGCGCTTGCGGCGGAGTGACGCAGCTCGGATCGGTGCGGTTGGTCGCTACCACCGGCGTACCCAGAAAGTCCTCGAAGCAGATCGGGGAGGCGGTGTCGTACCGGGGCAGCGGTGTTCGTAGCCGGGATGAGAGGTTCGCCCACGAGGGGCGGCTCAAACCGCACTTGGGGACACATGTGCCGCAACCCATGGAGCTCCTCGCGGCACGCGCGCGGGAGCGGCCCCTGATATGTCCGGCCCGCGAGCAGGGAGCGTGGGTGGCGTAGCGTCGGGCCCTCACCACGCGCCCCGTGCCCACCCGTTGCCATTCGTACACCGCGCGAGGAGTATGGCTGCCATGGACGAAGCCGCTATCGACCCTTCGCAGCTCGACGAGATGCGGCAGGCGTTCTCCACGTTGGCCGATCTGGCAGCAGCTCTGGCGCCGGCCGAACAGCGGCGGAGCGAAGCTGCCAAGCATCTGCAGAGAATCGTTGAGCTGGGGGACGGACTAGACGCGAGGCGAGACGACCTCGTACGTGCCATGACGGACAGAGCGGACGAGGAAGGAACTGCAGCACGGAACATCCTCGTGCAGGCAGACATCGATGCCGCCTTGAAAACTGTCGCTCGCGCTCAAGCGACGCTCGCAATTCTCAATCGCGACTCAACTCCGTCCGAGGGAGAGCATCATGGATGACTTGGTTCACGACGCCACTGCAGTCGTTGCCGACGTAGCTGAGATCGAGGCGCACGCGGCAGCTGCCGCCTTACGTCTCGCCGGGGCGGTAGCAATCGAGGCAGCGGCCACTTCAGTCGGCACGACTGGGACCGCTCTGCAGGCCGCCAGCTTCGAGGGCTCGTACGGCGACTCGATCGGCCATGACATTTCCCATATCGCATCAACCCTGAGCAGGGCCGGTTCCGGTATGGCCTCGAAAGGCGTTGCGGACCTAGGCGCTGCCTGGAACCACTTCACTGAGGGAGGTCGTCATCATGCGCCTGCAGCACCTCACGTAGAGGAAGTGCTGCCGATCGATCCGTAACAGCTGGAGTGCCGCGGCCTCGTGCGTCGTACCGCGCGATCGCGGAAGCGGTCTTGCGGCCCCAGATTGCGCAGGACCGCACAGCCCCACCAGCTCTCGGCTCACATCGACGAGCCGCGTGCCGCCCGCGGCGTCCCGGGCGAGTGACGCCGGGCCCTTGAGTTTTGTCCTGCTCCTAATGGCCGCCGGTCTTGCCCTCGACGTCGATGCCTTCGACTGCTACTACGTCTTAGCGGGCGGAATAGGGCACCACCTGCAGACAGGGCGATCCGGGGCTCGACCTTCTCCCGCGACCAAGTCAGCCGGTGACTGGGGTCGTCCGTCCGGCTGCCGTACCGCCATCGATCACGAGCTCGGTGCCCGTCATGTACGCGCTGTCGTCGGAGGCGAGGAACAGCGCCGCCTGGGCGACTTCGTCAGCGGTGCCGCGACGCGCGAGCGGGATGCTTCGGACGTACGCTTCCCAGTCGGTGCCGTCGAAGTCGGGCCGGTCGGTGATCGGCGTCGCAATGCTGCCGGGACAGATCGTGTTGACCCGGATGCCGCGGCCGGCGACCTCGAGGGCGGCGACGCGCGACATCAGGGTCACCGCGGCCTTCGATGCGCCATAGGCTCCGAGCTCCGCGGTCGCCTCGATGCCGCGCAGCGACGCGATCGTGACGATCGACGCGCCAGGCCCGGTCATCGAGCGAGCGGCTGCGCGTACGCCGAGGAAGGTGCCGATCACATTCAGGTCCAGCAGCCGCCGCAGATCCTCGACGGAAGTGTCCGCCAGTGGACCGCGCAGCGCCGCACCCGCCGAGGTCACGAGTGTCGTCCAGCCGGCGCTCGACGCCTCGAGCTCGGCGACGACGGCGGACCAACCGTCCTCCGACGTGACGTCGAGGTGCCGATACGTCGCCCGGTCGCCCAGTCGTGCGGCCAACGCCAGACCCGCGTCGTCGGTGACGTCGGTCAGCATGACGGTCGCGCCCTGCGCGTGGAACAGCTCGGCAACGGCTGCGCCGATGCCGCTGGCGGCGCCGGTGATGAGCGCCGAGCGCCCGGCCAGCCGACTCGTCATCGAGACGCCGCTCTGTCGAACCTGCCTGCCCAGTCCGCGAGGCGGTCCCACAACAAGGCACGGGTGCCCGCGAAGTTGTGGCAGTGCGCACTCGCCGGGAGCACCATGAGCGTCACGTCGCCGCTGCCCTGGTAGTAGCCGATGTCGTCATGCGGGTGCTCAGGCACGTCGTGCTCGCCGAAAGCGACGAACACCGGAGACGAGACCTGCGCCGCGTATGACCCGGAGTGTCCCGAGAGCAACGCACCGACGTACGACTGGCGCGGCCACGCCGATGCCTGGCGATCGTCTTCTGCGATCACGTCGGCTGGCACATCCGGGTCGTGCAGCCACGCATGATTGGGCTCGCGCGGCGCAAGGGCGTACCCGTCGTCCCACTGTCCACCGAAGAAGGCCTTCGCGTGCTCAACGGCAACGGCGAGCGCTTCAGGCTCCGGGCCGGTCGAACCGGGCGAGTGGATCGGCTTGGCCCCGTGGGTGAAACCCAGGTTCGCGACGGCCTCGTAGCTGCCGTGCCGCGCCTGCTCCACCAGGGAAAGGCAACCGCCCAGCGAGTGGCCGATGCCGATCACCGGGACTCCCTCAGGTGCCAGGCGCTCGCGCAGCTGGCGGACCGCCGCGGTGGCCGCGTCGGTCATCGACTCGAGCGTCACGAGGTCGACGTCCCCGGGTCGCGAGCTCTCCCCCACACCGAGCGGATCGACGGCGACGACGGTGAAACCGCGGGCCGTCATGTGCTCGGCGAAGCTGTAGCCGTGGCGCTCCGGCACGCTGAAGTCCCAGTACGTGCGGCTGTAAGACCCACCGGGCCAGCACACCAGCACGGCTCTCGGACGCTCAACCGGCCACACCGACGCGCGGAGAGTGGTGGCGGTCGAGACGAACGGCAGCGAGTCCGTCACGTCGATGTCGAGCTCGTACGAACGGATGTCGCTTTCGATCATGAGTTCTCCTGCAAGGGGATGTGGAACATCCGGCACCGGCGCCTGGAGGGACGCCGATGCCGGATGCGTGGGTTCAGCTGCGGCTCACGAAACGCCCCACAGCTTCTCGTACTGCGCCTTGTAGTCCTCGATCACCGGGAACGGCTTGGACGTGTCCGTCGGGACAGTGTCCTTCTTGACCAGCCAGTACGGCGGACCGGCGTCGTTGACCGGCACTCCGGCCCAGTGGCGAGCCAGTGCGTCGAGCATCAGGTAGTCGTACGAGAACAGGTCAGCCGGGACGAGGGCATCGATCGAGCCTGCCTTCATGTCGGTGAAGTTCTGCGTGCCTCCACCCTGGCCGACGATCGTGACCTTGTCGCCCAGCCCGGCCGCCTTCAGCGCAGCCGGGAGACCTGCGCCGAGCGCATCTGTGACCGACAGCGCCACGTAGTTGACCTTCGGATGACTGCGCAGGTAGGAGATGATCCGGTCCGGCGCGTCCTTGCCCAGCGAGGTCAGCGGGATGTCGAGATTGTCGACCGAGCAGCTCGAGCAGTACTTCTTGACGCCGGCGTCGAACGACTCGCCGACCTGCTTGAGGATCTGGAACGCCGAGATGTTGACGTAGAGCGCGTTGGCCTTGCCCTTGCTCGAGGACACGACCTCAGCAGCGAGGTAGTCACCGATCGGACCGTTCTGCTTGTCGGTCGCGGTGTTGTAGAGCAGCCCGTCGCCGGCGGTGGCCAGCGAGCAGCAGGTCACGAACTGGACGCCGGCCTTCTTGGCGTCGGCGATCTGCTTGGCGTACGCATCCTTGTCGGCTGCGTTGAGGATGACCGCGTCGGCACCGTTGCGGATGGCCGAGTCGATGGCGCCCTGCACCTTCTCCGCGGAGCCGTCGGTCGCGACCTGGTCGACCGTCCAACCGAGCGACTTGGCGCCGGCCGCGAGGATCGGGCCCTGGATGGCGCAGGCCTCCACGCCACAGCTGACGAACGTGATCTTCTTGCCCGTGGGGATCGGCTTGCCGACGGGTTCGGTGACTGGGATCGTGGTCGGCCGTTCGGACGCCTTGGCCACGGTGGCCTCGGCTGCCTTGAGCCCGGCGTTGTCGACCGACGACGAGCTGGATGCATCACTCTTGCCGCACGCCGATGCCATGACGAGAAGTGCTGCGAGCACGATCGCCAGCGCACCGCCCTTGGTACGGCCGCGGAAGCTGCCAGGTTGCTTGGACATTTTTCTCACTTTCTGTGTGGACATAACGCCCCGAGAGTTGGAGGGAGGTGGTCAGGCCGGTTGCGGCTCGGGCTCGTCCGCCGCAGGTGCGCGGGCGGACAACGTGGTGCGGCGCTGCAGGCCCGTCACCATGAGTGCGGCGATCAGGACGATGCCGACGAAGAGGGCGCCCGACCACTGCGGAGCGTTCGCCAGTCCCAGACCGGTCGTGCCGGTGCCGAGCAGGAGGACCGCAATGATCGTGCCGCCGGCGTTGAACCGGCCGTTCTTGAGCTGCGTCGCGCCGAGGAACACCGCGGCGAATCCGGGCAGCAGGTACGGGGTGCCGGCGGTCGGCGAGCCACCACCGAGGATCGATGCCAGCACGATCCCGGTCGCGCCGGCCAGCACGCCCGACGTCACAAGGGTCATGAACTGCAGCCGCGCGACGCTGACACCGGCGAGCCGTGCGGCATCGGGGTTGAACCCGGTGGCATACAGCCGGCGACCGGTGGCCGTGTGCTCGAGGAGGTACCAGATCGCCACGGCGACGGCGGCGAAGTAGAGCACCGGCAGCGTGATGCCGCCGACCGTCGTCTGGCCGATCTTGGAGAAGCCGCCCGACAGCTTCGCGTCGCTGATCGGGGTGTCGTTGGTGACGAGCGTGATGAGGGCCTGGATCAGTGATCCGGTCGCGAGGGTCGCGATGAACGAGTCGATCTTCATCACGACGACCACGGTCGCGTTGATCAGGCCGACCGCGAGGCCGATGAGGACACCCAGCGCCAAGGCCAGGCCCAGCGGGACGCCATCGACGACGAAGTGCGCCACCGCGACACCACAGAGGGTCATGTTGAGCGCGAACGACAGGTCGAATACCCGGGCCGCCAAGGGGATCGTCACCGCGAGGGCGGCGAGGCCGGTGATGGCGTTGGAGTTGAGGATCTGCTTCGCCGTCGTGATGTTGGGGAACGTGTCGGGTGCCCAGAACGAGAACACCACGACGATCGCGATCCAGACGTAGATCGCGCCGATCTTGTCGAATGCCAGCAGGTTGACCCATCGCGACGCTCCGCCGGAGGTGGCCCCTTCGCTGGTCGCGCTCGGTGCTGCCACAGTCTTCTCCTCGACCTTGATGCTCACTGTCCCGCTCCTTCGATTGCTCGGATGAGCTCGTTCTTGGTCAACCCGTCGGTTGCGAGCTCCTCGGCGACGACCCCGTGCCGAAGCACGAGGATGCGCGTCGAGAGCGCCAACAGATCGCCCTCGTCCGACGACGCCACGATGACCGTCAGCCCGGACGCAGCCAGGTCGGCGATGATCCGGTAGATCGCCACGCGCGTACCGATGTCGACGCCCGCCGTCGGCTCGCACAGCACCAGGACGTCCGGTGAGATCGCGAGGCAACGGGCGAGGACGACCTTCTGCTGGTTGCCGCCGCTGAGAGTTGAGATGGGGGCCGACGGTCCGGCGGCGACGACGTCGAGCCGGTCGCTCCACTGCTGGACCAGGCTGCGTTCCTGTCCCGCGGACAGGTGCCCCGGACGGCCGAGGCTCCGCAGTGACGACAGCGAGAGGTTCTCCCCGACGGAGAACTCCGCGATGACGCCCTCGGTCTGCCGGTCGGACGGGACGAGCGGGATGCCGAGGTCGCCGGCCTGGCGGACGTCGTGCCACTGGTCGGATCGGCCCGGCAGGCGGATCTCGCCACTGGCGAGGGGCCCGCCCTGTCCGGCGAGGACGTACGGCAGCTCGAGCGTGCCCGCTCCGGCGAGGCCGGCGATGCCGAGGATCTCCCCCGCATGCGCCTCGAGGTTGACGCCGCGCAGCCACTTGCCGCGCACGTCCTTCGCCTCGAGCGTCACGGCGGTGTCCGTGCGGGCCACGACGTCGGCGCGGAAGTCCGGATCGACGTCGTTGCCCACCATCAGGGTCGCGAGCGCGCGGCTGTCGAGGCCGTCGATGTCGTACGTGCCGACGCGCCGGCCGCCACGCAGCACGGTGACGCGGTCGGCGAGCGTGAAGATCTCGTCCATGCGGTGCGAGACATACAGGATGCTGGTGCCGCGCTTGCGG
This sequence comes from Aeromicrobium sp. P2_G6, assembly GCF_056403535.1. Classification (NCBI taxonomy): domain Bacteria; kingdom Bacillati; phylum Actinomycetota; class Actinomycetes; order Propionibacteriales; family Nocardioidaceae; genus Aeromicrobium; species Aeromicrobium sp. P2_G6. The sequence goes on along the minus strand of NZ_JBFUFH010000002.1, from coordinate 156,479 downwards.
ACCTGGGTCACGACGTCGAACAGACGCTGGACCTCGTCGTGCGGCAGCACCGCGGTGGGCTCGTCGAGCACGAGGACACCATCGCCGTCCCAGCCCTGCAGCGCCGCGGCGATCGCGACGACGGTGCGCTCGACCGGAGTCGCGGCGGCGAGGGGGCGGTGGATGTCGAGGTCGACGTCGAACGCCGCGAGGATCCGGCGGGTCTCCGCCTCCTGCTGGCGCCACAGCACCCGGCCGCCGAAGCCGCGGGCGAAGCCGCCGCGCAGGGCCAGGTTGTCCTGGGCGCTGAGCTCGAGGATCAGGCCGAGGTCCTGGTGGACGAAGCGCAGGCCGTGTGGGACGGACTTGCCGATCTCGAACTCGGCACCGTCCATCTCGGCGACGGCGCCGGGATCGGCCGAGTGGTAAGCGGCGAGGAGCTTGATCAACGTCGACTTGCCCGAGCCGTTCTGGCCCATGAGGGCGTGGATCTCACCGCGGGCGATCTCGATGCTGACATCGTCGAGCGCCCGGGTTCCGGGGAACGTCTTCGAGAGGCCATCGACGCGCAGCACGGTCTCCGTCTGGGCAGGTGCCAGGACGGTTTCGCCTGCGCCCACGTTCTCGGAAATGCTCATTCGCTGGCTCCTCTCGTTGTGACCCCGGTCACTTGAACCGACTTCAGTTAGGGACTGTACAGATGCGTTTCACCCTTGGCAAGGGTTCGGCGAGGTTTCGGTTTTCGCCGCGCGCCGGACTCAGCGGCGCATCAGGTCAGCGCACCGTTCGGCGATCATCATGGTCGTGAAGTTGGTCGGCACCGACGGGATCACGGGCATGATCGAGGCGTCGACGACCCTCAAACCTTGCGTTCCGTGCACCGCGCCGTCCTGGCCCACGACGGCCCACGGAAGGCCCGGATCACCCATGCTGCAGGTGCTGACCATGTGGACGTACGTGTTCTTGGCCTCGAGCACGGCGCGGCTGATGTCGCCGCGATCGACCACGTCGGGACCAGGCCACAGCTCCGCCCCGACGTACTTCTCGAGGCTCGGCGAGGCGACGATCTCGCGGACGTGCGCGACACCCGCGGCGAGGCGTTTGAGGTCGTCGGGGTGGTGCATCAGGTTGAGCAGGATCTGCGGCTTCTCCAGCGGGTCGCGCGACCGGATCGAGACGCTGCCCATCGACAGCGGGCGTACGAGTCCCACGGCGACGATCATGAGTCCCGGCTCGAGGGTGAACGGGATCGCATGGAGGTCGGGCTCGAGCGCCGAGTCCGGCCCGCCCGAACTGAAGACCAGCATCGTCTGCAGCGGCGGCAGCAGCTCACCGATCGCGTCAGGATCCGCTTCGTACGTCATGTAGACCAGCGGGTGGTCGCCGAGCTTCTGGCCGACCCCGTCGAGCTCCGAGACGATGTCGATGCCCAGGTCGTCGAGCAGCGGCTTCGGGCCGACGCCGGAGCGCATGAGGATCGCCGGGCTGCCGATGCTGCCGGCCGACAGCACGACCTCGTCGGCGAACAGCTCCTCGCCCGAGACGAGCAGGATCCCGATCGCGCGGGTGCCGTCGAACAGCACGCGGTCGACCTGTTGGTCGTCCATCACGGTCAGGTTGGGGCGTCCGCGGGCAGCCTTGAGATACGTCACCGCGGAGCTCTGGCGCACGCCGTCGCGCTGGTTGAGCGGCACGGGTCCCGCGCCGCGCTGCGATTCGCCGTTGAGGTCGGCCGTCACCGGATGCCCCTGCTCGGCGCACGCGTCGACGAATGCCTGCATGAACGGCCGCAGCCCGTTGTCGGCGGTCCAGCGGTGGATCGGCACCAGCCCTTCGCTGCCGTGCCGCTCTCCCCCGATGGGGTCGCTCTCGATCTTCTGCAGATAGGGCAGGACCTCGTCCCACGTCCAGTCCGTCGCACCCAGGCCGACCCAGCGATCCATGTCCAGCTTGGTCGGCTGGAGGGCGTTGGTCGCGTTGACCGACGATCCGCCACCGGTGACCTTGCCGGCGAACACCGGGAGGACACCCTGCTCCACGATGGCGAAGTCAGGGGTGTTGGTCGACTCAGGGATGTGGTCGTCCGAGACGTAGCCCCAGTCGTGGCTCGTGAAGCCGAACAGCCACGCATTGCGCACGTTGGCCGCAGCGGGCTCGTCGATGTCCTCGTAGTCCGGGCCGGCTTCGACGAGCACGACCTCGGTCGAGGGATCCTCCGAGAGCCGGGAGGCCATGACGCAGCCGGCAGAGCCGCCGCCGACCACGATGACTCGCCTGCCTGGCGCTGACTGTTGGGGGGAGTTCGTCTGGGTGGTCATGTCGGATCCTCGTTCGTCGTGCCGGTTCTGATGTCATGAATCTAACTCAGTTCAGGAAGTGTGGCAATGGGTCTTGTGGCCTGCGACACATGCGGATACCGTTCTCTAAACCGAATTCACCTCATCTTGGTTAGGCCTCCCCCATGGACATGCGCGATCACGACTCCTTCTTCATCGACGGCGACTGGCACAAGGCGCAGGGCACCGATGTCCTCGACGTCATCTCCCCTCGCTCGGAGGAGCGGATCGGGCGGGTCCCTGCCGCGGCACGCGCCGACATCGACGCCGCCGTCGCAGCCGCGCGGAGGGCCTTCGACTCCGGGCCCTGGCCGCGGATGTCACCAGACGAGCGCGCCACCTACCTCGAGGCGCTCGCGAGTGGTCTCGAGTCGCGGACCAAGGAGCTCTCCGAGCTCATCACCGAGGAGTCCGGCTGCACGCTGTTCCTCTCGCAGGTCTACCAGGCCGTCGCCCCGGTCATGAGCCTCAACTACAACGCCGAGGTCGGCCGGTCCCTGCAGATGGCCGAGGTACGCGTCAGCGACCTCTCCCCCTTGGCCGGCAAGTCCGAGGGCGGCAGCATCATCCCGATGGCGGGCAAGAGCCTCGTGCTCCAGGAAGCCGTCGGCGTCGTCGCATCGTTCCCCGCATACAACTTCGCCCTCGCCGCGATCGGCCAGAAGGTCGCGCCGGCGCTGATCGCCGGATGCACCGTCGTCATCAAGGTCACCGAGCCCAACCCGCTCGCCTCGTTCGTGGTCGGCGAGGTGTGCCGCGAGATCGGCCTGCCGCCCGGCGTCGTCAACATCGTCGCCGCGCGCGCGGACGAGTCGGCATACCTCGTCACCCATCCGGGCGTCGACATGGTGAGCTTCACCGGGTCTGCAGCGGTCGGCAGCAAGATCGCCGCTGCTTGCGGCCAGCTGATCAGGCCCTGCGTCCTCGAGCTCGGCGGCAAGTCCGCTGCCATCGTGCTGGAGGACGCCCGTCTCGAGGACATCCTGCCGATCCTGATCGGCGCCAGTGTCGGGGTGAACGCCGGCCAGAACTGCGCCGCACAGACCCGCATCCTGGTGCCCGAGTCGCAGTACTCGACGTACGCCGATGCGCTCGCCGACGCGTTCTCCTCGCTCAAGGTCGGTGACCCGATGGAGCTCGACACCGTCGTCAGCCCGCTCATCACGGCCGCACACCGCGATCGCGTCGAGGCGTACGTCGCCGGCGCCGTGTCGGAGGGCGCGACCGTCAAGGTCGGCGGGCGCCGGCCCTCGCACCTCGATCGCGGCTGGTACTACGAGCCCACCCTCCTCACCGACGCCACGAACCAGATGACTGCCTCCCGCGAGGAGATCTTCGGTCCGGTCATCTCCTTGATCCCGCACCAGGGTGAGGATGACGCCGTCGCGATCGCGAACGACAGCGAGTACGGCCTGGCCGGAGCGGTCTTCACCGCCGACGACGCGCACGGCTTCGACGTCGCTCGCCGGGTGCGTGCCGGGACGTATGCGGTCAACACGATGGCGGCCGACCTCGGCTCGCCGTTCGGAGGCTTCAAGAACTCCGGCATCGGCCGCGAGCACGGCGTGACCGCCGTCCAGGAGTACCTCACCTCGCGAACCATCTCGATCGACCCGAGCAAGGCGCTTCCGGACTCCGTCGCAGCGGGCGTGCCGCTCGGCACCGGTCCGGGCACGACCGCCTGACCCCAGCGTCGCGGGATCCCTCCCCCGCGCACGACGAAGGCCCCTGACCAAGTCTGCTGGTCAGGGGCCTTTCCTCGTCTACGTGCGGGGACGAGGCACGGCAATCACCGGCACCGGCGCGTACCGGAGGATCTTGGAGGCTCGCGACCCCAGGAACACCGAGGCGAGGGGACCGTGGGAGCTCGACCCGACCATCAGGACATCTCCCATCGACCACTGCGCCTGGCCGATCGCCTCACGCCAGCCGTACCCCTCGCCGATCACCGACTCGAGCCGACTCGGCACATCCGGGAGGCTGCTCAGGTGATCGAGCTCCTCGTTGATGACCTTGCCGGTCTGCCGGGACCATTCGTCGACCACGAGGTCCTCGCCGGAGCCGGCCAGCGTCGCGGCGAACAGCATCTTGGGCCGCACCGAGAACGACGCGACCCGCAAGGAGCCGCCCGTGCGGGCGGAATAGGCGGCTGCGGAGCGTACGAGGGCCCGGTCCTTGGGGGTGCCGTTGAACGCGACAGTGACCCGGCGAACCCGCCCACCCGGCTCGGCCCGGAACCCGCGAGGCGCGAGCGCCACCGGGACCGGCGAGCTGTGCACGATGCGTTCGGCCACACTGCCTAGCGCCACATGGCCCAGGCCGCCGCTCTCGGACGACCCGAGCACGAGAACGCTCGCGTCATGCAGCTGCGCCACCTCCACCAGCCCGGTCGGGATCGACGCGGCGTGATGCAGCACGAAGCTGGCGTCGATGTCGGCCGGCATCCACTCCTTGGCCTGCGCGATCACCTGCTCGCCGCGCTGCGTGAGGAACGTGCGGTACTCCGCGTCGACGCGCTCGGTGCTGGGTGGCCAGGCCGCGCTGACGACCACCGCGACCACGACGTCCTCCCCCGTCGACCGGGCGAGCGTGGCGGCCAGCTCCAGGCTGGCATTGCCGCTCTCCTTGAGGGTGCACCCGGCGACGACAGTCACGCGTCCTCCACCGTGGCGGCCACGAGAGGGGTCGCGATGACATGGGTGACCGGGATCGGGTAAGTCGTCCGGGCCCGGTCGACCACGTCGTAGCGCTGCCACACCGAGTCCGCGAGCGGCCGCGTGGCGATCACGATCTGGTCGGGCCGGAACGTCTCGACGGCGTGACTGAGCGCGCGAAGCGGGCGGTAGTCGCCCAGCTCGCCCGATGCGTCAAGGTTCTCCGACCTGAGCGTCTCGAGGGTGTACTCGAGCCGTTCCCGTGCGGCGAGTGCGGTGGCGTCCCATACGTTGACGGGACCGTTGACGGCCGCCTGACCCGTCTCGACCGGACTGGCCGGCACACAGACGAAGTACGTCGCTGCGCCCTCGGAATCGATGCGCCGCAGCTCGTCGAGGAGCTCACCGGACGTGGCTGTCTCGTTGGCCAGCACCAGGACGCGGCGCGCCTGCTCGGTCGAGGCCGGCGCCCCGTCGCCGGAACGGTTGAGGACGAACTTGTTGACGGCATAGAGCACGACCACGACGGCCCACGACAGCAGACTCAGCACCAGCTGTGAGCGGACGCTGTCGGTCAGTGCCATCTGCAGCAGCACGCCGAGGATGCCGAGCGCGGTCAGGATCGACAGCACGGGGAACAGCCACATCTTGACCTTCAGCGTCGAGTCGTCGACCCGCAGGCGAAGCCGGATCTGGGAGATCGAGATGAGCAGGTAGACGAACAGGATGATCGCGCCCGAGGAGTTCAGCAGGAACAGGAACACGCCGTCCTCGTCGATCGCGGCAGCGATGACGCAGAGGAACCCGACGACCGACGACGCGAGGATCGCGACCATCGGCACTCCGCGGCCATTGACCTTGACGAGCTGTGCGGGTGCCTCGCGGCGGGCAGCCAGGACGAACAGCATCCGTGAGGACGTGTAGAGGCCGGAGTTGAGGCACGAGAGCACCGCGGTCAGGACGACGGCGTTCATGATGTCGTCGGCATACGGGATGCCCATCTCGGTGAACGCTGCCACGAAGGGCGATCCGGAGAGGTCCTGGGAGTTCCAGGGCAGGATCACGGAGAGCAGGAACACCGAGCCGACGAAGAACAGGCAGATGCGGGTGATGACCGAGTTGGCGGCCTTGGCGACGGCGCGCTCGGGGTTCTCGGACTCGGCGGCCGCGATCGTCGCGACCTCGGCACCGACCATCGAGAAGATGACCGTGACCACGCCTGCGGACAGTGCGGTCGGGCCGTTCGGCATGAAGCCGCCGTGGTCCCACAGGTTGCTGAAGTCGAGTCCCTTGTCGGGCCAGGCACCGATCACGAAGAGGCTGCCGCAGACGATGAAGAAGATGATCGCCGCGACCTTGATGCCGGCGAACCAGAACTCGAACTCGCCGAACGAGGACACCGAGAACAGGTTGGTTGAGGTCATGAGAGCCATCAGGACCAGGGCCGAGATCCACAACGGGATGTCGACCCAGTACTGGATGATCTTGGCTCCTGCCACCGCCTCGAACCCCACGACGATGACCCAGAAGTACCAGTAGAGCCAGGCCACCGAGAAGCCGGCCCAGCCGCCCATCGCGTTGCGCGCGTAGTCGGCGAACGAGCCGGTGGAGGGGTTCGCCACGGCCATCTCGGCCAGCATCCGCATCACCATGATGATGAGGACTCCGGTCGCGGCGTACGTGATGAAGGCGCCAGGGCCGGCGTCGCCGATCACCGCGCCTGATCCCACGAACAGGCCGGCGCCGATGACACCTCCCATCGCGATCATCGAGAGCTGGCGTTGGGTCAGGGTCTTCTTGAGCTCGGGTCCGGCTGACATGCGTGTCTCCAAAGGGATGCGTCGATGACGTGGTGACGGGCAGTTGAGGGAGAGCGGGCGGCTAAGGCTCTGCCGTGGGTGATTCGTCTGAACCTAGACCTCAGCGCGAGGGGCGGCGATCGACAGACATACGAATCTCGTCGACGTGTGGTGTGACAGATGCACAACCGACTCACGCCTGGCCGGAGTCGGTCACGAACGGCGCCATGACGAGGCCGAGGTGCAGCACCAGCCTGTCGTCGCCGCGAGACAGGTCAAGACCGGTGACCTGCTCGATCTTCTGGACGCGGTAGTAGATGGTCTGCCGATGGACCCCGAGCGCCGTCGCGGTGTCCTGCACGTTGCCGGCCGCGTCGAGGTAGGCCAGGGCGGTGTCCCGGAGATCGGGGTCCGCATCCTCCTCCAGCAGCCGGAGCACGGCCGGATCGAGCACCGCACTGGTCAGGGCCTTGTCGGGACCACACGCCAGCAGCCGGTAGACCCCGAGCTCCGACCATGCGGCGATCGGGCGCAGGGTCGGCACCGCCTCGGCGACTCGGGTCGCGAGCCTGGCCTCGAGCCAGCTGGCCCGGGCCTCGGAGAGGTTCGGCTGGACACCGCCTATCCCGGCGACGAGCCCCTCGCGTGCGGACGCGGGAAGTCGTTCGGCATACAGCTCCCTCGCCTGCCGGGCGACGTCTCGGGCGAGCTCGAGACCGTTCTCCCCCACCGGCACGAGGAGCGTGTTGTGCTCGTCACCGCTAGCGGCCAGGACGGTCCGCGGCAGCCGCCACAGGTTCATGGGCACGAGCTGAGCCGGGCCGGCGGTCACCAGGCGGAGCTCGATCGCCACGACCGGGACGTCAGGGCCGATGATGCCGAGAGCGTGGATCTCCGTCGCGGCCCGCTGGACCGCCTCCGGGTCCGCGGACAACAGGTCCTGGACCGTGAACCTGAGGTCCTCGCGCGAGCGGGCCTGCTGGGCCATCAGGGCGCCGGCCCGGTCGGCGAGGGTCATCGCGGCAGGCACGCGCGACTCGTCGATCCCGGCATCCTCGTCGAGCAGCCACAGGTAGCCGTACGTCACCCCGTTCCAGCGGACGGGAAGGCAGAGCCGGCTGACCACGCCGAGCTGCGCGGAGGTGGGGGTGCGCAGTGGCACGTCGCTCGTCGCGATGCCGAAGTTCTCGAACCAGTCCTGCACCTCACGGGTGGAGTGGCGCTGCAGGATCGAGCGCAGCCTCACGTCGTCGACCTGCGCGTCGTGCGAGGCGAAGGCGACGAGGTTGAAGTTGCGGTCCTCGAGCGTCACGGGTCTGCCGAGCAGCCGCGACACCTCGTCGACGACGTCCTGGAACTCAGGTCGCATGCCGTTCCCCCGATCCCAGCATCTTCCCGAGCATCCTCGCTTCCGGGCCGGGATAACAACCTCGACACCATATGTCTCGACATCCGGACAAATGACCTGACATGTGCCGGCGGCGGCTGCGGATCGGGCCCTACGACGTACCGACCGCCGTCGCCAGCGCTTCACGGCAGGCCAGGACGGCGGGATGCCGTGCGGACGCCCGGCGGGTCGCGGTGAAGATGGTGCGCCGCGGCAGGTCGTCGAGATCATGGAGCGTGACCGGCACTTCGCGGCCTCTCCACAGCAGGCTGGGCAGCAGGGCGACCGCGTTGCCGGACTCGATGAGCCGGATCTCGGCCTGCAGGTCCGCCGTCTCGAACCGGACGTCGGGCTCGAATCCGGCCGAACGACACACCTGCTCCGCGAAGTGCCTCGACGCGGCGCCTTGCGGCTCCATGACCCACGGGGCGTCCGCAGCCTCCTGGATCGAGGTGATCTCCGACCAGGGCTGCCCCTTCGGCGGCACGGCCAACCGGATCGCGTCAGTCGTCAGGTCCATCCGGTCGAGCTCGGAGTACCACGGCGCCGCGTGGCCGGGGTACTGCTCGGCGATCACGAGGTCGAAGTCGCGCGCCGAGGTCTCGTAGAGGGCGGTCTCGGGCTCGCGCTGGGTCATCGTCACGCGAAGACCAGGATGGTCGCGCGCCAGGATCGTCAATGTCGCAGGAATGAGAGCCAGCACGACCGACTGGAACGCGACGAGGCGCAACGTGCCGCTGGCCTCCTCGAGCGAGGCCGCCAGGTCCGACTCGGCCTGTTCGAGTCGCTCCAGGACCGCCGCCGCGTGGCCCACCAGGATCTCGGCCTCGGGCGTCAGCTGGACCTTGCGGCCCACTTTGCGGAGCAGCTCGACGCCGACCTCCTTCTCGAGCAGGGTCAGCTGCTGGGAGACCGACGACGGACTCTGGTGGAGGGCCGCAGCGACTGCGGCGAGGGTGCCTCGGAGCTGCAGCTCGCGCAGCAGCTTGAGTCGGCGGACATCCAGCACGACGGTCTCCTATTCATCATCAATTCTGACGAATACCAGTCAGAAAACTTCGCTTTACCTTAACTGATGCGGCTCACACACTGGTCCTACGAAACCGCCTAGATTCCCCGAGGTTGCACATGACTGAGGTCGCCCACCGCGCACCCGACACGCTCGCGCTCGCCGACGAGACGATCGCGCTCGTACGGCGCTGGCTCGCGAGCGCAGCGGAGGTGCCACCCGACCGCGCAGCGACGCAGCTGGCCGGCGTGTTGAAGGATCCCCGGGGACTGCCCTTCACGGTCGGGTTCATCGACGGGGTGATCCGACCGGAGGATCCGAAGGTCGCCGCGCGCAACTTCGCGACCCTCGCCCGGGACGTGCCGTCGTTCCTCCCCTGGCACCTGCGCACAGCCGTACGCCTCGGAGGCGCGGCCGGACTCGTCCTTCCCCGCCTGGTGATCCCGCTCGTACGACGCGCGCTGCGATCGATGGTCGGCCACCTGATCGTGGACGCCACCGACGCCCGCCTCGGCAAGGCCATCGCGAAGATCCGCCGCCGCGGAGCCCGACTCAACGTCAACCTGTTGGGCGAGGCCGTGCTCGGCGACCAGGAGGCCGCGCGCCGGCTCGATGGCACCCACAAGCTGCTGGCCCGTCCGGACGTGGACTACGTGTCGATCAAGGTCTCGTCGACCATCGGCCCCCACTCGGCCTGGGCATTCGACGAGGCCGTCGAGCACGTCGTGGAGCGCCTGACCCCACTGTTCGAGCAGGCCGCAGCGTCCTCCACGCCGAAGTTCATCAACCTCGACATGGAGGAGTACCGCGACCTCGACCTCACGATCGCCGTCTTCACCGCGATCCTCGACAAGCCCCACCTCCTCGGCCTCGAGGCCGGCATCGTCCTGCAGGCATACCTGCCAGATGCCGTGAGCGCGATGATGCGGCTGCAGGCCTGGTCCGCCGAGCGGCGGGCCAAGGGCGGCGCGGGGATCAAGGTCCGCGTCGTCAAGGGCGCCAACCTGCCGATGGAGCGGGTCGAGGCGTCGCTGCACGACTGGCCGCTCGCGACCTGGAGCACCAAGCAGGAGTCCGACACCAACTACAAGCGCGTCATCGACTTCGCGTTGCGACCCGAGCACATCGACAACGTGCGGATCGGCGTCGCGGGCCACAACCTGTTCGACCTCGCGTACGCCTGGCTGCTCGCCGGCGAGCGCGGGGTGCGCCACAGCATGGAGATCGAGATGCTCCTGGGCATGGCGCAGGGACAGGCCGAGGCCGTCAAGCAGGACGTCGGCGGTCTCCTGCTCTACACGCCGGTTGTGCACCCACGCGAGTTTGACGTCGCGATCGCGTACCTGATCCGGCGGCTCGAGGAGGGCGCGAGCCACGACAACTTCATGTCGGCCGTGTTCGACCTCCACGACGATGAAGCACTGTTCGAGCGGGAGAAGGAGCGTTTCCTCGAGTCGCTGGCGGCGCTTGACGCCGACGTTCCCGCGCCGAACCGTACGCAGAGCCGGCTCCTCCCGCCTCCCGAAGAGACCGGGACAGAGTTCCGCAACGCGCCCGACACGGACTCCTCACTTCCGGACAACCGCCGCTGGGCCCGAGGGATCCTCTCCCGCGTGGCCACCTCCACGCTCGGCGACGACCTGGTCGCGAGCCACACGCTCTCGACCGTCCTGGAGGTGGACACCGTGCTTTCGACCGCAGCGACCGCCGGTGCGGACTGGGGCCTGCTCAGGGGGTCGGAGCGTGCAGAGATCCTCGAGCGCGCCGCGCACGTGCTCGAGACCCGTCGAGGCGACCTTGCGGAGGTCATGGCGTCCGAGGCCGGCAAGACCCTCGACCAGTCGGACCCGGAGATCTCCGAGGCGATCGACTTCGCCCGCTACTACGCCCACCTCGCCCGCGAGCTCGACGAGGTCGACGGTGCCCGGTTCATGCCCTCGGCGTTGACCGTGGTGACTCCCCCGTGGAACTTCCCGGTCGCGATCCCGGCCGGGTCGGCGCTCGCGGCCCTGGCCGCCGGATCGGCCGTCGTCATCAAGCCCGCCGCCCCGGCAGCACGATGCGGCTCGGTCATGGTCGACGCGCTCTGGGAGGCGGGCGTGCCACGCGACGTCCTGCACCTCGTCCACCTCGACGAGGGCGAACTGGGACGCAGGCTCGTGTCCGACTCCCGCGTCGACCGCGTGATCCTCACCGGAGGGTATGAGACCGCGGAACTGTTCCGCTCGTTCCGGCCCGACCTCCCACTGCTGGCCGAGACGAGCGGCAAGAACGCGGTCGTCGTGACCCCCAGTGCCGACCTCGACCTCGCCGTCAAGGACGTCGTCTACTCCGCGTTCGGCCACGCGGGCCAGAAGTGCTCGGCCGCGTCCCTCGTGATCCTGGTCGGATCCGTCGCAACCTCACGCCGGTTCCGCGACCAGCTCGTCGATGCCGTCACGTCACTGACGGTCGGCCGCCCCGAGGACGCCACGACCCAGATGGGCCCACTGATCGAGCCCGCCCAGGGGAAGCTGCTGGAGGCGCTCACGACCCTCGCGCCCGGCGAGTCGTGGCTCGTCGAGCCGCGCCGGCTCGACGACGAAGGTCAGCTCTGGAGCCCTGGCGTACGCGAAGGGGTCCAACGCGGCTCCCACGTGCACCTCACCGAGTTCTTCGGCCCTGTCCTCGGCATCATGACCGCCGCGACTCTCGACGATGCGATCGACATCCAGAACCAGGTCGACTACGGGCTCACGGCGGGGATCCACTCCCTCGACCCAGCAGAGATCGCGACCTGGCTCGACCGGGTCCAGGCCGGCAACCTCTACGTCAACCGCGGCACCACCGGCGCGATCGTCCAGCGTCAGCCGTTCGGCGGCTGGAAGAAGTCTGCCGTCGGACCCGGGTTCAAGGCCGGCGGACCCAACTACCTCGTCGGGCTCGGTTCCTGGGAGTGCGCCCGCTCGACCGCCGAGAGCGCCGAGCTGTCGCCGGTCATCGAACGGCTGCTGGGTGTCACCGACGAGCTCGATCTCGCGCCGTGGCAGCTGGACTTCCTCACCCGCTCGTTCGCGAGTGACGCCGTGGCGTGGCGTGACGAGTTCGGGCAGGCCAAGGACGTCTCGCAGCTGACCGCCGAGCGCAACCTCTTCCGCTATGTCCCGACCCCGGTCCTCGTACGGCTGTCTGTCGACACTCCCCTGCCGACACTTGTTCGTGTCGTGGGCGCGGGACTGCTCGCCGGCTCCGAGCTCACCGTCTCAACGCCGGCTGCCCTGCCGGCTGCCCTGAACGCCGCGCTCGCCGAGCTTGGTGTCACGGTCGCGACGCAACCCGAGGCCGAATGGCTGGAGGCCGCCGACGCGATCCAGCAGGCACGAATCCGCTTGATCGGCGCACCTGCCTCCTCGCTCGCACGCCCGACCGGCGGACGACCCGACCTCGCCGTGTACGCCAACCGCGTCACGGAGTCGGGCCGGCTCGAGCTGTTGCCGTTCCTCGAGGAGCAGGCCATCAGCATCACCGCACATCGATTCGGCACGCCTGACCACCTCACCGACGGGATCATCTGATGACACTGACCGAAGAACCGACCACCGGCACGACACAGCGGAGCCCGGGCGAGCACGCTCTCGCCGACGCACAGGCGCAGCTGGCCTTCGCGGTGGAGCTGCTGGGCTACAGCAGTGGACTCGGACAGCTGCTCGGCAGCGCCCGGCGGGAGACCCGGGTCAGCATCCCGCTGCGTCGCGACGACGGCACCATGGAGGTCCTCACGGGATACCGGGTGCAGCACAACTTCTCGCGGGGCCCGACCAAGGGCGGACTGCGCTACAGCCCCGACGTGTCGCTCGACGAGGTGCGTGCGCTGGCGATGTGGATGACCTGGAAGTGCGCCCTTCTCGACGTGCCGTACGGCGGCGCCAAGGGTGGCGTCACGATCGACCCGCGCCTCTACTCCAAGGGCGAGCTCGAGCGCGTGACCCGCCGGTACGCCAGCGAGCTCCAGCCGGTGCTCGGGCCGGACAAGGACATCCCGGCACCCGACATCGGCACCGACGAGCAGACCATGGCGTGGATCATGGACACGTACTCGGTCAACGCGGGATACACCGTTCCCGGCGTCGTGACGGGCAAGCCGGTCAGCATCGGCGGTTCGCTTGGCCGTTCGACCGCGACGTCTCGCGGCGTCGCGCAGGTGGCGCTGGCCGCGCTGCAGCACGTGGGCGTTGCCCCGACCTCCGCGACGGCAGCCGTGCAGGGATTCGGCAAGGTGGGCGCCTCAGCCGCTCAGTTCCTTGCCGACGCCGGCGTGCGGATCGTCGCGATCAGCGACCAGTACGGCGCCGTCCAGGCGAGCAACGGGATCGACGTCGAACGCCTGAGTGAGCACGTCGCTGTCAGCGGCACGGTGCTCGGGTTCGCCGAGGCCGAGCCCCTCGATCCCGAGAGCCTCCTGACGCTCGACGTCGATCTCCTGGTTCCGGCGGCGGTCGAAGGTGTCATCAACGCGGCGAATGCCGCGCAGGTTCGCGCGACGGTCGTCGTCGAGGGTGCCAACGGGCCGACGACGGCGGAGGCGGACCAGGTCCTGCGCGCCAACGGAGTCCTGGTCGTCCCCGACATCCTCGCGAACGCGGGCGGCGTGATCGTCTCGTACTTCGAGTGGGTGCAGGGCAACCAGGCGTACTGGTGGTCGGCCGACGAGGTCGAGGAGCGACTGCGCCAGCGCATGCTGGCCGGTTGGACCGCGGTCGTCGAGAGCTCGCAGCGACTCGGCATCACGTTGCGCGAGGCCGCGACCGTGATCGCCGTGCAGCGCGTGGCCGAAGCGCACCAGATCCGCGGCCTCTACCCGTGACGCGAGGCCTCCCGCCCACAGAAGAACGCCTCGAGCGCGACCTCACCATGACCATCCTCATGACACCGGAGATGGCCAACTTTGCCGGCAACGTGCACGGCGGTCTCATCCTCAAGTACCTGGATCAGGTCGCCTACACGTGCGCGAGCCGCTTCACCCGCCAGTACATGGTGACGGCGTCAGTCGACCAGGTGCGCTTCCACAGTCCGGTGCACATCGGCGACCTGGTCACCCTGCTGGCGTCGGTCAACTACACCGGACGATCCTCGCTCGAGGTCGGCATCCGCGTCGAGACCGAGGACGTCACGACGGGGGTCCGGAGGCACACCAACAGCTGCTACTTCACGATGGTCGCGTTGGGCGACGATGGGAAGCCGTGCGAAGTCCGACAAGCCCCGCCCCGGACCGACGAGGAACGCCGTCGGTGGTCCGACGCCCTCCGCCGCCGTGCAGCACGTGTGTCGTCGCATCGTCTAGGCGGGTGACGGCAACGGGGCGTGTGGGACATAGACCAGCACGCGGTAGAGCTCGGTCAATGCGCTGCGCGCCCCGGCCAGGATCGTCGCGCGTCCGTCCTTGATCGCCTGGGCCGGCGTCAGCGTACGCAGCGCGAGATCGGTGAACGTCTGCAGATCGCAGGCCACGCTGACGACCGGATCGCTCGGCGACGGGCCCGATTGTGCGCGAAACCGTCCGTCCCGCAGCTGCAGGTGGAACACCTCGTCCCCGACGTGGAACTCGAACGCGTCACGACGGGTGCGGTCCAGCAGCTTCGTCTGCATGCCCGCGAGAGCCATCGCGATGAGCTCGGCACGCAGGGTCTGCGGGTCGATGCGTTCGTCCACGGGCAGGTCGAGCCCCCACAGTCCCAGAGCGACCAGCGGCCCGCGCAGGCGCTCGCCCTCGTCGGTGAGCTCGTAGGCCGGGACCGCGGCGGGCGCCGGCAGCGTGGTCCGTCGGACGATCCCCGCCTCCTCGAGCCCCTTCAACCGGTCGGAGAGCCGGTTGCTGCCGACCCCGGGCAGAGCAGCCAGCAAGCTCTTGAACCGCTTCGGCCCGAGCAGCAGCTCGCGAACGACCAGGATGCTCCACCGCTCGCCGAGCACGTCGAGCGAGCGCGCGATCGAGCACATCTGACCGTACGTCTTCGTCGTCATGTCTCCATCCTACAACATTGACATATGTTTTGGGATCGGACACTATATGATTCGTATACTGCATCTGGCAGTGTCGCAGCCGTCAGGAGAGAAGCAATGCCTTCCGTATTGGTCACAGGCGCCGGCCGAGGAATCGGCCTGGCCATCACCCAGCACATGAGCGAACGGGGCTGGGACGTGTACGCGACGGCGCGATCCGACGCCGATCTCGAGCGACTCGATCGTCTGGACCGGGTGCACGCGGTCCCCCTCGAGATCACCGACCGGTCATCGCTCGCAGGGCTGTCCGAGCGCCTCCCGGCCAAGCTCGACGGCGTCGTGAACAGCGCCGGCATCATCGTGAACGGCCCGGTCGAGGGACTGTCGCTGGACGATCTGTCGCGCCAGCTCGACGTCAACGTCACGGCCCAGATCGGCGTGACCCAGGCGGCGCTGCCGCACGTCCGCGCGGCCGGTGGCCGGATCGTCTTCATGTCGTCGGTCAGCGGTCTGATCACCCTGCCGGGGAGCGGCGCCTACAGCGCGTCGAAGTACGCGATCGAGTCCCTCGCCGACGCGCTGCGCATGGAGCTGCGGCCGTGGGACATCCGGGTCTCGCTCGTCGAGCCCGGGCCCACCCGCACCGACATGTGGGGTGACGCGCTCGTCGACCACGACCGCATGGTCACGAAGCTGTCCGAGCACCACCAAGAGCTGTACGCCCCGCATCTGGCCGGCACCCGCAAGCTCATCCCCCGCTTCCAGAAGCTCGCGGGAGATCCCCAGAAGGTCGTCAAGGCCGTCGATCGGGCGCTGACGTCGCGGCACCCGCGCCGTCGCTACCTGACCGACAACCTCAGCCGGGTGCAGAAGCGATTCCTCGCGATGTCGCCGACCGCGGTCAACGACGCGGTGTTCGCAGCAGCAAGCACGAGCAAGGTGTCGTGATGACTGACGCGACGAGTCGTCGGCGATTGCAATGGGCGCTGGGAGCCATGGCTGCGATCCCCGCGGCCAGCGCGGCGGGAGAGATCGCGCGAGGTGCTCAGGGAGTGCCGGGCGGATCGCCGGAGGTGACTCCCACGGTCGACAGCTCGTTGCGCTACGCCAACGTGTTCAAGCTCGCCTGGGGAGCCGTCATCTGGTCGCAGCTCCCCCGGGCCGAGCGGTCCCCCGCCGTGACCGGGTCGCTCGCCACGCTCTTCGTCGGTGGCCTGGCGCGGCTCAGGTCGTGGCAGCAGCGCGGTCGACCGCACCCGGTCTCACTCGTGGCGATCGTGCTCGAGCTGGTCGCTCCGCCCGCGTTGATCGTCTGGCAGCGACGCGTCGCCGCGGGCTCAACCGAGCCTGCTGTAGGAGACAAGCTCTAGGCTCGCAGGCATGGCCACAGTCATCCTGGTGCGGCACGGGCGTACGACCGCGAACGCCAGCGGCGTGCTCGCCGGCCGCACGGCCGGCGTCGAGCTCGACGGGCTCGGCACGGACCAGTCCAAGCGAGCGGGCGAGCGCCTCGCGGCGGTGCCCCTCGTTGGCATCGTCTCGAGCCCGCTGGAACGCTGCCAGCAGACCGCGCAGGCGATCCTCGACCAGCAACGCGGTTCCCCGCCGATGCCGATCGACGAAGGCATCACGGAGTGTGACTACGGCGAGTGGCAGGGCCGGGCACTTGCCGACCTCGCCAAGGAGGACCTGTGGTCGGTGGTGCAGAAGCAGCCATCGGCTGCCACGTTCCCCGGCGGGGAGTCGATGGTCGCGATGCAGGCCCGGGCCGTCGCCGCGATCCGGCGTCTCGACGCGGCGTTCGAGGCCGAGCACGGACCGGGCGCGATCTGGGCGGCCGTCAGTCACGCCGACATCATCAAGTCGATCCTGGCCGACGCCCTCGGGATGGACCTCGACCTGTTCCAGCGCATCCATGTCAATCCGGCGTCGGCATCGATCGTGAGATACACCCCGGACCGGCCGGACGTCGTGGCCGTCAACACCGATGCCGGCGACCTCTCCTGGCTCGACGCGACCCCCAGCACGACTGACGCGCCGGTCGGCGGCGGAGCAGGCCCCGAGGGTTCCCCTCGGGCTCGCTCCTAACATGGCTACATGCCCCCCATCGTCCACGGCTTCGACTGGCCTGACCGGTTCGTGATCGGGACGGTCGGGCAACCCGGCGCTCGTACGTTCTACATGCAGGCCCGCGCCGGCAACCGGATCGTCAGCGTCGCACTCGAGAAGGACCAGTCCGCTGCGCTCGCCGAGAGGGTCGAGGAGGTCCTCGACGAGCTCATGGCGACGGACGGCAACCCGTACAGCGTGCCGGCGCTGACTCCTGAGGGACTCGTGGACAACGATCCGCTGGAGCTGCCCATCGACGAGCAGTTCCGCGCCGGCGTGATGAGCCTCGGCTGGGACCCGACGACGGCCCAGATCGTCATCGAGGCGTTCCCCATCATCGAGGTCGACGTCGACGAGCTCGACGACATCGAGGTCATCGAGGTCGAGCCGGAGGAGGCGCTGCTGATTCGCATCCCGGTCGGCACGGCCCGCGCCTTCGCCAAGCGCACCCGCGAGGTCGTCGGGGCCGGTCGCCCGATCTGCCCGTTGTGCCGCCTCCCGATGGACTCCGACGACCACATCTGCGAGCTGCCCGAAGGGTTCCGGTGACGTTCACCGCCGATCTCGTCGAGGGTGACCTCGAGGTGACGAGTCGGATCATGCCGGCGTCGAATGCGACGTTCCTCGGTCAGATCGGCGACGTGAAGGTCGTCTACAAGCCGATCGCCGGCGAGCGACCGCTGTGGGACTTCCCGGACGGCAACCTGGCCCATCGCGAGGTCGCGGCCTATGCCGTGTCCGAGGCGTTCGGGTGGAACATCGCCCCGTCCACCTGGCTGCGCGACGGTCCGCTGGGTCCCGGGATGGCTCAGCTGTGGCAGGAGACCGATCCGGCGCAGCAGGCCGTCACGCTGGTGGCGACCGACGGGATGCCCGACGAAGGCTGGTGCCACGTCTTCGACGGCCTCGACGAGCGCGACCGCCCGGTGTCGCTGATTCACGAGGACTCAGCTGCGCTGCGCCGCATGGCGGTGTTCGACATCGTCGTCAACAACGCCGACCGCAAGGGTGGCCATGTTCTCGAGATGGCGGACGGACACCGTCACGGCGTGGATCACGGGCTCACGTTCCACACCGACCACAAGCTGCGCACCGTCCTGTGGGGGTGGCTGGGCCGCGAGCTCTGGACCGACGAGCTCGAAGGCGTCGAGCGTGTCCGATCAGCGCTGGCCGCCGATCTCGGTGTCACGCTCGCCGCCCTGCTGACCGAGGCCGAGATCGCCGTGCTCGCGACCCGGTGCGAGCGCCTGCTGCGTCAGGCTCATTTCCCGGCGCCGCGCGGCGACATGCCGGCGATCCCCTGGCCGCCGTTCTGAGCGTCAGTACCAGCTGGTCATTTGTGACCACGTGTATCTGATCCTCATGGGCTCTGGGATCGAGGTCTTGCCCGAGGCAGGATCGACAGCGTGTCTTTTTCTCGGGTGGGTATCAAGGGTTTTTCGACGTCACGGCGCGCATCAGCGGCACATCGCGGGAGCGCGCCGCGCCGGCATCGAGGTCGTCCGGGCGGACTGAGGACGCGGCGCGTTCTCGTGACGCTCACGACCGTCGTCGGCCTGGGGATGGGCGGCACCGCCGCCTACGCTGCTTTCAGCCCCGACAGCGTGCCTGCGGCTGAGTCCCAGAGCAGGATCCTGGTCCGCGGCGGCGTGGTCCGGCTCGGCACGACCGTCCAGCTCCACACCAACTCCACGCACGCCGCCGTCGGCATCACCGGGATCACCTTGGTGAACAAGTGCGACCTGCGGATCAACTTCGACCGCAACGCCGGCGAGCAGGTCATCTCCGCCCAGGCGGACGAGGACGAGCGGGTTTCCCAGCTGCAGGTGCAGGCCGGCATCTCCGGAGGCACCGGCTATGCCAACGTCCTCCTGTATCGCAATGGGCAGCACATCTGCGCCAACAACAGCATCTTCGGCACCACGTCGAACCTGTGGATCCACATGACCTACCTGACCGCCGCCCCGGCACCATCGACGGCATCGGCGCCCACCAAGGAGCCGACCACGTCGGCACCGACCTCCAAGAGCCTGTCCACCGAGACCCAGGAGCCGGCCCCTACTGAGACGACTCAGGAGCCGGCGCCCAAGAAGGCGGAGCCGTCGGTCCCGACCCCCTCAGCGGAGTGATCCAGAACGCGACCCGTCGTCCGCGGTGACCCATTCCGCGACGGCCGTCGTCGTGCTAATCTTCGATAATAAGCAGGAAACCTGATGATTAGCACAGGTCTCCCCCGCCGATCGGAGACACATGTCCATCCTGGCCCGACCTGCGGTGGCCGCGTTCGCTGCCAAGACCCTCCAACGCGTCGTCGCCCTGGCCGCGCGATCAGGGAAAGGCGCCTCCCCGTACGAGCGCCTCGCGGAGTTCGCCGGGAACAGTCACGAGATCACGATCCCGACGTCGGTCGCGCCGGCTCGCGCCGTCGTCTACCTCCCCGCCACTGGCGGCCCTGCACCCGCGGTCCACGTGAACTTCCACGGCGGCGGCTACGTCATCCCGATCATCGACCTGGATGACCCGCTGTGCCGGTTCGTCGCGGCAGAGGCCGGCGTCGTGGTGATCAACGTCGACTACGTCGTCGCCCCGCAGCACCCGTTCCCGGCCCCGACCCGGCAGGCGTACGAGGTCGTCCAGTGGGTCGCGGCCAACGGTGCCGAGCACGGCTGGGACGGCAGCCGGCTCACGGTCGGCGGACAGAGCGCCGGCGCCGGGCTGGCCGCCGCGGTGGCGCGCCAGGCGTTCGAGCAGGACGGTCCCGCACCCGCCTTGCAGGTGCTCCACTACCCGCCGCTCGACCTGGCGACCAGCGCCAAGGACAAGCACGCTGCGACTCCCAAGCCGAAGCTGCGTCCCTGGATGGCTGAGGTCTTCGACGGCTCGTACGTGCCCGATCCCCAGGACCGTCTCGATCCGTTGGTCTCCCCTGCCAACCCGGCCGACACGGCCGATCTCCACGGCATCGCGCCGGCCCTGGTCATCACGGCGGCACTGGACCTCCTGCGTGCGGAGGGCGTGGCGTACGCCGACCGCCTCCGCGAGGCGGGCGCCCTCGTCGAGCATCACGACGTGGCCGACGCCGATCACGGGTACGACGCCGAGGACGACGACAAGGCTCGCCAGGTCTACGCCCTGATCGCACGCCATGTGCAACGGGCCACGACCCTCACCGCACCCGAGACGACCTGAGCCCGCGCATCCCCGGTCAAGCGCCTCTGATCAGCCAGAATGGGCGCATGGCCGGAAACCCCACGCTCCTCTACCTCGTGAAGCAGCTCGAGCTGTCCGTGCGAGCCCGCCTCGACGAGCTGATGCGACCCGTCGGCCTGACCGCCCTGCAGTACACCGCGATGACCGTGCTCGAACGCCACGGCGACATCAGCTCGGCGCAGCTGGCCCGCAACTCGTTCGTGACCGCCCAGACGATGGCCGACATGGTCCTGATCCTGGAGGATCGCGGCCTGATCGAGCGCCATCGCGACCCGGACGACAAGCGTCGTCTGCTCATCGCGCTGACGCCCGAGGGCCGGGCGATCCTGGAGGAGCGTCGCCCGCACGTCGCGGCCATCGAGAAGCAGATGACCGGTGCCCTCAGCACCTCGGACACGGCCCTGCTCCGGCGCTTCCTGGCGGAGTGCCGGACGAGCCTGGAGACCTGAGAGAGCATGGATTTTCATCAGGTTTCCTGTTAAATTGTCTGGATGCTCGCTACGGAGTGGTCACACGTCAACGGCCCCTGCTGGGCGTGGGTCCAGAGTGACGGCGGCTGGGGGCTGAGCAACGCGGGGCTGATCGTCGGCGACCGCGAGGCGCTTCTCGTCGACACTCTCTTCGACCTGCCGTCGACCACCGAGATGCTCCACGCCTTGCCGCAGGCATCGCACGGCATCCCCGTCACCCGCCTCGTCAACACACATGGCAACGGCGACCACTGGTTCGGCAATCAACTGGTGCGCGACGTCGAGATCATCGCGGCGGCAGGCTCGGTCGACGACATGATGCTCGTCGGGCCAGACCGGGTCGCCGGACTGCTCCACCTGCCCGATCCCACCGGCGGGTACGTCCGATCGATCTTCGGCCGGTTCGACTTCAGCGGGATCACGCCGACCTACCCCAGCAGCACGTTCACCGGACGTCGGGAGCTGCTCGTGGGCGGGTGGGACGTCGAGCTGATCGACGTGGGCCCTGCCCACACCCTCGGCGACACCTTGGTGCACGTGCCAGCGGCCCGTACGGTCTTCACCGGCGACATCGTCTTCGCGGGCGGCACCCCACTGATCTGGGCTGGGCCGGCTCAGCGCTGGCTCGACGCGTGCCGCACGATCATCGACCTGGGCGTCGAGCACGTCGTGCCGGGGCACGGACCCGTCGGCACGATCGCCGCAGTGCGCGCCATGATCGACTACGTCGAGCACATTCACGAGGGTGCGATCGCATGCCATCTGCGCGGCATGGACAGCAACGAGGCGGCCCAGTCGATCGACCTCGGGCCATTCGCGGGCTGGCCGGAAAGTGAACGTCTCGCGGTCAACGTCAAGACGATCTACCGCGAGCTCGACGGCGGGACTCCGGGCACCGGGCCCGAGCTGTTCGGCTGCATGGCGAACCTGCACGATCACCTGGTGTCCCGATGAAGTGGGTCCGCTACGAGAACGCCGGCCACGTCGGGCTCGGCGTGACAGACGGAGCCGACATCTGGCCCACTCCCGAGATCCGCACGGTGCTCGACGATGGACTCGACGAGGCCGGACGGGCTGCACTCGACCGAGACATTCGTGTGCCTGTCCACCGCGTGCGTCTCCTGCCACCCGTGGAGCCGGCATCCATACGTGACTTCATGGTGTTCGAGCAGCACGTCCTGGGGGTCTCGATGCTCGCGAACCCAGGGCCCGTCGTGCCCGACGTCTGGTACCGCCAACCGCTGTTCTACTTCACCAACCCCGCAGCAGTCGTCGGGGCCAACGACGACGTGCCGATCCCGCCGGGAAGTCGGGCGTTCGACTTCGAGCTCGAGGTCGCCGCGATCATCGGCCGGGGTGGGCGCGACCTCACGGTTGCCGAAGCACAGGACTCGATCCTCGGCTACACGATCGTCAACGACTGGTCCGCCCGCGACCTGCAGTTCGAGGAGATGCAGGGGCCATTGGGCCCGTGCAAGGGAAAGGACGGGTCGTTGACCCTCGGTCCCTGGCTCGTGACCGCCGACGAGCTCGAGCCCCACGCAAAGGGCTTGGGCTTCGACCTCGCGATGGAGGTGTGGATCGGGGACGAGCTCATCGGTCGCGACCGGCTCAGCTCGATGTCATGGAGCTTCGCCGAGATGATCAGCTATGCCTCGCGGGGCGCCGATGTGCGCCCGGGCGACGTGTTCGGCTCAGGGACCTGCGGCAACGGCTGCCTCGCCGAGGGGTGGGGGCGCCACGGTCGCGACAGCCACCGGCCCTTGCAGGCAGACGACGTCGTGCGCATGCGGGTCGAGGGGATCGGCGAGATCGCCAACCAGGTCGTTGCCGGCCCGGACGTGCGCGAGCCGCTGACCCCGCGCACCCCCGACCCCCAGAGCTGAGACCCCTCAGGGCAGGGTGAGGGTCAGCGCCGGCGCTCGTCCGTCAGGGCCCGACACGACCCGGGACACACAGATGCAGACTGCGTCGTCGCGCTCCTTCTGCCGCTCGCTCAGGAACACGTCGCGGTGGTCGATGAGCCCGTCCACCGCGCCGATGTCGACCCGGCACAGGCCGCACTCCCCTTTGCGGCAGTCGTACATCATGTCGGCGCCGGCGGCGGTCAACGCCTCGAGCATCGTGGAGCCGGAGCCGACGGTCGTCTCGACTCCCAGCTGTGGCACCCGTACGACGAACTCCTCGGCGTCGAACCAGCCGCTGCTGCCGAACGTCTCGAAGCGCAGGTTGGCCGGCGGCAGCGCCTCGCGCGCCCAGGCCCGGCGCACGCCGTCCATCAGCCTGATCGGGCCGCATACGTACATCTCCGTCCCGGGTGCCCGCGGATCGACGCCGACACCCGCAACCAGCTCAGCGACGTCGAGCGAGGAACCCTCGTCATCGACGTACACCTCGAGCCGTTCTCCGTGCAGCTCCGCGAGCGACGACAGATAGGCCATCTGCTCGCGGCTGCGCCCGACGTACACGAGCGAGTAGTCAGCCTTCAGCTCGCGCAGCACCCGAGCCATTGCGACGAGCGCCGTGATGCCGACTCCCCCGGCCACCAGCACGTACCGCGTGGCACCGACCCGCAGCGGGAAGTTCTGCAGTGGCTGCGTCGTCATTAACTGGTCGCCGACCTGCAGGCCGTGCATGAACACCGAGCCACCGCGCGACTCCGGCACCCGCAGCACGCTGATCGTCAGCCGTCGGCCGTCGTCGTCGGACTCCACCACGGAGTACGACCGCAGGTCCTCGCGGCCATCAAGCCGCACGCGCACGTCGAGATGCGTACCGGGCCGGGCCCGACCGGGAGCGGCTCCCGGCCGTTCGATCGTGATGCGGCGGATGTCCCGCGCGACCGGCACCGACTCGACGACGTGGCCGAGGCGCCACTCGGCCCGGTTGTCGACGCTCATCGCGCCGGTGACGCGGTCGGCACCTCGGCGCCAGTGCGTCCCTCCGCCTGCAGCATGCGATCGAGGATCCGGCGCACCCACATGCCGCCGGCGTCGATGTTGAGGCTGTAGAACGCGTGCTCGGGGTTGGCGTCGATCGCCTCCTGCTGCGCCTTGAGCATCGCCTCGTCCTCGGCGAACACGCCCTTGACGCCGTTGCGCAGCTGCGTGGTGATGAGCTGGCTGTCGAGCCGGTAGTTGCGCATGAACGCCCAGAAGTAGTGCGAGCTTCGATCGGTCCTCGGGGTGATGGTGTTCATGACATACCCGTTGACGCCCTGGCTGCGGTCCCCCTCCGGCGCTCCGGTGCCGGCCTTCGCGACGCCGACGTCGATGCAGATCGTCGACGGCGCGTAGTAGTGGATGATCTGCCAGCGGTCGACATGCCCCTCGAAGTCGGGGAAGCGGTCGCGGATGTTCTCGAGCCAGAACGGCGGCGGTGCGACGTCGTGCATCCAGCGCGAGACTGTGACACTGCCGTCGTCCTCGAGGCGGGTGTGGAACTCCGACTCGCTGAGCTCGGCCTGGCCGATGCTGGAGCCGTGCACGAACTCCTCGTGGGTCAGGTCCATCAGGTTGTCGAGGATCAGCTGGTAGTTGCACGGGGCGTCGATCGTGAGGCCGTCGCCGGCCCATTCGGGCGAGTCCATCTGGTGCATGTCGGGGATCAGGTCCGGGTCGGCGAGCGTCATGTCGCCGGGCCAGACCCAGATGTAGCGGTAGCGCTCGACCGCCGGGTATGACGGCACCATCGCGCTGGGGTTGATGGTCTCCTGAGCCGGCATCGCGGTGCATCGTCCGGCCGAGTTGTACGTCAGCCCGTGATAGGGGCACTGCACCTCGTCCGAGCCGATCAGCTTGCCCATCGAGAGCGGGGCGAGGCGGTGCCAGCAGGCGTCGGCGAGCGCGACCGGGCGACCGTCGCCGGTGCGGTAGATCGCCATCGGGATGCCGGCGATGGTGCGCGCCAGCAGGCCCTTGTTGCTGACCTCGTGGTCCCACGCGACGGCGTACCACGCGTTGAGCGGGTGCGGGAAGATCTTGGCGGTGACGGCGTCCTGATCGACGAGCGACATGTCCGTTCCTGTCTGCGATGCGAGGTCGTGCGATGACCTCTCGAGCATCCGTCCGGTGACCTTTCCGGCGCGACGGCGTTTTCAGCCAATGAAAGTCAGAGCGCTCCGAGCGCTCGGGAGATCTGTCGAGCCGCCGTGCGTACGACCGGCGCCAACGCATGCGGACGCGCATCGGCCGCCGACGTCACCAGGGACACCGCCGCCACGACCTTGCCCTGAGGTCCATGGACCGGAGCGGCGACGGACAGCGCGTCGTCGGTGACCATGCGGTCGCTCACGGCGTAGCCGCGGTGCCGCACCTCCGCGAGCTCTCGTCGCAGTCGTCCGCTGTCGATGATCGTGAACGAGGTGTACGCCGGCAGCGGCCCGGCGATGACCGCCTCCTGGACCTCGGCCGGTGCGTGCGCCAGCAGTGCCAGCCCGACCCCGGTCGCGTGCAGCGAGAAGCGACCGCCGACCCGCGTCAGCACCGGCACTGCGCCCCGCCCGGCGATGCGCTCGACGAACACGAGCTCGAGCCCTTCGCGCACGGCAAGCTGCACGTTCTGGCGGGTCACGACATAGAGGTCTTCGAGGAACGGCAGCGCGTGCTCGCGAAGACCCAGGCCCCGGGGCGCCAGGGTGCCGACCTCCCAGAGCCGCAGCCCGATCCGGTAGCGGCTCGACTCCGTACGCTCGAGCGCTCCCCACTCGACGAGCTCCGCCGCGCGCCGATGCAGCGTCGGCAGGGTCAGCCCGGTTCGGGCGGCGAGCTCGCTGAGCGTGAGCTCGGGCTGCTCGGGACTGAACGCATCGAGGATCGCGAGGACCTTCGAGGTGACCGACGTCGTCGTCTCGGTCATGCGCCGGCCCGGACCTCGTGCGGCAACGCCTTGCGGCTGCGCACCAGGAGCTCGCGCAACATCATCCGCTCCGCCTGCGTGAAGTCCGCGAACATCGTGTCCTCGATCTCGCGCACCAGGAACGACAGCTCCTCGACGAGCCGATTCCCCTCCGTCGTCAAGGTCAGCCGATGGTTGCGGCGATCGGCAGGATCCTGCGAGCGGGTGATGAACCGCAGCGACTCCAGCGACGTCACGACGGCCGCCATGCTCTGCGGCCGGACGAAGGACCGCCGGGCAAGGTCCGCAGCCGTCATGCCCGGATGGCGGGCGAGGACGCTCATCGCGACGAACTTCGGCATCGTCAGACCCAGCTCGGCCGCCGCGGCGTCGACGCGGCCCCGAACGGCCAGCTCGACCTGCTTGAGCAGATAGAGCAGTGACGTCTCGACCGGCTCCTCGGTCACAACCTGTGTGCTCATGTGCGGATCACAGCCAGGCGCCCGCGTATGCCGTGCAGCACCGAGATCAGCCCGCGTGGCATCCACAGCAGCGCCAGGATGAGCAGCACGGCGTACGCCGCGTACTGCAGGATCGGGCCGGCCGTCGCCGGCAAGCCGGGCTGCGTGCTGATGCGGTTGAGGACCTCGATCACGACCGACATCGCGATGGCGCCGGCCACCCCGCCCCACAGCGCGCCGAGACCTCCGACGACGGCCATGATGACGTACTCGAACGAGCGCGAGGCGGGAAACGAGTCCGGGCTGATGAACGGCGTGTAGAACGCCGAGAGCGCCCCGGCGAGGCCCGCGAACGCGGCCGAGATGGCGAACACCGTGAGCTTGGCCCTGAACACCGCGACACCGGCCGAGGCCGCCGCGGTCTCACTGCCGGCCAGTGCCTGGATGCCCCGGCCGAACCGGCTGCTGATCAGGTTGCGGCTGATGACCAGCACCAGCGCGAGACAACCGAGCGCCACGTACGCGTAGTCCCTCGGCTCGGTGAGCTCGAACGTGCCGACGGCGAGCGGAGGGATGCCGCTGATGCCGAAGGCACCCCCGAGGTAGTCGAACGTGCTCATCGCCGCGACGACCATGAGCAGGAGCGCCAGGGTGCCGAACGCCAGGTAGTGCCCTCGCAGGCGCAGCAGTGGGATGCCCACGACGGCGGCGAACGCCGAGGCCAGGACCGGCGCCAGGACCAACGCCGCCAGGGGTGGCAGCGCCCAGGTGGTCGTGCCGACGCCCACCGTGAGGGCGCCGACCGCGAAGAAGGCGCCTTGGCCGAGGGACGCCTGGCCGGCGTATCCCATCAGCAGCGACAGCCCGGTGACGACGATCGCGGCGAGCACCATCTGCATGAAGAAGGTGACGTCGGCCATGAGCATCGGCATCGCGAGCGCGACGGCGGCGAGCACCGCGATCGTGGCGTGGGTGAGCCAGGTCGTACGACGACTGGTGACGAGCGTGGCGCTCATTTGGCCTCCTCAGTGACGAACGTGCTGCTGCGGACGACCATGATCGCGAGCATCATCAACAGCGCGACCTCGGTCTGGTAGGAACCGTCGAGATAGCCCGCGACGAGCTGCCCCGTGACCCCCAGGACCACGCCGCCCAGGAGCGTACGGCCGGGACTGGTCAGCCCGCCGAACACCGCGGCGGCAAAGCCACTCAGCGCGAACGGCAGGTCGGAGCTGAACGACAGCGCCACCGACGGCGAGATCAGGGCGCCGGCGAGTCCGCCGAGGGCACCTCCCACGGCGAAGGCCATGAAGCCCATCCGCCGCACGTTGATGCCGACGAGCGCCGCGGCGCGGGGGTTGGACGCGCACGCCGTCAGGCCCTTGCCGACATACGTGCGACTGAAGAACAGCGACAGGGCGACGAAGGTCACGAGCGTCGCGACGACGACCAACAGGCGCTGGCGCTGGATGTCAGCGCCGAGGATCGACACCGAGCCACTCAGTCCCGGCGGTGAGACCGGGTCCTGCCCCCACGCGGTGATGAACACCGCGGCGCAGAAGATCGACACCCCGAGGGTCACGATGAGCGCGATCAACGGATCGGTGCCGGGCTTGCCGATCGCGATGACCCCGACGAGGAGTCCGATCAGCCCACACGCCGCGATGGTGACCAGCTGGGCCAGTCCCTGCGGCAGGACGCCGTTGAGCAGCGAGTAGGAGATGAAGCCTCCGAACACCGCGAACGTGCCCTGGGCGAAGTTGACGACGCGGGTCACCCGGTGGATGACGACGAAGCCGCTGCCGACCAGCGCAAACGTGCATCCGAGGGCGATCCCCGAGACGAGGTAGGTGATGAGGTCGCTCATGACTGCATGTCCTTCCCGACGTCGAGACCACCGAAGTAGGCGGCTCGCACCGCGGGGCTGTCGGCCAGCTCCTCGGTCGTTCCCGAAACCGTGATCCGGCCGGCTTCCAGCACGTACGCGCGTGAGCACAGCTCGAGCGCGAGCCCGACCTCCTGCTCGATCAGGACCACGGTCGTGCCGTGCTCCCGGTTGATGGTTCGCAGGTGTTCCGCGAGGTCGGCGACGATCAGCGGCGCCAGGCCGAGGGACAGCTCGTCGATGACCAGGATCTGCGGATCGGCCATCAGTGCGCGGCCCACGGCGACCATCTGCTGCTGGCCTCCCGAGAGCGTGCCGGCTTTGCGGTCGGCGAAGTCGCGCAGCGCCGGCAGCAGGTCGAAGATCCGCGACGGGTCCCGGTCGCCCGAACGCCACGCGCCGAGGACGAGGTTGTCGATGACACTCATGTCGGCGAACATCTGCCGACCCTCGGGCACCTGGGCAACTCGGCCGCCCGTCACGATCGACCCGGACTCGATCGGCACCAGTCCGGAGATGGCATTGACCAGGGTCGACTTGCCGGCCCCGTTGGGCCCGATCAGTGCGACCATCTCGCCGGCCTCAGCACGGAGGCTCACGCCGTCCAGCGCGGTGGCCGATCCATAACGGACGACGACGTCGTCAACGGTGAGCATGAGTGGCACCCGCTCCCAGATAGGCGTCGATGACGCGTTGATCGGCCCGGATCTCGTCCGGCTTGCCCTCGGCGATGACCGTGCCGAGATCCAGGACCGTGATCGAGTCGGCGAGTCGCATGACCAGGGCCACGTCGTGCTCGACGAGCAGGATCGTGGTCCCGATGTCCTTGAGCTGCTCGACGAGCACCGCGAAGTCCTCGCGTTCGTCGGCGCGCAGGCCTGATGCGGGCTCGTCCAGCAGCAGGACGGTCGGTTGCGCCGCGAGTGAGCGGGCGACCTGCATGCGTCGCTGCTGCCCGAGCGGGAGGTCGATGGCCGGCCGGTCGGCCCAGTCGGCCAGTCCCACCCGCTCGAGCGCGTCGTGGGCAGCGGTCACGATCTCCCGCTCCTCGGCTCGTTGCGCGGGCAGGCGCAGCGCCGCCGAGAAGATCCCGGCCCGCGTACGGGCGTGTGCCCCCACCATGACGTTCTCGAGGACCGTCATGGCGGGGAACACGCGCGCACCCTGGAACACGATCGACACGCCACGGCGGGCTCGCACGTGCGGCGCCAGCCGGTCGATGCGCTGGCCGTCGAGGGTGATGGATCCGGAGTCGAGCCGGAGGTGTCCGCTGACCAGGTTGAACAGCGTCGACTTGCCGGCGCCGTTCGGACCGATGATGCCCCGCAGCTCGCCACGCGCGACGTCGAGATCGACGTCGTGCGCGGCAACCACCCCACCGAAGGACTTCGTGGCTGCACGGACCTGCAGGAGCATGGTCATTTCGGCAGCTCGGTCTCGAACTGCTTGCGGCTGAAGTCCGTCGCGGTGAACGCGCCGTCCTTGACCTCGACGATGGCCACGGCGGTCTTGTCGAGCCCGCTGTGATCGGTCTTGGTGTAGTGGAACCGGCCGGTCGGCGTCAGCACGTCAAGGCCTTCAAGGGCATTGCGGATGGCCTCGCGGTCGGACGACCCGGCCTTCTCGATGGCAGCCTTCGCCAGCTGGATGCCGGTGACGCCGTCGAACGCGAACTGGGGCGGGAAGATGCCCTTGTTGGCCGCCATCCACGGGTTGGCGAACGCGTCGATGAGCGACTTGAGCGCCCCGTCCGGGAGATCCTTGCCGGGCACCGCGATGCTGCTGGCCATGATCATGCCCTCAGCCGCATCGCCCGCAGGCTCGGTGAAGAGGTTGGAGGCATTCGCGCCGGTGCCGATCATCTTGACGCCGGAGCCCTGGAGCTGCTTCGCGAGGATCACCGGGGCAGGCCCGGCGGCCCAGACGAGGAACGCGTCTGCGCCCGCCTTCTTGGCCTTGGTGACCAGCGGGGTGAAGTCGGTCGCGGCCAGATCCAGCGGCTCGTCCATCACGACGTCGATTCCCGCTGCCTTGGCCGCCGCCTTGGTCCCGTCGTTGCCCTTCTGGCCGTAGGGGTCCTTGCCGCTGTACGCGATCGAGAGGGTCTTGACGCCCTGGTCGACGAAGTAGTCGACGAGCTGCTCGGCGTACGCCTTGGGGCTGGCCGGGATCGTGAATGCGTAGGGGTTGCTGCCGTCGACGAACGCGGCCACCGGGCCGAGCGTGAGGGTCGGCACCTTGCGACTCTGGGCCGTCGGGCCGATCGCGGTCGAGGCGCTGACGTTGGCCGACGAGAGGATCAGGCTGATGTCCTTGTTGACGGCCATCTTCCCGTACTCCGTAACCGACTGGGGCACGTCGGACTTGTCGTCGACGACGATGAGCTTGACCTTGCGACCGTCGATGCCGCCGGCCTTGTTGATCGCGGCGACCTCTTGCACCGCCGCGGCCTTGTCACCGTTGCCGAGCGGCGCGAACGGGCCGGTCAGTGGCGCGACCATACCGATCGTGATCGGTCCGCTGTCATCGCTTGCGGAACTCCCCCCGGAACCGCAGGCGGCCAGCCCGAGCGCAGCGGCAAGGCCCAGGGCCATCAGTCGTGTGGATCTCATCTGTACTCCTCGGTGAGAGGGTGCCCGCGCTGTCCGAGCTAGCGTCGGCTCCCAGAGTTTTCATTCAGGTTTCCTGATGATCAGGCAACCTGACAGTGGAGTATGAGCCACATCACAAGGACTGTCAAGACCCTCGAATCCGCGCCCAAACTCCCCGACATGAGAGGTGGTTGACAAGGCCCGCGGACCCGTCCACACTGTTCCCGACTAACAGGTTTCCTGATGAATACTTTTGAAAGGCACTCACTGATGCAGCTCAACGGCAAGGTCGCCATCGTCACCGGGAGTGGTCAGGGGCTCGGTCGTTCGTACGCCCTCGCGCTGGCTGAGGCCGGAGCCAGGGTCGTCGTCAACGACGTCGACGAGACGCAGGCCAAGCAGGTCGCCGAGGAGATCGCCGACGCCGGCGGCACCGCTGTCGCCGAGCCCGTCGCGGTCGGCAACAGCCAGGCCGCGCAGCAGCTCGTGTCCCGCGCGGTCGACGAGTTCGGCCGCCTCGACGTCATGGTGACCAATGCCGGCATCCTGCGCGACAAGGTGCTGTGGAACATGAGCGACGAGGATTTCGACGCCGTCATCCACGTGCACCTGCGCGGCACGTTCACGTGCGCCCGCGAGGCCATGAAGCACTTCCGCGAGGCCGGCGAGGGCGGACGCCTCGTCCTCGCCGGATCGCCGGCGGGCCAGCGCGGCAACTTCGGCCAGACGAACTACGCAGCCGCCAAGGCCGGCATCGCCGCCATGGCACGGACCTGGGCCATGGAGTGCGCCAAGGCCGGCGTCACGGTCAACGCGGTCGTGCCCAACGCCGCCACCGTCATGACCGAGACGATCCCGTTCCTCGCCCCGTACGTCGAGGCGATGAAGGCCGGCGAGCCGATCCCCTCGGTCGTACGCCGCGCCGCCTCCTTCGGCCCGCCCGAGGACGTCGCCGGGCTCGTCGTGTTCCTCGCCTCCGAGGCGTCGAGCCACATCACCGGCCAGTGCATCGGCATCGGCGGCGACCGCATCTCCCTGTGGTCGCACCCCACCGAGATCCGCAGCGCCTTCCTCGATGGCGGCTGGAGTGCCGACGCGATCGCGGAGGCGTTCGACTCGTCGGTCGGCGAGTCCCTCGAGACGTACGGCATCCCGCTGCCCAAGATCCCGACGACGCAGCGCGAAGGGGCCTGAGACCGTGACGACGCGCTACACGTGCGCGATCGACGTCGACACCATTGTCGCCGTCGACGTTCACACCCACGCGGAGGTGGACGGCTGCGGGCACTACTCGTTGCCGGACGAGCTGCGTGCGGGCGCTGACGCCTATTTCGGCACCGAAGGCGACGGTCCGCCGACACTCGACCAGCTGGCCGAGTTCTACCGCAGCCGCCTCATGGCCGCCGTGGTGTTCACGGTCGACGCCGAGTCGGCGCTCGGCCACCCCCGGCTCAGCAACACCGAGGTCATCGAGGCGGCCGCGCGCAACGCCGACGTCCTGATCCCCTTCGCCAGCATCGACCCGGCACGGGGCAAGGCAGGCGCCCGCGAGGCGCGCCGGCTGATCGAGGAGGAGGGCGTCCGCGGCTTCAAGTTCCACCCGAGCGTCCAGGCGTTCTGGCCCGACGACCGCGCGGCGTACCCGATCTACGAGGTCATCGCCGAGCACGGCCTGCCCGCGTTGTTCCACAGCGGCCAGACCGGCATCGGCTCGGGTCTGCCCGGCGGCGGCGGGATCCGGCTCAAGTACTCCGACCCGATGCGGCTCGATGACGTCGCGGTCGACTTCCCCGAGCTGCCGATCATCATCGCCCACCCGTCGTTTCCCTGGCAGGACGAGGCGCTCGCCGTGGCGACCCACAAGCCCAACGTCCACATCGACCTGTCCGGGTGGTCGCCGAAGTACTTCCCGCCGCAGCTCGTGAAGTACGCCGGCAGCCTCCTGAAGCACAAGGTCATGTTCGGGTCGGACTTCCCGCTCATCTCGCCGGACCGCTGGCTCAAGGACTTCGCGGATCTGCCGCTCAAGGACGAGGTTCGACCGCTGATTCTGAAGGACAATGCAGTCAGGGTCCTCGGCCTCGGGTCGTCGTCATGACGACAGACGTACGGCCGACCGTGAGGAAGGCGGGCGCCGTGAGCACGACTGTCCACGACCACGGGATCGGCTCGTGGCCCATGCGCCGCGCCCGCATCAGCCCGCACCGCACAGCCCTCGTCGGACCCGACGAGGAGCTCGACTACGCGACGCTGGCCTCCCGCGTCGAGCACCTCGCGACGACCCTGCGCACGCTCGGCATCGGTCGTGGGGACCGCGTGGCCTACCTCGGCCCCAATGCGATCTCGACCTTTGAGTGCCTGTTCGCGTCCGGACGTCGCGGGGCGATCTTCGTCCCGCTCAACACCCGGCTCGCCGGCAGCGAGATCGCCTACATGCTCCGCGACAGCGGTGCGCGCCTGCTGGTCTACGGGCCCGAGTGCGCGGCGACCGTCGCCGAGGCGGACCCGGAGTCGCTCGGCGTGCAACACGTGCTCTCGGTCGACGAGCTGCGCGCGCTCGTACGCTCGACGCCGGCCGAGCCCGAGGACCCGGCCAACCACACGACCCGGATCGAGCTCGAGGACCCGGCGCTGATCCTCTACACGTCCGGCACGACCGGCCGCCCCAAAGGCGCGGTCCTCAGCCACGGCAACATCACCTGGAACACCGTCAACCAGCTCGCCCACGTCGACCTGGCCAGCACGGACGTCACGATCTGCGCCGCACCCCTGTTCCACGTCACGGGGCTCGGCCAGATCACGATGCCGACGTTCTTCAAGGGCGGCACCGTCGTGGTGGTCCCGAAGTTCGACCCCGGCCCGTTCCTCGAGCTGCTCGAGCAGCGCCGGGCCACAGGGTTCGCGGCGGTGCCGACGATGCTGCAGATGATCTGCGACCACCCCGACTGGGAGCGACGGGACGTGTCGTCGCTGCGCTACGTCGTCTACGGCGGCTCGCCGGTCCTCGCCCGCGTCGCCCGGAAATGGCTCGACCGCGGGGTCCAGGTGCAGCAGGGCTACGGCCTGACCGAAGCGGCGCCCGGCATCCTGATGGCGGTGCCCGAGGGCATCGCCGACCATCCCGTCTCGGCCGGCGTGCCGCACTTCTTCACCGACACGACCCTCGAGACCCCGTTGCGCGAGCGCATCGACGGCCCCGGACAGGGCGAGCTCCTGGTCCGCGGACCGCACGTCTTCACCGGCTACTGGGACCGCCCCGGCGACACCGCCGAAGCGATGAGCGCCGACGGCTGGCTGCGTACGGGCGACGTCGTGCGCGTCGACGAGGACGGCTGGGCCCAGGTCGTCGACCGGGTCAAGGACATGATCATCTCCGGCGGCGAGAACATCTATCCCGCCGAGGTCGAAGCCGTGATCGCCGAGCTGCCCGGCATCGACCTGGTCGCCGTCGTGGCCAAGCCCGACGAGCGCTGGGGCGAGGTCGGCCACGCCTTCGTCGTCCTCGCCGACGGCGCCACGCTCGACGAAGCCGCTCTGCGCCAGCACCTCGAGGGCCGACTGGCCCGCTACAAGATCCCGCAGAGCGTCGAGTTCGTCGACGACCTCCCCCGCACCGCCACCGGAAAGATCCTCCGCGCACCCCTGCGCGAACGAGCCCGTACCTCACCACCGAAAGGCCACGCATGACCATCGAGATCGACCGACCCCAGGACCTGCTGACAATGATCGGCGAAGACCTGGGCACGAGCGAGTGGCTCGCCATTCCCCAGTCGGACATCGACCTGTTCGCCATCGCGACCCACGACAACCAGTGGATCCACACCGATGTCGAGCGCGCCAAGACCGGGCCGTTCGGCGGCACGATCGCCCACGGCTACCTCACGCTGTCCCTGCTGATCCCGTTGTGGTCGTCGATGCTGGAGTTCCGGCAGATCGACATGGCCGTCAACTACGGCCTCAACAAGGTGCGTTTCCCCACCCCGGTCCCGGCCGGCTCGAAGGTCCGGCTCAGCGCGACGCTCGCCGGAGCCGAGGACGTCGGGCGCGGCGGGATCCAGGCCACGATCGACGCCACGATGGAGCTCGACGGCTCCCCGAAGCCCGCCTGCATCGCGCAGATGGTGCACCGCTACTACCACTCCTGAACCGCACCGACGAAGGAACGTGACCACGATGACCGCAACCGAGCACCTCGCAGAACCCACCCTCGCGCGTCCCACGATCGCCCCCCGCCAGCTCTTCATCGGCGGACGCTGGGTCGAGGCCGCCGACGGTGGCCGCACCGACATCATCGACCCGGCGACCACGCAGGTGATCACCACGGTCGCCGAGGCGGGCGCCGCTGACATCGACGCCGCCGTGCAGGCTGCGCGTGCCGCCGGCCCTGCGTGGGCAGCCCTGCCGGCTCGCGAACGTGGCCGCATCCTGCACCGGGTGTCGCTGTTGATGCGCGAGCGTGCGGACGAGCTCGTCGCGACCGAGAGCATCGACGTCGGCAAGCCGGTCTCGCTGTGCCGCCCGGTCGACGTCACGACGGCCGCCAACCAGTACGAGTACTACGCCGGCCTGGCACAGGCCATCGAGGGATCGACGCGGTCCACTGACTTCCCGGCGCTGGCGTACACCCGGCGCGAGCCGCTCGGCGTCGTCGCGGCGATCACCCCGTTCAACTTCCCGCTGATCCTCAGCAGCACGAAGCTCGCGCCCGCCCTGGCCGCCGGAAACACGGTCGTGCACAAGCCGGCCGACATCGCACCGCTGAGCGCGCTGCTGATGGGCGAGATCTTCGCCGAGGCCGGAGTGCCCGACGGTGTCGTCAACATCGTGACGGGCCTCGGACCGGTCGCCGGCGATGCGCTCCTGAACCACCCCGGCGTCGACAAGATCGCGTTCACCGGCTCGACCGCGGTCGGACGCCATGCCGCGGCCGTCGCGGGTGAGGCACTCGTGCCGATCACGCTCGAGCTCGGCGGCAACGCCGCGCAGATCATCTTCGAGGACGCCGACCTGGACAAGGCGATCGGCTCGGCCATCAAGGGCTTCGTGTTCAACACCGGTCAGTTCTGCATGGCCGGCCCGCGTCTGCTGGTGCACTCCAGCCTGTACGAGACGGTGCTCGGCATCCTTTCGCAGGCCGTCCCCGGCGTCCCGCTCGGCGATCCGTTCGACCCCGAGACCGTCATCGGCCCGATGGCCGCCGAGCAGCACCGGGCCAAGGCGGAGGGATTCATCGCCCAGGCCCGCGCCGAGGGCGGTCGCATCGTCACCGGCGGCGGACGGCCCGACCTGCCGGGCTACTTCGTCGAGCCGACCGTGATCGCGGACCTGCCCAACACGTCGCGTGTCGTGCAGGACGAGGTCTTCGGGCCCCTGCTCACGGTGCAGCCGTTCGACACCGAGGAGGAGGCCATCGAGATGGCCAACAGCACGGCGTACGGACTGGCGTCCGGGCTCGTGACCGAGAACGTGGCCCGGGCTCACCGGGTCGCCGCCCAGCTCGACGCCGGCATCGTCTGGGTCAATGACTGGGCGATGCTCGACCCGACGATGCCGTTCGGCGGCGTGAAGTCCTCCGGCCACGGCCGCGAGTACGGCCCTGAAGCGCTCGACGCCTACACGCGTACCAAGTCCGTCCTCGTCTCGCTGGCCTGAGCCGGCCCACCCAAGGAGAACGCCATGACCACCACCACAGCAGCAGTCGTCGAGTCAGCGGGCAGCGGCTTCGCCCTCCAGGAGATCGGGCTCGAGGAGCCGCGCGACGACGAGGTCCTGGTCCGCATGACCGCCGCGGGCCTGTGCCACACCGATCTCGGCGTCGCTCACGGCGCCCTGCCGTTCCCGCTGCCCGGCGTTCTGGGCCACGAGGGCGCGGGCGTCGTCGAGCAGGTCGGCGCCGGTGTCACGTCAGTCGTGCCCGGTGACCAGGTGCTGCTGTCGTTCACCTCATGTGCGCACTGCGGCGCCTGCCGCAGCGGCCACCCGGCCTACTGCGACAGCTGGCTGACGGCCAACCTGATCGGCGGCCAGCGCGCCGACGGCAGCTCCCCCATCACGCGCGAGGGCAAGGCGATCGGCGGGCACTTCTTCGGCCAGTCGAGCTTCGCTCGCCACGCGATCGTCGACGAGCGCAGCATCGTCAAGGTCGACGCCGACGCGCCGCTCGACCTGCTGGCTCCACTCGGCTGCGGCGTCATGACCGGTGTCGGCGCGATCTGGAACGTCCTCGAGCCGCGCCCCGGGTCGTCGATCCTCATCACCGGAGCAGGCGCTGTCGGCCTCTCGGCGCTCATGGCCGCGGGTCTCACCCCGGCGACGACGATCATCGTCGCCGACCGCGCTCCCGCCCGCCTCGAGCTCGCGACCGAGCTCGGTGCGACAGCTGTCATCGACACAACGAAGGTCGACCTCAACGAGGCTGTCGCCGACCTGACGGGTGGCCGCGGTGTCGACGGAGTCGTCGAGAGCACCGGCAACGTCGACGTGCTGCGGATGTCTGTCCTCGCGTTGGCCGCTCGCGGCACGGCGGTCATCGTCGGCGCACCGGCGTTCGGCTCCGAAGTGCCGATCGACGTCAACTTCATGATCCCCGGGCGTACCGTCACTGGACTAACCCTCGGCGACGCCGAGACCAGGACGCTGATCCCGACCCTCGTCGAGCTCGTCCAGAGCGGTCGGCTGCCGATCGACCGGCTCATCACGCACTATGCCTTCGACGAGATCACCCAGGCCGCCGAGGACATGGCGTCGGGGGTCACGATCAAGCCGGTCCTGCGCTTCTGAGTGCGGGTCGGCTCAGATCGGGTAGTGCCGCTCGCCGTCCTGGACCGTGATCCAGCGCAGCTCGGTGAACTCGTGGAGCGCCGCGCTGCCGCCGAACCGCCCCCAGCCCGAGGCCTTGACCCCGCCGAACGGCATCGGCGGCTCGTCGTGCACCGTCGAGCCGTTGACGTGGCATATCCCTGACTCGACGCGGCCGGCGAGCTCGAGACCCCGCTCCGGGTCGCTCGTGAAGATCGCCGCAGCCAAGCCGTAGTCGGAATCGTTCGCGATGCGGATCGCGTCGTCGGTGTCTGCCGCGTCCACGAGTGCGACGACGGGCCCGAAGGACTCCTCGCTGTAGAGCCGCATCGCAGGTGTCACGCCGGCGACGACGGCAGGAGTCAGGACGTTGCCGCCCTGGTCCTCCCCACCGGCCAGCAGCCTGGCACCCTTGCTGCGGGCATCCTCGATCAGCTCCAGGACGTGCCGCCGGCTCGCGTCATCGACGACCGGGCCGATCATCGTCGTCTCGTCCCGTGGGTCGCCGGCCACGAGGGCTCGGGCCCGGTCGACGAGCTTGGCCTGGAAGGCCTCCGACGCTGCCGGCTCGACGATGATCCGCTCGGTCGACATGCAGATCTGACCGGAGTTCATAAAGGCACCGAAGCTCGCGGCGGACGCGGCGAGGTCGAGGTCGGCGTCGTCGAGCACGATCATGGGCGCCTTGCCTCCGAGCTCGAGGACCGAGGGCTTGAGGTGCTCGGCGCACTTGGCGGCGATGATCCGGCCGACCTTGGTAGAGCCCGTGAAGTTGACCCGGCGCACGGCAGGGTGCGCGATCAGCTCGTCGACAACGTCCGGTGCCCCGTCGGCACTGTGCACGATGAGGTTGATGGCACCGGCAGGCAGGCCTGCGTCGTGCAGCACGCCGGCGACGGCCGCATGGACTCGTGGGCACTTCTCGGAGGCCTTGAGGACCACGGTGTTGCCGAATGCTAGCGGCGCCGCGACGGCCCTGGTCGCCAGGATGACAGGCGCGTTCCACGGGGCCATCGCCGCCACAACACCTGCCGGGCTCCGGACTGCGGTGGCGTTGAGACCCGGTACGCCCGAGGGAATCGTCTCGCGGGCCTGCTCTGCCGCGTCCGTCATCGCGGACGCCGCGCGGAGCATCCCCGAGGCGAGCTGACAGTTGAACATGCCCCATCCGAAGGTGGCGCCGCATTCCTCCGTCATGGTCCTGGCGATCTGCGGCGCTCTCTCGGTCATGAGGTCCGCAGCGGCCTCGAGCAGGGTGCCTCGTTCCTTCGCAGACATGCCGGACCAGGTGGGAAAGGCCGCAGCGGCCGAGTCGATCGCTGCGCGGGTGTCCGCACGACTGGCCGCGGACCCGATCGTCACGACGTCTCCGGTGAACGGGTTGGCCCGCTCGAACGTCGCGGCATCCTCGGATGGACGCCACTCGCCGGCGATGAGATGCGTCTGCTGGACTGCTTCAGAACTGGACATGATGGAGGCTCCTCGGTCGGTCGCGGGACAGGATGGTGGTCACGTCAGAACCCGATGGGCAGGCCGGCGTAGTTCTCCGCGAGGCCGGCGGCGCCGGCTTCGCTGGAGGTGACCCAGCGCAGCTGGGAGAGCTGCAGCTGGGCGTCGAACGGGTCGTCGCTCGTGTGGAGCATCGTGGTCATCCACCACGAGAAGTGCGTGCAGCGCCAGACCCGCCGCAGCGCGTCGTCGGAGTACGAGTCGGCGAGGGTCGAGTCCTTCTTTCGCAGCAACGAAGCCAAGGCGGGCGCGAGGATGCCGACATCGGCGACGGCGAGGTTGAGGCCCTTGGCGCCGGTCGGGGGCACGATGTGCGCGGCGTCGCCGGCCAGGAAGAGCCGGCCGTGACGCATCGGCGTCTGGACGAAGCTGCGCATCGGCAGGACGCTCTTCTCGGTGATGGGACCGGGGTTGAGCGTCCAGCCGTCCTGTCCGTGCCCCAGCCGAGTCGCCAGGCCCTCCCAGATGCGGTCGTCGGACCAGTCGGCCACGTCCGTCCCGTTGGGGACCTGGAGGTAGAGGCGGCTGACGGACGACGAACGCATCGAGTGCATCGCGAAGCCTTCGGGGTGCCAGGCGTAGATCAGCTCGTCCGTCGAGGGGGCGACGTCCGCGAGGATGCCGAGCCAGGAGTACGGGTAGACGCGTTCCCACGACTTCTTGACCGAGTCCGGGACCGCCCCGCGGCTGGGCCCGAACGAACCATCGCAGCCGACGACGACATCGGCGTCGATTCGTTGTGCCGCGCCATCGACATCGGTGAACGTCACGTACGGGTGCTCGGAGTCGAGGTCGTGCAGCGCGGTGTCGGAGACCTCGTAGTGGATCTCCTGACCAGCGCTGGCTCGCACGGCGACGAGGTCCTTCTGCACCTCGGTCTGGCCGTAGATCCACACACTGCGGCCG
Source organism: Aeromicrobium sp. P2_G6 (assembly GCF_056403535.1). Classification (NCBI taxonomy): domain Bacteria; kingdom Bacillati; phylum Actinomycetota; class Actinomycetes; order Propionibacteriales; family Nocardioidaceae; genus Aeromicrobium; species Aeromicrobium sp. P2_G6. Next base: position 116,561 of record NZ_JBFUFH010000002.1, on the reverse strand, counting down.
GTCAGGTCGACGAAGTCGATGTGATGGCGCTCTTCTGGCCACTGCAGGTAGATGCCGCGGTGCTCGTCGCCTTCGCGTCGCAGCCGTTCCCCGAGGCCGACCGACTCCAGCAGCTCGACCGTGGAGTGCTCCAGCACGCCGGCACGGATCCGAGAGGCGACGTAGTCGGCGGAGCGGGTCTCGATGACCACGGACTCGATGCCGTCCTGGGCGAGCAGGTGGGACAGCAGGAGGCCCGCGGGGCCGGCGCCGATGATGGCGACTTCAGTACGCATGTGGTCAGTCAAAGCCCACGAGTCGCCCGCGCACCATCACCTGCTTTCGCCCAGTGGAATTATTCTCCGATGCTGCGGCCAACGCCCTGCGCCGCGACCTGGAGCGCGGCGACCAGCTTCGCCCGGTCGCGCTTGAGGCTCGGCACGACGATGCCGAGCGCCGCGACGACCTGCCCGTTCGGGGCCCGGATCGGCACCGCCACCGAGCACGCGCCGAGGCTCATCTCCTCGACTGTCGTCGCGTACCCCTCGCGATGCACCCGACGGAGCTGATCGCGCAGGAGCCCGGGCTGCGTGATCGTGTACGGGGTGATGCGGGTGAGGCTGGACAGCACAGCGGTCTGGACGTCCTCCGGGGCGTACGCCAGGAGCACCTTGCCGACGCCCGTCGCGTGCAGCGGCAGCCGTGAGCCGATCTGGCTGACGACCGGCACGGACGCGTGGCCGGAGAGTCGATCCAGGTAGAGCACGTCGAGGTGATCACGCACCGCGAGGTGCACCGTCGCGAGGGTCGCTCCGTAGATGTCGTGCAGGAACGGCGAGGCGACCTGGCGGAGTCCCGACTGGGTCGGCGAGAGCAGTCCGAGGTCCCACAGCCGGCGCCCGATGACGTACTCCCCCGAGCTCCGCCTGACCAGAGCGCCCCACTCGACGAGCTCGGACACCAAGCGGTGAGCGGTGGGCAATGGCAGGGTAGCCCGGCGGGCCATCTCGCTCAGCGTCAGCGCTCGGTGCTCGGCGTCGAAGGCGCCCAGGAGCGCGAGCACGCGCGAGGCCACGCTGACCCCGGCCTGCGCGCTGTTGCCGGCCACGGTGTCCCTTTCGTTCAGTGGAAGCCAAGTCTCGCACCATCCGCCTGCCGCGCCTAGCGTGCTCTGCGTGACCCAGGCACCCGAGCTGTCCACACAGGCAGAGATCAGCGACGAGATCGCTGCGGCCTCCAAGTCGTACGAGGCCCGGGGCCGGCGGGAGGCGCAGCCACTCCTCGACTACCCGCCGTACCGCAGCAGCGTCCTCCGGCACCCGACGAAGGACCTGCACCACGCCGATCCGGAGACGATCGAGCGCTGGGCACCATGCTTCGGACCGCAGGACGTCAGCCCGCTCGAGGCCGACCTGACGATCCAGCACAGCGGCGAGCCGATCGGCGAGCGCATCACCGTCGCCGGGCGGGTCGTCGACGGCGATGGCCGTCCGGTCGCGCACCAGCTCGTGGAGATCTGGCAGGCCAACGCGGGCGGTCGCTACATCCACAAGCGCGATCAGCATCCCGCGCCGCTCGACCCCAACTTCACGGGCGCGGGCCGACTCCTGACCGGCGCCGACGGCTCGTACTCCTTCCAGACCATCAAGCCCGGGCCGTACCCGTGGAAGAACCACCGCAACGCCTGGCGGCCCGCGCACATCCACTTCTCGCTGTTCGGCACGGACTTCACCCAGCGCCTGGTCACGCAGATGTACTTCCCGGGCGATCCCCTCTTCGCCCTCGACCCGATCTATCAGTCGATCACCGACGCGGATGCCCGCGCGCGACTCGTCGCGACGTACGACCACGACCTCACGACTCCCGAGTGGAGCACGGGCTATCGCTGGGACATCGTGCTGACCGGCAGCCACCGCACGTGGATGGAGGACGAGGACGCATGAGCGAGCGCCAGCGAGCGAACCATGAGGCTGTCATGCCGTCACCTCCGTATCGTGGGCTCTTCTTGGAGGTGACGGCATGACCGCCTTGATCCCGACTCCCGGCCAGACCGTCGGCCCGTTCTTCCACTACGGCTTGCCGTACGAGGGTGGCGACGAGCTCGTGCCGGCCGGGCGCCCCGATGCTATTCACCTGCACGGAACCGTCCTCGACGGCGCAGGTGCCCCGATCCCTGACGCGCTCATCGAGATCTGGCAGGCCGACGCCGACGGGCGCATCGTCCAGGAGCCGGGCTCGTTGCACCGGGACGGTTGGACGTTCACCGGCTGGGGCCGCGCCGCCACCGACGCCACCGGGCACTACTCGTTCACGACCCTGCTGCCCGGCGCCACCGAACCGGGAAGCGCGCCGTTCTTCGCCGTCGCGGTGTTCGCCCGCGGGCTCCTCGACCGGCTGTTCACCCGCGCGTATGTGCCGGGGCACCCGTCCCTGGCCGACGACGCGCTCCTCGCAGCCCTGCCTGAAGACCGACGCGACACCCTCGTGGCAACCGTCGACGCTTCGGGGCTCATGTTCGACATCCACCTCCAGGGTGAACAGGAGACGGTCTTCCTCACGTTTACCGGCAACGGCAGACTGACGGCATGACTGATCTGTTCTGGCCCGGCGACGAACGCGCCGGTGAGCTGATGTCCGAGGCCACGCTGCTCGACGCGATGGTGCAGGTGGAGAACGCGTGGCTCGACGCCCTGGTCGTGTCCGGCCTCGCGCCCGCGTTGAGCGAGAGCGACCTCACGGGCCTCGTCACCTCCGACGACGTCGCCGAGCTCGCGCGTGCCGCCGAGGCAACCGGCAATCCGGTGCCGGCGCTCGTGGCGATGCTGCGCGCCCGCACCGGCATCGACAGCGCCACGTGGCTGCATCGGGGCCTGACCAGCCAGGACGTGCTCGACACGGCGCTCATGCTCGCGCTGCGCGCCGTCCTCGACCGGCTCCTGGACGAGCTGCGCTCGCAGGTCATCGCGCTGTCCATCCTGGCCGAGCGGCACGCGTCGACGCCCATGGTCGGCCGTACGCTCACCCAGCACGCCGTCCCCACGACGTTCGGCGCTGTTGCCGCCGGATGGCTCGACGGCATCCTCGACGCGGCCGACCTGGTCGTCGATGCCCGCGCCCTGCTGCCGGTGCAGCTCGGCGGTGCCGTCGGCACCCTTGCGGCATCCAGCGAGCTGGCATCGCTGCGCGGGCTCGACGACGCACCGTTCGTCGCCGCAGAGCTGGTCACGATCACGGCGGAGGCCCTCGGCCTTCGCGAGCTTCGGCCCTGGCACACCTCGCGCGGGCCGGTCACCCGTACGGCCGACGCGCTGGTGTCCTGCACGGACGCGTGGGGGCATGTCGCCACCGATGTCGCGACGCTGTCACGCACCGAGATCGCGGAGCTGGCCGAACCCGCTGCCGAAGGGCGCGGCGGTTCGTCGACGATGCCGCACAAGCACAACCCCATCCTCTCCGTCCTCATCCGACGCACCGCTGTGACGGCACCCGCGCTCGCGTCCACCCTGCACCTGGCTTCGGCAACGGCCGGCGACCAGCGGCCCGACGGGGTTTGGCACGCCGAGTGGTCGACGCTGCACACCCTCGGCCGCCGCACCGTCGTCGCCGCGTCACAGACGACCGAGCTGCTGCAAGGCCTTCACGTCGACGCCGACCGCATGAGCGCGACGCTCGACCACTCCGCCGACGACGTGCTTGCCGAGCGACGCGTCATCGCCGAGCTGCTCGACGAGAAGGCCGACCCTGACCCCACGACGTACCTCGGCATCACCGTCGACCTCGTCGCCGGCGCGGTCGACCGCGCTCGGATCTTCCTCGAGGAGAACGCATGACCGTCCCCCAGATCACCGCCGTACGGCTCGGCGGCTCGCCCGCCCGGCCGCTGCTGGTGCTCGGTCCTTCACTCGGCACCTCTGCGCGTGCGCTCTGGTCGTCGTGCGCCGCCGAACTCTCCAGCAGCTTCGAGGTGCTGGCCTGGGACCTGCCAGGTCACGGCAGCAATGTCGCCGAGGCGAAGCCGTTCACGGTCGCCGAGCTCGCCGCCGGCGTGCTCGCGATGGTCGACGACATGCTCGCCGAACGCGGTGAGCAGGGCACGTCGTTCGCGTATGCCGGCGACTCCGCCGGCGGCGCCGTCGGCCTGCAGCTGATGCTCGACGCACCGGACCGCATCGACGCCGCCGTGCTGCTGTGCACCGGCGCGACGATCGGCCAGCCGGACGCGTGGCACGACCGCGCCGCCACCGTACGGGCATCCGGTACGCCCGTGGTGCTGGAGCAGTCCGCCGCGATCTGGTTCGCCCCTGGATTCCTCGAGCGCGAGCCTGACACCGGCGCGACCCTCCTCCACTCCTTGCAGGACGCAGACCGCGAGGGATACGCCTTGGTGTGCGAGGCGCTCGCGGCCTTCGACGTGCGCCACCAGCTCCACGAGATCACGACCCCTGTGCTCGCGATCGCCGGCGCGCACGACGTACCCACCCCACCGTCGAGCCTCGAGGAGATCGCGGCCGGCGTGAAGCACGGGCGGTTGGTCGTGCTGGACGACGTCGCGCACCTCGCACCCGCCGAACGACCGGACGAGGTCGCCCGCCTGATCCGCGAGCACGTGGCCGGCGAGCCGGACACTGCCCCGTCCCCCACTGTCGCGGAGGTGCAGGAGGCCGGCATGGCCGTGCGCCGCGAGGTGCTCGGCAACGCGCACGTCGACCGCGCGGTCGCCAGCACGACCGACTTCACCGCCGACTTCCAAGACTTCATCACGCAGTACGCCTGGGGATCGGTCTGGACACGTCCCGGTCTCGACCGACGCAGCCGCTCCCTCATCACGCTCACCGCACTCGTCGCGCGAGGGCACCACGAAGAGCTCGCGATGCACCTGCGCGCCGCCCGCACCAACGGCCTGACGAACGACGAGATCAAGGAGCTGCTGCTGCAGACCGCGATCTACTGCGGCGTCCCCGAGGCCAACACCGCGTTCCGCATCGCCCAGGACGTCCTGGCCGAGATCGATCAGGAGCCCCGATGACCAGCGCCCACATCTATGCCGCGAGCCGGACGCCCTTCGGGCGGTTCGGCGGCGCCTTGTCGGGCGTACGCCCGGATGACCTCGCCGCGACCGCGTTGTCGGCCGTCCTGGCGAAGGTGCCGGGCCTGGATCCGGGCGAGATCGCCGATGTGTTCTGGGGCAATGCCAACGGCGCTGGTGAAGACAACCGCAATGTCGGACGTATGGCCGTGCTGCTGGCCGGGCTCCCGACCAGCGTCCCGGCGACGACGGTCAACCGGCTGTGCGGGTCGAGCCTGGACGCGGCGATCATGGCGTCCCGGGCGATCGAAACCGGTGACGCAGACGTGGTCGTCGCCGGTGGCGTCGAGTCGATGACCCGTGCTCCATGGGTGGTGCCCAAGCCCGCGCGCGGGTTCCCGGCCGGGGACACCACCGCCGTTTCCACGACGCTGGGCTGGCGCCTGGTCAACGACCGGATGCCGAAGGAGTGGACGGTCTCGCTCGGCGAGTGCAACGAACAGCTCCAGGAGCGGTTCGGCATCAGCCGCGAGCGGCAGGACGCATTCGCAGCCCGATCGCACGAGCTCGCCGACGCCGCCTGGACCGCTGGCTTCTACGACGACCTGGTCACGCCGGTCGAGGGCGCCGACCTGACGCGAGATGAGTCGATCCGGCCCGGCACGACGGCCGAGAAGCTGGCGGCGCTCAAGCCGGCGTTCCGGCCCGACGGGACCATCACTGCAGGCAATGCGTCGCCGCTCAACGACGGGGCCTCCGCGCTGCTGATCGGCTCGGAGGCGGCGGCCGGAACGATCGGCACTGACCCGATTGCGCGCATCGCCGGTCGCGGCGTGCATGCCCTCGACCCGCAGGACTTCGGCTTCGCGCCGGTCGAGGCGGCCAACCAGGCGCTGTCACGCGCTGGCATCTCCTGGTCCGATGTCGGCGCGGTCGAGCTCAATGAGGCCTTCGCGGTGCAGTCCCTGGCCTGCGTCGACGCCTGGAAGGTCGACCCCGACATCGTCAACGCCAAGGGCGGCGCGATCGCGATCGGCCACCCGCTCGGCGCATCCGGCGCCCGCATCGTCGGCACCCTCGCCAAGCGGCTGGTCGAGTCGGGCGAGCAGTGGGGTGTGGCCGCGATCTGCATCGGCGTCGGCCAGGCCCTCGCCGTCGTGCTCGAGAACGAGTCGACCCGATGACGCTCGTCGCCGAGTCGGCCCTCGAGGCCGTCGACGGCATCAAGGACGGCTCGACCGTGCTGGTCGGCGGGTTCGGGATGGCCGGGATGCCGGTCGCGTTGATCGACGCCTTGATCGAGCAGGGCGCGACCGACCTCGAGGTCGTCAGCAACAACGCCGGCAACGGCGACACCGGCCTCGCCGCCCTGCTCGCCGCGGGCCGCGTCCGCAAGGTCGTCTGCTCGTTCCCCCGGCAGTCCGACTCGTACGTCTTCGACGAGCTCTACCGCGCCGGCAAGATCGAGCTCGAGGTCGTGCCGCAGGGCAACCTCGCAGAGCGGATGCGCGCGGCCGGCGCGGGCATCGGCGCGTTCTTCTGCCCCACCGGCGTCGGCACACCGCTCGCGGAGGGCAAGGAGACTCGCACGATCGACGGCCGCGACTACGTCCTCGAGCTGCCCATCCACGGCGACGTCGCCCTGATCGGCGCGCACGCCGGTGACCCCTTGGGCAACCTCGTCTACCGCAAGACCGCACGCAACTTCGGGCCGGTCATGGCCACCGCCGCCGCCACGACGATCGCCCAGGTGACCCACGTCGTGCCGATCGGCGAGCTCGACCCCGAGGCTGTCGTCACCCCCGGCATCTACGTCGACCGCATCGTCCGCGTCGGACAGGAGACCTCATGACCATCACCGTGACCGTCGAGCGCACGATCGAGCACCTCGACCGTGGACCGCTGACGCGCGACGAGATGGCCCAGACCGTGGCGCGCGACATCCCCGACGGTTCGTTCGTCAACCTCGGCATCGGCCAACCCACCCAGGTCGGCGACCACCTCTCCCCCGCCAGCGGAATCGTCCTGCACACCGAGAACGGCATGCTCGGCATGGGCCCGGCCGCCGTCGGCGAGCAGATCGACACCGACCTGACCAACGCCGGCAAGGTGCCCGTCACCGAGCTGCCCGGCGCCTCGTACTTCCACCACGCCGACTCCTTCGCCATGATGCGTGGCGGCCACCTCGACGTCTGCGTCCTCGGCGCGTTCCAGGTGTCGCAGCATGGCGACCTCGCCAACTGGCACACCGGAGCACCCGACGCCATCCCCGCAGTCGGCGGCGCGATGGACCTCGCGATCGGCGCGAAGGACGTCTTCGTCATGATGACCCTGTTCGGGAAAGACGGTGCGGCGAAGCTGGTGCCCGAGTGCACCTACCCGCTGACCGGCCTGGCCTGCGTCAGCCGGGTCTACACCGAGCTCGCCACGGTCCTCGTCGGCGCAGGCGGCGTCACGGTCATCGAGACCTTCGGCACCACAGTCGACGAGCTCGCCGGCCGGCTTGACCTCGAGCTCAAACGCCTGCCTTGATGATGCCGTTCGGAGCTAGTCTCGGCGCATGGACTTCCAGGACTGGGTGGAGCTCACCGGCAAGACCATGGACGCTGCCGGCACGATCGTCATCGTCGTCGGCGCGGTGGCAGCGACCGTATCCGCCGTTCGCGGTCTGGTCCGTCGCGAGGCCAACGTCTACCGCGACTTCCGGCGATTCCTCGGCCGCTCGATCCTGCTAGGGCTCGAGCTCCTCGTCGCCGCCGACATCATCCGGACCGTCGCGGTGACGCCCACGCTCCGCAGCGTCGGCGTCCTCGGGACCATCGTCCTCATTCGTACGTTCCTCAGCTTCTCGCTCGAGCTGGAGATCACCGGACGTTGGCCCTGGCAGAAGGCCGTCACTCCGGAGGTCGCCACCTAACCCGTACGCCTCGACGAGCGCTTGCCTCCACAGCACTGGGCACATGAGATCCCCCTCAGCGCACGCTGGATTCCCAGGCGAACCCGTCGAGATCCGTGAACGATCCTGCGTCGCCGCCGATCACGAGTCCGTGCGAGCCGCTTCCCTCGGGCGGGACGCCGGCGTCCTTGGCCAGGGCGCGGCGACCGTAGAGGGCGAGCTTGATGTTGGCGGTCTCGAGCTCGACATACTTGCTGCCGAAGCTCTTGCCCACGGTCAGCCCCTTGCCGACGTAGAACGCCTTCGTCGCCTTGACGTCGTCCACGCCGAGCAGGAGCACGACGTCGTCGATGTCCCGCGTCGTCGGCCCGGAGTCCTTCTTCGACGACGACGCGATCTTCCAGATCGACCCGTCGGGAGCCTGCACCACGCCGCCGTAGCCCCAGAAGGACTTGGCGGCCGGCTTCAGCGCCGTGGCGCCCGCGGAGAGGGCCGCGTCGACCAGCGCGTTGACATTGGCGGGCTGGGACACGACGAGTGACATCGTGAAGCCTCGGAAGCCGTCGGACGGGGCGCCCGAGGCACGTACGCGTACCTGGGCGCCCAGCCCGAAGGCGGTGTCGTAGAAGGTGGCGGCGGACGTCGGGTCGGCCGCTTCGAGGGTGATGTTGTTGATKGAGGTCATGGCATTCACGCTAGGTGCGCGCTCGCCAGGTCCGCTTCTTGATTCCTGACCGTCTCAACCCCTCGTCACGACGACTCGGCGAGCACCCATCCTGAGGGAAGTCCTGCAGCCAGGATGCGCGCACCATGTCGTACGACCGCCTCGGCGACCTCCTTGGTCGACGCCGTTCCGCCCAGGTCAGGGGTGCGAATCCCCTCGGCCAGTGTTGCCTCGATGCCTTCAACCAGGACCCGAGCAGCGACCGGCTCACCGAGATGCTCGAGCATCATGGCCGCGGACCAGATCTGACCGACGGGGTTGGCGACACCCTGCCCGGCGATGTCGGGCGCCGACCCGTGCACGGGTTCGAACATCGAGGGGTGCTTGCGCGGAGGGTTGATGTTGGCGCTCGGAGCCACTCCGATCGATCCAGCGGCTGCCGCCGCGAGGTCCGAGAGAATGTCGCCGAACAGGTTGGAAGCGACGATGACGTCGATCGACTGGGGTCGAAGGACCAGGCGCGCTGCGAGGGCGTCGATCAGCACGCTCTCCACGGCCACGCCGGGAGTCGCGTCGACGCAGCCCTGCACAACCTCGTCCCAGAACGGCATGGTGTGCACGATGCCGTTGGACTTCGTGGCCGAGATGAGCCGGCCCTGACGCTGTTGGGCGAGCTCGGCGGCATACGTGGCCACTCGCGCCACCCCGGCTCGGGTGAAGATCGACTCCTGCACGGCCATCTCCTCCGGCAGCCCGCGATACATCCGCCCGCCGACCTCGGAGTACTCCCCCTCGACGTTCTCCCGGACGACGACGAGGTCGAGCCGGTCAACGCCAGCCAGCGGCGAGGTCACTCCCGGCAGGAGCCGGACCGGTCGCAGGTTGACGTACTGCTCGAACTCCCTGCGGATCGGGATCAGCAGTCCCCACAGGGTCACGTCGTCAGGAATGTCGACGTCGCCAACGGCGCCCAGCAGGATGGCGTCGCCCGTGGACATCTGATCGAGGCCGTCGACCGGCATCATCCGTCCGTGCTCACGGAAGTGGTCCGAACCCCACTCGCGGGTCCGCCAGCTCATCGTGAACCCCAGAGCGGGCGCTATCGCGTCGACGCAGGAGACGGCGGCCGCCATGACCTCGGGACCGATCCCGTCGCCGGCGATGACGTCGACGGTGTACGCGGGCGCTGTCATGACCGGACCGGGATCGAGATGTACTTGATCTCGAGGAACTCGTCGATCCCGACGCGTCCGCCTTCGCGGCCGAGGCCGGACTGCTTGACTCCGCCGAACGGCGCCGACGGGCTCGAGACAACGCCGGAGTTGATGCCGACCATGCCCACTTCCAGTCGCTCGGCGACGTCGAGCGCGTTGTCGATGTCCTGGGTCATGACGTATCCCACCAGACCCCACTCGGTGTCGTTCGCCCGGTCGATCACCTCGTCGAGGTCGGTGAACGTCTGGATCGCCGCGACCGGGCCGAAGATCTCGGTCGAGGTCAGCGCGCTGTCGGGGTGGGTGTTGAGCAGCACCGTCGGGTGGACGAAGTAGCCCGGCCGATCCGGGCTGTCGCCTCCCACCAGCACCGATGCGCCTCGGTCGACGGCATCCGCGATCAACGTACGAACCTTCTGCCGGCTCGCCTCATCGATCAGCGGTCCGACATCGACCCCGACCTCCGTGCCGTCGCCGACGACCAGCGCGCCCATACGTGCGGCGAGCCGTGTGGAGAACTCCTCGGCCACAGCTGCGTGGACGAAGAAGCGGTTGGCGGCAGTGCACGCCTCGCCCATGTTGCGCATCTTCGCCTGGAAGGCCGCCTCCACCGCGCGGTCGAGGTCGGCGTCCTCCAGCACGAGGAACGGGGCGTTGCCACCCAGCTCCATCGATGTCCGCAGGACACCGTCGGCGGCTTGCGCCAGCAGGTGCTTGCCGACGGCCGTGGAGCCCGTGAAGGACAGCTTGCGGACGACGCCGCTGTCGAGGATCACCTTGACGACCTCGGCCGACTGGCTGGTGGGCAGCACGCTCAGCACGCCCTCGGGGAGTCCGGCTTCGGTGAGGATCTGCGCGAGCGCCAGCGACGAGAGCGGCGTCTGCGGCGCCGGCTTCAGGATGCTCACGCAACCAGCCGCGATCGCGGGGCCGATCTTGCGCGCGCCCATGGCCAGCGGGAAGTTCCACGGGATGATCAACAAGCAGGGGCCAACGGGCTGCCTGACCTGCAGGTTGCGGGCGGCGCCGTCCGGGCGGTGGCTGTAGCCACCGTCGACGCGTACGGCCTCCTCGGCGAACCAGCGGAAGAACTCTGCAGCGTACGCGACCTCGCCACGGGCCTCGGCCAGCGTCTTGCCCATCTCCAGCGTCATCACGTGCGCGAGGTGCTCGGTGCGCTCGACCATCAGGTCGTACGCGCGGTAGAGGATCTCGGACCGTACGCGCGCGGGAGTGCGTCCCCAGGATCGCTGCGCCTGCCGAGCCGCCTCCACCGCGACCCGGGCGTCGTTCTCGTCAGCATTCGCGACCTCGGCCAGCTCGGTGCCGGTGGCCGGATTGATCACCGGCATCCGCCGTCCGCCGGTGGCCGGCGTCCACTTCCCGGCGAGGAACAGGTCCTGCGGAACCTCGGCCAGTACGGCGGCAGAGTCGAGCGAGCTGGCGGATGGGGCGAGCTGGGTCTGGGTCATGATGTCGTCTTTCTCGGGACGGGAAGGGGCGGCCGACTAGGCCTGTTGGGCGTCCAGCGCCTGGGCGATGGTGGTGGCGATCAGGTCGAGCTCGTCCTCGGTCGTGACGAACGGCGGGCAGATCTGCAGCGTGTTGTCGTGGATGACGCGGATCAGCACGCCGGCGTCCGTGCAGGCCTCGGCAATCAAGTCCCCCACCACGCCGTCGTGCAGGTGGATGCCTGCCATGAAGCCGGCACCGGCGCGGACCTCCTCGACCAGCTCGTGGTCGGCGAGTGGTGCGACGACCTTCTCCAGGACGTTCTCCAGCCGAGCCGCGCGCTCGACCAGCTGCTCCTCCTCGATGACGTCGAGGTTGGCGAGCGCGACCGCGCACGCGGTGGCGTGTCCGGAGTAGGTCAGGCCGTGGCGGAACATCGGCGCGTCCGCTCCTTCGAAGAATCGGTCGGCCACCTGCGGCGCGACCAGGACACCACCGAGCGGGGCGTAGCCGGAGGTGACGCCCTTGGCCATCGTCACCAGGTCCGGGCGGATGCCCCAGCGCTGGGACGCGAACTGCCGACCGGTGCGGCCGAAGCCGGTGATCACCTCGTCGGCGATCAGGAGGATGTCGTGGCGTCGGCAGAGCTCTTCGAGCCCTTCGAGGTATCCCTCGGCGGGACCGATCACACCACCCGTGCCGATGACGGGCTCGGCGATGACCGCCGCGATGTTCTCGGGGCCGACCTCCGTCACCGACCGGCGTACGGCTTCGATGTCGTTGGTGGAGATCCGAGCGGTCTCCGGGACCAGCGACGGCGTGCCGTAGCCATCGCGGTTGTACTGCAGCCCGGCGACGCTCGTCCCGAAGGCGTGCAGGCCGTGGTAGCCACCGTCACGGCTGAGGATGATCTTCTTGTCCCCGCGGCCCTCGAGCTGCCAGTGGCGACGGGCCAGCTTGCACGCGAGGTCGACCGAGTCCGATCCCCCGCTGGTCAGCATGACCTTGGCGCCCGGGATGGGACCCATCTCGGCCAGGCGATCGGCCAGCACGAGGGCGGGTTCGTTCGAGAAGCGTCCGAACGTGTGATAGGTCTCTAGCTTCACCATCTGGTCGTACGCAGCGCGCGCGAGACGCTCGCGGCCGTGGCCGATGTTGGCGTGCCACAGGCTCGCCGTGGCATCCAGCAGCCGCTGACCGGTCGATGTCTCCAGCCACGCGCCCTGTCCCCCGGCGATCACGAGGCGCTTGGCGCGAGCGGTCGGCATGTGCGCCTGCGGATTCCACAGCGATGCGCCTGTTTCAGCGTGAGAGGTGGTCGTCATGTGTTCAACTGTAGAACAGTTGAACTGTAGCGCGCAAGAGGTCGAGAAGGGCTATTGTTCGGGGTATGTCAGCACTCGACGGTCTCGTCGTCACCCGGTCGACCGCCGCGCAGCAGGTCGCCGCCGGACTTGCCTCCCGGATCGTCGCCGGCGCCTTCGCCCCCGGCGCCCGGTTGCGCGAGAGCGCCATCGCCACCGAGCTGGGGGTGGCCCGCAACACGGTTCGCGAGGCCGTCCGCATCCTCGAGCTGAGCGGCCTGGTGCGGCACGAGGTCAACCGCGGCGCCGTCGTCATCTCCCCGACCCCCGAGAAGGTGGAGGAGCTCTACGCTGCTCGCGAGCGACTGGAAACTGCCGCAGTGTCCCGCCCTGCGGGGAAGACAGAGCTGGCTGCGTTGCGCAAGGCTTACGACGACCTGGTCGAAGCCGCCGCCACGCACGACGTGCTCCGCATCGTCGACGTGGACCTCGCGTTCCACGCCACGATCGTCTCGATGCTGCACAGCAGCCGGATCGACGACTTCTGCGCCGACCTGCTGGTCGAGCTCCGCTTCTACCTCACGGTGCTGTCGCTCGAGGACCGCGAGTTCGAGAACCCGGAGGACATCCTCACCGAGCACCGCGAGATCCTCGAGGCCATCGAGTCCGGCGACCCCACCTCAGCCGCACATCACGTGCGGACCCACATCGAACGTAACCAGAAGCGCATCCTCGAGATCCTGCACGGCCGCGACTGACCGCTTCGCTGGCCGTGCAGGGAGGGATGAACTACAGGCCGAGGTGCTTGTTGACCTCGTCCAGAGACTGCATCGCGACGTAGTCGTAGCCGTCGGTGACGGGGTCATAGCCACGATCCAGCAGCACCAGGTTCCGGAATCCCATGTCGTGCATCGGCATGGGGTCGTACCGCGTGTGCGACGAGATGTGCAGGAAGTCCTCCGGCGTGGCGTTCAGGGTGTCCAGCATGTACTCGAAGGCCTGGTAGCGCGGCTTGTAGGCCTGGGCCTGCTCGGCGGTCAGCACGGCGTGCCAATCCGCACCGAGCCGGGGAATGCTGATGTCCAGGAAGCTGTCGTCCGCGTTGGACAGAGCGACCAGCTTGTAGTTCTCACCCATGAGCTTCAGCGGAGCCGGCACGTCATCGTGGGCACCCCAGCTGCGTACGGCTTCAGCGAACTCTGCGCCGGCACCAGGGGTCGGCCCGATGCCGAACCGCTTGCACACCCGGTCGAAGGAGTCCTGGAGGATCTGCTCATACGGCTTGTAGTCGCCGCAGACCTCGTCGTAGCGGTAGCCGCGGAACACCTTCTTGAACGTCGGCCACTGCTCTTCGGGCAGGCGGCCTGCGAGCAGCCGGAGGGTCGTGGGATCGGTGTCCCAGCTGATCAGCGTGCCGTAGACATCGAAGGAGATGTACTTCGGCCGGAAGTTTGTGGTGGTCATGATTCGTCCGTTCCTGGTCGTCTTGCATCACGGTTGACACAAGGTGAATGTGAATAAGTGCTGCTTCTAGCTCAGAGCCAATGAGGTGAGTCGCGCGTCGGGTCCGAGGAACCTGGCAGGGTTCATGAAGCCGACATCGGTGGCCGTGGTGCCGTCCGCCACGAGGTCGGCGGCAACGGCTCCCAGCGCCGAGGCCATCTTGAAGCCGTGGCCGGAGAACCCGACCGCCACGACGACGCCGTCCATTCCGGGCACCGTCCCCAAGGCTCCGGTGTCGTCGGGGAGATATCCGTCCGCGCACGTGGCAACCCGCACCGGGTCCGGTATCAGTGCCGGGATGAATTCCCGGACCCACGCCCGGATCGGGTCCAGGTGCCGAGGGTCCCAGGTAGGAGGCTGCTCCATCGACTCGACTTCGTCCAGGAAGACGCTCGCCACGGCCTTCACCGTCCAACCGTCAGCGCTCGGGAACCCGTAGAACTGGACGTCGTCCGACCGTCCGTCCTCCTCCGCACGCCTGAGGAAGACCGGCAGGTCTGCCCTGCTGAATGCTGATGGGTCCGCGATGGGGAACCAGGTCAGCACCTGCGGCCGAACCGCAAGGTGAACACCGAGCTCCTTGCACACTGCTCCCGCACCGTTGCCCTGCGAGATGATCACCCGGGAGGCGATGATCTCTTCCTGATCGGTCCGGACGATGTAGCGGTCACCGTACGTCTCGACGCTGTGCGCCTTCCGGTTTCCCAGGAACGTGGCGCCCAGCCGGGTGGCCTCCATCAGGGCTGCCGTCACGGCCTTCTCCGAGCTCAGGTAGCCGCCCTCAGGGTCGAAGATCGTCACATCGGTGTCCCTGATCAGGTGCTCGGGATACCTGCTCCTGGCCTCATCACCCCGCAGAAGCTCGCTGTCGAGGCCGTTCTCTTGCGCAGCCGCCAGGAGGGATGCCAACCGCGGATTGAGCTCGTCATAGATCGTGACCGCGCCCGTCGTGTTGAGCAGCCGGGTCCCGCTGGCCTTCTCCAGATCACGCCACAGATCCTGTGACCTCTGCAGGATGGGCGTGTAGTGCCCACCTTCGACGTACACCTTGCGGAAGATGCGGGACTCGCCGGCGTAGGCGGAGAAGGGGCCGGGGATCGAGAACCTGTCGACTCCGATGACCCGCAGACCGCGTTCGGCCAGCTGCCAGCTGGCCATGCTTCCCACTGAGCCGGCCCCGACGACCACAACGTCCGCTTCGAGGCGGCCATCGTTCATACGAGCACCTTCTCGAGGAACTGCTGAGTGCGCGGCTCCTGCGGGTTGCCCAGGACGGCGGCGGGCGGGCCTTGTTCGACGATCAGGCCGCCGTCCATGAAGATGACCTTGTCGGCAACTTCCCTGGCGAAGCCCATCTCGTGGGTGGCCACGAGCATCGTGATGCTCTGCTCGGCCAGGCCCTTCATGACAGCCAGAACCTCACCGACCCGTTCGGGGTCAAGGGCGCTGGTGGGCTCGTCGAAGAGCATCACCTTGGGGTCCATCGCCAAGGCCCGGGCGATCGCGACGCGCTGCTTCTGACCACCGGACAGCTGCCACGGGTAGTGGTCGCCATGCCCTTCGAGGCCAACGCTCGACAACAACGTGTCAGCACGCTCGGCAGCAGGCTTCTTCGGCGCGCCCTTGACCAGCACCGGCCCGGACATCACGTTCTCCCGGGCCGTCATGTTCGGGAACAGGTTGAACTGCTGGAACACCATCCCGATGCGGGTGCGCTGTGCCGCGACCTCAGCACGGCCCAGGGCCCGATACGCGTTCTCGGTCTCGATGAATCCCAGGTCCTGACCATTGACACGCAGGACTCCGCGGTCGGCTTCCTCGAGCCCATCGACACAGCGCAGAAGCGTCGATTTGCCCGACCCTGAGGGACCGATGATGCACACGATCTCACCGCACGCGACGTCGAGGTCGATGCTGTCGAGCACCACCCGGTCGCCGTATGTCTTGCGCAGCCCGCGAGCGAACACGGTTCCGTCAGCGTTGACCATTGCTTCGCCGTTCATCGTGCCTCCCCTCCTACCAGGACGTCATCGAGGATGACGGGTTGGTTGCTGACCCGTGACCTGACCAGCGAGTACCGCTTCTCGATCAGTGACTGGGGGTAGCTCAACGCCAGGGTCATGATCAGGTACCAGAGGCACGCCACGATCAGCAGTGGGATGGTCTGGTACGTACGGGCGTAGATCAGCTGGGTGCTCTGCAGCAGCTCGGCCACACCCAGCACGCTGACCAGTGAGGTCTCCTTGAACATCCCGATCACCTGGTTGCCGGTCGCCGGAATGATCGTCGGCATCGCCTGCGGGATGATGATCCGCCGCAGCTTGGTCGCGCTGCTCATCCCCAGCGAGTCCGCCGCCTCGATCTGCCCCCGGTCGACCGAGGCGAACCCCCCACGGATGATCTCGGCCAGGTAGGCCGCCACGTTCAACGACAGCCCGATGATCGCCGCCGTCGTCGCGCTAAGCAGCTTGTTGACGTCCACCCCCTGGGAGATGTCGGTGAACGGGATCCCGATCGCGATGTTCGGGTACAGCGCCGCGATGTTGAACCAGAAGATCAGCTGCACCAGCACCGGCGTACCACGAAAGAACGTGATGTACGCCGACGCCAGCAACCGCACCGGCCTGATCGCAGACGCCCGCATCACCGCGACACCCATCGCCAAGATCGTGCCGAAGAACATCACCACGACCGTCAAGACGATCGTCAGCCGCAGACCCCGTAGCACCGTCGGGGCCGTGAAGTACTTGCCCACCACGTCCCACTGAAAGTTCTCGTTCGTGATCAGGGTGTGGGCCACACCCGCAGCGACCAGCACACACGCTGTCCATGCGGCGTACTCCAGCCACCCCCGCCTGTGCAGCCTCGGCTTCTCGGTCGCATCCATGCGGGTCACCTCCTTCTCAGATAGGACGGTGGTCATTACTTCGCCACTGACGCGCTGGGAATGGCGCCGGCGCCAAGGTTCCACTTGTCCAGTGTCGCCTTGTACTCGGGCCCGTCAATCAACGACTGCATCGCCGCGTGCAGCGCCGGCGTCAGAGGCGAGCCCTTCGCCAGTCCAAGGGCGACGATGTTGTCGCCCTCAGTCTTGACGTACTGCTTCGGCAGCAGCTCGAACGCCTGCGGCTGCTGCTTGGCAGCCCAGGCCAGCGACGGCGTGTCATAGAACACTGCCTCGATCCGCTTGGACGACAGCTGCGTCAGCGCCGCCTGGACATTCGGCAGGATCACCGAGTCGATGGCGGGCTTGCCGCTGGCCTTGCATGCCTTGGAGATCTCCGGCACGTAGGTTTCCTGCTGCGTCGTGCCAGTGATGACCGCCATCTTTCGCCCGCAGAACGACTGATATCCAGCAGCCATCTTGAACTTCTGAGGGTTGCCCTTGCTGACGACCACCGACGAACCGTCGGACCAGTACTTGATCATGTCCAGCACCTGCAGGCGCTCGGGTGTCGGTGTCATGTTCGTCGCCGTGAAGTCGTAGCGTCCGGCGGCGATGCCGGGGATCACACTGTCGAACGAGACGTTCTTGATCTTGATCTTCAGCCCCATCTTCTTGCCCAGCAGCTGCGCGATCTCGACGTTGTAGCCGACCGGCGTCTTGTTGTCCTCCGCCAGGAAGGAGGTCGGCGGATAGTGCAGATCCGCCGCCATCGTCAGGCTGCCCTGTTGCTTGAGGTCGGCCGGGACCAACTTCTCCACTGCTGGGTCAGCCTTGACCGTCGCGATGTCGAAGGAACTCTTCCGGGCACCGCCTCCATCAGAGCTGCTCGTGTCGCTGCCGCAAGCGGCGGTCGTGACCAGGAGCACTGATCCGAGGGCGGCTGCTGCGAGTTTTGTTCCGACTCTCATGGGTCGTTCCCTTCAAGCGATGTGAATGAATTCACTCATCGAAGCACGTTCTCGGACGATTGTCGACAATCTGCAAGAAAAAGTTTTGCCGACTTTCCTGCAACCGGGCCGGTGAGGCCGACGCGACGACCTGACACATCGCGACAGCCGGAACGTCATCCGGACCCGTGCGGGCGCGACCGGACTCAGGTCGGCAGAGCTCTCGAGCTTCCCAACACAGCGGGCGCGCAGAAGAGCCCCGATCACCCAGCGGGTGTCGGGGCTTTCGAAGAGCGTCAACTACTCAGCCGGCCGAGCGGTGAGGTTGGTCGCAGCACTGGAAAGGTGATCGGTGATGGCCTTGACGACCACGTCCCGTTCGCCCGTGGCGAGGGCGTCGATGAGTCCGCCATGGTCGTCGATGATCTCCTCACCGGACGGCAGAGCGATCTCCAGTCGGTTGATGCAGGTCAGCGCTTGCGCAGAGAGGATCGCGTAGGCGTCGACGAGGCGAGAGTTGTCCGCCATGGCGACGAGCGTCATGTGGAAGCTCAGGTCCGTTGTCGAGATTTCCCTGGGATCTCCGCGTTTGACTGCCGCGGCCAAGGCGCCGAGAGCCGTCCGCAACGCATCGGTTGCGCGGACGCGCGTCCCTGGTCCGCCCTCGAGGATGCGTACCGCCGCATGGCTCTCGATGGCACACCTGGCGTCGTAGATCTCCCAGATGTCAGAGGGCGTGAAGCTCACGACCGTGACGCCCTTGTTGCGGGTGGCCACCACGAGCTTCTGCTGCACGAGCTGTTGGAGAGCTTCGCGAACCGGCGCGCGCGACACACCCAGCTGGTCGGCGATCCGTGCCTCACCCAGCTGTTCACCGGGCAGCAGCGAGCCCTCGATGATCATCTGTCGCAGGTCGCTGCTGATGCGGTCCGACGTCGAGGTGCGCTCCAACGCCTTCAGCCTGCTCAGGCCGGACTCCGTCACGGATGGCTCCCCTCGTTGATGATCAGCGCCGCGAAGCGTCACGGCAATCTGAGTCGCCTTCGTATCTTGATCACTCAAGAGTAACTTGTCAACAAACCTATTGCCGACGGTCGACAATCTGCACTTGGTGGGTTACCTTCTTATCCAGGCGTTGCCGGCACGGCTCGCCACATCACTCACCTGACTGATGGGAAGACCATGACGAACAGCCTCCGGCGCCCGAAGTACATCTCGTTCGACTGCTACGGCACGCTGATCCACTTCGACATCACCCCGACGACCCGCCGTCTGATCGGCGATCGCCTGGCGGAGCCGGAGATCGAGGTCTTCCTCCGCCAGTTCAGCAAGTACCGCTATGACCAGGTCTGCGGCGAGTTCTACTCCTACGAGCAGGTGCTGCACGACGCCTACGCCCGCACCTGCGCACGGTGGAACCTCGAGGTCAACGAGGACGCCGGCGCACAGCTGGCCGCCGCAGTTCTCTCCTGGGGACCTCACCCCGACGTCGTCGAACCGCTGAAGAAGATGGCCGAGCACTTCAAGCTCGTGATCCTCTCGAACGCCGACACCACATTCCTGGACGTCGCGGTTCCCAAGCTCGAGGCGGAGTTCCACGCGGTCTACACGGCCGAGCAGGCGGGCTTCTACAAGCCGCGCTACGAGGCGTTCGAGTACATGGTCAAGCAGCTCGACGCGTCTCCCGAGGACTTCCTGCACGTGTCGTCGCACACCCGCTACGACGTCATGCCGGCTGATGACCTCGGCTTCGACAACAAGGTCTACCTCGAGCGCGGCTACGACCCGGAGAGCCCCGCGTACAACTACACGACCGTGCAATCACTCGACGAGCTCAACACGCTCCTCGGGATCTGACCCCGCAAGCACCAGGAGACACATCATGAAGCTCACGCCGTACTGGCTCGACACCGCGACACCCTCTGGCGACTACCGCCAGAACCCGGTGCCCGAGCGCGCCGACATCGCGATCGTCGGCGCCGGTTTCACCGGCCTGTCCGCGGCCCTTGAAGCCGCCAAGAACGGCGCGAGCGTCGTGGTGCTCGACCAGCACACGGTCGGTTGGGGCGCCTCCGGACGCAACGGCGGCATGGCCACCACGGGGCTGGCCATCGGCCTCGGCAAGGCGATCAAGCGATACGGCCGCGACCGGGCGATCGAGATGTTCGCCGAGTACAACCGGGCGATCGACACGATCGAGGACCTGGTCAAGGAGAATTCGATCGACTGCGACTTCGAGCGCTCGGGCAAGCTCAGCCTTGCCATGAACGCCAAGCAGGTCGACGGCATGCGCAAGACCCAGCAGATCCTCGCGGACGCGGCCGACTACTCGGTCAGCGTCGTCGGCAAGCAGGATCTCCACCGTGAGATCGGGAGCGACTTCTATGCCGGCGGCATGGTGGATCCGCTCGGCGCCGGTATGCACGTCGGGAAGTTCGCACACGGTCTGGCCGGAGCCGGGGCGCGCGCGGGTGTCACGATCTGCGAAGACGCGGCCGTCACCAAGCTGGCGGAGCGCGCGGGCAGTGGCCACACGGTCCACACGAGTCGCGGGACGACACAGGTCGATCAAGTCCTGATCGCGACCAGCGGCTACACCGGCGCCGTGACCCCATGGCTCCGGCGCCGGACGATCCCGGTGGGCAGCTTCATCGTCGTGACCGAGCCGCTGCCGCAGGAGACGGTCGACCGCATCCTGCCCAACCGGCGCATGGCCGCCGACAGCAAGATGCTCACCTACTACTTCCGGATCACGCCGGACAACCGGCTGCTGTTCGGTGGACGAGCCAGGTTCGCGCTGTCGAGCCCGGACTCCGACCTCAAGAGCGCGGAGATCCTCAAGGACGCGATGACCACGGTCTTCCCGTACCTCGCCTCGACCCGCATCGACTACACCTGGGGTGGCCTCGTGGATCTGAGCATGGACCGCATGGTCCACGCGGGCCAGCACAACGGCATCCACTACTCGCTCGGCTACAGCGGGCACGGCGTCCAGATGGCCGCCTACATGGGCAAGCAGATGGCGCTCTCGATGCTGGGCAAGCCGTCCAGCAACGCCTGGGAGCAGCTCCCCTACCGCGCCGTGCCGGGCCACTTCGGCCCACCGTGGTTCCTGCCGTTCATCGGGGGCGGCGCCAAGATCATCGACCGAATCAACAGCTGAGGAGCGCCGCGATGTCGACATCGGAACAGTGCGTGATGACCGAGGAGCCTGCGCTCACGATGCCCGGGGGCGCCTTCATCGATGGTGTGTGGCAGCGCGACGACCTGACGGTGCCGGTCACCGACCCGGAGGACGGTCGACTGCTGGCATACGTCGCGGACTCCTCGCCGGCTGATGTCGCCGCCGCGGTCTCCGGGGTTCACGAGTCGGTGCTCAACGAGGACTGGCCCTTGTGGGCGCGGAGCGAGAGCCTCCGCGAGGCCGCGCGCCTGATGCAGGAGCAGTCCACCCGGTTCGCCCACCTCATCGCGTCGGAGGGCGTCAAGACCCTGGCCGAGGCACGCCGTGAGGTGGCGCGCTGCACGGAGACCTTGCGCCTGTCCTCCGAGGCCGGGGTGTTCCTCAAGGGAGAGACGATCCCGTTCGAGGCCAGCCGCAACGGACGGGACAAGATCGGTTGGTTCACCCGCGAGCCTGTGGGCGTGGTGGCTGCGCTGACGTCGTTCAACGATCCGCTCAACCTCGTCGCGCACAAGGTCGGGCCGGCGCTCATCGGTGGCAACGGGGTGGTCCTGAAGCCTTCGGACCACACGCCGCTGACCGCCTTGGCCTTCGTCGACCTGCTGGTGTCTGCCGGTGTGCCGGCACGGCGCATCGCGGTGATCTGCGGCGGCGCGCACACCGGCCAGTCGCTGGTGACGGACGAACGAGTCGCTGTCGTGTCGTTCACCGGTGGACCCAGCACTGCCGCCAAGATCACGGCAGCAGCAGGTCCCCGCAAGATGCTGATGGAGCTCGGGGGCAACAACCCGACGATCGTGTGCCACGACGCTGACCTCGCAGGCGCCGTCGAGGCGGTTGTCGCCGGCGCCTTCGGGGTCGCAGGACAGAACTGCCTGTCTGTGCAGCGCGTCTATGTCGACGCGTCCATCTATGCGGACTTCCTCAGCCAGGCCGTCGACGCCACGCGTCGCCTCAAAGTCGGCAGCAAGATGGATCCCGACACCGACATCGGTCCCCTGATCGACGAGTCCGCGGCCCGACGCGTCGAGGACTGGGTCGACAGCGCTGCCGCCGACGGGGCCGTCATCCAGATCGGCGGGACCCGTACGGGTGCCTTCTACAAGCCCACGATCCTCACGGACGTGGCCGAAGGCGCCCAGATCCTCACGGACGAGGTCTTCGGGCCGGTCGTCACGATCATCCCGTTCGACGACCTCGCCGACGCAGTCTCCGCGGCCAACAGCGGCGAGTACGCACTCCAGGCGGGTGTGTTCACCCGATCTGTCCAGACCGCGTTCACGGTCTCGGCCCAGCTGCTCAGCGGCGCGGTCGTCGTCAACGGCACGAGCGACCTGCGAATCGACTCGATGCCGTTCGGCGGGTTCAAGGGCTCCGGCATCGGTCGCGAAGGCGTGCAGTTCGCGGTCGAGGCCATGACCGAGCCCAAGAACACCATCATCAACCTGGCCGGCTGACCGGCACATGCGGCTCGAGGGGCTGAACGCGCTGGTGACCGGCGCGACGAGCGGCATCGGCACGGCTGTCGCCCAGACACTCAGCCGGGAGGGCGCGCGCCTGGTCCTGACCGGTCGGAAGCCGGAGCTCGCCAAGCCTGACGACGGCGATCTGTATGTGAGCGGCGACCTCAACGACGAGGACTTCGTCCGCGACCTGGCCGGTCGCGCCGCGCAGCACTGCGGTGGCCACCTGGACATCGTGGTCCTGTGTCACGGCCGGCAGGTCAGTGCCCGCATCGTCGACATGGAGCTGGCCGATGCCCAGGATGTGCTGCACGGCAATCTCCTCAGCGCGTTCACGGTCATGAAGCACACGATCCCGCTGCTGCCGGACGGCGGCGGCTCGATCGTCTGCGTCAGCTCACGCCTCGGCATGGTCGGCAAGCCGGAAGAGACGATGTACTCCGCCGCCAAGGGCGGGCTGATCGCGCTGGCGCGAGGGGCGGCGATCGAGCTGGCCGACCGCAGGATCAGGGTCAACGTCGTCGCGCCAGGTCTGACCTCCACCGAGATCATCGAGGCATCGTTCGAGCGCCAGCCCGATCCAGTGGAGTACAGGCGCATGCGCGAGTCGGCGATTCCCCTGCGCAGGCTCGCGACACCCCAGGAGGTGGCCGACGCGGTCCTCTTCATGGCTTCGCCCGAGTCGAGCTATGTCACCGGCGCCGTGCTGCCGGTCGACGGTGGCTACACGGCGTACTGACGACGTAGGGGCCGGCCTCAGGGTCAGCTCAGGGGTGCGTACGGGGTGCGGCTCGCGACTTCCCTGATGTGCCAGGGCGCCGGTGGCACCGACAGTGGGTCCATGATCACAGTCGATTCCCTCACCAAGACATACGGCGGCTTCACGGCCGTCGACGACGTCACCTTCACGGCTCGGCCCGGCCGGGTCACCGGATTCCTCGGCCCCAACGGTGCCGGGAAGTCCACCTCCATGCGGGTCATGGTCGGCCTGACGCCGGCCACCTCCGGTCACGTCACCGTGTGCGGCCGCCACTTCCGCGACCTGCCCAACCCGGGCCTCGAGGTCGGCGTGCTCCTCGACGCCTCAGCCCAGCACGCCGGACGTACCGGTCGCGAGATCCTCACCGTCGCCCAGCGCACGATGGGCCTCCCCGCGTCGCGGGTCGACGAGATGATCGAGCTCGTCAGCCTGACGCCGAGCGAGGCCGACCGTCGCGTCCGCAACTACTCACTCGGCATGCGGCAGCGGCTCGGCATCGCCACCGCGCTGCTCGGCGAGCCCGAGGTCCTGATCCTCGACGAGCCGGCCAACGGTCTCGACCCGGCGGGTATCCGCTGGATGCGCGACCTGCTGCGGGGGTATGCCAACCAAGGCGCCACCGTGCTGCTGTCGTCGCACCTGCTGCACGAGATCGAGGTCATCGCGGACGACCTCGTGGTCATCGGCAACGGCCGGATCGTCGCCCAGGGCGCCAAGTCCGAGCTGCTTGCCACGGCCGGCACCCTCGTGCGTACGAACAACGTCGTGACACTCGCGCAGGCGCTGTCCGCATCCGGCATCACGTACACGGCCAGTGCCGCGACCGGAGGCGACGACGTCTTGCGGGTCGAGGCCGACACCGAGCTCGTCGGCAAGGTCGCCCTCGATGCGCGCGTCCCGCTCCTCGAGCTGCGACCCGCCGATGGCGCAGGCCTCGAGGAGATGTTCCTCGAGCTCACCGCCGACACCCAACGCGAGACCATCACCGAAGGAGCAGCAGCATGAGCACGATGACCGCCGAGCCCATCACCACGGCCCGGGTCGAAAGGCCTGAACCACGACCCATCCCGTTCACGCGGCTCTTCTCCGTCGAACTGCGCAAGTGCTTCGACACACGGGCCGGATTCTGGCTCATGGCGAGCATCGGCATCGCCTCCCTGCTCGCCACCGGCGCCGTACTGCTGTGGGCACCGGACTCCGAGCTCACCTACTCGACGTTCGCCACCGCGATCGGCTTCCCGATGGCCATCATCCTGCCGATGGTCGCCGTGTTGTCCGTGACGAGCGAGTGGAGCCAACGCAGTGGGCTCACGACCTTCACGCTCGTGCCGCACCGGAGCAGGGCGATCGCCGCCAAGTCCGCCGTGACCGTCGGGATCAGTGTCGTGTCGATGCTCATCGCCATGGCGATCGGCGCGGTCGGCACCGTCGCCGGCTCGGCCATCCTCGGCATCGACCCGGTCTGGGACGCCGGCTTCGTCGACCTGGCGAACATCGTGCTCGCCCAGGTCCTCGGGATGCTGGTCGGTTTCATGCTCGGTGTCGTGATCCGCAACTCGTCAGCCGCGATCGTCGCCTACTTCGTCTACTCGTTCGCACTGACGGCCATCACCGAGGTCCTGGCGGCGACTCAGGACTGGTTCGCCAACCTGCAGCCGTGGGTCGACTTCAACTACGCCCAGGGCGCCCTGTTCAACGGGTCGTTGAACGCCGAGCAGTGGGCCAACCTCGCCGTCACCGGCGTGGTCTGGCTGATCGCACCCATGGCGTTCGGCCTCTGGTCCCTGATGCGGTCCGAGGTGAAGTAGCGCGCACCCTCCCTCAGGAGCCCCTGATCAGCATTCCTGCTGGTCAGGGGCTCTCTGTGTGGGTCACAGAAGGTCGAGGACTTCCCGCGAGGCTCGCTTGCCGGCGCGCACGGCGCCGTCCATGAAGCCGGCCCAGTAGGTCGACGTCTCGGTGCCGGCCCAGTGGACCCGCTGGAACGGCGTACGGATCGTGTCGCCGAAGGTCGTCAGCGCGCCGGGCACCTGGACCGCCACGGGCCCGCCGGTCGTCCACTGCTCGTGGGTCCAGTCGTGCTCGGTGTACTCGATCGGGTTGAGCGCGGCCGGCCCCAGCAGCTTGGCGAATCCCTCGAGGACCGCCGTGCGCCGGTCGGCGAGCGACATGTTGCCGTACTTGTTCCAGTTGGACCCGCCGACGAATGCCAGCAGGACGCCGACCGAGCTGTCCGCGGGACTGTTGTCGAAGCAGACCCGGACGGCCCCACTGTCGGAGAGGCCGAAGCCCGAGAGCCCGCTGTCGCGCCAGAACGGCTTGGCGTACACCGCGTCGCACTTCATCAGCGCACCCATCGGCATCCGGTGGAGCAGCTGCTCACGACGAGGCGGCAGCGGAGGAGACCAGTCGATCCCCAGGACCATCGGCGGCGGGCACGCGACGATGACCCGCTTGGCGCGCACCGTGCCCCGGTCGCTGGTGACGGTCACCTGGTCGGCACTCTGCTCGATCTTGCGGACAGCGGCATTGAGGGCGACCGCGTCGCCGAGATCGGCGGCGACCCGCAGGGGGACGATCTGGCTGCCGAGCACGAACCGGGAGTCCTGCGCCCCGTTCGCGGTGTCCGACGAGCGCTCGAACGTGCCGACGTTGGTCTCGTTGCCCGCGCCGGCGATGTACCAGAGGAAGAACAGCATCGACACGTCGAGGCCGTCGGAGCCGAACGTCGGCTGCAGGTAGCTCAGGAACAAGGTACGTACCTGCGGCAGGACCGAGTTCTGGCGCAGCCAGGTGTCCACCGAGATGCTGTCGAGAACCTGCGCGTCCTTGCGCGTCCAGGGCTTGTCGATCGGCGTCGCCGCGGCCATCTGGTCGATGCGCAGCTGGAGGAGAGCGGCGTCAGCCAGGATCAGCGGGTCAGGAGGGACCGTGCCGGTGAAGCGCTGCGGCGGCTGGTTGTTGGTGACGTAGACGTTTTCCCCCGCGACGTACTCCTTGAACGTCGTGGCGCCGACCTCCTTGGCCAACCCGAGGATGTGGTCCTGGGTCGGTCCGACGAACGCGCCACCGGCCTCGATGACCGAGCCTCCGGAGAGCGTGTGGTTGAGGATGCGGCCGCCCACCCGGTCCCGCGCCTCCAGGACCAGCACCGACTTGCCCGCAGCACGGAGCTGGCGAGCTGCGACGAGTCCGGAGAGGCCGCCTCCGACGACCACCACGTCGACCGAGGCGGGCAGCGATCCCTGCAGGGTCGCCGCCTCGGCGGATGACGTCCACTTCAGTCCTGAAGCGGCGACCACGCCGCCGATCGTCAGGCCACGCAGGACCGTGCGGCGGCTGGGCGCACCGGCGCCGCTTGCAGTGGTGATGTCGTCATTCATGCGGAACCTGCCTGGCTTCTGAGAGGGAGTGGGAGTGGATCGATCAGCTCGTTGCTTCCAACAGCTCGGTCTGGGTGAACTCGAGGGCCGCGGCGAGGTCGAATGCGCCGTGGTCGCTGCCGAGGCCACCGGCCACCAGGGCGGCCGCGGCGCAGCCGAGGGTGGCGGCATCGGCAGGCGTACGTCCGAGGGACAGGCCGCGCAGGAATCCGGCGGAGAAGGCGTCTCCGCAGCCGGTCGTGTCGACGACGTCGACGGCGAACGCCGGGACCCTGGTCTCGGAGGTCGCGTCGACCACGATCGCTCCGTCGGCGCCGGCGGTCGCGGCGACGCAGCCCACGCCGAGCTCGATCAGCTTGCGACAGCCATCGATCAGGTCGGTCGTGCTGGTGAAGCCGAGCACCTGTTCCTCGTTGGGGAGCACGTAGTCCAGGTGCGGCAGTGCCGGCGCGATCCAGTCGAGCAGGCCGGGTTCGCCGGGAGCCAGGAAGTCTGCCGAGGTCACGACGCCGCGCTCGCGCGCGAAGGCGAGGATCTTCGCCGCAGCCTCGCCGCCCATGAACTCCGGGCCACCCAGGTGAAGGTGCGTCGCGGAGGCGATGGCGTCCCACGGAGCATCGTCGGGGCCGTACGTGCCGTTGGCGCCGATGACGTGGAACGCCGGTCGTGAACCGTCCGGTCGAATCGGCAGGACGCTCGACGACGTCTGCTCGCCGTCACGGCGTACGAGCATCGAGGTGTCCACGCCGTCGCGTTCGAGCAGCGTCAGCAGGAGGTCACCGATCGGATCGGCGCCGATCGCGCCCGCGCTGTGAACCGTTGCCCCGAGCTTGGCCAGGGTGAGAGCGGTGCCACCGGCGGAGCCTGCAGCCGTCATCTTGATCTGCTCGACCAGCTGGCCGCCCTGGCCTTCGGGGATCTCCTCGACGGGGCGGACGAGGACGTCCAGGACGTGCACGCCCATCGCGATCACGGTCATGTCGTTGTCGGTCATGCGGAGTCCTTCTCTTGGTGCGCGTCGGCTGGTCGGCTGCTGCCGTATCCCCGTTGGATGGCGGCATCGATGACGGCGGTCTGCGCTTCGGCGTCGAGGGTGCGAGGGGTCCCGATCGCTGCGGCGTGCCAGTAGACCGTGCACGCCCACTCGAGCAGCAGCGCCAGCTCGACGCCCTTGGCCAGGTCATCCGCGTAAGTGACGGCGCCGTGGTTGGCCATCAGGGCGGCGGGGCGTCCCGCGAGTGCAGCGCGGACGTTCGCGGCGAGCTCGGGAGTCCCGAACGTGGCGTAGGGGGCGACGCGGACATCGCCGCCGAGCAGCAGCATCTGGTAGTGAACGCACGGCAGCAGGTCGACGACGCAGCCGACCGCCGTCGCCATGGGGGCGTGGGTATGAACGACAGCACCCGCTCCGAAGTCGCGGTAGATGCCGAGGTGAAGCTCGAGCTCCGACGTCGGCGCCAGCGAGCCCAGCACCACCCTGCCCGTCAGGTCGACGACCGAGACCTGCTCGGCGGTCATCTGCTCGAAGGCCGCACCCGTGGCCGTGATCGCGATGAGGTCGTCGACGCGGGCGCTGACATTGCCGGCCGTACCGATGACGAGCCCGTCGCCGGCAAGGCGTCGGCATGCTGCGGCGATCTCGCCACGCAGCTCGTCCACCGCTGAGGTGCTCTGCATCCGTGTAAGATACATGAAAGAGAATTCACTTTCGCTATTTTGGTCGGAGATTTTTGATGAGCGCCCCCGTCTCGGTCGAACCCGCATGGCAGTCACGTTTGCGCAACGCCCCGCAGCAAATGCGCAGCCAGGCCAAGATCGAGCAGACCGTTGACGCGGCCGACCGACTGCTGGCACGCGGTGGCGCCAATGCCGTGACGACCACGCGGGTCGCGGCCGAGGCCGGCATCGCGGTGGGCACGATCTACCGCTACTTCCCCGACAAGGAGGCGCTGTTCGATGCCCTGGCGGCTCGTTGCCTCACCCGGTTCGAGTCGCTCATGGACGACCTGGTCGCCCAGTCGCGCACGGACAAGTGGGCCGATCCGGTCGGCATGCTGTTCGACGTCTACACCGACCTCTACCGCACCGACGCGAGCCTGCGGGCGATCTGGTTCGGTGGGCTGCTGTCGGAGAACCTTCGCGAGGCCGACCGTGCGCACAAGCGCGTCATGGCCGAAGGCCTGCGCCAGATCCTCATCTCGCAGGAGATCGCCGGCGACGCTCCCGAGCTCGGCACGGTCTGCCACGCGGCCATGCTGGCCTCGGACGCCATCACGCAGGAGGCGTTCCGCAACAGCGACTCCGGCGATGCCGACCTGATGGCGGAAGCGAAGACGATGCTGCGCAGCTACGTCGCCAGCATCACCACCCGGTTCAAGTCGGCCTGAGGTCAGGCGGTTCCGAGCACGGCCTCGAGCGTCTCGACGACGAGCCGGTGGTCCTCCAGCTGCGGCAGGCCTGAGACTGCCACGGTGCCGACGCAGCCAGTCCCCCGCAGCAGGATCGGGAACGCGCCGCCGTGCGCCGCGTAACGGTTCACGTCGAGCCGCGAGTCCTCGTCGAACGACCCGCCGCGAACCCGGAACTCCTCGCCGACGCGAAGCGACGATCGGCCGTAGCGATCGACGACAGCACTCTTGCGTGCGAGCCAGCCGTCGTTGTCGGCCGATGCGCCGGGCAGCGCAGCATGGAAGAGCTCCTGACCGTTGCGCCGGATCGAGATCGCGATCGGCAGCCCGGCAGCAAGTCCCGCGTCGCGCAGGGCGACTCCCACATCCCAGGCCGTCTGCTCGTCGAAGCGGTCGAAGACGAGTCGCGCCTCTTGGGCCTCGAGCTCGTCGAGCAGCTCCCGGCCGGTCATGCAGCTGCTCCCGGCCGTACGGTCTCGTGGGTCGCGGCGCTGATGCGGGCCGCCTCGAGGACGTCTGCCGTCGCGACCGCATCGGCTGCCTCGACCGGCGGTGGGCCCTCGCCGCGTACGGCTCTGGCGAACGTCGGGTAGTAGGTGTCCCACGCTCCAGGCTTGAGCGTGACCGCCACCGAGCCCTTCACCGTGAAGACCCGGTCGAGGTCGGATGCGATCTCGGCGCCCCAAGTGGGACTCGTCGACGGGCTCACACCAGCGATCAGTGCCGCCTCCTGCGTGTCGCCCGTCGTGACGATCAGCGACGCCTCTGAGCCGGTGACCCGGAAGCGCGGACCCGAGGCGTACTGGCTCCAGCTTCCCCACAGGTGCGAGACGCCGCCACTGGTGTGGCTCAGTGCCACGAAGACATCGTCGTCGAGGCCGGTCTCGCGGGTGCGGGACTCCGAGTACACGGATTCCACCGGGCCCAGCAGGACGAGTGCCTGGTCGACGAGGTGCGCGCCGAAGTCGAGCAGGGTGCCACCGCCGGACGCACCTGGACCGTTCTCCGGCGCGTATCGCTCGAACCTCGACTCGAACCTGCTGACCTCTCCCAGCGTCCCGTCATCGACCAGAGCGCAGACGGTCAGGAAGTCGGAGTCCCACCGACGGTTCTGGTACGGGCTCAACGTGACCCCGCGCGCAGCGGCAAGCTCAACGGAACGGCGGGCCGCGGCGGGGTCCAGGGCGAAGGGCTTGTCGCAGACGACCGACAAGCCCAGCCCGATCGCCTCGTCCGTGAGGTCCGAGTGCGTGTCGGCCGGCGTGGAGATGCTCACTGCCTCGGCACCGGCAGCCGCCAACGCCTCGAGCGAGTCGAACAGCCCGACGCCCGGGTGCTCCTCTGCCACGAGACCGCGCCGCTCGGCCGACGTCGTCACGACACCGACGAACTCGCACTCCGGCGCCGATGCGATCAGCGGGGCGTGGAAGTACCTGCCGCCGAAGCCGTAGCCGACCAGTCCGATCTTGACCGGGTCCATGTGATCAGTGCTCCTTGGGCGTCGAGGTGGGTGCCAAGGTCAAGTGAAGCAGCACCGGTGCGGTGCCCACTCAGGGCACGACTCGGGCAGACGGGGCGGACTCCTGCTCGAACTGCCGCAGCAACGCGGCCGCCACGCTGACGGCGATCGTGGCCGGGTCCTTGCCTCGGATGTCACCCAACCCGATAGGGGTCACGATGCGGGCGATGTCCTCCGGCCGATGCCCCTCGTCGGCGAGCTTGCGCTGGAAGCGCGCCCACTTGGCCGCCGAGCCGATGAGCCCGATCGACGCGAGGTGGGAGGCGCGCACGGCGGCATCACACAACGCTGCATCCTCCGCATGGTCGTGGGTCATGATCAGGACGTGCGAGCCCGGCGGCAGCTCGCCGAGGACCAGCTCGGGGAGGATCGGGTGATTGTGCACGTGCACGCGTGCGATGGCGTCGTCGAGCGGCGCCAGCCGGCTCGGGGTGAGCTGGTCTGCCCGGGAGTCCACGAGGTGCAGGTCCAGGTCGTGTCGGCTGAGGATGCGAGCCAGCTCGAGGCCGACATGCCCCAAGCCGAAGATCGCCACCGACGGAACCACGGCGAGCGGTTCGAGCAGCACCGTCACCTCACCGCCGCAGCACTGCACGCCGTGCTGCAGCGGTGCCTTGTCCGAGAGCTGGATCGTGTGCGTCTCCACGTCGGCGCTTCTTCGCGCGATGAGGGACCTGGCCGCCGCGATGGCCACCTCCTCGAGGTTGCCACCACCGATCGAGTCCCACGTCTCCTCCGCCGTGACGACCATCTTGGCCCCGACGGCACGCGGGGCGTGACCGCGTACCTGCGTCAACGTCACCAGGACTCCGGGGACGCGCGCGTCCCTTAGGTGCTCGACGGCCCTCAGCCAGTTCATGCGTCCGACTCCTCGAGCTCGTGCTGCGCCCGCTCCGACCGGGGCCGCAGCGGCGGCCCTTCGGGCTGGTCGGGTACGTCGCCGGGATAACCCACGTGCGGCGATCCGTCGTGGCCCGCGCGTGCCGCTTCGACGGCCCAGAACACCGCCTCGGGGGTCGCCGGCGAGGCGAGCTCCACACTCAGTCCGCGTGGCCCGAACGCCGCCGCAGCCTGCCGCAGCGCCTCGCGGACCGAGAACGCCAACATCAGCGGCGGCTCACCGACCGCCTTGGATCCGTAGACCGCACCGTCCTCGGTGGCGTTGGGCAGCAGGGACACGTTGAACTCCTCCGGCATCTCCGAGAAGCTCGGCAGCTTGTACGTGCTCGCCGCCTGCGTCGCGAGGCGCCCCCGGCTCTCCCCGTCGCCCACGTCCCAACGGAGGTCCTCGAGCGTCAGCCAGCCGACGCCCTGGACGAACGCACCCTCGATCTGTCCGAGGTCGATCAGCGGCGAGAGCGAGTCACCCACGTCGTGCACGATGTCGACCCGACGGGTTCGGTAGGCGCCGGTGAACCCGTCCACCTCGACCTCGGCAGCGGCAGCCCCGTACGCGAAGTACTTGAACGGCTCCCCCGTCATGGTCGACGAGTCCCAGTGCAGGCCCGCGGTGCGGTAGTAGCCGGCGGCCCACAGCTGGATGCGATCGAAGTAGGCGAGCCGGACGATCTCGCCCCACGAGACACCGGCGAGCATTCCGTCAACGAACCGCACCTCGGCCTCTGGGACCCCGGTGACCTTGGCTGCGACGGGCCGCAGTCGGGCCAAGATCTGGTCGCACGCGTTCTTGATCGCCCCGCCGTTGAGGTCAGCACCGGAGCTGGCCGCAGTGGCCGACGTGTTGGGCACCTTGTCCGTACGCGTCGGCGCGAGGCGCACCTTGGCCAGCGGGACACCCAGCGTGGTCGCGGCCACCTGCAGCATCTTGGTGTGCAGCCCCTGCCCCATCTCGGTCCCGCCGTGGTTGATGAGGACCGAACCGTCCTTGTAGACGTGGACGAGGGCGCCAGCCTGGTTGAACGCCGTGAAGTTGAACGCGATGCCGAACTTCACCGGCGTGATCGCCAGGCCACGCTTGACGTGCTCGTGCTCGGCATTGAACTCCTCGATCGCCGCCGAGCGCGCCATGAAGTCGCTGTCGTCGCGGACCTGGTCCCAGGCCCGCGCCAGCCGCTCGGGGTGACGGACCGGCTGGCCGTACGGCGTCGCGTGGCCGTCGCGGTAGAAGTTGCGGCTGCGGAGGTCGGCCGGGTCGAGGCCCAGCAGCGGAGCGCATCGGCCCAGGATGTCCTCGATCACGAGCATGCCCTGCGGCCCGCCGAAGCCGCGGAACGCGGTCTGCGAGGTCTTGTTGGTCTTGGCGATGCGGCCGTTGGCCCGGACGTGCGGGATCCAGTAGGCGTTGTCGACGTGACAGAGCGCGCGAGCCAGGACCGGCTCGGACAGGTCGAGGCTCCATCCGCCGTCGGACGTCAATGTCACGTCGAGCGCCTGCAGCATTCCGTCGGGGTCGAAGCCCACGCGCCACTGCGCGTGGAAGCCGTGGCGCTTGCCCGACATCGTGATGTCCTGCGTGCGGTTGAGCCGCAGTCGTACGGGCCGGCCGGTCAGGCGAGCCCCGAGGGCCGCGATCGCCGCGAAGCCGTGCGGCTGCATCTCCTTGCCGCCGAACCCGCCGCCCATCCGGAGGCACTGCACCACGACCTGGTGACTGTGGATCCCGAGCACCTCGGCGACAATTTCCTGCGTCTCCGAGGGGTGCTGCGTGCTGCTCTGGACGAAGATCGTGCCGTCGTCCGCGACCTGGGCGAGCGAGCAGTGCGTCTCAAGGTAGAAGTGCTCCTGCCCCGCGAGGTCGAGCTCGCCGCTGAACACGTGCACGGAGGTGGCGAGACCGGTCTCGACGTCGCCACGGGTGACGGTCGGCTGTCCGCCCTGGAACGAGCCGAGCTCGATGGCCTCGGCCAGCGTCAGCACCGAGGGCAAGGGCTCGTACTCAACGACGACGGCAGCCGCACCGAGGCGCGCGGCCTCAAGGGTCTCCCCGAGGACCCAGCAGACCGCGTGGCCCCAGAACATGACCTCGGACGGGAACAACGGTTCATCGCCCTTCACGCCGGCCTCGTTGTGGCCCGGGACGTCTGCGGCTGTGAGGACTCGTACGACGCCGGGCACCTCGTACGCCGGAGCGGTCTCCAGGCGGGTGACCAGGGCGTGGGCGTGCGGTGCTTGCACCGGCCAGGCATGCAGCACGTTCTTGGTGTGCGGCACGAGGTCATCGGTGTAGAGCGCCTCGCCCGTGACGTGCAGGGCTGCCGCCTCGTGCTCGAGCGGGATCCCGACCGTGGCGCCGACCGGGCGGTCCGAAAGTGCCGTCATGCCGGCTCACCCGCCTCGTGCTCGGCGTACAGCTTTCGCAATGCGGTGCCGAGCATCGCGGTGCGATAGCGCGCGCTCGCGCGGTGGTCGTCGAGCGGGGTGCCCTCTCCGGCGAGGACCGCCGAGGCCGACTCCACGGTCTCTCGAGTCCACGGCATGCCCGCCAACGCGTCCTCCGTGGCGCGCGCCCGGATCGGGGTCGCGGCCACTCCCCCGAGGCCGATTCGGGCCCGGGACACGTGTCCGTCCTCCACCTCGACGGCGAAGCCGACCGCGACGCTCGAGATGTCGTCGAACCGACGCTTGGCGATCTTGTGGAACGCGGTGATCCGGGCGACCGGCATCGGCACGCGAACCGACCGGATGATCTCGTCGGGCCGCCGCACGCTCTGCCGATAACCCGTGAAGTAGTCGGCCAGCGGCACCTCACGGTCGCCGCCACGTGACGCCAGCACGACCGTCGCATCGAGCGCGAGCAGGGCCGGAGGTGCGTCACCGATGGGTGACCCGGTCCCGAGGTTGCCACCCAGCGTCGCGCTGTTGCGGATCAGCCGGGAGGCGAACTGCGGGTTCATCTGGTCAAGCAGCGGGATCGCACCGCCGAGCATGCGCTCGATCTCCGTGAGGCTGAGGGCCGCACCGATCTCGACAGACGCCGGTCCGACCTCGAGCTGACGCAGCTCGGTGAGGCGATCGATGGCGATCGTGAGGGCCGGCCGGTCGCCACGCAGGTTGACCTCGACCCCACGATCCGTCGATCCGGCCACCAGCACCGCATCGGGGTTCTCGGCGAGCAGGTCGAGGGTCCCAGCAAGGCTCGACGGCCGGACCAGCTCGCCGCCGATCCCGAAGACACGTCCGGGCGTCACGCTTGGCGGCGGCAGGTCCCGACGAAGCGCGATGTCATCGTCGGCGGCCGGCTCGCCCAGGGCGTACGCGGCGTCGCGGATCGGCCGGTATCCGGTGCAGCGACACAGGTTGCCGCTCAAGGCGTGCAGGTCGAACCCGTTGGGGCCGTGATCCGGTACGCCGTCGGCGCCGGACTGACGATCGGCGCGGTAGAACTCCGCGGCCATGCTGCACACGAATCCCGGCGTGCAGTAGCCGCACTGCGATCCACCGCGCACCGCCATCTCACGCTGCACCGGGTGCAGCGCCGCCGGCGTTCCCAGCCCCTCCGACGTGACGACCTCCTGCCCCAGGAGCGTCGCGGCCGGCACCAGGCAGGCGTTCAGCGCCACCCACTCGGTGGGCGTCTCAAGGCCCGGCCGAGCGACCATGATCGAGCAAGCCCCGCACTCACCCTCGGCGCAGCCTTCCTTGGCACCTGTCAGTCCCTGGTCCCGCAGCCAGTCGAGGGCTGAGGCGTGGGCATGGGTCAGCTCGAGCGGCAGCGCCACCCCGTTGACGGTGGCGGTGTTCTTCGACATGGGAATCAAGGGTCCTCGATAGGGGTCGACCGGAGGGTTGGCGGCTCAAGCCGCGGCCGGGTTTCCAGCGTGGGCGCCGTCACCCCAAGGTGCGCTCGTGCGCGGACGAGGGCGTGCGGCAGCGAAATCAGCGCTGTGCGGTTCTTGCTCCGTGAGCCACGCAGCCGCGGGTCCAGGCGGACTCGTGCGCATACTTGCGGAGGTCCGCAGGAAGGATCTGGTGCTCGACCATGTGGGCTCCTTCCGCTCAGTCTTTCGGTCAGGTCCGACTTGCGGTCATGCTAAGTCAACGGTGAGTACGAGTCCATAGCAGAAATGAGCCCACCATGACGCAGTCCCGGATCGCCGTCGGGGATCTCTCGGTCGACCCTGTCCTGCACCGCTTCGTTGCTGACGAGGCCCTGCCCGGGTCCGGCCTCGACGAGGAGAGGTTCTGGCTCGAAGCAGACGCGCTGATCCACCGACTCGTCCCCGAGAACCGCGAGCTCCTGCAGCGCCGGGAAGCCCTGCAGACGGCCATCGACGACTACTGGAGCGCAGACTCGGTTGACCCGACCAACACAGTCGCGCAGGAGGAACACCTCCGCAGCATCGGCTATCTCGCCGACCAGCCGGAGGACTTCCAGATCTCGACCGAGGGCGTTGATGCCGAGATCGCGACGCTCGCGGGTCCGCAGCTCGTCGTCCCGCTGCTCAACGCGCGATTCGCCCTGAACGCCGCGAACGCGCGGTGGGGATCGCTGTACGACGCGCTGTACGGGACAGACGCGATCGACACGGACGGCGAGCTGGCCGTCACCCCGGCGTACAACCCCAAGCGAGGTGAGCAGGTCATCGCCTGGGGTCGTGAGTTCCTGGACGTCGCGGTGCCTCTCGCCGGCGGATGCCATCGCGACGCCGTCCGGTACGAGGTCGACGGCGACGGCCTGCTGGTGGGCCTGGGCGACGAACGGTCGGCACGACTGGCCGATCCCACGGCGTACGTCGGACACCGCGGCTCGACGTCGGCGCCCGAGGCGGTGCTGCTGGTGCACCACGGCCTCCACATCGAGATCCAGGTCGATCGCGGGCATCCCGTGGGGGCCACCGATCCGGCCGGGGTGAGCGACATCGTGCTGGAATCGGCCGTCACGACGATCATGGACCTCGAGGACTCGGTGGCCGCGATCGATGCGGCCGACAAGGTGCTCGGCTATCGCAACTGGCTCCAGCTCATGAAGGGCACGCTCACGGCCGAGGTGACCAAGGGCGGGACGACGTTCGTGCGAGCGCTGAACCCCGACCGGGAGTTCACGACGGTCACCGGCGAGACCTCCACAATCCCCGGACGGTCCCTGATGCTGGTCCGCAACGTTGGTCACCTGATGACGACCGACGCGATCCTCGACCGCGACGGGCACGAGGTTCCCGAGGGCATCCTCGACGCGCTCATGACGGCGCTCGGCGGAATCCACGACCTGAAGGGCAACACGCAGCGGCGCAACTCCGCAACCGGCTCGATCTACATCGTCAAGCCCAAGATGCATGGCCCCGCCGAGGTCGACTTCACGGTTCGGCTGTTCGAGGGGGTCGAGGACGTGCTCGGGCTGCCACCGCGGACACTCAAGGTCGGCATCATGGACGAGGAGCGGCGCACGACGCTCAACCTCGCCGCGTGCATCCACGCCGCTAGGGATCGGCTCGTGTTCATCAACACCGGATTCCTCGACCGGACCGGCGACGAGATCCACACGGCGATGGTGGCGGGGCCGATGGTGCGCAAGGCGGACATGAAGGCCCAGCCGTGGATCTCGGCGTACGAGGACTCGAACGTCGACATCGGCCTGGCGTGCGGGCTGCGCGGCCGGGCCCAGATCGGCAAGGGCATGTGGGCGGCGCCCGACAGCATGCGCGACATGCTGGCCCAGAAGATCCAGCACCCGGAGGCGGGCGCCTCGTGCGCCTGGGTCCCGTCCCCCACCGCCGCCACGCTGCACGCGACGCACTACCACCGGGTCGACGTCGCAGCCCGTCAGGCCGAGATCTCGCAACGGGCTCGCGGCCCTCTCGACGCGCTCCTGACGATCCCGCTCGGCGACCCCTCGTCGTGGTCCGACGACGACATCCAGGCCGAGCTCGACAACAACATCCAAGGTGCGCTCGGCTACATCGTCCGCTGGATCGACGCCGGCATCGGTTGCTCGAAGGTGCCCGACATCCATGGTGTTCAGCTGATGGAGGACCGGGCAACCTGCCGCATCTCGTCGCAGCACGTGGCCAACTGGCTCCGGCATGGAGTGGTCGACATCGAGCGGGTTGAGGCCACCTTGCGGCGTATGGCCGAGGTCGTCGACGGCCAGAACGCCGGCGAGCCGGGCTACGAGCCGATGGCGCCGGGATTCGAGGGCATCGCGTTCCAGACGACCCGGCGACTGATCCTCGAGGGCACGACGCAGCCCAGCGGCTACACCGAGCCGATCCTCCACGCAGGACGTCGCGCCAAGAAAGCCGTCACTCCTCCAGGAGCCGGCGAAGCCTGAGTCGGTTGATCTTCGCGAGCTCGCCCCGCGCGACCCGGTCCTCCGTCGCGTCGTCATTGTCCAGGCGGGTCATCAGGCGCGCATACAGCTCGTGCGCACTCAGGCCGGTCGCGCACACGAGATAGACCCGGCCGAACCGCTCCTCGTACTCGAGGTTCCCTGCGCGCATGAGGCGCGTCAGCTCATCGGTCGCCGAGCTCATGCCACTCTGCTCCGACGCAGACAACGCGCTGTGACCGTCCTGCGCGCGTTCGCCGATCCTCGGGTGCCCGGCCAGGGCCTCGTCGAAGTCGTCGGCCGACAGTCCCGCGACCGCCTCGTCGGACCGCGCGTAGACGGCATCGGCGCTCACGTAGGGACCGCCGTCGATGAGACGCCGCTGCCATTCCTTGCTGGTGCAGACCGTTTCGAGCTCGGCACCGACCCAGTCCGCGCGGGCATTGATGCCGTCGAGCAGACGTGTCGTGTTCATCCGCAACACAATAGGGTTCCCCGAGGAGGGTGACACCATGCCTGACGAAGACGTACTGGCCCAGCTGCTGACGACTGCCGCGGAGCGACTCCGTGATGCGGACGCCCTCCTCGCCGAGCACTACCCGGGGGATCGTGGCGTACGTCAACCGCTGCACACCGTCTATGTGCCGGCGAATCGGTCCAACGCCGAGGTCATCCACACGTGGTCGCAGGACGCGCTGCTCGCCCTGGACACCCACGGCTCTGACGTCCTGCTCGAGGCCCTCAACCTGTCGTCGCCGTCGGGCGACCTCGTCCAGCGGGTGACCCGCAAGCTCACGGATCAGCCGATCGAGGACCTGCGCATCGACTTCGAGGACGGCTACCGTCCGGCCTCGGACGACGAGGACGCCGATGCCGCAGACACTGTCGACGTCATCCGCACCGTCGCGCAGCTGCCGACGGGACCGGCGCACATCGGCATCCGGTTCAAGTCGCTCGAGGCGCACACCCGTGAGCGCGGCTTGCGCACCCTCGACATCGTGGTCCGCGGCCTCGCCGCGACCGGCGGCCTCCCCGACGGCTTCGTCGTGACACTGCCGAAGGTGACCTCGGTCGCCCAGGTGCAGGCCATGGTCGAGACCTGCGAGGTGCTCGAACGTGCGTACGGCCTCGACCCGCACACGCTGCTGTTCGAGCTCCAGATCGAGACCTCGCAGAGCATCCTCGGCCCCGACGGACGCGCGACGGTGGCGCCGATGATCCACGCAGCGGCCGGGCGGTGCACCGGCGTGCACTACGGGACGTACGACTACGCCGCCGCGTCGGGCATCGCGCCCGCGTTCCAGAGCATGGAGCACCCGGTTGCCGATCACGCGAAGGCCACGATGCATGTGGCGGTCGCCGGCACGGGCGTCTTCATGTCGGACGGCTCGACCAACGTGCTCCCGGTCGGGACGACCGAGGAGGTTCGCGATGCCTGGGCCCTGCATGCGCGACTGGTCCGGCGCTCGTTGGAGCGCGGGATCTACCAGGGCTGGGATCTCCACCCGGCGCAGCTCGTCACGCGCTACGCCGCGGTGTTCGCGTTCATGGACGAGGGCTTGCCGACGGCGATCCGGCGACTGACGAACTACCTGTCGGACGCCGCCTCCGGAGTGATGGACGAGCCGGCGACCGCCAGAGCGCTGGCGCAGTTCATCCTGCGAGCACTCGACTGCGGGGCCGCGACACCGGAGTCCCTCGCAGCCGCCGGGGCTCCGGACATCGCGACCCTCGCGCATCTCGCGAAGCGCCTCACCGGCCCGGATGCGTCGTAGGCTCGGGCCATGACGCGAACCGGAAGGCGCTGAGGTCATGTCCCGAGTCACCACCCACGTGCTCGACGCGACGCTGGGCCGTCCCGGCGACGGCATCCCGGTAACGCTGGAGCAGGTCGACGACGGGGCGACGTATGTCGCGCATGCCACGACCGACGAGGACGGCCGGGTCCGCGAGCTCACCCCCGACCTGCCGGGCGCCGGGACGTACCGCCTGACGTTCGACCCGACGGACTACTTCGCGCGGACGGGCCAGACGAGCTTCTATCCCTCGATCAGCGTCACGTTCACCGTGGTCGACGGCGAGTGGCCCTATCACGTACCGCTGCTCCTGAGCCCCTACGCGTACTCGACGTATCGAGGAGTCTGATCTCGTGGCCATCTCGCTTGGACCCAATCAGTACGGCAAGGCCGAGTCCCGCGTCGTTCGCGTCTTCCGCGACACGGCGCGCCACGAGATCCGCGACCTCAACGTCTCAACCGCGTTGCGCGGGGACTTCGAGGACGCCCATGTCACCGGGGACCAGTCGGCGGTCCTGCCGACCGACACCCAGAAGAACACCGCGTTCGCATTCGCCAAGCAGAAACCGCTCACCTCGATCGAGGAGTATGCGCGGACGCTCGGCGAGCACCTCGTGCACCAGACTCCCCACGC
This sequence comes from Aeromicrobium sp. P2_G6, assembly GCF_056403535.1. Taxonomy (NCBI): domain Bacteria; kingdom Bacillati; phylum Actinomycetota; class Actinomycetes; order Propionibacteriales; family Nocardioidaceae; genus Aeromicrobium; species Aeromicrobium sp. P2_G6. The sequence continues at coordinate 76,317 of NZ_JBFUFH010000002.1, read as the reverse complement.
GACCGGCGCTCGCGTCATCGTCGAGGAGTATCACTGGGACCGCATCCCGGTGGGCGGCACCGGGCATGACCACTCGTTCGTCCGCGGCGGGCAGGGCATCCGCAACACCATCGTCACGATCGAGGGCCGAAATGCGGACGCACGCACGCACGTCATCTCCGGGGTCGGCGACCTGGTCGTGGCCAAGACCACCGGCTCGGAGTTCCGGGGGTTCCTCAAGGACGAGTACACGACCCTTCAGGAGACCGACGACCGCATCCTCGCCACGTCCCTCGTGGCCAGGTGGCGCTACGCGCACACGGACGTCGACTGGGACGCCGCACACGCATCCATCAAGACGATCCTGTTGGAGCAGTTCGCCACGATCCACAGCCTCGCGCTGCAGCAGACGCTCTACGGCATGGGCAAGGCCGTGCTCGAGCAGCATCCGGAGGTCGCGGAGATCAAGTTCTCGGCGCCCAACAAGCACCACTTCCTCGTCGACCTGTCACCGTTCGGGACCGACAATCCCGGCGCGGTGTTCATCGCAGCGGACCGGCCGTACGGGCTCATCGAGGCCAGCGTCGTCCGCGACGATGCGCCCCCGCCCGGCGACGCCTGGACCGCCGTACCGGCGTTCTGCTGAGCGATGACCTTCGATCTCGTCGTCCGGGCCGCGACAGCCATCACCCCCGAGGGCTCCGGCCCCAGGGCCGTCGGCATCCGCGACGGCGTGATCGCGGCGGTGGAGGACCTCGACTCGGCGATCGCCGATGACGCGCGGCTCGTGATCGACCTGGCGGACGACGAGGTCCTGATGCCGGGTCTCGTCGACACGCACGTCCACATCAACGATCCGGGGCGTAGCGAGTGGGAAGGATTCAGCAGCGCGACGCGCGCCGCCGCCGCGGGTGGCATCACGACCCTGGTCGACATGCCGCTCAACAGCATCCCGCCAACCTGCGATGTCGAGGCGCTCCACCTCAAGCAGCAGACCGCCCGGCCGCAGGTCCATGTCGACGTCGGGTTCTGGGGCGGCGCGGTCCCGGGCAACCTCGGCACGCTGCGCGAGCTCCACGATGCCGGCGTCATGGGCTTCAAGTGCTTCCTGCTGCACTCGGGGGTCGACGAGTTCCCCCACCTGGACGCCGACCAGCTGGGCGCGGCCATGGACGAGATCGCCGCCTTCGACGGCCTGCTGATCGTGCACGCCGAGGACGCCGCCACGATCGACCACGCCCCGCCCGCCCAGGGCACCGACTACCGGACATTCCTCGACTCGCGACCACGCGAGGCTGAGAACCTCGCGATAGCCCACGTCATCGAGGAGGCGAAGCGGTCCGGTGCCCGTACGCACATCCTTCACCTCTCGAGCTCCGACGCCATCCCGATGATCCGGTCGGCCAAGCAGGACGGCGTACGACTCACGGCGGAGACCTGCCCGCACTACCTCGTCCTGACCGCTGAGGACATCCCTGACGGCGCCACCCAGTTCAAGTGCTGCCCGCCGATACGCGAGGCCGACAACCGCGACCGGCTCTGGCACGCACTTCGCGCCGGCGACATCGACTTCATCGTCTCCGACCACTCGCCGTCCACGCCCGAGCTGAAGCGACTGGACTCCGGCGACTTCGGCCTCGCATGGGGCGGCATCTCGTCCCTTCAGCTGGGGCTGTCGCTGGTGTGGACCGAGGCACACCGCCGGGGGCACGAGCTCACCGACGTTGCTCGGTGGATGGCGCAGGCTCCGGCCGACCGGGCTGGGCTGCGAACGAAGGGACGACTCGAGGTGGGCGCCGACGCGGACTTCTCGTTCTTCGCCCCTCACGACGTCTTCACCGTCGATGCCGCGCAGCTGCTGCACCGCAACGCGGTCTGCGCCTACGACGGCCGCCGGCTCTCCGGCACGATCAGGCAGACCTGGCTGCGAGGAGTCCCGATCTTCGGCCCACGAACGACCGACACCCAACCGCGCGGGCACCTACTGAGCAGAGGAAACCCATGACCGACTTCCGCGATCATCCCGACCTGGCGTCCCGGCTCCTGGCCGGCAGTGTCGTCTGGGCCAGCGATGAGCTGTTCGCCCAGCGAGAGAACCTCATCAAGCCGGAGCCGTCGACGTTCTCAGCAGCGGAGTTCGGCCACAAGGGCAAGGTCTACGACGGATGGGAGACGCGGCGGCGGCGCGACGGCGGCGAGCACGATCAGGCGATCGTCAGGCTCGGCGCTCCGGGCGTGGTTCACGGTGTCGTGGTCGACACCGCGTGGTTCACCGGCAACTACCCGCCGTACATCTCGATCGAGGCGGCCGAGATCGACGACATCGTGAGCCCCGAAGTGCTGCACGCCGCGTCATGGACGACGCTCGTCGCCAAGAGCCCGGCGCAGGGCGACACCGAGAACCTCTACCCGGTCGACGATCCCCACCGCTACACCCACGTACGCCTGACGATCTATCCCGACGGAGGTGTCGCGCGACTCCGTGTCCACGGGGAGGTGGTGCCCGATCCTCGCCTGCTCAGCGGGACGATCGACCTCGCGGCGCTGGAGAACGGCGGGACGGTCGTCGACTGCTCCAATCGCTTCTACTCCGCTCCTGACCACGTGCTCCTGCCCGGACGCGCCCGCAGCATGGGCGAGGGCTGGGAGAACGCCCGGCGCCGGGACGACGGCAACGATCACCTCACGGTCGCCCTGGCGAGCCGGGGCAGCGTACGCCGGGTGGAGATCGACACGTCCTACTTCGTGGGCAACGCACCCGGCGAGGTCCAGCTCGTCGGCATCACGAACCATGAGGATCTCGACGAGCCCTCGTCGTGGATCCCGCTCGTGACGCGGCGCCAGGTGCTGCCCGACACCCGCCACGTCCTGGTCTTGGACGCATCCGACCCGGTCGAGCTCGTGAGGCTGGATGTCTATCCCGACGGGGGGATCTCCCGCCTGCGCGTGTGGGGCGAGATCGAGCCCGAGGCGTACCAGCGACTTCTGGAGGCCTTCACCGACCGCTGACCCTCGCGGGCCGAGATCCTCCGATCGGGGCATTGACACAGGTCGTGACACGTTGCAACGTCGCTCCCATCGGGGTGTGAACGGAGGCGCCATGACTGAGGACAGCATCACGAACCACCACCCCGCGGCAGTCGTCGACAGGAGCACGCGATCCCGGATCGCGCTCGTGGCCATCGTGCTGGGAGTCACCGCCATCGGCGCCGCTGTGGGCGGGGTCTTCTGGCCGGAGCCGGAGGACGGCGGTGAGACCTACTCCTACGCCGACATCGCGCCGGACCGCGACTTGTGGTGGGGACTGCTCGGGACCATCGCGGTCATCGCCTTGATCAACGTCACGCTGCAGGCGTTCGTCACCATGTTTCTCGTCCGCGGACGCGGCAGCGTCTGGGCAACCGTGGGCGGCTCGCTGATGTGGCTCGGCATCGCGGCTCAGGCGGTCGGAGTCGCCGGCTGGGCATCGGCCTACTTCTACCCGACGGATCCTTCCGTCGATCGGAAGGTCGGGAACGCTGTCATCGAGGCCGCCAACAACGATCAAGGCCACATCTTCGCGTTCCTGATCCCCGGCGCGCTCCTCGTGATCCTGGGCACCGTCCTGCAGTGCGTGGGTCTCTTCCGGGCACATGTCGTGCCGATCTGGGTGCCGATCGCCCTGCTGTTCACGATCCTCACCTTCATCGTCCCGGGCAGTGGCCCGCTCGGACTCATCACGAGCATCCCCATGGCTGCCGGCGTGATCGGGCTGGGCTACTACGCGTGGCGCAGCGTGAGCACGGCGGAAACCGGGCGGTTGACTTCAAGTACTTGAAGTTCCTACCGTTGAAGAAGTGAGCACAGGAACCACGGGACGTACGTACTCCATCAAGGAAGCGGCCGCGCTGACCGGGCTGCCGGCGAGCACGCTCCGCTACTACGAGTCGATCGGTGTCATCGCGCCGATCAGCCGAGGTGAGAGCAGCAAGCACCGCGTCTACACCGACGAAGACCTGGACCTGCTCACGTGGGTCGCGTGCCTGAACGCCACCGGCATGTCGGTGGAGGACATGCGCAGGTATGTGGCCAACGGCGCGCTGGGGCCCGAGGCCGCAGCTGAGCAGATCGAGCTGCTCAGCGCGCAGCGAGAGCGACTGGCGGCCGAGGCCGAGCATGTCGCGCTCAGGGCGCGCTACGTCCAGCTCAAGATCGACTACTGGCGCGCCGTCGAGGCGGGCGACGACGCCCGGGTCGAGCATCTGTCGAACGAGGCCTTCGCGCTGGCCGGCGAGCTCAAGCGCACCAAGCAGCACTGACCAACCGCGCCCGACGGACTGGAAGGTCCGCGGATCGGGCGTGCCGTTCAACAAACAAGGAGACATTCATGCGTGGAGTTGTGATGTACGCCCCCGGCGACGTCCGGGTCGAGGAACGAGACGACCCGACGATCGTGAAGCCCACTGACGCCGTCATCCGGCTGACTGCGACCTGCATCTGCGGGTCGGACCTGTGGCCGTACCGAGGCATCGAGCCGGCAGACCACCTCGCGATGGGCCACGAGTACGTCGGCGTCGTGGAGGAGATCGGCGACGACGTGAAGACCATGAAGCCGGGCGACTTCGTCGTCGGATCGTTCGTCATCTCGGACAACACCTGCGAGATCTGCCAGGACGGCTTCCAGTCCAAGTGCATCCATGCGTCGTTCGTCCACGGTGACATCGGCACGCAGGCCGAGAAGGCGCGCATCCCGTATGCCGATGGCACGCTCGTCGTCACCCCTGGTCAGCCCGACGAGGACCTGATCCCGTCCCTGCTGGCGGCGTCGGACGTCCTGGGCACCGGCTGGTTCGCTGCCGAGGCGGCTCAGGCCGGTCCCGGCAAGACCGTCGCGGTCGTCGGCGACGGTGCTGTCGGCCTGATGGCGATCCTCGCCGCGAAGCAGCTCGGCGCGGAGCGCATCATCGCGATGTCCCGCCACCCCGAGCGGCAGGAGCTCGCACGGTTCTACGGCGCCACCGACATCGTCGAGGAGCGCGGCGACGAGGGCGTCGCCAGGATCAAGGAGCTGACCGGCGGCTACGGCGCACACTCCGTCGTCGAGGCGGTCGGCACGCAGGAGTCGTTCATGCAGGCCGTCGGCGCCACGCGTGGCGGCGGGCACATGGGCTATGTCGGCGTGAACTACGACGTCCAGATCCCTGGCATCCAGCTGTTCTTCGCCGGCATCCACGCCCTCGGCGGACCCGCGCCGGTTCGCCGCTTCCTGCCGGACCTCATCCAGCTGATCTGGGATCGCACGATCGACCCCGGCAAGGTGTTCGACCTGACGCTTCCGTTGGAGAAGGCGGCCGAGGGCTACAAGGCGATGGACGAGCGCACGGCCACCAAGGTCATGCTGACGCTCTGAGTCCGGGCACGGTGCGGGTCCACGACGGGCCCGCATCGTGACTATCGGCCGATCCGGCCCTATCGTTCGAGTCGAGCAAATGCTTGGTCGCCCCTCCCTGCGGCCATTGGCGACGACGAAGAGACGAGAGTCATGGGCATCAACCAGCGCTCCCAGGTCGCGATGACCGCCGAGGAGATCGAGGCATTCATCCCGACCCGCCGCACTGCCACGTTGGTCACGCTCGGGCGTACCGGCCATCCCCATGCGGTGGCGATGTGGTTCGCCGTCATCGACGGCGTCATCTGGTTCGAGACCAAGGCGAAGGCGCAGAAGACCGTCAACCTCCGGAGGGACCCGCGCGCCACCGTCCTGGTCGAGGACGGCCAGACGTACGACAGCCTCCGCGGGGTGTCCCTCGAGGGACGATGCACGATCGTCGACCAGCCCGAGGCGCTGTGGGCGGTCGGCGTGAGTGTGTGGGAGCGCTACAACGGCCCCTACACCGAGGAGGTGCAGCCACTCGTCGAGCTCATGCTGCACAACCGAGTCGCGGTGCGATTCGACGTGGAGCGCACCCGGTCGTGGGACCACCGCAAGCTCGGGCTCGACCCCATCCCCCTCGGCGGCACGACGGCGCCGGCTGGAGGTGTCTGACATGGGCCGCTTCACACTGCCGGACGAGAAGCCCCCTGGGCTCGACTCGCCCATCACCAGCAAGCTGATCAAGTACGGATCCAAGGCCCAGGTGCATGCGTTCAGGCTGACCAACGGCCGGATCGGGTCGAAGTGGCGGGTCGGCGCGGGGTTCAGGAAGCCCGTCCCGACGCTGCTGCTCGAGCACATCGGCCGGAAGTCCGGCACGACGTTCACCACCCCGCTGCTCTATCTCGAGAACGGCCGCGACCTCATCGTGGTCGCGTCCCAGGGCGGACTGCCCAAGAACCCGCAGTGGTACGCCAACCTCGTCGCGAACCCGCAGACCCAGGTTCATCTGCGCAAGGAGCGAGGCCGTCAGGTGGTGGCGCGGGTGGCCACCGCACCGGAGAAGGCGGAGCTGTGGCCCAGGCTCGTCGAGCTGTATGCGGACTTCGCGAAGTACGACACCTGGGCCGACCGCGAGATCCCCGTGGTCATTCTGGAGCCGCGCGAACAGCCTCGATGATGTCGAGGCGCTCGAGCAGGAACAGGAACGCGACGGCGTAGGGGTTCGCGGCTGTGTGGGCCCGCACCTCGTGCCAGTCGACCTGCTCACGAATCGCCCGGGCCACGGGCAGCTGCCGGCCGAAGTCGCACGCGTGCTCCTCGAGCGCGTTGAGCCTCTGCCCCATGAGCTCGGTCGCCGAGAGGACCGGCATCGCAATCGACTCGACCTCGATCTCCTCGACGTCGGCAAGCGTCTCCCGCGTCACGGACACCCCGCTGGTCTGGAACAGCACGTCGACCATGCACTCATCGACGTACACCTTGAACAGCCAGTCCTCTGGCGGGTGCACCACGTTCAAGCCACGCTCGGCCAACAGCTCGAACGCCTTGGCGGCGTCGTCCTGCGGCACGACGAAGTCGACGTCGTGGTCAGGCTCTGGCCCTCCACGCGCCCACACGGCATAGCCTCCAGCAAGCGCGAAGGGGATGCCGCTCTCCTTCAGGTTCACGGCGACGACTTTCAACGCCTCCCGCAGGTCCCTGCCCCAGTCTTTCCTGTCCGTCACGTTCGATGGTGTACCCGTCTTGGGACGTGTCATGTCCGGCGCAGCGGGGTACGTCATTCTCGATGCGAGTGGCGACCTTCAACATCCTCAACGGGCGTACGGCGTCCGACCACGAGGTCGACCTCGACGTCTTCCAGGGAGCGATAGCGTCACTGGACGCCGATGTGCTGGCGCTCCAGGAGGTCGACCGCAGCCAGCCGCGGTCCGGCCACGCCGATCTGACGGCGGAGGCTGCAGAGGCGATGGGCGCCGTCGACCACCGCTTCGTCGCAGCGCTGAGCGGCGGACCCGGTGCCACCTGGATCGCCGCGACCGGCCGCGAACACCCGGACGCTGCGGCGTACGGGATCGCGCTCCTCAGCCGGTACCCGGTCGCCGCGTGGGAAGTGGTGCGCCTCCCCACCCTGCGCATGCGCGTGCCGATGTGGTTCGACAGTCCCGTGCCCACCCTCGTGCGGGACGAGCCGCGCGTCGCCGTCGCGGCGGTCATCGACACTCCCGACGGCATGCTGACGGTGGCGAACACGCACCTCTCGTTCGTGTCGCGGTGGGGCGCGCGCCAGCTGAAGACGCTCATGGCCTCGTTGAACCGCGTTGAACACCCTCTCGTGCTGCTGGGCGACCTCAACATGAGCTCCGAGCGCGCGACCGCCATCACCGGGATGCGCAGCTTGATCGATACGCCGACGTTCCCCGTCGATGCTCCCCGCGAGCAGCTCGACCACGTGCTGTCTGACGCCAGCTGGCAGACGGTGAAGGGCGAGGCGCGGCAGCTGCCGATCTCGGACCACTGTGCTTTGGTCGTCGACGTGGGTTGACTGGAGAGCGCGTCAGCGGAGCCGGAACGCGGCCCGGTAGGCCGTCGGCGTGGTGCCGACCGTTCGGTGGAAGTGCCGGCGCAGCGTGGCGGCGCCGCCCATGCCGCAGCTCGCGGCGATCTGCTCGACGGATGCGTCGGTGCGCTCGAGGAGCTCTTGAGCACGGAGAATGCGCTGCTGGTGCAGCCAGTCGAGTGGCCGGGCCTGGAGCTCGGCCTGCATACGGCGCGCGAGCTGCCGGGTGCTGAGGCGGGCATGCCCGGCGAGCTCACGCACCGTCAACGGCTGGTCGAGGCGGGCACGCGCCCATTCCAGCGTCGGGGCCAGGCCGTCGGGGTTGCGCGGCTCGGCCGGTGCGGTGATGACTTGCGCCTGCTCTCCGCCGCGGTGGGCAGGCACGACCAGGCGTCGCGCGATCCCGTTGGCGGCCGTCGCACCGAGGTCCCGGCGAACCAGATGGATGCAGAGGTCGAGGGCTGCCGTCTTGCCCGCCGAGGTGAGCACCTCGCCCTCGTCGATGTAGAGCAGGTCGGCTCGTACGGAGACCTTCGGGTAACGCCGGGCCAGATCGTCGACGTGCATCCAGTGCGTGGTCGCGACGCGATCGTCGAGGAGCCCGGCCGCGGCCAGCACGTAGGCCCCCGTGCACAGCGACGCGACGCGTACGCCGCGATCATGCGCCAGGCGCAGTGCCTCGATCAGCTCGGGGTCCGGATCCCCGTCGAGGTCCTCAGTCGACGGCACGATGACCGAGTCGGCGTACGGGATGGACGCGAATGACTCCGTCGGGGCATTCGGCAGCCAGGGGTGAGCGACCCCGTCAGCCGTGCAGACGACGAAGTCGTACCACTCGCCGTTGGGGGAAAGGTCCGACCGGTCGACGCCGAAGATCTCCGAGGCGATCGCCGCCTCGTAGAGCATGGCGGACCTGTGCATGACGAGGGCGACCCGGGGCATGTCCGAAACTGTACGCATGAGGTCGTTTCGGACGCTCGTCCTCGCCCGTCGCGTCGCCCCAGAATGGTCTGCATGAACGCACAACGACACGTCCTGGTCTTCGGCGCCACCGGTCATACCGGGCGCTTCGTCGTCAACGAGCTGCTGCGACGCGGGCTCACGCCGGTGCTCGCCGGGCGCAGCGCCGAGCGTCTCGCCGCCGTCGCGTCCGAACACCCCGCGCTCGAGCGTCGCGTTGTCGACCTCGACGATCCCGAGTCGCTGCACCAGGCGCTCGCCGGGGTTGGTGCGGTCATCAACTGCGCCGGCCCGTTCCTCGACACGGCGCTCCCCCTCGCGCGTGCCGCCGTCGAGTCCGGCGCCCACTACCTCGACGTCACTGCCGAGCAGCCGGCCGTGCAGGCCCTCTACAGCGAACTCGACGCAGCGGCCCGAGCCGCTGGGGTCGCCGTCGTACCGGCCATGGCGTTCTACGGCGGGCTCGCCGACATGCTCGTCACCAGCGCCCTCGACGGGGCCTCGGGTGCGGACGAGATCGAGGTCGCGATCGGCCTCGACCGCTGGTGGCCGACCGCCGGAACCCGTGTCACGGGCGAACGCAACACCGCCACCCGGCTGGTGATCCGTGACGGGGCGCTGGCCCCGCTGACCAGTCCGGCGCCCACCGCGACCTGGTCGTATCCCTCCCCCATGGGCGACCAGCCGGTCGTTGAGCTGCCGTTCTCCGAGGTCATCACGATCGACCGCCACCTCGACGTGGGCGAGCTCCGCTCCTACCTCAACACCGCATCCCTCGAGGACCTGCGCAACACCACGACTCCACCACCGTCTGCCGCCGACGACCTCGGACGCTCGGCCCAGCAGTTCGTCGTCGACGTCCGCGTACGGCGAGGCACGGAGACCCGGCGCGTCAGCGCTGCCGGCCAGGACATCTACGCCGTGACTGCGCCGATCGTGGTCGAAGGCGCAGCTCGGCTGCTCGACGGGCGACACCGCGGCCCGGGCGCCGTCGCTCCCGGGGAGGTGTTCGACGCCGCCGACGTGCTCGCGACCTTGGAGCAGGAAGTCGAGGGGCTCACGCTGCGGCGAAGCTGGCTGCAACCCGCCAGCTAGTGCTGCGCCGGCTCAGCCCTCGTTGACGGCGACGGCACTCTGCACGAGGTCGACGAATGCGCCGCGGTCCAGCGAGTCGCCCTCCTGGAGATCTATCGCCCGGCGGGTCCCGGCATCCAGGCTCGCGTTGAACAGTCCGTGCGGATCCTCTAGCGACGCGCCCTTGGCGAAAGTCACCTTGACCTTGTCCTTGTAGGTCTCGACGGTGCAGATGAGGCCCGAGCTGGAGAAGGTGGGGACCCCATCGGGGTTCGACGCCTTGCGCCACTTGGCCTCTTCGACCACGTCCGGGACCGCCTCGACGATGAGACTCCGCACGGTGTCGACGGTCTGGGTGCGCCAGTCAGCTGTCATGACCGCGACTGTACTCATGCGCGGCTCCGTGCCGAGAATCTTTACGATACGGACTCGTTCCGTTTCGTGATAGGCTCCACGTCGTGCCCAGCAACAATTCCGTCATCACAGACGAACCCCGCCGTGGCCGCCCGCGCGACCCGAGCCGCGACGAGGCGATCATCGACGCGGCGATCGACCTCCTCGTACGCGAAGGCTACGACCGCTTGACGATGGAAGCCGTCGCCACTGCGGCCGGCGTCGGCAAGGCCACGGTCTATCGCCGGTGGGGCAACAAGGCCGAGCTCGTCATCGATGCGATGGCGACACTCAAGCCGGCCATCGACACGATCGACAGCGGCTCGCTCGACGGCGACATCGAGCTGATGATCGCGGCGTCGTGCAGCCCGCACTCGGAGCTGCTGCTGCAGGTGATGGCGAGCATCTGCTCCGCGCTCCCCCGCGAGCCCGAGCTGCTCGAGGCGTTCCGGGTCCGGTTCACGGAGCCGCGCATTGCCCGCATCACCGGAATCCTCGAACGTGCCCGTCAGCGCGGCGAGCTCGGATCCGACATCGACATCGCCATGGCCGCGAGCCTCATGCCGTCACTCATGCTGCAGCGAGTACTCATGACCGGCCAGCCGGCCGGACGCGCCTATGCCGAGCAGGTCGTGAGCAGCGTGCTGCTCCCCGTGCTCGGCCGCCCCGCACGCCCCATCTCGACCACAGACACGGAGACAACCCATGACTGAAGCACCACCCACGCAAGCGACCCGCAACGGCGGGCTCGCCCTGGCCGTGATCTGCGTCGCGCAGCTCATGGTCGTCCTCGATGCCACCGTTGTGAACGTCGCGCTGCCGAGCATTCGCGACGACCTCGACTTCTCGCGCGACAACCTCACCTGGGTCGTCACCGCGTACTCACTCGCCTTCGGCGGGCTGCTGCTCTTCGGCGGGCGCACCGGCGACCTCTTCGGTCGCCGACGCATGTTCATGATCGGCATCTCGATCTTCGCGGCCGCATCACTGGTCGGCGGCTTCGCGACCAGCGAGGCGATGCTCATCATCGCCCGCGCCGCACAGGGCGCCGGTGGCGCCATCGCCGCGCCCACCGCGCTCGCCCTGCTCGCCACGACGTTCACCGAGCCGGCCGCTCGCGCTCGCGCCTTTGGCGTGTTCGCGGCCATGGCAGCGTCAGGTGGCGCGCTCGGGCTGCTGCTCGGCGGCGTGCTGACCGACTACGCCAGCTGGCGCTGGGCGCTGTTCATCAACGCCCCGATCGGTGCGATCGTGCTGTTCCTGGCCCCGCGCGTGCTCAACGAGTCGCAGGGCTCGGGCACCAAGCTCGACCTGCCGGGCGCGATCTCCGTGACCGCCGGCATGTCGACGTTGGTCTACGGCCTGACCAAGGCCGCCAGCGACGGGTGGGGATCCACGACCACCCTGGTGACCCTCGGCATCGCGGCGGCACTGCTGGTCGCCTTCGTGTTCATCGAGCTCTCCTCGACCCACCCGCTCATGCCGTTCCGGATCTTCGCCAACCGCAACCGCACCGGCGCGTACCTCATCATGCTGTTCCTCGCGGCGGCGCTCTTCACGACGTTCTACTTCATGGCGCAGTACCTGCAGAACGTGCACGGCTGGAGTCCGTTCCACACCGGCATCGGCTTCCTGCCCATGCCGGCGACGATCATGTTCATGTCCATCGTGGTGGTCCGCCGGCTCATCCCGACGATCGGCATACGCCCGTTCCTGACCGCGGGGCCGATCCTGGCCATCGCCGCCATGATCTCGTTCGCACAGCTCGACGCGAGCAGCAGCTACTGGCCGTTCCTCGGATCGCTCCTGCTGCTCGGCCTCGGCATGGGTTGCAGCTTCGTGCCGTTGACCATGACCGCGGTCAACGGCGTTGAGCCGCACGAGACGGGCCTCGCGTCGGCGCTCCTCAACACCGGTCAGCAGGTCGGTGGCGCCATCGGCCTGGCCGCGTTCGGCACGGTCTTCGCGCACGCCGCGGCCGACCGCGCCGGCGAGATCGGCCAGCGCGCCCGCACCGCAGCGGGCCAGTCCGACATCTTCGTCGCCGGTCAGCAGCATGCCTTCCAGGCGGCCCTCGTGGTGACGGTGCTGGCGCTCATCGCCTCGCTGGCACTCATCCGCGTCAACAAGGTCGCCCCGCCGGCCCCCGCCCCGGAGCCAGCTCTCGCCGAGTGATCGCGGCCCGTCGGGCTTGCAGTCCCGCGCCGCAGACATGACAAAGGCCCCTGACCGGCATTTCTGCTGGTCAGGGGCCTTAATGCTCTCCCACGATCATCAACAGGAGTCTCCACAGACGTCTGGCGACGGACGCTGGCGCTGTCCGATTCGACTTCAGCGCGCTGCCAGATCTGAGCACACTGCGCACAAGCGATCGTCGCTCGCGGACAACTCCGCATGCCACGCGACTGGCCAGTCCGTGCACCATCGTCCGCACAGCGTCCGCACTTTGGCGTGGTGACGGAGATGCGCATCCCTCAAGGACATCGGCTTCCAGCTCTGAGATCGCGGGGTGACGATCTGAAACTGACTCATCAGCTCCTCCAGACGAGTGACTGCGCTCGGGTCAGGCCGTGGTCGACTGCCCGGGCGCCAGGGCGACAACGCGCTCGGCGACACCGCGCGTCTCGGCGACGGCCTTCATGCTGGCCGTCGTCTGGGTGAAGTGCCCCCAGGAATCCGCGTGCACCGGGATGATGGTGGCACCGGCAAGCACCTCGGTCGCGTCAGCCGCCGTCTCGTCGCTGAAGGTGATGTAGTGATCGCCGAGCATCTCGACGAACTTCGGTCCACCGACGTTGAGCAGGGCGATCTCGATGTTCGGGAACCGATCCGAGACTTCACGAACGATGTCGACATCGGAGTTGTCGCCCGAGAAGTAGATGGTCTTCTCTCCGGGAGACTCAATGACGAACCCGATCACCGGGCCGATCGCCTGCCAGATGCCCTCCGGTCCGTGGTGCGCCGGCACCGCGGTGAAGGTCACGACCTGCCCGGTCGCGGACGTCACCTGACGCATGTCCCAGTCGACGAGTGCCTCGGCGCCCGGCACGATGTCCGCCACCACGTCGGTGGTGAACACGTGCTGGACGCCCGCGCAGAACCTCCGACCGGAGAGGTCGAGGTTGTCGAAGTGCTCGTGGGACGCCAACACCACGTCGATAGTCCCGAGCTCCTCAGGCTGCATTGCCGGCGACTCGGTCTTGACGATGGTGTAGCCCTCATACCCCGTCAGGTCCGAGCCGTAGGCCTGAGGTTCGTCGAACGTCGGGTCAGTGAGAATCCTGAGGCCGGCGTACTCGATCAGTGCCGTCGGCCCACCGATCAAGGTGATCGGGACATCAGGTGCAGTGGTGGTAGTCATGGAGCCGCCGCCGGGAACGTGGGCCTCCGTGACGTCCACAACCCCGTGAATGACGTGGGTGACATTGCCATCGCTGTCGAAGACCGGCTGGTTCACCGGCTTGAAGTACCGCGCTCGGAAGACGCCGCTCTCATCGGCGATGTCATAGCGCGTCACCGGCATCTCATGGCCGGCGCGCTCGTCGATGACCCGCTGCAATGCAGCCTCCATCGCCTTGCGACCTGATCCCTCGGGTGCGTCGGGATTGTCAGGAAAGACGTCGAACTGATTGCGCCCGATGACCTCCTGGCGCGTCAACGTGTCGCCCAGAGTCGCGTCAGTGACGGCCACGATGTTCCAGTCCAGGTCATAGACCAGGTAGTTCGCAGGGATCGCATTGAAGAATTGCTCAAAATCCATGTCACTCATGTCTGCCTCCGGTATTCAGTGCTTGATGATGCCAACTTGACCCCGATGCCCAGCACAAAGACAGTGCGACGGTTGCACCGAATCCGGCGGGGCCCAAGGTCATAGGAGGTCCTTGACCGGTCCTACGCGCTCCTCGATGTTCTTCATCGCCGGTGCAAGCCATTCGCGCGCCGTGTCCAGTGGACCAGCGACCTCGGGGTCCGTCAGCCGTTCGCGCAACCCTCTTGCGGGGTTGAGGCGCGTTCGACCCGACCACGACCGGACGTCCGCGACCTCGCTGCGGCGCTGCGCGCTCACCAGGTAGTCCCGGGTGAAGGACAGCAGGTCGTCAACGTCACCTGTGTAGACGACGGGAAGAGCCAGGTGCTCCTTGGTGACGTCGTCCTCGACGTTGGCCTCGACCACAGCCAGGATCGCGGCGCTCCAGCAGGCAAATCCCGGGGTGACGTATTGCAATGTGATCCGGTCAGGCTCGAACACGCGCCGCACTTCGAGCGTTCGAAGGCCCGTTGCCGTGCAATCGACGAACACTTGATCCCGCGGCAGGTCGATGCTGCCGTCGACCAGGTCGACCCCGCCGTCGCGGACGCGGCGCACACGACCGGCCCGTACGACGTTCGAGATGGTCCGCAAGCCCTCGACCTCGGTCTCGCTGATGGTGGCGCCGCGGAAGGCAGTCGGCACGACATCGCGATCCAGACGGAGAAATACACCCATCTCCTCCAGCTTGAGCGCCATCTCGGTGCCCGTCCGGGAGCCTGCGGCAGCCTCGAGCCATGCGGCGTTGAAGCGGGCGCGGGACTCCACCAGGTCGAGGGGTTGGGTCCAGGCTCGATTGATCGACCACACGTCCCTGGACCTGATCCAGGTGATTGAGTCCTGGTCGACACCGTTCTCCAACAGCCACGTGCAGGTGTCCATCGCTGTCTTGCCTGCACCGAGGACGGTGAATCCCGCCGACGAGGCTCGCAGCTTGACCAGGTCGTTAGGGGGAATGACCACTGCTCCTGGGTCGATGTCGAACGCCGGCTTGTGGGTGGAAGGGATCGAGGGCTCGATGTAGGTCGCATCAACGACCTTGCGACGGACGACGATCTCCACCTCCTCACCATCCAGCGACGAAGTCACCACGTGCTCGCCAGCCTCGGTCACCCGGTACTCGCTCATGGGCAGGAACCTGACCTGACCGGACGGCAAAAGCACCCGATCCATGACTTCGGCGAAGTAACTGCAGATCTGGGCCGCCGACGACAGCTCGTACATCCCGGCGTTGTTGCCCAGCGCGTCAATCCGGTCCGCGCCGAGATCCGTCGAGGAAACGCCGTAACAGGCCGCGGGCTGGTGCAGCCGCACGAACGGATAGGCGTCGTGCCAATGCCCACCGGGGCGGTGACGGCGGTCGACCATGATGACGTCCGCCGATGACTGCTCGATGAGCGCATCCACGAATGCCATGCCAGACGCACCGGCGCCCACCACGAGGTAGTCGGTTTCCAGCTTCATACTTTTCTGTCCCTACCGGAGATGTCGTTGTGGTGAGGTGATCGGGCTAGAGGCCCAGGTCGCGGCCGATCAGTTCCTTCATGATCTCGTTCGACCCCGCCCAGATTCGGGTCACCCGCGCATCGCGCCACGCACGCGCGACGCGGTACTCGTTCATGAAGCCATAGCCCCCGTGCAGCTGGACGCAGTGGTCCAGCACCTCCGACTGCGTCTGCGAGGTCCACCACTTCGCCTTGGCAGCATCGATCGCGTTGAGCTCTCCCTCGGAATGCGCCCGCACACACTGGTCGACGAACGCCTGAGCGACATCGACCTGAGTGAACAACTGGGCAAGAAGGAACTTGTTGTGCTGGAAGGAGCCGACGGACTGACCGAACGCCTTGCGCTCCTTGGTGTACTCCAGGGTCTCGAGCAAGATCTGCTTTGCGTGTGCCAGGTTGCCGACGGCCGAGCCCAGTCGCTCCTGCGGCAGGTGCTGCATCATGTGGATGAACCCACCGTCCACCTCGCCGATGACCTCGTCGTCGCTGAGCCGGACATTCTCGAAGAACAGCTCAGCCGTGTCGGACTCGACCTGTCCGACCTTGTCGAGCTTGCGGCCCCGCGAGAATCCCTCCGCGCCAGCTTCAACAGCGAACAAGGTGATCCCACGCGCCTTCTTCTCCGGCGACGTCCGAGCGGCGACCACGATGAGATCGGCGGAGTAACCGTTCGTGATGAAGGTCTTCGAGCCGTTCAAAACCCATGAGTCGCCGTCCCTGACGGCGGTCGTCTTCAAGGCTGCGAGGTCCGAGCCACCGCTGGGCTCTGTCATGCCGATGGCGCACCAGATCTCACCGGACACCACCCCCGGCAACCACCGCTTCCGCTGGGTGTCGGTCAACAGCGCAACAAGATAGGGCGCAACCGTGTCGGCGTGGATTCCCCAGCAGCTGTGCAGGGCCGCATTGACCGCCGAGAACTCCTCGCCGACGACCGCAGTGAAGCGGTAGTCGTCGACCCCGGCCCCTCCGAACTCCTCAGGGAGCTGCAGACCCAACAAACCCTGGGCACCTGCTTCCAGCCACAGCTCACGCGGAAAGGCGTGATCCTCGATGTACTGGTCGATGTTCGGGATGACCGACCGCTCCAGGAAGCCTCGAACGGACTTCCGGAAGTCCTCGTGGTCCTCGTTGTAGATGTCGCGCTTCATCTCGACGGCCTCTCGTGCGTTCGTGACTGGTGGCCGAGCGATCTTCGTGGTTCGGGCGCACCGATGACTGACTGATGATCCACTCGGATCGAGCGCACGCTCTACGGGGATTGCGCGAACTTTGCGGTTGCCGGTTCTCGTAATTGCCAAGCCGCGGCTGAACATGCGCGCAGGCCCCGCCGAAATCCGACTCAGCTCGACACAACTTTCCGGATCCCGAATCGCGGCGTGTGTAAGCATGGCGTGCATCCAACCCCTCTGCAGATGGTCGACATGGTCTACGTTTCAGCACCCGTCAGGCGCCAACAGATCGTCGCCGCAGCCCGTCGCGTCATGGCCCGAGACGGCGTGGCCGACGCGTCATTGCGTTCCGTGGCAGCTGAGGCCGAGGTGCCGCTTGGCACGATGCAGCATGCCTTCAAGTCCAAGCGTGAGCTGCTGCAGGCCGTTGTCGACGACGTCAACGACGAGATCGCCGACGTTCTCGGGACGTCGACCACGAGCGACGGCGGCCTCGAGGAGGTCATCCGGCGCAATCTGACCACGTTCTGGTCGAGCCTGGTGACGGGTCACTCAGAGCTGCAACTCATGCAGTACGAGCTCACCACGCATGCCTTGCGCTCGGCCGGACACGAGCGCCTGGCCAACTGGCAGTACCGGCGCTACAGCGAGAACGTGGCTCGCTGGTGCGAGGACGCGGCCGCCCAGGCCGGCGAACAGTGCGCGGTCCCCTTCGAGCAGCTCGCGCGCCTCATCGTCGCGGGGCTCGATGGGCTGATCCTGCAGCATCTCTGCGATCCCGACGATCGCAGATCCGCACAAGACCTCGAGGCACTCATCACTATGACCGTCTCCCTCGCCGACATCCAGCCGCCGCCCTCTGCTTAACGACCGCGTGGCGACTTCGACGCGTTCAACAACCCCTTGCCACCGAAGGGACCGTCACGTACATTTCAAACTCAGTCATACGACTGACTTGGATGAGAGTTGAGCGTGAAATGAGCGAAGTTGACGTCGTCGTAGTCGGAGCGGGCCTGTCTGGTCTCGCGGCCGCCCGCAAGCTGGTGGCCGCAGGCAAGAGCGTTGCGGTGCTGGAAGCGCGCGATCGCGTCGGGGGCCGGACCCTGGGCGGGACACTGTCCAACGGCGTCGACGTCGAGCTTGGCGGGCAGTGGATCGGCGAGAGCCAGGACGTGGCCAAGGCTCTGACAGACGAGCTGGGCCTCGAGCGGTACGACACGTACGACACCGGCGACTCGCTGCTGTACATGGATGGTCAACCGCACCGGTTCGATGACGCGACGTGGGGACTCTCGCCGGAATCAGCCGCGGAGGTCAACCGCCTCCATGCACAGCTCGAAGCTCTCGCGACCACGGTGTCCGTCGACTCGCCCTGGGACACCCCGGAGGCCGAGGATCTGGACCGGCAGACCCTCGATGCCTGGCTGGTGGCGACCACCGATGACGAGCCTGCGCGGCGCTACTTTCGCGTGCTGATCCCTGCGGTGTTCTCGGCCGAGTCAGCGGAGCTGTCGCTGCTGCACTTCCTGTTCTACGTCAGGTCCGGCACGAGCTTGGGCGTGCTGATCACCACCACCGGCGGCGCACAGGAGCAGCGCGTCGTCGGCGGCACCCATCGGATCTCCGAGCGGATGGCCGAGGACCTGGGAGATCAGGTCCGCCTGAGCACGGTGGTGCGCACGATTCGTCAGGACGATGCCGGCGTCACCGTCGATTACGAAGGCGGATCGATGACCGCCCAGCGGGTTGTTGTCGCAGTCCCGCCGACGCTAGCCGGTCGCATCCGGTACGTCCCTCCCCTGCCCGTTTCCCGTGACGCCGTGACCCAGCAGATGCCGGCCGGCTCCGTCATCAAGTTCCAGGTCGGCTACGAGACCCCATTCTGGCGCGAGGACGGACTGAATGGTCTCGTGCAGAGCCTCGATCACGCGTTCAACGTCGTGTTGGACAACAGCCCCGCCGACGCGTCATGCGGCGTCCTGGTCGGGTTCATCGAGGGCACCTTCGCCCGGAAAGCAGAGCAGCTGAGCGAGGACGAGCGACGTTCGCTCGTCGTCGACACCTTGGTCGACTTCTTCGGGCAGAAGGCCGCCGAGCCTTTCGACGTCCTGCAACAGGACTGGAATGCGGAAGAGTTCACGCGCGGTTGCTACGGCGGCCGCCTCGGGGCCGGTGTCTGGACCGCATACGGTCATGCGCTCGCCACGCCGGTCGGCAGGATCCACTGGGCCGGTGCCGAGACATCCACCGTCTGGAACGGCTACATGGACGGCGCGATCCGGTCCGGCTACCGTGTCGCCGACGAGATCTTGAGCCGTCAGCCTTAGCCGATTTCGAGGCTCCTGTAGGAACGTCTTGTACAACCCGAGGCCCACACACCAGCGGGTGCCCGGTTCAGAGAACCGAGCACCCGCTGTCACGTGTCTTCAGATGATCACCCGATGTCGGCCGGCTCGACGGTTGCCGATCCCCTCTGGCGGATTCGGTGGAGGACCGCACCGAGGACGAAGACCGCAGGCATGGCGCCGATCATGAGCGCGTTGGGCAGGAAGTCCGTGTAGCCGCTGAGGTAGCTGAAGTTGCTCGCCATCAGGTAGAGCGCACCGACAAGGCCGATGAACCCCAACAGCGGGGCCACGATGACGCGCGCCGCACTGTGACCGCGACGGTCACGTCGGAAGAACATCACCACAGCGATGGCGCACAGCGCCTGCGCCGCCACGACGCCGATGATGCCCGATGCATAGAGCCAGGTGCCGAGCTCGAGGTAGGGGTCGAGACCCGCGACCATCGCGATGATGACGACCACGAACGTGATCACGCTCAGCGTCATGCTCGCGTAGTGCGGCGACGCCATCCGAGGGTGTGTCCTCGACAGGACGCGCGGAAGCATGC
Source organism: Aeromicrobium sp. P2_G6 (assembly GCF_056403535.1). Lineage (NCBI taxonomy): Bacteria > Bacillati > Actinomycetota > Actinomycetes > Propionibacteriales > Nocardioidaceae > Aeromicrobium > Aeromicrobium sp. P2_G6. The sequence continues at coordinate 56,618 of NZ_JBFUFH010000002.1, read as the reverse complement.
CGCTACGGCCCAGCGAGAACAAGTACCGCGTGCAAGCGTTGTGGAAGGCGATGATCGTCGCCAGGAAGCTCGTCACGATGAGGAGCTGCAACGCGGTGACCAGCGCCTCTCCCACATAGGTGTCGGCTTGTGCGAACACCATGTTGAGGAACCCGTCGCCTTGCGCCTCCTTGAGCGCACCGTCAGTGCCGTATCCGTAGATGACGACCCAGAAGCTGAGCGCGTAGAAGACCGCCAGGAAAGCGACTGCAATGTAAGTGGCCCGGGGAATCGTGCGCTCGGGTCTGGCCGCCTCTTCGGAGTAGATGGCCGTTCCCTCGACACCGATGTAGGCGCCGAAGGCGAGCAGGAACAGCGTGCCCGACCCAGCGGCGAAGAAGACGTTGTCCGGCGAGATCGGTGCGGCGCTGGCCGACTCGGGGCCGCCCTGCACCATCACCGCGACGATGAGGATGACGATCACGGCGATCTCAAGGGTCACCAGCAGCATCAGGACCTTGGCGCCGACATCGACCTGGCAGTACCCGACAACTGCCACGATCGCGGCCGCGACCAACGAGCACACCTGCCATGACACGTCGATACTGAAGACGGCGTCGAGGGACGCCCGCGCGAACACCCCGAAGTAGCCGACGAACCCGATCACGCACACGCCGTATGCGGCCATGGTCATCATTGCGGCCCCGGCTCCGGCAGTTCCGCCCAAGCCCCTAGTCACATAGGCATAGAACGCCCCTGCCTCGCGGACGTACTTGGACATCGCCGTGAATCCAGAGGCGAACAGCATCAGCACGATGCCGGTTGCCAGCATGACTCCGGGAGCCCCAATTCCGCCGACTCGCAGCGAGAAGGGCCCCGTGCTCAGCACGACGGTCAGCGGCGAGGCTGCGGCGATCACGAAGAAAGCGATCTGGGCCGTGCCCAGCTTTCCGCCAGCCAGCCGGCCGGTCTCGCTGGCTGCGCTACCTCCGGCTGCGGTTCCGATGTGGGATTCAGTTGCCATGGTGCTCCTTGTGCTGTGCTCGCTGCGACGACTGTGGCCTGGGCCACATCGATGATTTGACCGATGCTGCATCCGACCTCCCGCCGAGCACTACGGGATTTGCGCGAAGAATCCTGCGCGTGTTGTCGAAATCGCCAAGCACCGGAATCGCTGCGGCCGCGGCTGCGCGCGATGCCCCCCGGCTCCGAACCTTTCCCTACACTGCAGGTGTCACGCAGACCCAGCAGGGAGATCCAGCAGATGCCTTCACAGCCTTCGGACGAGCTCGGCATGCGGGAGCGCAAGAAGAAGGAATCGATGGCGCGCCTGAGGACGGCCGCCAAAGAACTGATGTGGGCGCAGGGCTACGAGACGGTGACGACCAAGGCCATCGCGGCACGCGCCGACATGGGCGAGGCCACGTTGTTCCGGTACGTGCCGTCCAAGCTCGACCTGTTCCTCTCCGTCTACGGAGACGAGTTCGAGCAGGTCGTCGACCAGCGCATCCAGGCCCATGCCGACCTCCCGGCCGACCAGTTGCGCGGAGCTGCGGCCCACCTCGATCAGATCCTCGAGAGCTACGACCTCCTGGCCTCGCTGTATACGCGTTACCCCGAGCTGGCGTTCACCTTCGTCAAGGAATCGTTTGGCACCTCGACCGGCATCGGTCGCAGCGGCTTGGAGTATGCCGACCGGTGGTTCGAGCTGTTGGAGTCGATCCTCGATCACGGTCGGACGACGGGCGCTCTCGACGTCGATGACGTCCCGCTCGTCGTGCAGAACTGCCATGCCATCTACGTGCACGAAGTGCTTCGATCGCACGCTCGCGATCTGCCCGCCGCCGAGCTGCCGAGCCGACTCGGCCAGAGGCTCTCGCTGTCCCTGCGCCACCTCGCACGCGACTGATCAGCGCGCCAGAAGGGTCGCCGACGCTACTGCGGCGCCTCGATGACTTGGGTTTTCATCGAAGGAAGTGAGATCGGTTCTCGAATCTTCCGTATCGGCAACCCCCCGAGACTGCGCACGATGGTGAACGCAGCTATTTGGGTGTGCACACGACCAGGAGGAGCGGAACGATGACGGAAATGGTGACGGCGGCGCAAGAGTTCTTCGATGCCTGTGAGACCGGCCAGGGATGGGAGAAGTGCCAGCCGTACTGCCACGCCGACGCCTCGTTCGCGAGCCAGGCGGCAGCTCTCGCGGGGATCGGCAACCTCGAGGCCTACGCCGAATGGATGAGAGGTCTGTTCACCCCAATCCCCGCCGGTCAGGCCGAGGTCATGTCGTTCGCCGTGGACGAGGCCCGGAACAAGGTGGTTGTCTTCGGCGTCTTCCACGGCACCCACACGGCTGACGGAGGCCCAGTCCCTCCCACCGGAAAGACGATGGCGTCGGACTACGCCTACGACCTGGCTTTCGAAGACGGCAAGATCCGCCACGTGACCAAGATCTGGAACGACGCCGCCGCGATGCAGCAGCTCGGGTGGATCTGACCCGCTCGGTCCGCCACGAAACGACACTTCACACCTATCAGGAGCAGACATGGCCAAGCGGATCGGGCTGAACGCCTTCAACATGACTGCGGCAGGGCACCAGAGCTCCGGCATGTGGAGGCATCCGGACAGCCAGGCCCACCGGTACAAGGACCTCGACCACTGGCTCGACCTCGCCAAGACGCTCGAGCGCGGACGCTTCGACGCGCTCTTCCTGGCAGACGTCCTGGGACCGTATGACGTATACGGAGGCTCCGTGGACACTGCGCTCGTCAACGGCATGCAGATCCCCGCGAACGACCCGTTCTCATACATCTCCGGCATGGCTTCAGTCACCTCGAACCTTGGCTTCGCCGTCACGGGCTCGGCCACCTTCGAGCACCCGTACCCCTTCGCCCGGCGCATGAGCACGCTGGACCACCTCACCAAGGGACGCATGGGCTGGAACGTCGTCACGTCCTACCTCGCCAGCGCCTCGCGCAATTTCGGAACCGAGCCGCTCGGCCACGACGACCGGTACGAGCTCGCAGAAGAGTTCATGACGGTCGTGTACAAGCTCTGGGAGCAGTCGTGGGAGGACGACGCCGTCGAGCTGGACAAGGAGCGCGGGGTGTTCGTCAACCCCAGCAAGGTCCACCCCATCCACCACAAGGGCCGCTTCTTCGACGTGGACGGCTTCAACATGGCCGAGCCCTCTCCGCAGCGGACTCCGACCATCTTCCAGGCCGGCGCCTCGTCGCGTGGACGTCAGTTCGCTGCCGAGCACGGTGAGGGCCTGTTCGTGAACGTGCTCAACTCCAACCTGAGCAAGGTCATCACCGACGACATCCGGACCCAGGCCGAGGCCGCCGGCCGGCAGCGCGACGACGTGAAGATCTTCACCATCCTGACCGCCGTCGTCGCAGACTCCGACGCAGAGGCCGAGCGCACGTACAAGGAGTACCAGCAGTACGCGTCGCCCGAAGGGGCGATGGCGCTGTTCGGCGGGTTCTCGGGCGTCGACCTTTCCCAGTTCGATCCGCACACTCCTCTTGAGGCAATGGACACCAACGCGATCCAGACGGTGCTCAACCTCTTCACCAAGCTCGACCCGTCACGCAAGTGGACACCCGCAGACATCGCCAACCACATGAGCATCGGCGGCGTCGAGCCGGTGCTCGTCGGCAGCCCGGAGACGGTCGCCGACGAGATCGAGCGATGGATCGACGAGGGAGATCTCGACGGCATCAATCTGTCCTACGCCGTGACCCCGCATGACATCGAGGCGTCTCGAGCACCAGCGGCCGTTTCGTTCGCCCCTTCCCAAGGTCAGAGACCCGGGTCCACGGCGACGGGTTCGTAGTGCGGCTCGTGGTGGTTGCGGTTCGGCGGCGCGTCGAGCACGTCGCGGACCCGCGCATCGAGCGTCCCCGGGTCGACGAGGTCGTTGTTGCTCAGGACGGTTTCGACGGCGTTGACCCAGTGCTCGAAGTACGACCACGACTCGGCTCCGGCATCGTTCACGCTCTCCCAGTCCTTGATCGACGCGATGAGCGCAGCTTGGAAGTCCGACCACTCGTACTGTCCCGACGTGTGCGCGGCGACGGCCAGCGCGAAGGCACGGAGCTGCCACGGCTCGTCGAAGGCCATGTCATCGGATGCCAGCGGGAGACTCTTCACGAGGCCATCGACCTCGTCCTGCCGACGATCTGCCTGAGACTGCGAGACCGCCCCGGTCATGACGGCACCTGGACGGAACCGACACCGATCATGGCATCGCGACTCACCAGCGCGGCGAGCCGTTCCTCGTCCCAGCCCTCGGTGCCCTCGGGACGTTCAGGCAGCACCCAGTAGCGGATCTCCGAGCTCGAGTCCCAGATGCGGATCTCCTTGGACTCCTCGACGACATAGCCGAACTCGTCGGCCAGCAGCTTGCGCGGCTCGCGGATCATCCGGGATCGGTACTGAGGATCCTTGTACCAGTTGGGCGGTGGCCCGAGCACTGGCCACGGGTAGCAGGAGCACAGGGTGCAGACGATCGCGTGATGAACCTCCGGGGTGTCCTCCAGGACCACCATGTGCTCCCCCTGGCCGCCACCGATGCCAAGCTCCCGACATGCAGCCGGCGCGTCCTCGAGCAGACGGCTCTTGAACTCCGGGTCGACCCAGGCCTTGGCCACGACACGCGCCCCGAGCTGCGGACCCACCTCGTTCTCGTAGATGTCGGCATAGTGGTCGATCATCTCGGCGGTCACCAGGCCCTGCTCGATCATCATCGACTCGAGCGCCTTGACTCGCGCGGCAAGCTCTTCTGGCGTACGTCCGGCATTGCTCATGCTCGTGCTCCTTCGTGGTGATCCATAAGTTCCAGGTACGGCTCCCAGGCGTCGAACGTCGAGGACACGTTGCTCTCGGCATGGTCCTCACCCCAGAGCTCGGCACCGTCGAACTGCACGGTGTACAAGTGCTGAGGGTCCTCCCCCAGCTCGTTGCCAGACTGATCGGGATAGACGAACGAGCCTCGGTAGGCGACGATCGATCCCGTCTTCCCTCGTATGTATCTGGCGAGACGAGTGTGCCCGCGGGGCGCGAAACTGCGCATGCGGACCAGGTCCCCGACCTCGAAGCGCTTGGGCTCGTCCATCGGTCGTGTCGCCGGATTGCCTCCGGTGACGATGGCGTCGACGAACTCGATCAGGGCCGGGTTCGGATCATGCGCCGGCATGCCCTTGTCCGGGTCGTCCAGGTACTCCTGCGTGCGGCGGTCGAGCTCGGCCGCGTCGATGTGGCCCTTGAGAACTCCGTGACGTTCAAACGTGGCGAGCCAGTGCTCGTAGTACGTCGACGTCAGGTAGTGCACCGGATCCATCAGCTCGATGCCGTGCCTGAAGGAGTCGATGTTGAACCATCCACCGGCGAAGCAACCCAGCTGCAGACCGAAGACAACCCGCTCCCAGTCCTCATGGAAGGCCGGCTCCGATGGCGTCGGGTTCACAGCACCGAACCCGTCGGTGCCGCCCAGGTCGAACACACCGTTCATGTCGTCTCCTCACGTGCTGGGGGGCGTGGAAAGCCTCCGGCCTCGTCCTCCACTGCTCGTGCCACCCGGAGCACGGTGGCGTCATCGAATTGGTTGCCCACCACCATCATGCCCACCGGCAGGCCATTGACAATGCCAGCGGGAACCGAGCAGGCGGGGTGACCAGTGACGTCGAATGCCGACGTGTTGACCAGCTGTTCGCTCCCGACCGCCAGGATCTCGAGCAGTGATGCGTCGCTACCCGGCAGCGGACTCGCCGAGATCGGCGACGTGGGCATGACCAAGACGTCATAGCGACTGAGCGCCTCGTCATAGGCAGCCGAAAGCGTCCGCTCGAGGTTGCGAGCCATCGCGTAATGACGGCCGAACGCGACGTCACGGGTGTGCCGCCCATTCAGCATTGCCATCTTGACCGAGGCGGGGAACTGATCAGGCGACTCGCGCCACTGAGCACCGTAGAAGGCCAACATGTCCTCGTCGTAGCGACCCTTCCAGCTCGTTCCGAACGCGTTTCCCTCGACGAGCTGTGTCAGTCCCCCTTCGAACGCGATCACCGCGAAGAGCGCAGGGGCCATCCGGTGCCACGGAATCGACACCTCCTCCACGCTCACACCAGCGGGACGGAGGGTTTCGGCGCAGGCGCGCACCGCCTCGTCAACGCGAGGGTCCGAGTTGGCGTGCCCGAAGCCTTCGCTCACCACTCCGACCCGCAGGCCGCGCGCCTCTCGAGCCGATTCCGCGACGTAGTCAACGGGTTCCCACGTGCGTGGCTGCCGCGGATCGAGTCCGTCCGGTCCAGCGATGACGCCCAGGAGCTTTGCTGCGTCGGCGACCGTACGGGCCGTGGGCCCCAGGTGGTCCAAGGAGTTCTCGACCGGCATGGCGCCGGTGTAAGGGACCAGCCCCCACGTTGGCTTGTGACCCACCAGCCCGAGCCAGGCCGCGGGGATGCGGATCGAGCCACCTTGGTCGCCGGAGATCGCCAGGTCGGCCTCCCCTGTCGCGACCAGGACCCCGCTCCCGCTGGACGACCCACCGGACGACCTGCTGGGATCCCAGGGGTTGCGGACGGGACCCGGGTTGCTCGTGTGCGAACCAGCTGACATGCAGAGGTCCTCGCACACCGTCTTGCCGGTGATGACAGCGCCCGCGGCGAGAAGTCTGGAGACGACCGTGGCGTCGTAGGAGGGGGTGAAGCCCTCCAGCGTTCTTGACCCGTTCATCATGGGAACGCCCGCGACGCTCGTGTTGTCCTTGATCACGACGCGCTGCCCGGCGAGCGGCCCGTCCCCTCGCTCCTGGATCTCGGTCTTGACGTACCAGGCGCCCCACCGGTTCTCCGCCTCCGACGGGCGACTCCACGCCCGCTCAGGTGAGCGCGGGGCGATCTCGTCGTGGGCGGCTTCCACGACGTCCCAAGCCTCGAGCGCTCCGTGAATGGCGTCGCGGTACTGCGTCAGCTCGGACGGCGGGATCTTGAGTCCATAGCCCGCGGCGATGACCTCGAGCGCCTGAAGATCGGGGCGGTTGATCGGCATTGATGTCTCACTTCGTCGACGAGGGGGCCGCCAGCCCGGGCCCCTGAACGATGTACCAACTGGAAGTGACCTGGGTCACCCGACTGATCCATGATTTCTCGGACCGCCGCCTGGTCGGTACGGGGAACCTCCAGACATTGATTCCGCGACTTCGCATTAACCCCAAAACACCCCCGGACCGAGACAGTTCCTCACACATCTCGCCGTGGGCACGCCCTGCCGCGGCGGGTTACGGACTTCCCAAATCCGAGGTCACAAAGTCCTCGCCTTTCCCAACGACGGCGGACTGACGGTGTGGCCAAACTCACCACAACCACCAACGTGGCGAGTCGTCCGGCTCGCCAGAAGGAGTAACCACCATGGCAGCAATTCCCGGCAACATCGCCGGCCGTATCCGTCGGGGCACGGCAGGACGGCCTCGCGGTCATCGAGCAGGACTCGTGCTTGTGAGCGCCAGCATGCTCGCCCTCGCTGCCTGCGGAGGTTCCGCGGATGGTGAAGGCGGGTCCTCCGAAACTTCCTCGGCCGTCGTCGACGAGGCCAAGGCCGCCGTGGCCAAGTACCGCGAGGGCACCGATCGGGCCCTGCCGACCAGCGCACCGAAGCCGGAGGCCGGCAAGAACGTGTGGTTGATCTCTTGCACGCAGGCCGGTGAGGGCTGCGCCACGCCTGCGGCAGGCGCCAAGGAGGCTGCCGCCGTCATCGGCTGGGACCTCACGATCGTTGACGGCAAGGGCCGCCCCGACGTCTTCGCCAACGGCGTCCGCTCCGCGGTTGCCGACAAGGCCGACGGCATCATCCTCGACGTCATCGACTGCGTGGCTGCGAAGAGCGCCCTGCAGGGTGCGAAGAAGGCCGGCATCAAGATCTTCGCCTTCTACGCCTTCGACTGCAACGATCCGATCCTCAAGTCGAAGGATCAGCCACTGTTCGACGCGCAGCTCAGCTTCGGCGACGACATGTCCTACGTCGACTACTTCGAGAAGAAGCAGGCGCGCAGCGTCGCCGACTACGTCATCGCCAAGACCGGTGGCAAGGCGAAGATCATCGAGTTCACCGAGGACGACATCCTGGTCGCCCAGCACCTCAACAAGGGCTTCGAGGATCGCATCAAGGAATGCACCGGGTGCGAGATCGTGAAGAAGGTCCCGTTCAACCTCGATGACTTTGTCACCGGCAAGCTGGGTGGCAAGGCAGACGCGGCACTCACCCAGAACCCTGATGCCAATGTCCTCTACTCCCCGTACGACTCGGCGCTGACCGTCGGCATCGCTCAGGCAGTTGCGGCGTCGGGGCGCAACGACGACATCCTGGTCACGGGCAACGAGGGCCTCAGCCCCAACATCGGCTTTGTGCGAAACAACAAGGGTCAGGACTTCATCGCAGGTGTCCCGTCGCGGTGGGCCGGCTGGGCCGCCATCGACAGCATGAACCGGCTCCTGCAGGACAAGCCCCAAGTCGATCAGGGCATGGGTTTCCAGACGATCGACGCCGACGGCCCGTTCCCGAAGCTGACGACCTTCTACGACCCCCCCCCCACCACCGGGCTCAGCAAGACATTCGCTGGGATCACCGTCCTCAGGGATGCCCACCTGGAGGTCAAGCGGGGCGAGATCCACGCCCTGCTCGGCGGCAACGGTTCAGGCAAGTCGACGCTGATCAAGGTGCTCGCAGGCGTCTACGGAGCCGACGCCGGAGGTCGCATCGACGTCCAGGACATCTCGGCTCCCGCGGACGAATGGTCACCCACCGTGGCTCGGAGCGCGGGCCTGCACTTCGTGCACCAGGACCCGGCTGTGTTCGGGCCCCTGACGGTCGCAGAGAACCTCGCCATCGGCAGAGGCTTTGTCCAGTCCGCCGGCGGCCGTATCGACTGGCCGGCCAGCCGGCGCCGGGCCGCGGAGGTCCTCGAACGATTCTCCATCGACGTCTCGCCGAAGACCCTGGTGGCGAACCTGCGCCCTGCCGACCGCACCATGCTGTCGATCGCCAGGGCTCTCCAGGACCAGGAGGGTGCCCATGACGGCGTGCTCGTGCTGGACGAGCCGACTGCGTCACTGCCCGCGTGGGAGGTCGACATCCTTTTGGCCGCGCTGCGCAAGTACGCCGCGGCTGGGCAGACCATCCTCTACGTTAGCCACCGACTCCCTGAGATCCTCGAGCTGGCCGACCGCGTCACGGTCCTTCGGGACGGGGTCCAGGTCACTACACGGGACGTCGCGGGACTGGATGAGCGGACGCTGGTCGAGCTCATCGCCGGCCGTGACCTCGAGCGGGTCTTCCCAGAACGGCCCGACGCAGTGTCCGATGAGGTCGTCCTCTCGGTACGCGGATTGACCGCAGGACCGTTGAAGGGCGTCGACTTCGATCTTCATCGCGGCGAGGTGCTCGGCGTTGCGGGGCTGCTCGGCTCCGGTCGCACAACCTTGCTGCGGTCGCTCTTCGGAGATCGGCCGGTCGAGTCCGGCGAGATGACCCTGGAAGGCACAAGATTCGCTCCCCGCCGCCCGTCGGCTGCAATGAAGGCAGGCATCGCCATGGTCCCTGAAGACCGCGGCAGTGAAGGCCTGTTCGGGTCGCTCTCGGTGCGGGAGAACCTGTCGGCCGCCACCGTGTCCCGCTACTGGTCCCGGGCCCGCCTCCAGCACGGTCGCGAGCGCTGCGACGCGCGCGACCTGGTTACTGCCTACGGGGTGCGTCCCGCCAGTGACGTCCCGGTCGCAGGCACGCTTTCGGGTGGCAATCAGCAAAAGATCGTCATGGCGCGCTGGCTGCGTCGCGAGCCTGTCGTGCTGCTGCTCGACGAGCCGACCCAAGGAGTCGACGTCCAGGCTCGCTCGGAGATCTACGAGCACATTCGTCGTGCGGTGGCCCGGGGGTCCTCGGTGCTGCTCGTCACGTCTGACTTCGAGGAGCTGGCGCACCTGTCCGATCGGGTGGTGGTGCTGCGTGAGGGCCGAGTGGCCGCGGAGGCGCGTGGCGACGATCTCGACCCGCAACGACTGACCGAACTGTCCTACCTATCCAAGGAGATCTCCGCATGAGCACCATGACGAACACAGAGCCTGAGCACAAGACAACCGCCACGCCCCCGCGGCGCGGACGACCGGAGCTCTCGGTCCTGCTCGAGAAGTACGCCTTGGCTGCGATGTTCATCGTCCTCTGCCTGGCCTTCTCGACGATGAGCTCGACAGCGGAGACCTTCCCAACCCTGGCCAACATCAAGAATGTATTGGGCAGCGAGTCCGTCATCGCCATTGCAGCGCTGGCGTCGATCCTGCCGCTCACCTGTGGTCAGTTCGACCTTTCGGTGGGCGCGATCATCGGTCTGTCCTCGATCGTGACGGCCAGCGCGGCTGCGACACACGACCTGCCTGTGGTGGTCGCGGTCCTGGCCGGTGTCCTGGCAGGAGCGGTGGTGGGAGCCTTCAACGGCTGGCTCGTCGCCTACAGAGGCGTCAACGCCCTCATCGCAACGTTGGGCACGTCGACGCTCGTCGCCGGTCTCATCAGCCTGTACACCGACAACCAGATCATCAGCGTGGGCATCCCCGAGGGTCTGACGAACCTGGGATCGGGAGACCTTCTCGGCATTCCGCGTCCGGTGTACGCCATCGTCATCGTGGCGCTGTTCGTCTACTACCTGCTGCGTCACACCCCCTACGGGCGTTACCTCTCGTCGGTGGGTGCCAGCCCTGCGTCAGCACGCCTCGTCGGGCTAAACGTGCCTCGGATGATCCTGTCAAGCTTCGTGCTGTCCGGAGCGCTTTCTGGGATCGCGGGTGTCCTCCTGCTCGCTCGCGCCGGCACCGCGAACCCTCAGGTCGGCCCCGGCTTCACCCTCGCCGCGTTGTCGGCGGCGTTCCTGGGTGCCACGGCAATCCGTCCCGGCACCTTCAACGTGCCCGGCACGCTGCTCGGTGTCCTGTTCGTCGCCATCAGCGTCAACGGGCTCGTGCTGGCCGGTGCCGCGGACTGGGTCGAGCCGACGTTCAACGGCGCCGCGCTGCTCGTCGCGGTCACGTTGTCGACGGCCATCGCGCGGCGTCGGGCCGGGCAGAGCTGACCGCTCAACGAGGACCGCAGCGACGCTCTGGGGCGCTTACTCCAGGGCGTCGCTGTTTTTCGTGTGTGACGAACAGGTGCCGCAAAACAGGCCTTAGGGAACGCGGGTCGCCGGACTTCCCTGAGTCGCTGGTGACAGCGAACTAGGCGTTGGCCTTCTCAGAGTTCCTTGGCGGGCGGCGGAACGACTCCGGGATGCACCCGTCGATGTCAGCCTTGATGAGCAGCGCCAACAGCCTGGTGGCTGGACGGATCTGCAAGATGGCTCCGCCGTTGATCCACAACCCGCGCTGGCCGGTCTGACCCCACATCGTCGACCATTCGCCTTCCTCGTCCCAACGCGCGATCTCTCCCACGCGTTCAGCGACATCGGCGCCGAACTGGTCGGCCACCTCGACCTTCCGGTTCTGGTATCCGGTGGCCAGGATGACGATGTCGGCGTCCAGGGTCGTGCCGTCGTCAAGATCGGCACCGGCTTCCGCGAACTCGACAATGCGGTCGAAGGGCAGGACCTTGATCCCTCCGTCGATGATGACGTCGGAGGCGCCCTTGTTCAGGTAGAAGCCGCCTCCGGTGCGCTGGAACAGGTCGGGCCAACCCTGGCCTTCGAATCCGTCCCCAACCCGCATCCCGGCCGCTTCGAGGCCCTTCAGCAGCTCGCCGTCCAGGCTCTTCGCGAAGGAGTGATACTGCCGCAGTGCGGCTTCTCGGATCGGCTTGACCTGAGTCATCCCGTCGCGGAGGTCGACCAGCTCAGTCGGAATAGACGGGTCGAGGTGTTCGGCATAGACGAGGTTGGCGGTCTCCACCTGGTTCACCACCACTGGCCCTCGCTGCACCATCGTGACCTCGACACCGTTCTCATACAGGTCGAGCGCGATGTCGTGCGCGCTGGTTGCCGTTCCGACGACCACTGCCTTCTGCACGTCGAAGTCCGCCGCCTTCGTATAGGCGGAGGAGTGGATCACCGTTCCGCGGAACGTCGACAGTCCCGGAAGCGTGGGGACCGACGGGCGTCCACCGATACCGCCAGTCGCGAGGACGATGTGCTGCGGGTGAAGGACACGCTCGGTGCCATCCGCACACCGGAGCGTCGCAGCCCAGGCGCCATCCTGGTCGTCGTACTCAGCGCCGATGAACACGGTGGAGCTCCACACGTTCAGGTCGAGGTAGCGCGCGTACGTCTCCAGCCAGTCGCCCATGACGTCTTTGGGGAGGAACTCGGGATAGTGACTCGGGTAGTCCAAGAACGGAAATGCGTTCATCTCGACCGTGTTGTGCAGGCAGAGGGAGTCATAGCGAAGCCGCCAGTTGTCCCCGACACGCTCGTTCTTGTCGACGATGAGAGCCGTGACGCCGACCTTCGCAAGATGAGCGGCTGCCACCAACCCTGCTTGCCCGCCGCCGACGATCAGCACCTCCGGGTTGCCCTCGACCCACTCGCGGCGTCGTCGATCGTGCTCCCCGAACGTCTGCCCGCGATAGGCAGGCGCGAAGCCGTTGCCACGGGGGTGGCGTTCTGGACCGGGAACATCCTTGAGCTCCTCGAGGCGCGCGTAGACGGCTCGCACCACGAAGCCATACACGGACGCTGCGTCCGGTGTCGCATTGATGAGCGCGACTGCCTTGCCGGACTTGGTGTCGAAGTCGAAGAATGCCTCCACCACGGCGTCGTCCCCATCCCCGATGACCTGCGGATCCGGCCACACCGCGGAGACCTCGAACCCGGACGGCTGGATGTCCTCGACGACGCCCAACAGCATCGACACGATGGCGTCTCTGCCGTGGAACTGGCGGAAGTCCCAGGTCAACGCCCCGTTGTCGCGCAGGGCAGATTGCTCGGCGAACAGCCCACGGAGCGCGCTCCCGTCCCGAGCCGTCAGCGCGTGCTGGAAATCGCGCGCCCATGCTGCCGCACCCTCAGTGATGACGACCGTACTCATGTGGTTCCCCTCGATTGGTCATGCATTTGGTCTTCCGAACGACGCCGCTCAGGTCCTGGCCGGCCTCGGCGGCCGCACGCCAGCGCTCACCAACTCCTGCTGGTTGATCTCGCGCTTGAGGATCTTGCCGGTCGACCCCTTGGGGAGACCTTCACTCAGTTGGAAGACCCGCGGAACCTTGTATGCCGAGAGGCGTTCTCCGAGCCACTCACGCAGCTCGACCAGGTCCACAGACTCTTGCTGCCCAACTACGAGGACCGCGGCGACTTCTTCACCGAGGCGCTCGTCAGGGATGCCGATGACAGCGCATTCCACGATGGCGGGGTGACTGTAGAGGACTTCCTCCACCTCGGTCGGGTACACGTTGTACCCGCCCCGGATGATCAGCTCCTTGAGCCGGCCCACGATCCACAGATCACCGTCGGCGTCCATCGTGCCCAGATCGCCCGTGAGGAACCACGGACCGCTGCGCACACTGGCAGTCGCCTCCGGCCGGTTCCAGTACTCCCGCATCACGCCCGGGCCGTCCACTGCCACCTCTCCCACCTCGCCCAGAGGCACAGGCTGGTGGTCGCTGTCCAGGATGGCGATGCGGGTGCCGTACACAGCGCGTCCCACGCTGCCTTCCTTGGCCGGATGCCGGACAGATCCACACGTCGCCGAGGCCGCTGTCTCCGTCAACCCGTATCCGTCGACCATGTGAGCGCCGAACTTCTCCCGGAACGCGTCCTTCACCGCTGTGGGCAGTGGCGCACCGCCGCACAGGCACAGCCGCAGCCCAGCGAGATCGGCTGCGCTGTACGACGTCTCGGTGTGAAGCATCTCGTTCCACATCGTGGGGACACCTGCGATCGCGGTCAGCCCGTGTGCGACGGCCAGATCGAGCATCGCGGCGGCGTCGAACCGCCGAAGCAACGAGAGGCCGCCACCGACCCCGTGAATCGAACCCATGACCGAGACCTGGCCGAACACGTGGAACAGCGGCAGCGCCGTGCCCATGCGATCCTCCGGTCCGACCTCCTGCACCCGCGCGCCGGCCTCCGCGGTGGCAAGCATGTTGCGATGAGTGAGAACTGCCCCCTTCGGCTGTCCCGTGGTGCCGGACGTGTAGAGGATCGCGGCTGCCTCGTTCTCGTCCAGGTCGGTGAATCCAAGACTGTGGTCGACATCGCCTGGCACGTCCTTGGCCACTGAGCCCGGGGCAAGGATCCACGTCGGTATCGACTGTGTCGCCGCAGCGACGGTGAGCGCGTCCGATGTGTCGTGGTAGCCGACCGCAAGCACGCAGTCCGCATCAGCCAGGTAGTACTCAATCTCTGGGGCCGTGCAAAGCGTGTTGACGGTCACCGCCGTGGCGCCGATCGCCAGGATTCCGTAGTAGACGAAGACGAACTCCGCAGTCGACGGAACGACCATGAGGACTCTGTCGCCGCGGTCGACGCCGCGGTGCCGAAGCCCGAGAGCTGCCCGTTCGACGTTGGCGCGGACCTCGGCGTATGTCCACGCCTGGTCGCCCACGCGTAGCGCGATGTGCTCAGGAGTCGCGTCGGCGTACTTCCAGATGTTCTGCACCACATTTGTCATCGTGCTGGCCATTCCTGTCTGCGATGGGTGAAACCGAAACCAGGCGCGCGTCGCGCCCTAATTCAACGAACGGTCCGGATGAGCTTCTTGTTGACGAACTCGTCGATGCCCAGCGGACCGAGCTCGCGGCCATAGCCGGAGCGCTTCACTCCCCCGAAGGGCAGCTCCGCGCCGGTCGCGTAGACGCCGTTGATGATCACCATTCCRGCATCGATCTGCTCCGCCACGCGCCGAGCCTGCTCGGGATCGGTGGTGAACACGTACGACCCCAGCCCGTACGGGGTGTCATTCGCGACGGTGATGGCTTCTTCCTCACTGCCGACCTTGAAGACCATGGCGACCGGGCCGAACAACTCCTCCTGTGAGGCGTTCTCGCCGACGGCGATACCCGTCAGGACGCTCGTCGGATACCAAGCGCCAACACGTTCGCCGGAAGCAGCGAGCTGGGCGCCGTCAGCGACCGCGTCCCGCACCTGCTGCTCGAGCCGGACAGCAGCACCTTCAGAGGACAGCGGGGCCGCCGGAGCACCGACCATGCGCTCGGTGAACTTCTCCACGAACTCGTCGTAGATGCTCTCGTGGACGATGACACGCTTCCCGGCGTTGCACGCCTGACCAGCGTTGGCAGCAATGCGAGCCTGCGCCGCGTCCTCGACCGTCGCATCCATGTCATCCGTGCTGAGCACGATCACGGGGTCGGATCCGCCGAGCTCAAGCACGACCTTCTTCAGGTGGCGGCCGGCGATCTCGGCGACGGCTGACCCCGCCCGCTCCGATCCGGTGAGCGAGACGCCCTGCACGCGCCGGTCGGCGATGATGGTCTCGACCTGCTCGTTGGTCGCGTAGACGTTGACGTACGCACCCTCCGGGAACCCGGCGTCGCGGAACATGCCCTCCAGCAGGGCTGCGGACTCCGGACACTGTGGAGCGTGCTTCAGCAGCACGGTGTTGCCGGCCGCGAGGTGAGGGGCTGCGAATCGGGCGACCTGGTACGCCGGGAAGTTCCACGGCATGATGCCGAGGAGGACACCGAGAGGCTCGCGCCGCAGCACGGCTGAGCCCTCGCCGTACAGCAGCGGCAGCTCCTGATCAGCGAGGAACGTCGCGGCATGGTCCGCGTAGTAGGCATAGATCGAGGCGCTGAAGTCGATCTCGAACAGCGCCATCTCGACGGGCTTTCCCATCTCGCGGTTGATGATCGCTGCGAACTCGTCGCGGCGCTCGATGTGCAACGCCGCGACCTTGCGCAGCAGCTCTGCACGATCTTCGACCGCACCGTGCCGGCCCCACGAGCGGAAAGCCTGGTCCGCCGAGGTGATGGCCTGCGAGATCTCCTCGTCCGTGTGCGTCGTGTACTCCGAGACCAGCTTGCCGCTGCTCGGGTCGACTACTGCGTACTGAACATCGCTCATGATGCCTGTGCTCCAAACTCATAGGACTCGATCCGTCTCCATGATCGAGAAGTCGTGAGACCGGCGACACAGCGCTGGCCCAAAGTTCGGGGCCGATGTTCTCGGATTCCGCAAGGTCAGCGATTGGCGATCGCCTGGGTCGCCGCCGCGGCGGTGGCACAGAGGGCCTCGACCCTGTCGTGCACCTCGGCGGACGTCACTCGTTCCCACCGCCCCCACATCGTCAACATGTACGCCACGCGCCCACTGGCATCGAACACCGGCGCGCTCAGGGACCTCAGCTCCACGTCGTCGGGCTCTTCGAGCTGGTTGTAGCCGTCGAGCGCCTGGAAGAACGCCTCTCGCATGGACGAGGTCGGCACCTCCGGGTCTCCGGCATTGATCCGAGTGGCCACGAGCTCAAGCTGGGCTCCGGCCTGATGGCCGAAGGCCACGGCGTACCCGCGGTTGCGCACGAGGTCTGGGACCTGGCGCAGGACGTCCATCTGCTCGTCATTCAGCATGTCGGCCACCGACTCGACCCACTTCGCGCGGAGCTCGACGTCGCCCCACGCCGCGAAGCAGCTCCCGATCGGCGGCATGAACGGAAGCCGTTGGCCCACTCTCGTTGGCGCGACCGCGATGTCGGTCCGTCCCGCCGCGGCGGCCAGGACCAGCTCGTCCTTCACCAACGCGATGGCCGTCACCTCGGTGTCGAATCTGTCCGCCAACCCCTCCATGTGGGGACGGGCCAGATCGATCTCGGCCAGGTGTCCCAGCAGGTCGGTGTCCCCCGAGGCCAGCGAAAGCGGGGTGAATGAGCCGTAGCCACCCCTGAAGAAGAGCAGAGGTTGGTCAGGGCTGCCATGGTCGAGCCCGAGCACTCGTCCGACCACGATGTCGTGGTCACCACCCGGGTGGACCTGCTCGGTGAGGCAGTCGATCCACACCACAGCACCATCGATCACCGGGTTACCGGCCGGCGACTGACGCAGTGCGAAACCCTCGAACTTGTCGGTTTTCCTCATCGCGACTGCCCGGCAGAGGTCCTCCTGACCGGCACCGAGCACGTTGATGCAGAACGAGTCTCCGCTATCGCGAAGGGCGCGCCACGACGACGACGTCTTGCTCGGCAGGAACGCAACCAGCGGCGGGTCCATCGACACGGAGGTGAAGGACCCCACGGTCATCCCGATCGGATCTCCTGCCGCATCGTTCGCGGTCACGACGACGACGCCCGTTGGGTACTGTCCGAGCACCTCTCGGAACCGGGTCGGATCGATGCGGGTCATGACACTCCTCAGTAGGGCACCCACACATTTACGGAGTGCACTTTGTTTGAGAGTAGACTGTCATAAGTGGAGAACTGCGTCACTACCTGAACCACAAAAGGTTCGGGACGCACCCGACACGGGCACGTCCCGAACCTCACAAGCTGCTTCCGGCGGAACTACTTGCGTCCGACCGTCGGGTTCTCTGCACCGACCAGGTGCACGGTGTTGCCGAAGACTTCCTCGCCTCGACCCATCTCCGCGTGCGACCGCGGTACGTCGTCGAAGCCGAGCACTCGACCCACGGCCGGATCGATCTTCCCGGCCCGAATGAGCTCGTTGTAGGCGTACGCCTGGGCGTCGTTGGTGCCGTGGGAGCCCTGCAGGCGCTTTTGGCGAGTCCAGTGATATCGGAGATCCACCATCGCGTCGAAGCCCGAAGTTCCGGCGCAGATGACGACCATGCCACCGGGCTGGCACAGGAAGATCGACGTGGGAATGGTCGCTGCGCCCGGGTGTTCGAACACGATGGCGGGTTCCTCGCGACCTCCGGCTATGGCCCAGAAGTCCTTGCCGAACTGCCGCGCGCCGGCGGTCCACACCTTCTGGCCTTCGCTGTCGTCGACGAGCGGCGGGATGCCCCAGTGGTCGTACTTGCGGCGATCGAGATATCCAATGGCACCGAACTTCATGGCGTACTCACCGCGATCATCACCGGACACGACGGCGATGGCGCGACCGCCCGCCGCCTTGACGAGCTGACTGGCCTGCGTGCCGAGACCGCCGGAGCCTCCCCAGACCAGGACGAGGTCGTCCTCCTGCACCGTGTTGCCCTGCCAACCCATCAGCATCCTGTACGCCGTGGTGCCGACCAGCGTCGGAGCGGCGGCCTCGGCCCAGGACAGATGATCGGCCTTCGGCATCAGCTGATGAGCCTGCACACGGGCGAACTGACCGAACGCACCGTAGTTGGTGTCATATCCCCAGATCTTGGCGCTCGGAGCGATCATCTGGTCCTTGCCGGCAGCGATCCACGGGTCATCGACGTCCCAGACGCCGGGGTGCACCACGACCTCGTCGCCCACGTTCCAGTCCTCCACACCGTCTCCAACGGCGTAGACGATGCCCGACGCGTCCGATCCACCGATGTGAAAGTCCTCGGGCTCGCCCCGCTTCTGACGGGTGGCTACCTGATCGACCGGATAGCCGCGAGCGGCCCATACGTTGTTGTAGTTGACGCCGGCCGCCATGACGGCAATCAGCACTTCGCCCGGTCCGATCCGGGGGGTGCCGACGATCTCGGGCACGAATGCCGCCGCCGGATCGCCGTAGCGGTCCTGTCGAACGACCTGGGCGGACATCTTCTCCGGGACCACGCCAACAGGGGGAAGCGTTCCGATGTCCACCGCTGATGCGCCGGGCGTGCTGACTGGCTTGCGCTGGTCGTCCACAACCATGTTGAGCCTTTCTCGTGTACGCCCTGCCGGGCGCGTCCTGACATATGACTGCCCGAGTGTCGTCGCTGCCTCGTCGAGGTGGCGACGGGCAGGACGAGGACTTTGGCGGAACCTCTGTCGAAATCCCTAAGCACCGAAGGTGGGCCACGACGACAACGAGGACACTCAGGCGCGAGACGGTCTGCCGCGATCGGCGGCGATCATCGCCGCAGACCCCACGGCAGGACCGATCGCCAGGACCACGAGTGCGACGCTCCAGGAGAAGTGCTCGACGACCTGCGGGACGACGGCCAACGTCACCATCGTCGTGATGTAGCCGAGGGCCAGCTGCAGTGAGATCGCGCCGCCGACGTAGTCGGCATCGGCACTCTCCGCGACCATGGCGGAGAACTGGGCCGAGTCAGCGATGACCCAGAAGCCCCAGAAGGCGCAGATCCCGATGATGAGGCCGAGTGGTGCGGTGGTGTAGATCCCCGCCAGGAGCAGGGCGGAGCCACCCGAGCAGACGAGGCTGATCAGGGCCGCCCGAGGCCTCCCCCACCTGTCCCCGATCACCCCACCGAGGAGACAGCCCGCGGCACCGGCACCGATGCAGAGGAAAGCGAGCAGAGCGCCGAAGCTCTCTGCGTCGGAGCGGGTGGCAACCGCCGGCAGCGCCACGATGAACGCGCCCACGCCGGCCCACATCGCATACAGCTCCCACATGTGGCCGACGTAGCCGATGTTGGCCAGCGCGACGTCCCGCGTGCGGATCGATTTCAGCCCGCCGCCGAGGCTGAAGGGGCGACGCGGGAAGGGGTAGGGTCCCGAGCCCTTGATGAGCAGGACGACGAGACCACCGAGGATGGCCAGCACGCTGGTGGTCGCAATCACCAGGCGCCAGTCGACGCCGCCTGTCGCGGTCACCAGGTGCGGGAGGGCCGAGCCCAGAGTGAGCGCGCCGATCATGACGCCCAAGGCCTTTCCGCGTCCGCGAAGGAACCAGGTCGACACCTCCTTGACCGCCGGCGGGTAGACCGCCGCCAGGAACACTCCGGTGGCGACCCGCAGCGGCAGAGCCGAGACCAGCCCGTCGCACAGCAGAAGGCCTGCGTTACACAGACCTGCGCCAACCCCACCGATGCACATCAACGTCCGGCTGGGAACGGCATCGGCGATGCCCGTGGCGGTCGACAGCAGCGCGCCCACGACGAATCCCAGCTGGACCGCGATCGTGAGGGCCGAGGTGCCACCAGCGCCGAGACCCCAATCCACCCTCAGCTGGGGAACCACGAACGTTGCCGAGAACCAGGCACTCATCGACAGAAGCGTGCCCACGGCGATCAACGCCACCGCCGCCACAGGGTGACTGGTGACTGCAGTGCGCGAGGCTCCGGTCATCTGCACACGCATCAGTGTCCGGTGCTGTCCAACAGGTGTGACGCTAGGGTCTCGTCGAGCCGATCCTGCAGGGCAGCGGGGCTGTCGGGATAGACCGCGGGTCGCTTGCCCAAAAACGAAGCGACACCTTCCGAGCCATCGGGAAGCTCGCGGACGACACTGGCGAGTTTTGACTCAAGGGACAGCCCAACATCGAGCCCATGACTCATCGTCGTCCTCAGCCCGGTCTTGATGGCTCGGATCACCGACGGGGACACCTCCGCAATCTGCTTGGCAAGCCGGACCGCCTCGTCCACGGTGTCCTCGGGCTCACACACGATGGTGACGAACTGAGACACGAGTGCGTCGTGGGCGTCAATGGGCCGAGCCGTCGCGAGCATCCTGAACGCCGTGGGGTACGTGACGACGCTCAACAGCCGGCTGAGCTGACCGCCCACAGGGACCAGCCCGATCTTGGCCCCAACGGCACAGAACCGGGCATTGCTCCCGGCCACTCGCAGGTCACAGTTGAGCGCGAGGATGAAGCCGGCGGCGTACGCATTGCCGTTGACGGCCGCAATCACCGGTGTGCCGAGCTCGGGTGGAGCTGTGAAGGCCGCGTTGGCGGCGGGGTCACCTGCGGTCTCGGGGTCGTCCATGACCTCGGCAAGGTCATGACCTGAGGAGAAGGATGCGGTCCCAGCGCCCGTCACGACGATGCATCGGACCGCCGGATCGGCGTCGGCCTCGTGCAGCAGCTCAAGCAGTCGAGCGGTCATCTTGCTGTCGAATGCGTTGCGCTTCGCGGCGTTGTCGATGGTGAGGATGCGTACCGGGCCATCGTCGTGCGACAGGACGGTAGGTGCCGATGTCGGTGCAGTCGCTGTCATGCTGGTCCAAGAACTCTCAGGTCAGTCAGGGCCCCCGATGGGCGCTGGGTGGCGACGAACCGGATCACGTATGCCATGTGCGGGGGCGATGGCGATCGACTCGACGCGGTAACATCACATGGCGATACTGACGCCCCCCGCCAGGCGATATCGCGTCGAAGTTCGAAGACTTTCGCGGCGAACTTCGCGGTTTCCTCAACGTCTGGCCTGCTCGATCGATGAAGGGGAGTGCGGGATGACCGACGAAGCCCGTGTGGGCCGACCGGCTGCCCAGCCGATCACAGCCGACGGCCGGCGGCTGGTCGAGCGGCTGCTTCATCGACGTCGCGATCTCGCCGAGCTCATCGTCGCGGACGTCAAGAACGAGATCGTGGACTACGGGACTCTCGGAGCGCTCACGATGTCTGGTGACGTCCTGGAGACGGCCCTGCTCACCGTGACCGACCTGCTGGAGAGTCTCCTCGACGACGAGCCGACGGGATCCCGCCACCTCGCCAACATCCAACGCAGTGCATCTCGACGAGTCCACCAGGACGTCAGTCTCACCTCGCTGCTGCAGAGCTACCGGATCTGGGGCGCGAGGATCTGGCAGGCGGTGCTCGACGAGGCCGGCGACGACCCAGTCATGCGCGAGGCCGCACTTGGCCTGGTCAGCCGGATCTTCTCGTACGTCGACATGGTGTCGATCACGCTCGCGCAGGTCTACACCGAGGAGTCCGCGGGCGCCTACCGTGCGCGCGACGTCCTGCGGAGCGACCTGCTCGAGAGCCTGCTGTTGGGTCAGGTCCTGTCGGATCGCGCCAGGGTGGAGATCGCCCGCCTCAACCTCACGTCCGACAGCAAGGTTGTGGTTGCGGTCATCAAGCCCGGCGAGATCCCCCCTGAACGGGTGCGGGCGGAGTCGATCAAGATCCTGCAAGCCTGTCGTCAGAACATGACCAAGCAGGCGAAGGTGTTGCTCGGCGTACGCGACGGCGACGTGATCTGCCTCGTTCGGATCGGCAACGCCGCCGAGCTGCAGCGGCTCCACACGGCTGCCCAGGATATCGCCCAGCAGAACCCCCAGTGGCGCGTCTCCGTCGGACGTCCCCACGATGGGGTGGCGGGGATCCAGCGCTCCTTCCGCGAAGCGCAGGAAGCGGCCGCTGTCGCTGCTTCACTGCGTCCACGCGGGGAAGCTGTCCTTTTCTCCGAGGTCATACTCGACCGCATCCTCGTCCGGAGCGACTACGCCGAGGACCTCCTGGAGGAAGCTCTCGGCCCACTGCTGGCCTACGACGCCGAACACAAGGCTGACCTCGTGCTGACCCTTCGCTCCTACATCGCTAACGACATGAACATGACGCGGACGGCCAAGGACTTGATGGTCAATCCCAACACCGTCGCCTATCGCATCAAACGAGTGGGCCAGCTGACCGATCAGGATCCGACCACGTCAACGGGCATCGTGACCTTGGCGGTGGCCCTGCGACTGCTGGGCGGCTGAGGCCGAGCACGGACGACGAGCAGGGCACCCATGCCAAGACATAGGTGCCCTGATGACACCGCGATGCGAGTGTCGTACGTGTCGTGCTGGGAGTGGACCGGTCAGGAAAGGCGCTCGAGGACCATGGCCATGCCCTGGCCGCCACCCACGCACATCGTCTCGAGACCGAACTGCTTGTCGTGCCACTGGAGCGAGTTGATCAACGTGCCGGTGATTCGCGCGCCGGTCATGCCGAAAGGATGGCCGACGGCGATCGCGCCACCGTTGACGTTGAGCTTGTCCTCGTCGATCTTCAGCTCTCGCGCCGAGGCGATGACCTGGGCGGCAAAGGCCTCGTTGATCTCGACAAGATCGATGTCGTCGATCGTCATGCCGGCCCGGGCCAGTGCGAGTCGCGAGGCGTCGACCGGACCGAGACCCATGATCTCGGGGGAAAGCCCCGACACACCGGTGCTGACGATGCGGGCCAGCGGTGTCAGTCCGAGCGCCTTGGCCTTCGTGTCGGACATGATGACCATGGCAGCGGCGCCGTCGTTCAGGGAGCAGCAGTTGCCGGCTGTGACCGACCCATCGGGGCGAAAGACCGGCCGAAGCTCGGCGAGCGTCTCGGGCGTCACTCCACGTCGCGGTCCGTCATCGGCCGTGACCACGGTGCCGTCCGCCAGCGTGACAGGCGTGATCTCACGGGCCCAGAATCCCGAGTCGATCGCGGCGACGGCACGGTTCTGACTCCGCGCCGCAAACGCATCCTGCTCCTCGCGGGAGACATTCTTGAACTGAGCCACGTTCTCGGCGGTCAAGCCCATGGACATGTAGACGTCCGGCAGAAGGCCCTGGTCGCGGGGCTCGCTCCAGGTCGGACCGCCGGCGGCCGCCGCGGCGGTCCGCGCCTGCGCCTCGGCGAACACGGGGTTCTCCGAGCCGGCCGGGCCGTCGGCCCAGCCTTCCTGGTACCGGCTGATCGTCTCCACTCCCCCGGAGATGTAGACGTCGCCCTCGCCGGCCTTGATCGCGTGCATGGCCATACGCGTGGTCTGGACACTGGCCGAGCAGTAGCGGTTGACGGTGACTCCGGCGAGGTGGTCGAGACCTGCGAGAACCCCCACGGTGCGCCCGATGTTGAACCCGGCCTCGCCTGACGGCTGCCCCACTCCCAGCATCAGGTCTTCGATGTCCGCCGGGTCCAGCTCCGGCACCTTGGCCAGCGCAGCATGGAGCATCTGCACGGTCAGGTCGTCCGGGCGGATGTCTTTCAGGGATCCCTTGAACGCGCGACCGATGGGTGATCGGGCGATCGAGACGATGACAGCTTCGGGCATGGTGGCTCCTTAAGAACGAGGTTAGCAAGCGCTCAGTAACTTACTGGTACTGTGCGCCCCCGCGTCCCGTTCGTCAACCAAGAGCCCTTGAGACCTCGGTCACGACAGCCGTTTCATCCCATCGACATCGTGTAACAGACAGCCGTGCCGTCGAGGGCGACCGTGCCGTCGTCGCGGGTCACCGTGGTCTGCAGAGTCGTGATCGGCTTGTCCTGGCGCGCCTCGAGGACGACGGCTCGGGCCGTGATGACATCTCCCGGGCGTACCGGCGCGGTGAAGCTCCAATTCACATTCAGGAACACAGTCCCCGGCCCAGGCAGCTTCTCCGCGACGAGCGCGTTCAGGAGTGCGCTGGTGACGCCTCCCTGCACGACGATCTCGCCGAAGCGTGACGCCTTCGCGGCCGCCACGTCGTAGTGCAGAGGATTGTGGTCGCCGCTGGTCTGCGTGAAGAGCAAGATGTCGTCCTCGAGGACGAGCCGGCTCATCTCTGCAGACTGCCCGACGTACGGATTTGCACGAGACTTCTCCACACCCATCAGGAGCACCTCTCTCCAACCGCACGACCTGCGGCCCCACTCGGCATCCTTGTACGTGGCCACTCCTGAGACTATAGTGATAGCGCACTCTCAAACAAAGTGCTCTCGCAACATTGCCTCTGTCAGGACCGGTACGCCCTATGCGAAACACAGCAAAGCCGTCGTTCGACGAGGTCCACGCGCTTCCCTGCATGGCCGAAGGCCACGTCGAGGCGCAATCCACCGACGGCAACGGGCACATGAACGTTCGTCACATCTATGCCCTCGGGGTGACTGGTGCCGACCTGTTGTCAGAACACGTCGGCATCAACGACGAGTACCGGTCCACCCGACGGATGGGGACGTTCGCCGCAGAGCACCACATCGGGTTCTTCGCCGAGATGCGGGCGGCCGACTCCTATTCCGTGCACCCCCTCTGGATCGATCGGTCCGAACGAGCTGGGCACGTGCTGGTCTTCGTCCTCAACCGGTCCACCCGCAAGCTGGCGTCGATCCTCGAGCTCATCGTCGTCAACATGGACCTGGGCGGCCGCGCATCCGTACCGTTCCCGCCGGACGTCGCCACGGAGATCGATAGCGCCGCGGCAGCCGCACAGGCGATTCCCTGGCCGCTCCCCACCAGTGGCGCCATGAGCGTCCGCCGCTGACGCAGTACAATCATGCCTGACTGAGCGCTCACTCCGGGCTGGTCCAGCGACACAGAGGATGGCACATGACCGCAGGTGCAGAACCTTCCCGCACCGAGGCCACCCGCCATCGACTCCTGGAGGCCGCGACCCAAGCCTTTGCCGAGCGAGGGTTCCACGGCACGAAGACCCGAGACATCACGAACGCGGCCGGGACGAGCTCCGCGGCCCTCTACGTGCACCACAAGTCAAAGGAAGAGCTGCTCTTCCTGATCTCGAAGGCGGGCCACGAGACGACCTTGGCGATGATGCAGCAAGGCCGTCAAGGGTCCGACGATGCACGCGAGCAACTGCGCACCGTCGTCAAGGATTTCGTTGCCGATCACGCCAGGAACCATGGGCGAGCACGAATCGTCAACTACGAAATGGCTGCCCTCGATCCGGAGCACCTCGATGAGATCGCGTCTCTTCGGCATCGCATCGACGTCGAGCTGATCGACCTGATCGCTTCGGGCATCAAAGACAAAACCTTCGACATCCCCGATCCCCGGATCGCAGCATCCGCGATCCTGTCCCTCGGCATCGACCTTGCACGATGGTTCACCGATGACTTCCGGTTGGCGCCCGACGAGCTTGGCGAGGAATACGCTGAGCTGGCGCTGCGCATTGTCCGGGCTCGCGCAGACTGACCGCGGTTCCGGCCCGGCCGCGTCAGGCCAAGACGGAGACGGTCTCGACGACGCAGACCGGCTTGTCGCCGCCCTCCCGCTCCAACGTGACCAACGCGTTGACCTTGTGACCAGGTCCCATTGGCACGACCGAGAGCAGGTCAACCCCTGCGCGCACCTTGGAGTCCACAGGCACGGGTGCCGGAAACCGAAGCTTCTCAGCGCCGTAGTTGACGCCCATCTTGATGCCCTTGACGTCGTAGATCTGCCAGATCAGCTGCGGAACGAGTGACAGGGTCAGGTAGCCATGTGCAATGGTCGTGCCGAAAGGACCCTTCGACGCCTCATCGGGATCGACGTGGATCCACTGGTGATCACCGGTCGCTTGGGCAAAGGTGTTGATCTGCTCCTGAGTGATGACGTGCCAGTCTGAGTAACCCAGGTGGCTCCCGACTGCTTGCTCGAGCTCGCTGATGTTTTCGAACGTCCTCATGACACCGGACCCCCGGCGACATAGAGCACCTGGCCGGAGACGAATCCTGCTGCCTCGCTGGCGAAGAACGACACCGCATGCGCGATGTCCTCAGGGCGCCCCGTCCGTGCGACCGGGATCTGAGCGGCCGCACCGGCCTTGAAGTCCTCGAATGCCATTCCCATGCGCTCTGCTGTTGCCGCGGTCATCTCGGTCTCGATGAATCCCGGCGCGATGGCATTGGCGGTTACGCCGAACTTGCCCAGCTCGTTGGCCAGCGTCTTGGTGAAGCCCTGGATGCCGGCTTTTGCTGCGGCGTAGTTCGCCTGGCCCCGATTGCCCAGCGCCGACGTGCTCGACAGGTTCACGATCCGGCCGAAACCTGCTTCGGTCATGTGCTTCTGGACGGTCCGGCTCATCAGGAAGGCACCTCGCAGATGCACGTTCATGACGGCGTCCCAGTCGTCCACGCTCATCCGAAACAGCAGGTTGTCCCGTATGATCCCCGCGTTGTTGACGAGCACGGTCGGGGTGCCGAGCTCGTCAGCCACTCGATCGACGGCAGCTTGCACTGCGGCCTCGTCGGAGACGTCGGCACCCACAGCGATCGACCGCCCACCAGCCTCTGTGATGCCTTTGGCGACCACGGCGCAGGCCGATTCGTCAAGATCAAGGACGGCGACGGCCATCCCGTCGTCGGCCAGCCTCCGGGCGACTTCGGCGCCAATGCCGCGGGCGGCTCCGGTCACGATCGCAGTGCGGGTGTCATTCATACGGTCACTCCTGGGTCAGGGAATCGATACTGAGAGCCAACGCACGAGTACTTACTGAGCGCTTGCTAACTTTGCGGAATCTAACCCTCTACGGTCGAGTCGGTCAAATTCCCAGCTCGACGCGGCAGCCCCGCGCACGCTCCTGCTATCCGGGAGCGAGCTTCTGGAGAACCGCTTCAGCCTGCTGAACCATGTGCCGGACGATGGCACCGGCTGGCTCGACGGATCCAACGATCCCCGCGGACTGTCCGGCGTAGAGCGCCATCGCCTCCAAGTCACCGGCGAGGCCAGCCATTGGGGGAAAGAAGCTGTATCGGGGCACGTCCATGCCACCGGGGGCGGTGGCGATGATGTCTCCCTCCCCCGGGCGCGACCCAGGCATGGGCTCGCCGGCGGCCTGCCACTCGTTGGTCGTGCTGTTGCCCAGCACCCGGTGAGGAGCCCGTGGCCAACCGACGTCGAACATCGTGCTGTAGACGGTGTCCTCCTCGCTCGCACCGACCACCCGTTGCTGGTAGACGTCGGCAATCGGCGCTTCCTCGCTTGCCAGGAATCGGGTGCCGACCCACGCGGCATCCGCGCCGAGCGCCAGTACGGCGGCCAGTCCGCGGCCGTCGGCAATCCCGCCCGCGGCCAAGACTGGCATCTCCCCTACCGCTGCCTTCACAGCAGGAACCAACGGGAGCGTCGCCACCCCGCCCCACACATGGCCGCCGGCCTCCCACCCTTGGGCGACGACCGCATCCACTCCGATCGCGGCGGCGCGGCGCGCTTCGGCGGCGCTGCCGACCGTGAGAATCGCGAGCGCACCCGCAGCATGCACACGATCGAGGTACGGCTCGGGGTCGCCCCAGAAGAACGACACCACCTTCACGCCAGCGGCGAGAACTGCTGCCAGTTGCTCGTCGCGCCGCTCGTCGATGACCAGGTTGATGCCGAAGGGCCGATCGGTGAGCGCCTGAGTGCTGCGCACCGCGTCACCAATGCCGTCCGGTGTGAGCCAGGTGCCCTGGAGCATCCCCAATCCACCGGCGTTCGAGACCGCCGCAACCAGCTGCGGCGACATTGCTATGGGTGCGGACACGACGGGGGCTTCGACGCCGACCAGGCGCGTGAAGCTGGTGGAGATCATCGCGCGTCCCGCATCATCCCGGTCTCCGGGTGGCAGTTGACGTACTCGAAGGTCTGGTCCTGACCGTCCGAGACGGAGACCTCGTGGTAGAGACGGAGTTCCTGGAGGATGGCGGCGTTCGTGAGGAATGTCGCAAAGATCCGGAGGTGGGTGGGATGCGACTCCGCCCAGCGCTCGAGTGCAGTGAGGGACGCCCAATGGCCCACGTTGTATGTCTCATCGAGGAGGTTGCCGTCGAGGTCGATGTTCTGGACGAAGCGGCTGCTGTAGCAGCCCACGGCGGGCCCGTTGTCGCGCAAGAAGTTCATTCCCTCGACGAGAGTCGGCTCGATCTTGTCGAGGTAGACGGCGCGCCCTTCGGGACCCGCATCCGTCCATTCCTGCCCGGAACGGATCAGGACGACGTTGTCGTGACCGGCAACGATCACGCGACCACGTTTCGTGGGTTCACCCGAGATCACGGTGAGCTTTCCGGACGGCTGCATCCAGTCCGTCTGCGACAGGGGGAATCGCTCGCGCATGGAGCCCCAGTAGCCGTGCTCGTTGATCTCCCCGCTCACTCCTCCCAGCGCCGCCCCGACGCCCGGCAGGACGTCCTGGTACCCGTAGACCGTCTCGAGCTGCTCCATGCGCGGACGTTGAGTTTCGCGAAAGTAGCCCACACCGTCATGGAGTCGGTCGTCGGAATCCCACCAGGCGGCAACAGCCACCGAAGTCCGCCAACGGTCATGCGCTGCGGGGTCGAGCCAGTACGCGGCGATCATGAGGTTGTGAAGACCCAGGTGATCGAGGTGATACGTGAGGTCGTGGTGCTTCGGACCGTCCGGGGCATCGAGTATCGAGACCATGTGACGCACCGCGTCCAGTGCCCGTCCTCGCGCTGCCTCACCGCCGTACTGGACGCCAAGGTAGGTCATGACGACCTGCTGCGTCGGCGTCGTGGGGCGCGCGCAGTAGCTCGGATACGCAGGCACATAGTCGTCGGGGACCCGTCGCGTGAGAGTGCGGGGACAGGTGAGGTTGGTATCGATGGCAGATTCCATGGTCGCCTCCTGAGATCACGAGGTGTCGTCGGCAGGACGCCGCGCGACGGCTGCTCAGGACGCTAGGGCTCGATCCGCCTGACGAGGTATGGGATTTCGCAGGGGTTCCTCGATAAATCTTGCGATCTCCCTGTATCGGGCCCGAACCCGCTAGTCCCACCATCGGTGTAGGCACGTGGTCCGCGTCACAAAACGGGCCGAGGCCGTGAACTGATCTCTCGACAGTTCTGCTTCTCCTCCTTGAAAGAAGGCACATCTGATGGCACGACGCACCGGTTTCGTATGGCACGAGAAGTACGCCTGGTTCAACCTGGGGCAGGACGCAGGTTTCGTCCACCCGGACGGCATGACGATCCAGCCCGACACGCACGTGTACGACCTCGAGGTCGTGCGCAGGTTCCGCAACCTGCTCGATGTGAGCGGACTGCTCGATCAGCTCACCCGCGTCAACCCGCGTCATGCGAGCGACAAGGAGCTGGGCCGCGTCCACACCCAGGAGATGATCGACGCGACCAGAGAGCTGTCCGAACTGCCCATGGGCGGCGAGGTCGGAACGTTTGCTCCGATCCCCCGAGGCACTTTCGAGATCGCGTCGCTTGCCGCCGGTGGAGCGATCGCGGCCGTCGACGCCGTCATGAACGGCGACGTCGACAATGCATACGCGCTGCTCCGTCCTGCCGGGCACCACGCCGAGCCGGAGCAGTCCGTGGGCTTTTGCGTCTTCTCCAACGCGGCCATCGCCACGCGCCACCTCCTCGAGGAGCGCGGCGTGGGACGAGTGGCTCTCGTCGACTGGGATGTCCACCACGGCAACGGCACCCAGGCCGCGCTGTACGACGAGCCCAGAGCGTTGACCATCTCCATCCATCAGGACCGCCTCTTTCCCCCGGACAACGGCTTCGTGGAGCAGATCGGCTCAGGCGACGCCGAAGGAACAAACCTCAACATTCCGCTGCCTGCTGGCTGCGACGCTTCGGCATATCACGAGGTCTATGACCGAGTGGTCATCCCGGCCCTCCGGAAGTTCCGCCCCGACTTCATCATCATCCCGAGCGGCTTCGACGCCGGTCACATGGATCCCATGGGCCGGATGCAGATGCACTCCGAGGGCTATCGCGAGCTCACGCGCAAGCTGATGGCCGTCGCGGATGAGTTGTGCGGAGGACGGCTGGTGTTCCTGCACGAGGGCGGCTACTCCCGTTGGACAGTGCCGTTCTACGGCCTCGCCGTCATGGAAGAGCTCTCGGGCATCGACACCGGCGTGGTCGACCCGTACCAGGGCTGGAACTCGACCGAGCATCTTGATCTGATGCCGCACCAGTCTGCTGCGATCGATGCCGCAGCGGTGAACCTCAAACGGGTTCCCGACCACGGCTGACACCTTCACGCCCGAGCCTGACGGCGCCGGGACGTGACGAAGGCCCCCTGACCAGCATCTCTGGTGGTCAGGGGCCTTCTTTTGGTAGCCGCGACGGGATTCGTGTCCACGGGATCTGCATGGCCTGTCACCAAGGGTGGATCTTCTGCCCGATCTCGGGGTTCAGGAGCCGTTCAGCGCCCTTCGGCAGCGAGGCCGGCCTCAAACACAGGGTCGGGAACCGCGTCGGCCCAATCGTTCATCGCGTCAAGCACGCTCTGCAGGCTTTGCCCGACGGGATTCAATTCGTAGACGACTCGGGGCGGGATCTCCGCGAAGGCCGTACGCGAAACAATTCCCGCGGCCTCGAAACGCCGCAGCCTCCTCGTCAGAGTGTGGGCACTAATGCCTGGCAGGGCGTCGATGAGCTCATTGAAACGGTGCGGACCGCGCAAGAGCTCGCGAACGATGAGCGTCGCCCAAGGGCCGTCCAGCAGGATGAGGAATCGCGCCACCCCGCACTCGGGCAGGTGGTTGTCATATCTCACAGTCTCAATCTAGCCCATTAGTGCAGTTGATGTAACCAGTGCATCGCATGCACTAATGGACCATGACATTTATTGTGCACGGCGCCACAGGCGCCCAAGGTTCCCCTGTTCTCACCGCCCTGCGAGCCGCCGGCCACACCGCGACAGCCGCAGTCCGAGACACCACATCAATCGACGGAGCCGCTGTTGCGGTCGACTACACCTCGGTCGATTCACTGGCGACTGCGTACGAAAACGCATCCGGCGTGTTCGTCCATCTACCGATCGGCAGTCCTGAGCAGCAGGCCCAGTACGCCCGAGCAATCGGCGAGGCAATCGACAGAACGAACCCAGCACGAGTCGTCGTCTCCACCAGCGGCTACCCCGCTGTCCCAGGAATAGGTCCGAGCATCCTGCTCGAAGAGCTGGAGCGCCAGGACTGTTCGTTCGCCGTGATCGAGCCGTGCCTGTTCCTGGAGAACCTGCTCCTGCCGATCGTCGTAGGCCCCGTTCGTGATGAGGGTGTGCTTCGCTATCCGCTGCGGGCCGACTACCTGACGTCCTGGGTCTCCCACCTGGACGTCGCCGACGTTGCTGTCGCCCTGCTCACCGACACCAGCATCACCGGCCGCGTCGCCGTGGGCGCTCTGCCACCACTGCTCGGATCAGACCTCGCGGACGGGTTTGCCCGTCACTACGACAGGTCCGTCACGTTCGAGAGCCTCGAACCCGAAGCCTTCGGTGAACTTATCCTCCCACTGTTCGGTGAGCAGGCAGCCCGCCCCGTCATCGACGCCTACGTCTGGCGCAGAGACCTGCCCGGGGAGGTCATCTCGGATGAACAGTCCGCACAGAAGCTGCTGGGGCTCACGCCTCGCTCTGTGGATCAGTGGCTCCGCGAAATCGGCATCTGATCCCACCAGCCGTCAGCGGCGACCGGTCTGAACATGGTCAGCCGGGACTGGAGCGCTTGAATATCGCGGCGGCACATGACAAAGGCCCCTGACCGGCATTTCTGCTGGTCAGGGGCCTTCGAGTGGTAGCGGGGACAGGATTTGAACCTGTGACCTCTGGGTTATGAGCCCAGCGAGCTACCGAGCTGCTCCACCCCGCGTCGCCTGCTCCACTTTACGGGTCGGGGACCCACGGATCAAATCGGGGGTCCCCTCCCCTCCTACTTCTTCTTGGCGCTCTCGTCCTCGACGGCCTGACGGGCGTCGTCGATCTTCTGGCCCATCTGGTTGATCTTCGACTGGTATGTCGCGAGGTCGCCGTCCTTGAGCGCCTTCTGGGCGTCGTCGTAGAGCTCGGCCGCGTCGTCCAGCAACGCCGAGGCAGTCTTCGACCCCGGAGTCTGGTCGTCGGGCGTTGTCGGGGTGCCGGTGTCGTCCGGCGTCGAGCCCTTCTGGAGCCCCAGCGTGACGCGCAACGCCTCGTCGAGCGACTGGCCGAAGCCGACGTCCCCGCCGAACGACGCGATGACGAACTGCAGCACCGGGTATGAACCCTCGACCGCGGTGCGCTGGATGTAGACGGGTTGGACGTAGAGCAGGCCGTTGCCGACCGGCAGAGTCAGCAGGTTGCCGTACTTGATCGTCGTCGTCTTGGACTGCTGGTACTGCAGCAGCGCCTGCGAGACGCCCTTGTCGGCCTGGAAGTCGTTCGCGATCTGGCTCGGACCAGAGATCTGCGTCTCGTTCGGCAGCTGCAGGATCTGCATCTTGCCGTAGTTCTCGGTGTCGGTCGCCTCGGAGTTGACCGACACGAACGCCGCCAGGTTCTGCCGGCTGTTGGGCAGGTAGACGCTCGTCACCGAGAACTTCGGGGTGTCCTCCCCGGGCCGCGCAGTCGACAGGTAGTACGGGGGCTGCAGGGCGTTCGACCCGGTCGGCGCCGTCGGGTCCTCGGGGACCTTCCACCGCTGGTCGTCGTTGTAGAACGCCTGGGCGTCGGTCACGTGATAGCGCTGCAGGACGTCGCGCTGCACCTTGAACAGGTCGACCGGGTAGCGCAGGTGCTCCAGCAGCCCGTTGCTGATCTTGCTCTTGGGCTCCACGACGTCGGGGAAGACCTTCATCCACGTCTTGAGGACGGGGTCCTCGGTGTCCCACTGGTAGAGCTTGACCGAGCCGTCGTAGGCGTCGACGACCGCCTTGACCGAGTTGCGGATGTAGTTGACCTGGTCGGTCGGCAGCGCGGTCTGCGAGTTGCTGGTCGTCAGCGTGTCGGCCGTGGCCTCGCGCAGCGAACGGTGCTCGGAGTAGGGGTAGGAGTTGCTGGTCGTGTAGCCATCGACGATCCAGACCACTCGGCCGTTGACGACCGCCGGGTAGGAGTCGCCGTCGACCGTCAGCCACGGCGCGACCTTCTTGACCCGGTCGCGAGGCTCGCGGTCATAGAGGATCTTGGACTCGGAGTTGACCCGGTTCGACAGGAAGATGTTGGGCTCGGCGAACTTGAAGGCGTACAGCGCCTTGTTGAACGCGTTGCCGATCGGCACGCCGCCCTTGCCGTCATATGTGTTCTGGGTCGCGTTGTCCTTGGTCGCCTTGTTGGACGAGGATCCGCCGCGCGGGGTGTCGACCTCGATCGGGGTGGCGCCCTTGGGCCGGCCGACGATCGAGTAGGACGGGGACTGCTCGCCGAAGTAGATCCTCGGCGGCGTCGCGGTCGTGAGCTCCCCGATCTGAGGGATGTCCTTGGCCACGAACACGGGCTCGCCGTTGGGGCCACGCTGGTTGCCGCGGGCCGCGACGATGCCGTAGCCGTGCGTGTAGACCGTGTGGTCGTTGGCCCAGTTGCGCTGGCTCTGCTGGAGGCCGGAGAGCCTGAGCTCGCGAGCCGCGATGATGACGTCCTGCGGTTCCCCGTCACCGAGCTTGTAGCGGTCGACGTCGAGCGTCGTCGGGACGGCGTAGTAGCCACGCACCTGCTGCAGCTGCTCGAACGCGTCGGAGATCAATGTCGGGTCGAGCAGTCGGGTGCTGACCCGCGACTCCGCGGACGAGGCGAGCTCGGTCGGGGCGAGTGTCGTCTTGGCCGAGTAGGGCTCCGCCTGGACGTCCTTGACGCCGTACGCATCGCGCGTCGCCTCGATGTTGCGCGCGATGTAAGGCGCCTCCTTGTCGGGCTCCGACGGCTTGACCTGGAAGCCCTGCATGACGGCGGGCCAGATCGCGCCGATCAGGATCGACGTCAGCGCGAGCAGACCGAGGCCGATCGCCGGCAGCGCCCACGAGCGGATGAAGATCACGGCGAAGAACAGCAGTGCGCAGATGATGGCGACGCCGATGAGGATGTTCTTGCTGGGGATGCGGGCATGCACCGCGGTGTAGCCGGGGCCGTCGATGAGCTTGCCCGAGCTGATCATGAGGCCGAACCGGTCGAGGTAGTACGAGACCGCCTTCAGCAGCACGCCGAGGCCGACGAGCACGGAGAGGTGCACCTGCGCCGCCCGGGTCAGCTTGGGCCCGCGCCCGGCGATACGGATGCCGCCGTAGACGTAGTTGAGGAACAGCACCGCCAGGACGGTGATGACGATCAGGGCGAACGAGTACGACGACAGGAACCGCCACCAGGGGTAGTCGAACACGTAGAAGCTGGCGTCCTTGTGGAACTGCGCGTCCTTGACGCCGAACGACGTGCTGTTGCGCCACTTCTGGTAGGTGTCCCAGTGGGCCGCGGCGACGGATCCGGCGAACCCGGTGAGCACCAGGCCGAAGCCGATCGCGAGGGGACGCAGCAACGGCGTCAGCGCCAGGCGGTAGCGGTAGGCGGGGTCGTCGCGTCGCATCGGCGCCGCATCGGGACGAGTGCGATAGGCGACGACGAGGTTGCCGACGACGAACAGGCCGAAGACCAGGCCGAGGATCAGGAACATCGCCACCCGGGTGAACAGCACACTGCGGAACACGTCGCTGTAGCCGACCGACTTGAACCACAGGCGGTCTGTCCACACGCTGGTGAAGATCGAGCCGAGGAACAGCAGCAGGGCCAGTGTGATGAGCGTCGGGACCAGCACGCGCTGGCGACGGTCAGGCCCGCGTCGAGGCTCCCGGCGGGGGCGGGGGGTTCCGAAGATGTCGCTCACGTGGCTCCTGGTGACGGGATGACAAGACTCTATGCCAGAGTGCGGCGGAGATGTTCGATCAGGCCCGGTACGAGATCGGGCCCCTCCAGCAGCTCGGCATCACGGGGTTCTCTGGCGCGTACGGCGCTGTGCGCGGCGCCGTCGCGGACGACTGCTGCGACGAGCCGCACCTCACGACGATCGGGGTGCGCCGCGACGACGGCGAGCAGCTCGTCCGGATCGTCCGGCAGCAACGCTTCGGCCTCGGGCGGCAGCATGATGCGCTCGACCACGGCGGCGCAGCCGGCGACGGCGTCGGGCCACACGATCTCGGTCAGCAGCTCCTCGAGCTCGCGGTCGGCCGGCAGCTCCTGCTCGACCGGCGTCATGCTCGCCGGATCGTCCGAGAGCTGGTCGGCCAGGCCGGGCTCCCGTGCGATCAGGTCGGCGGTCGGCACGAGGGCGAACAGCCGCGGCGGCTGGTCCCAGCCCTCAGCGCCGACATGGGACTCCACCTCGAGGGCGGCCTGGCGCAGCGGTGAGTCAGGCATCAGCTGCATGACGGCACCGAGGCCTTGGGATCGTCGGCGAGCTTCTCGAGCGAGGAGACCGCATCCTTCAGCGTCGAGATCTTGACGAGCTTGAGCCCGTCGTCATCGCCGTCAGTGGCTTCGGCGCAGTTGGCGGCGGGGACCAGGAAGATCGTCGCGCCATGGTCGGCGGCGCCGGCCATCTTCTGCCGGATGCCACCGATCGGGCCGACCGTGCCGTCAGGCGTCATCTCACCGGTGCCGGCGATCTTCTTGCCGCCCGTCAGCGAGCCCGGGGTCAGCCGGTCGTAGATCGCGAGGGCGAACATCGTGCCGGCGCTGGGCCCGCCGATCCGTTTGTCCACGTTGTTGGTGATCTTGATCGGGTAGGCGTAGGTCACGCCGATCGTGATGCCGACTCGCGGGAGCTTCTTGTCCTTGGGGTCGGCACGCGTCACGACCGGAACCTCGAGGGACTTGCCCTTGCGCTCGACGGTCAGGCGTACGGTCTCACCGGGCTTGTGGGTGCCGACCGCCTTGACGACCTGGTCCGGGGTCGTGACCTTGGTGCCGTCGACCGCCGTGAAGACGTCGCCGGCCTTGAGCAGCTTCTCAGCGGCGCCACCCTTGACGACTCCTGCGACAGATGGTCGGCCGGTGACGGTGTAGCCCGCAGCGCGCAGAGCGGCGACGCGTGACGAGTCCTTGGACCCTGACAGCTGTGCGGCGGACTCCGCCGTGGACTGCTCGGCCGTCTCGTTGTCGGGATAGATCAGGTCCTTGGGAACCACGGCCTTGTCGGGGTCGATGTACGCGTTGACAGCGCCCAGCAGTGAGAGCGGCCTGTCGGCTCGACGCACCGAGACCGTGGTGAAGAAGAGTGCGCCTGTCGTCGGGTAGGTCTTGACGTCCGCACCGAACGTGAACATCGGCTTCAGCTTGCCCTCGGAGTCCTCGTACTTGCCGAGGGTGTTGAAGGGGTCTCCAGGACTCATCGTGACGTACGGAACCGGCACGAGGATCGCCACGCAGCTGAGCACGATCAAGGAGATCGCCGCCACGACCAACGTCGTGTAGCGAGCACTCAGCTTCGACGGGTCGGACACACGGTGAGCCTAGTCAGTGCCGGCAACACGCGCGCCTGCGGCCGGGGAGTCCGGCGAACCCACCCATGCAGCGTCTCCGGACGTGTAGGTCTGGTGTTTCCACACCGGTACGTCGGTCTTGAGCTCGTCGATCAACCGGCGGCAGGCCTCGAACGCCTGCGCCCGGTGCGCAGCCGACGCGGCGACGACGACGGCCAGGTCGCCCACGACGAGGTCGCCGACGCGGTGCACTCCCGCAAGTGCCACGACATCGCACTCCTCCGCGATGCGCTCCGCGACGTCGCGAAGCCGTCCGAGTGCAGTCGGGTGCGACGAGTAGCCGAGCGCGGAGACGTCCTGCCCCTCGTCGTGGTCGCGGACGGTTCCGATGAACACACAGATGCCGCCGGCTGCCGGGTCGGTCACGGCGGCGTAGACCTCGTCGAGGCTCAGCGGTGTGTCACGGATGTCGAGCAGGCGTACGGCAGTCATGTCGGATTCATCGTAGAGCGAACATCGAGGGCGTGGGATCGGCGGATCCGGTCGCTACTGTTGAGGCATGGCCGAGAACGAGAACGAAGAGCCCGAGAACCCCTTCAAGGGCACACCCATGGAGCAGCTGTTCGGTGCCTTCTCCGGCGGCCAGATGGACATGAACCAGATCATGGGCCAGATGCAGAAGATGTTCGCCCCGCACGAGGGCAGCGTCAACTTCGACCTGGCCAAGGACGTGGCCCGTCACACGGTGGCCGCGGCCGGCGCGGATCCCACGCCCAACTCATCCCAGCAGGGTGCGGTCGACGATGCCGCGCAGCTCGCCGAGTCGTGGCTCGACACCGCGACGTCGTTCCCGGTCGGCGCGACCACGGCGACGGCATGGAGCAAGGCCGAGTGGATCGAGGCGACCTCGGACACCTGGCAGCAGCTCGTCGAGCCGATCGCCGCGCACGTGGTCAAGGCGATGGCCGAGGCGCTCCCCGAAGAGGCCAAGGCCATGGCCGGCCCGCTGATGGGGATGTTGACGCAAGCGGGCGGCGCGATGTTCGGCCAGCAGGTCGGCCAGGCCCTCGGTGGCCTCGCCGGTGAGGTCATGTCGTCGACCGACATCGGCATCCCGCTCGGCCCCGAGCGGATCGCGGCCGTGCTGCCGTCCGGCGTCGAGGCCTTCGGCGAAGGGCTGGAGCACCCGGCCTCGGACGTACTCCTCTATGTCGTGCTGCGCGAGTGCGCCCACCACCGGCTGTTCCACCACTCGCCCTGGCTGCGACCGGCACTCGTCGGCGCGATCGAGGAGTTCGGCCGCGGCACCCGCATCGACGTGACCGCGATCGAGTCACAGCTGCAGGGGCTCGACCCCTCGCGGCCCGAGGAGATCCAGGAGGCGCTGGCCGGCGGCCTGTTCGAGCCGGAGCGCACACCCGAGCAGCAGCGCGCGCTCGACCGGCTCGAGACCCTCGTCGCGTTGATCGAGGGATGGGTCGACGAGGTCGTCACCCAGGCGACCAAGGACCGCATGCCTGCAGCCGCCCCACTCGCGGAAGCGATGCGCCGCCGCCGTGGCGCCGGCGGCCCCGCGGAGCAGACCTTCGCGTCGCTGGTCGGCCTCGAGCTGCGACCCCGCAAGCTCCGCGAGGCGACGACCTTGTGGGCCGCGCTGCGCGACCGGCAGGGACCCGAAGCCCGCGATGCGGTGTGGAGCCACCCCGACCTCATGCCGTCCGCGGCCGACCTCGACGACCCACTGGGCTTCGCGCAGGGCGAGCACCGGACCCAGAGCGATGACGACTTCGACGCCGCACTGGGCGAGCTGCTCGACAACGACCCCGGCGATGCAGATCCCGACGCCAGCACCGACGGCCCCCGCGAGTGACACTGCGCGACGACGCGCGCTCCGTGCTGTGCGACTGGTCCGCGCCCGACTACGAGCAGGATCGGCTCCGCCGGCTGTATGTCGCGCACACCGAGTCGTACGCCGACGCGATGAGTCGGGGGTGCCATCCCGACCACCTCACGGCGAGCGCCATCATCTTCTCGGCCGACCACCAGCGCGTGCTGCTGACCCTGCACCGCATCATCAAGCGCTGGTTGCAGACCGGCGGGCACTGCGAGCCGGACGACGCGAGGCTCGCCGAGGCCGCGCTGCGGGAGGGCCGCGAGGAGAGCGGCATACCCGACCTCACGATCGACCCGGTGCCGGTGCTGCTGTCACGCCACGAGGTGCCGTGCGGGCCGATCAGGCCGGCGCACCACCTCGACGTGCAGTACGTGGCGGTCGCGCCCGCGCAGGCGCAGCACGTCATCAGCGACGAGTCGGACGACCTGGCCTGGTTCGACGTGGACGCGCTGCCGGCTCAGACGGACGACTCGGTCAGGGCGTTGATCGCTGCTGCCAGGACACGCCTTCGAGGAAGCCCTTAGCCTTTGTGGTCTCGGGGTAGGCGTCGACAAGCGCCCAGAACCGCTTGCTGTGGTTGGGCTCGATGAGGTGCGCCAGCTCATGCAGCAGGACGTAGTCGATGACCCATTCGGGCATGCCCTTGAGCCGGTCAGACAACCGGATGCTGCGGTCGACGCTGGTGCAGGAGCCCCAGCGGCTGTTCTGGTTGCTCACCCACCGCACCGAAAGCGGGACTGCGCGCCCCTCGAGCCAGGTGGTGGACAGCTGGGCAGCGCGTGCCTGGAGGTCGTCGTCACTCGGGCGTACGCGCTGCTCACGCCGGTCGAGCCGCTCGACCAGGCTGCGAACGTGGCGCTCCTCCTCGGCCTTGGACAGGTTGGCCGGCATCAGCACGATGGTCTTGTCGCCCTCGCGATAGGCCCGCACCGTGCGCTTGCGGCGCGCGCTGCGCCGGATCTCCACCTCGCCCATGTCGGGAAATCTATCTCGTCGTGCCGACCTTTTCTCCGTCCACAACGCTCCCTGTGCAAACCGGCTGGTCACACAGGCAGATCGGCGCCTGGGCCGGGGCGGACGCACAGGTTGTGCACCGCCCCGTCCACATGGCTCCTCGGCGTTCCCCACAAGTTGTCCCCACTGTTATCCACAGGCGTGGACAACAGTTGTTCGAAACCGGTTGCTGACACCGGGGTAGCGGCCTAGCGTGAGCGCCATTCGAGGCCCTCGACGGAGCTCGCAAGGGGAAGGCAAGCTCCGTCGGGGGCCTCCCTTTGTCTCTCGGGACGCAGGGACCGGCTGAACCTGCAATTTCAGACATTGCGACGCGCCGAACGCCTTCACGCTCAGCTGAGCGTGAAACGGCCCTCCCACGCGTACGCTGAACGTGACTAGCACCACATCGGCAAGGAGGCCGCAATGTCGGAAACATGGAGTGGCGAGTTCTACTGCGTCAAGTGCAAGGAAAAGCGCGAGGCGTCCGGAGAGGTCCACGTCAGTGACAAGGGCACTCGTATGGCCAAGGGCATCTGCCCGGTCTGTGGCACCAAGCTGAACCGGATCCTCGGTAAGGCCTGAGCCACCAGCGGGGATCCGGGCCCCGCACTTCCCCGAGTTTTGCGGAGGATCCGACACCGTCGGATCCWCCGCTTCTCGTTGAGGCCAAGCGAGCTCTGCGAGCGCGCGCCGAAGCGGGTTGAGTCGAAGCACGTCGAAGGCGTCAGCTAATCGAAACCTCGTGACGTGACCACCCAACTTGTGGACGAGCGGTTCGTCAGGCGCACGCCAGAGGGCCAACCTGCACACATGGCCTTCCGACCCGCCCTCCGCCCCGGAGCACCGCTCCTGCGCCGGGACGCCGCACACCTGCAGGTCGGCACCTCCCCCGGCATCGTCATCCCTGACCGGCCCGGACTGGTCGACCTCCTGCACCTCCTCGACGGCGCCCGCGACGTGGACCGCCTGGCCGCCGTCGCCCGCGCCACGATCCCCGAGCTCACGGTGCCGGTTGCCGAGGTTCTCGCTGAGCTGCGCTCGGCCGGCGTGGTGTTCGACGCGACGCGGTGGAGTGGCGCGCAGCGACGAGGGCTGGACGCCGAGGCCCGCCACGCCGACTTCGGCGGTGACGACCCTGGCCGGCTCCGCCACCGGCAGACGTATGGGCTGGCGATCCACACCGACAGCGGCAGCCGCCAGCTCGCTGCGATCACGCAGACGGTGCTCGCGGACTCGGGCGTCACCCGGCTCGGCGCCGACGACCCCGACCTGCTGGTCATCGCCTCGTGCGGTGAGCCCGCGCGCACGGTGTTCGAGCAGCCGGTCCGGCTCGGCCTCGACCACTTGCCTGTGGTGATCGACGAGGACCGGGTTCGCATCGGGCCACTCGTACGCCCCGGCCGCACCCCCTGCATGTCGTGTCATGACCTCCACCGTGCCGACTGGGATCGCGCCTGGCCGGCGCTGGTGCACCAGCTCGGGCGGCACACCGCCACCATGACGCCGCCGGCGCTCGACGCCGTCACGACCCACGCGGCCGCGCTCGAGCTCGCGGTCGAGGTGCTGGCTCACGCCGAGGGACGGACGACCCGCACCTCGGCCCGTTGCCTGGTCGTCGGCCCGGCTCACGACGACCGGAGGACCTGGCCGTTGGCGTTCCACCACGCGTGCACGTGTGACCTGCTTCGGGCGGCCTGACCAGGCACTCGTGACTATCCTGACGGGGTGCCCCAGACTCCCGACCGACCCGATGGGCCGGACCAGGCCGGCTCCCCCGGCAAGGGCGAGCCGAAGGGCCGGCCGCTGACCGGCAGCGCCTTCCTGCGCACGGCTCGTCTCGCGTCGCTCCCGGTCGGGTTTGCCGGGCGTACGACCCTGGGGCTCGGCAAGCGCATGGTCGGCGCACCCGCCAACGCCGTCCTCAGCGAGGTCCAGCGGCGAACGGCCGACCAGATCTTCTCCGTCCTCGGGCAGCTCAAGGGCGGCGCGATGAAGTTCGGCCAGGCCATGAGCATCTTCGAGGCGGCGTTGCCGGAGGAGCTCATCGGGCCGTACCGGGAGACGCTCGTCAAGCTCCAGGACTCGGCGCCACCCATGCCGCCCGACACCGTCCACCGCGTGATGGCCGAGGAGTTCGGAGCCGACTGGCGGCAGCAGTTCACCTCGTTCGACGACAAGCCGGCCGCGTCGGCGTCGATCGGCCAGGTGCACCGCGCGGTGTGGGCTGACGGCCAGGAAGTGGCAGTCAAGCTGCAGTACCCCGGTGCCGCCAAGGCGCTGACGGCCGACCTGCGACAGATCGCGCGGCTGGTGCGACTGTTCGGCACGCTGGCCCCCGGTCTCGACGTCAAGCCGCTGGTCCAGGAGCTTCAGGACCGGGTCGCCGAGGAGCTCGACTACAACCTCGAGGCCGGCGCCCAGAGCGTCTTCGCCGCCGAGTTCGACGGCGATCCCCAGATCATCGTGCCGGACGTGCTGGCCTACACCGAGCACGCTCTCGTCTCGACGTGGCTCGAGAGCGACCACTCCCTGGCCCAGGTCATCACGACGGGCACCCAGGAGGAGCGCGACCGCTACGGCGAGGCATACGTCAGGTTCTTGTTCGCCGGGCCGACGCGAACCGGGATGCTGCACGCCGATCCGCACCCGGGCAACTTCCGCATCATGCCCGACGGTCGTCTCGGCGTCGTCGACTACGGCGCGGTCGCGCGATTGCCGGACGGGCTCCCCGAGCCGGTCGGCCGGCTGCTGCGCTACGCGGTCGACGGCGAGTACGACCTCGTGCTCGAGGGCCTTCGCGATGAAGGGTTCCTCAAGCGGACCACCGACCTGGATGCCGACACGATCGCGCGCTACATCGGCCCGTTCGTCGAGCCGGCGAGCGTCGAGCGCTTCACGTTCAGCCGTGAGTGGATGCGGGCGCAGACGCTGCGGGTCAGCGCGCTGACGTCGGAGGGCATGGGCACCGCGATGAAGATCAACCTGCCGCCGCAGTACCTGCTGATCCATCGGGTGTGGCTAGGCGGGGTCGGCGTGCTCAGCCAGCTCGGCGCGACCGCGCCATTCCGGTCGATCCTCGAGGAGTCGCTCCCGGGGTTTGCCGAAGGCTGAGCGAGCTCTGCGAGCGAACAGGTTGAGCGACCCTCTCCGCCGGTAGGCTCTCCCGGGATGGCAGCAGAAACCCCTGGCAAGCACGCCATGCCGACGCCGGTCCCCGCCGGCGACGCGGGAAGCCGCAGCGGGAGCGTGCGGTGGGCCAGGCGCGTCGTCTCGGCCGCACTGGTGATCGGCGCCGGCGCCATCATGCTGATCCTGTTCAGCCAGGTGTTGCTGAGCCCTGGCAAGGCCGATCCTCAGTCGGGCAACACCGTGCAGAAGCCGACGGAGTCGAGCGACCCGTCGCCGTCCACCGCCCCGACGACCCCCTCGCCGACCTCCGCACCTACCAGCGCGATCCCACGCACCGCTGAGACCAAGGCGCCTGAACCGTCAACGGCGACGCGCCCGTCACCCACCGCGACCACGGACGAGCCACGTGAGACCCGGCCGTCCAGGCCCGGAAATCCGCCGACAGCGCCTCCCGGCAAGCCGAAGTAGCGGTCAGCCTCTCGTCGGGCCCACCGACACCCTCGGGGGTAGTCTGGGCTGGCATGGCAGAAGAAACGCACGGAAAGCACGCCATGCCGGCTCGGCCCGTGATCACGTCGGCTGAGACCGACGACGCCGCTCGCCACCGCGGGAGCGTGAGCTGGACCAAGTGGGTCGTTGCCATGGCCTTGTTGGTCGGTGCCGGCGCGCTGGTGCTGGGCATGTTCACCGACCTGTTGCCGAGCTCTGAGGATCGGGGTCCCCCGG
Organism: Aeromicrobium sp. P2_G6; assembly: GCF_056403535.1. Taxonomy (NCBI): domain Bacteria; kingdom Bacillati; phylum Actinomycetota; class Actinomycetes; order Propionibacteriales; family Nocardioidaceae; genus Aeromicrobium; species Aeromicrobium sp. P2_G6. Next base: position 13,255 of record NZ_JBFUFH010000002.1, on the reverse strand, counting down.
CCGGCACCACGCAGGCGCAGAAGCCGACGGAGTCGACCCTCTCGCCGGCCCCGACCGACCCGACGCCATCGAGCGTCCTGACACCGTCGACCGCGCCGACACGGTCGACTGAACCGGCGCCGTCGACTGGCCCGACGCCGTCGAGCGACCCCCCACGGTCGACTGACACGACAACTCAGTCGCCCGCATCGCCCACCACGACGGCAACCGAGCCCAAGACTGGGACAGCCGCGACCGGGACGGCGCCGGGCCCCACAGCAACGACGAAGCTGACGCCCACGCCGACGCCGACAGCGACCTCGACGGTGCCAGACGAGCCGGACGAGTCGGAGGAACCCGACAAGCCGAAGCCAACTCCGACACAGCGCCCCAGCCCGCCGACGTACCCACCGGGCCTCCTGAAGTAGTGGCCCGCGGCGGTGGTGGCGGTCAGCGTGACCGGATGAGCTCCAGAACCGAGTCGGCGTACTTCTCGAGCTTGGCGGGGCCGATGCCGGGCACCCGGGCGAGTGCGTCGGGGTCTGCGGGCTTGACCTCAGCGATCGACTGGAGCGTCGCGTCGGTGAAGATCACGTAGGCCGGCTTGCCCTGCTCGGTCGCCTGCTCCGTGCGCCACGCCCGGAGCTGTTCGTAGAGCTCTTCGTCGTAGGTCGCGGGACAGTCCTCGCACCGCCCGCGCTTGCGGTCGGCAACCGCGAGGACCGTGTTGCAGACGCGGCACTTGGCGACCTTGCGCTCGCGCGGCTGGCGCGCGGTCTGACGGGCCTCGTGGTCGGCAGGCAGCAGCGGGTCGAGGAAACGGGTCGGCCTGCGGTTGCCGCGGCCGCCACGGTTGCGGGTGACGGCCCACGAGATCATCAGGTCGTGGCGCGCCCGGGTCAGGCCGACGTAGAAGAGTCGGCGCTCCTCCTCGACCGCCGCAGGCGTGTCGGCGTGGACGCTGGGCATCATGCCCTCGTGCATGCCGACGCAGAACACGGCATCCCACTCGAGGCCCTTGGCTGAGTGCAGGGTCGCGAGCGTGACGCCATCGGCCGCCGGCGCGTGCGCCTGGTCGGCCCGCCGGTCGAGGTCTGCGACGAGAGCAGTCAGATCGGCCGACGGGTCGGACTCGACCAGCTCGGCGGCCATCGACACGATCGCGTGGAGAGACTCCCAGCGGTCACGGACGGCGCCGGCGCCCGTGGGCGGCTCGTCGGTGTGGCCCATCGCGGCGAAGATCGCCCGCACCTCCTGGACCAGCTCGCCTCCGCCCTCACCACCTCGCGCAGAGCCACGCAGCAGGGTGACCGCCTGGCGTACCTCGGCCCGGCGGAAGAAGCCCTCGACGCCGCGCAGGACGTAGGGGATGCCGTGCTCGCCCAGCGCTTCCTCGAACGCCTCGGACTGGGCGTTGATGCGGAACAGGATCGCCATCTCCTTGTAGGAGACCCCCCGGCGATGGAGCAGGGCGATCTCGCTCGCCACCGCGGCTGCCTCGGCCTGCTCGTCGGGGAACCCGATGTAGGTCACAGGGTCGCCGGGCTCCTGCTGTGACTGCAGGCGTACGCCGTCGGTGCCGTTGGTGCGGCTGAAGACCGCGTTGGCCGCGGCGACGATCTGCGGGGTCGAGCGATAGTTGCGGACCAACTCGATGCGTTGTGCGCCCTCGTGGCGCCGCCCGAACGACGTGAGGATCTGCGGAGACGCGCCGGCGAACGAGTAGATCGTCTGGCGCGGATCGCCGACGACGCAGATGTCGTTGCGGCCGCCGAGCCACAGCTCGAGGAGCGTCGACTGCAGTGGGTTGACGTCCTGGAACTCGTCGACCACGAACCAGCGATATTGCTGACGTACCTGGGCAGCGATGCGTTCGTCGTCCGCAAGGATCGCAGCCGTGATCAGGAGGATGTCCTCCATGTCGATGCGGCCACGATCGCGCTTGACGTCCTCGTAGGCGGTCATGATGTTGCCGACCGTCGGGTGGTCGAGATCGGCGACCTCGCGTCGGGCGGGCCCCGCAGCGGCGGCATAGGCGGCGGGACGGATGTTGGAGACCTTGGCCCACTCGATCTCCGACGACAGGTCGCGCAGCAGCGGGGTGTCGGTGCGAATGCCGAGGCGACGGGCTGCCTCGGCGACAAGGGCGAACTTCGAGGCCGTGACCTCAGGGAACTCGCCGCCATAGACCTGCGGCCAGAAGTAGCGCGCCTGGCGCAGCGCAGCCGAGTGGAACGTGCGGGCCTGGACCCCGTCGGCGCCGAGCTGGCGCAGCCGCGTGCGCATCTCTCCCGCGGCACGCGTCGTGAACGTCACCGCCAGGACCTCGGTCGGCTTGTAGACCCCGGTAGCCACGCCGTATGCCATGCGGTGGGTGATGGCCCGGGTCTTGCCGGTGCCGGCACCCGCGACGACGCTGACCGGGCCGCGGAGTGCCTGCGCGACCTCGCGCTGCTCAGGATCGAGTCCCGTCAGCAGGTCGTCGGCATCGGGCACAGGGGCTCCTCAGAGTCGTTGCGGAATGGGTGAATCGGTGTGGTTGTTGAGATGATCAAGACTAGTCGTCGAAGGAGACACTCCATGTCGGGCACGTTCACGATGTACTCCACCCCGTGGTGCGGGTACTGCCACCGCCTCAAGGGCCAGCTCAAGCGCGAGGGGATCGACTTCCACGAGGTCGACATCGAGCGGGAGCCCGAGGCGGCGTTCATCGTCGAGCAGGCCAACGGCGGCAACCAGACCGTCCCGACGCTGGTGTTCGCGGACGGCACGGCGCTGACCAACCCCAGCCTGGCCCAGATCAAGTCCCAGCTCGCGTCGGTGAACTAAGCCCACTTGCCGTGGATGGTTCCGCCGTGCCACTTCTGGAGGAGCCACCGCGAGATTGACACGTTGGGCGGCAGCAGCAGGTCGCTCGACGCCGTCATCTCGGTGACCTCGTCGCGGGTGAACCACCGCGCCTCGGCGATCTCGTTCTGGTCGACCGTGATGTCCGACGTCAGGGCCTGGCCGAAGAACCCGAGCATCAGACTCGACGGGAACGGCCACGGCTGGCTGCCGGCGTACGTGACTTCGCCGACCTGGATGCCGACCTCCTCCATGACCTCGCGGCGCACGGCGTCATCGAGAGACTCCCCCGGCTCGACGAACCCGGCCAGCGTCGAGAAGCGGCCTTCGGGCCATATCGGCTGCCTGCCCAGCAGCGCGCGGTCGTCGCCGTCGGTGATCAGCATGATCACGGCCGGATCCGTGCGCGGGAAGTGGTGCGTGCCGCAGGCCGGGCAGATGCGTACGTGGCCGGCCTCGGCGTCGTCCGTCGGCTGGCCGCACTTGGCGCAGTACTTGTGGTTCTCGTGCCACCGCGCGATGCCAACCGCGTGCACCGCGAGCGAAGCCTCGTCGGGCGCGATGGTCGGACCGAGGACGCGCAGGCTGACCGGTTCGAGCTCCTGGGGCACCCGGTCGACCATCACCGCGGCGTAACGGACGTCATCCTTGGTGCCGAGGAAGATCCACTCGCCCTCGGGCGCCTCGTCGATGTCCATCCAGCGGATGCCCGTGCCACCGAGCGTCGCGACGTGTTCACCGCCGATCACGAGGACCCGCACGCCGGGCGTACGCCAGGCGTCGTCCTTGCGGAGGTGGGCGGCACGGTCGTGCTGGGTGCGGTCGAAGGCGTAGTCCACGTCCCTACGCTAGTCCGAGCCTCCGCTCGAGCTCGGCGCGGCCGGGGAGATCGGCGAAGCGCTTCACCTCGCCGAGGCGTACGTAGTAGAAGGCGCCAGTGACGGTCGCCGGATCGATGCCGCGCAGCTCGGCCCAGGCCAGGCGGTAGATCGCCAGCTGCAACTCGTCAGCGGTGGCTTGTTTGTTGGTCTTCCAGTCGACGACCTCGAAGCCGTCGGGCGTCTGGAACACCGCGTCGATGCGGCCCACGAACTGCTGACCACCGAGCACGAGGGAGAACGGCGCCTCGATCTGCGCCGGCGTCAGGTCGGCGTAGGGGCTGAGCCGGAACGCCTCCTTGATCTGCTCGAGCTCCTGGTCGGACTCCAGGTCGACGTCGCCTCGCCCTGGCAGCTCGGTCGGGTCAAGCAGGGTCTGCTGGCCGTAGTGGGCCTCCACCCACGCATGGAATCGGGTGCCGAATCGCGCTGCACCCGACGGGCGCCGCGGCATGGGTCGGGCGAGGTCCTGGGCGAATTGCGCAGGATCCTTCTCCAGCGCCATCGCCGCGGTTGCCGACATCGTCGCCGGCCACGGGACGACCTGGACCGGGGAGTCGTCGGCAGCCGCTTCGGCGACCAACAGCTCGATGTCGTTCGCGAGCTCGTCGATGCGCTGCAGCTCGGGCGCTTCGGGATCGGTCGGCTCCGGCACGTCGAGGGTGCCTGCGAGCGCCGCGCGCACGTCGTCAGCGAGAGCATGGCGTCCGCCGAGGGCCGGCAGCCCCGCCGGCCACGGGATGCCGTCGGCGACCACGAGGTGCGGATTGGTCTCGTCGTCGGCGGGCTGGTCGGCCCACACCGACGGCTTGATCCCCTTGGTCTCGAGGAAGTCGCGCGTCTCGGTGAGGAACGGAGACGGCCCGAGCGGCTTCTGCTGTGTGCGACCCCACCAGTGCCCGCTGACGACCAGTCGCCGGGCGGCACGGGTGTAGGCGACATAGGCCAGCCGCCGCTCCTCCATCAGGGCGTCGGCGCGATCGGCCGCCATGAACTCCTTGTTGGCCGCCGGGGTCCAGTCCTCGATGTCGGGCAGGCTGGCGGCGTCCCCACGCAGAGCCACCGGGAGGGTTTGCGCGCTGGTGGTCCAGCGACCGCGGCCACGGGTCGAGGGGAAGATCGTCCCGGACACCAGGGGCACGAAGACCGTCGGCCACTCCAGGCCCTTGGACTTGTGGATCGTGAGCAGCTTGACCGACTCGGCCTCGGACGGGGTGGAGACTTCCATGCCCTCGTTGTAGAACTCCTCGGCGGCGAGGTAGGCAACCAGTCCGGACAGCGAGGCGTAGCGGTCGGTGCCCGCGTAGGACGCCACCGCCTCGAGCAGCAGAGCGACGTTGTCCGAGCCGCCGGACACGTCACCCGCCTCGAGCTCGATGTCGATGTCGAGCGCGCGGACGGCTCGTCGAGCGAGGTCGAGCAAGGGGTCGCTGACGTGCGCTCGTACGGACGTGACGACGTGCGCGATCTCGGAGAATCGGGCGCGCGCCTCGGCTGAGTAGGGCAGGTCGCCGGGATCATCGACGGCATCGGCGAGGGACACGATCTCGGTGGGGTCGGTGCCCTCGACCGCGCGAGCCAGCTCGTCCTCGAGTGTCGGGTCGTCGCTGCCACGGGACGCCCGTCCGCTGAGCGCCGCGGCCCGACGGCCGAGCAGGGCCAGGTCGCGTGGACCGATGCGCCAGCGCGAGCCGGTGAGCAGTCGAAGCATCGCGGGGTTGGCCGTGACGTCCTCGACGACCTCGAGCAGGGAAAGGACGTCGAGCACCTCAGGCTGGGAGAGCAGGCCGGCGAGCCCGACGATCTCGAACGGGATGTGGGCCTCGCGAAGCGCCTGGACGATCGCACCGTTCTCGCGGCCCACGCGCACGAGGATCGCGATGTCCCGCAGGCGTCCCGGGGTGTTGCGGATCCCCTCGACCAATGCGTGGACCTCGTCGTCGACCGTCGCGTGCAAAGAGACGTCGACCGTGCCCTGGGCGTCGACCGCCGACTCCAGCGGCTTGACCGACGAGGACGAGGCATAGAACGGCGCCGCGAGGTGATTGGCCACCGCGATGATCTCGGGCGCGCATCGCCGGGTCTCGACGAGCGAGAACAGTCGGCCCCGCTCGCCGCCGGCGGCGGGGAAGTCGTCGAGGAAGCCCTCGAGGTTGCCCGTCGCCGCGCCGCGCCAGCCGTAGATGCCCTGCGCCGGGTCGCCGACTGCAGTGACCGGATGCCCGCGGCCGTTCGCCGGGTCATCCCCCGAGAACAGCGCCTGGAGCAGGTCCCGCTGCGCCACCGAGGTGTCCTGGTACTCGTCGAGGAGCACCACGTCGAAGCGCTCCCGCAAGGCGTCACCCACCTGGGGCAGGTCGGCAAGTCGCGCTCCCCAGGCCATCTGGTCGGAGAAGTCCATGACACCGTCGTCGGCCTTGGCTCGCTGGTAGCGCTCGACGAGATGGCTGAGCTCGATGCGCCGCAACGCGGCCGAGGCTGCTTCGCGCAGCACGGCGGGCGGCTTGTCGGCTGTCTCGAAGGCGTGGATGACGTCAAGGTCGTGGTCGCGCAGCTGTTCGGTGCTCACGAGGTGCTCGGAGAGCTGTCCGTCGAGTGACATGACCTGCCCGACGAGCGACGGGACGTAGGTCGTGATGGCACCGAGCGAGCCGTCGAACGACTCGATCGACCGAGCCATTCGCTGGAACCGCGAGGCGTCCGAGACGATCCGCAGGTCTGGCTCGACCCCGAGCCGCAAGCCGTGCTCCGCGATCAACGAGCCCGCGAACGCGTGGTAGGTCGCGGTCGTCGGTTCACCGTCGAGCTCGACCCCGAGCCGCTCGAGGCTCGCCCGGATGCGCTGGCCGAGCTCGGCTGCCGCCTTGGTCGTGAAGGTCAGCCCAAGGACGCGCTCAGGCGGCACCCCCAGATGGCCCACGAGCCACACCACGCGGGCCGCCATGACGGTGGTCTTGCCGGATCCGGCGCCCGCGATGATCGCGCTGGGTCGGTCGGGCCCAGCGGTGATGGCGTCCATCTGCGGCGGGGTGAATGGGATGCCGAGGATCTCCCGCAGGTGGTCCTCGTCGCGTACCAAACGCGTGTTCATGCCCGCTCCGTGAGGATGGAGGCGCCCTCGTCCTTGGCGGGACACACGCGCGCGAACTCGCAGTACTGGCAGGACTTGGTCGACGCCGTCGCGGGGAACTCCTCGGCGTCGACCGCTTGCACCGACCGGCGCAGCTGCTCGACGGCGAAGAACGGCTCGCCGTCGTGGGGCGCGTCCTGCGGCTGGACCTTGGGATAGCCGGGTACGCCCGAGGTGTCGTTGCGCAGCTGGACGAGCTCGGCACCGGCAGCCGGCGCACCCGGGGCGAGGTCCTCGGTGGCACCCTCCCCGACCGCCAGCTGGTAGAAGCCGAGCTGCGGGTGTTGCGCGATCTCAGGGCCTGACGGCGTGCCCCGAGACGTCTTGAGGTCGATGACGTGGACCCCGTCGTCGCCGAGCTCGACCCGGTCCATCGAGCCGTTGAGGATCACCGGCCGGCCTTCGACCTCAGTCGTCACCTCGAACCGATGCTCTGCCGCCAGGACCTCGCGGCCGTGCTCGAGGTGCCACCGGCAGAAGCGCTCGAGCGACGCCTTGGCTTCCGCCCGCTCGCGGGCGCCGACCCACGGGGCGTACTCCAGCTGGTGCCACACACCGTCGAGGTGTTCGGACAGCGCCTCGGGATCCGGGTCGAGACCCGCCGTCACGACCTCGGCGGCGATCGCGTGGACGATCGAGCCGAAGCCTTGAGCCGAGGTGGTGCCCCGCTGCCCGCGAGCCTCGTGCCCGAGGAACCACTTGAGCGGGCACTCCGCGAGCGTGGACACCGAGCTGCCCGACATGCGCAACGGCTCGGCCGGGTCGTGCACGGGCTGGTCGTTTGCGGTGATCTCGCGCAGACCCCACCACTGATCGGGATGGGCCGAGCGGGCCCGCGGATGCTCTGCGAGCCGGGCCAGCAGCTCGGCCGCCCGTGCGCGTACGGCGGGATCGCCGGTCGACTCCCCCAGCCGGCGGAGCTCGGCAACCGCGCCCCGGAGGTTGAGCGCTCGGCGAGGACGATGCCGCGTCCCGGGGAGCACCCGGCCGGTGGCACCCAAGGTGTGGGCATGCAGCTCGCCGACGAAGCGGGACGGCTGGTCGCCGGCATCGTCGCCGCTGGCGACCGCTGTGACGACGAGGCGCGACCGCGCCCGGCTGCACGCGACATAGAACAACCTTCGCTCCTCCGCCAGTGCCTCCCGCGCCGCAGGTGGTGGCAGCAGGCCGTCGACACCCAGCCGATCGCCTTGCAGGAGGCTGCCCCGCATGCGCACATCGGGCCATTCGCCGTCCTGCACTCCGGCAACGACCACGAGGGGCCACTCGAGGCCCTTGGAGCGGTGTGCCGTCATGAGCTGGACCGCGCGGGCGCCGGTGCCCTGCTGGGCGAGGTTGTCGGCCGGGATCTGCTGAGCCTCGAGACGCTTGACGACTTCGGCGATGCCGAGCCTGGCCTGCTGTTCCTCGGCACGCGCTGCCTCGACGAACAGAGCGACGAGCGCGTCGAGGTCGTGGTTGGCCCGCGCTGCTCCTTCGCCACCGCCGGTGGCTTCGGCCTCGAGTCGGCGGTTCCACCCGGACTTCTCCCAGATCGTCCAGAGCACCTGCTCGGCTGACTCGCGCGCGGCAATCTGCTCGGCGGCAATCTTGAGCAACCGGGCAAGGCGGGCGGCCGCCGCGACGGCATCCCCCTCGGGGCTGCCCGGACGGGCGAGTGACTTCAGGTGCGCCGGGTCGGAGAGCGCCTCGGCGACAAGGACGCGAGACGGCCGTGGGTTGCTGCCATCGCCGGCCGCGTCGCGCCGCAGGACCCGACCGAGCCGCCGCAGCGACGCTGCGTCGAGCCCGCCGAGCGGTCCGGTCAGCAGGGCGGCGGCCGACGCCGGGTCGAGCGTCTCGCCGGCCTGCATCTGGTCGGCGGCGTGCACCGCGGAGAGAAGCGTGCGCACCGCGGGCTCGACTGCCAGGGGGATCTCGTCGCCGGCCACCTCGACCGGCACGCCCGCCGCCGTCAGCGCACGTTGCAGACGGCCGACATGGATCCCAGAACGTACGAGGACGGCCATGTCCTCCCAGCCGACGTCGTCGTGGAGGTGCGCCTCGCGCAGCAGCAGGGCGATGTGCTCGGCCTCGGCGGTCGGCGACGAGAACGTCTGGACCGTGACCTCGCCCTCGTCGTCACGGGTGCGTGACATCGGCGACCTCAACGCGGCGTATGCCTCGCCGTCGATCGCACCCAGCACGCCGCGGTTGTCGACGATCGAGCGCACGGCGGCGCCGATCGTCGGGCCGTAGCGGTTGGTGTGGCGCAACGTGACGACCGGAACCCGCGTCGAGTCAGTGGCGAAGCGGTCCGCGAAGTCGAGTATGCCGCGCACGTCGGCACCTCGGAACCCGTAGATCGACTGATAGGGATCGCCCACCACGACGAGGTCCCTGGCGTCGCCGGCGAGCGCTTCGAGCAGCTGGACCTGAAGGGGGTCGGTGTCCTGGTATTCATCGACCACGACCAGCGAGAAGCGATCGCGCCACCGTGCCCGGCGCGCTGGGTCGTCGAGCAGCCGGACAGCCTGGAAGATCAGGTCGGTGTGGTCGATGGTGTTCTGCAGCGCCGCGACCGAGGTGTATTCGTCGAAGAACCGGCCGGCGGCCACCCAGTCGTCACGCTCGGTCGACTCGCCGAGCCGCTCCAGGTCGTACGCATCCAGGCCTCGCGAGCGCGCCGTCGCCATGAGCCGCTGCAGCTCGGTGGCCATGCCCCTGGTCTGCAGCGCCTGGCGGAGCTCGACGGGCCACGTCTCGGGGTCGGCGCCGGCCAGCACCTCGCTGATCACCGCGTCCTGCTCAGGGGCACTCAGCAGCCGCATCGGGCTGGCGTAGTCGCCGGGACTCTGCTCGGCGCGGAGCATGGCGTAGCAGAACGAGTGGAACGTCATCGCCGGCGTCGTCGCGGTGGTGCGGTCGAGCCGGCGGGCGATGCGGCTGCGGATCTCGGCGGCGGCCTTGCGGCTGAACGTCAGGACGAGGATCTCCTCGGGGGCCAGACCGCCCAGCTCACCGCGATCGCCCCGCTCGACCCGATCGACGACGAGCTCGACGAGCGTCGTGGTCTTGCCGGTGCCCGGTCCGGCGAGCACCAGCAGGGGCCCACCGAGGTGGTCGACAACTGCCTGCTGGTCGGCGTCGAGCACCGGAGCGACGAGTGGCTCGGCGCTCGGCTTCTCCAACACGTACTCGACCGGCATACCCCCATCCCATCAGACGGGGGTGACACTCAATCGTCGAATCGCCACGCGGCGTTCTTCATGTCGACGCGTCCTCGGTAAACCGGCGTGCCCTCCTCGAGCCAGTGCAGCTGCGCCTCGGCCATCAGCGGCGGCGCCATCGCACCGTCGGCGCGGACGACCCGCCACCACGGCACGGCCTGGCCCTCCATCGCCATGACCCGTCCGACGTAGCGCGGACCGTAGCCGGCGCCCAGGTGCTCGGCGATCGCGCCGTACGACACGGCCCGGCCCAACGGGATGCGCTCGACGAGGTCGAGCACCCGCTCCACGAACTCACGATCCATGAGACCACCCTGCCGTGAGCGTGACGAGTTGCAGGAGACACGCCGATGGCGGCCTGCAACTCGTCACGCTCAGCGCGGGTCGGCTCAGTAGGAGGGCTGGCTCGGGTCGATCTGGTTGACCCAGGCGACGACGCCGCCGCCGACGTGCACGGAGTCCTTGTAGCCGGCACCCTTGAGCACCGCCAACGCCTCGGCCGAACGTACGCCGGTCTTGCAGTGCAGCACGATCTGCTTGTCGCCGGGCAGCTGCTCGAGGGCCTTGCCGTTGAGGAAGTCGCCCTTGGGGATCAGGACCGAGCCGGGGATCTGGTTGATCTCGTACTCACCCGGTTCGCGAACGTCGACCAGCACGAAGTCGCGCCCGCCGTCGTTGCGCTCCTTGAGCCACCCGTCCAGGGTCGTCACGGAGATCGTCGAGTCGGCAGCCGCGTCGGCCGCCTCCTCGCTGATCGCACCGCAGAACGCCTCGTAGTCGTCCATCAGCGCGGTGATCGGCTGACCCGTGGGGTCACGGCGGATGTTGAGGGTCGAGTAGCGCATCTCGAGCGCGTCATAGACCATCAGCCGGCCGATCAGCGGGTCGCCGATGCCGGTGATGAGCTTGATCGCCTCGGTCACCATGATCGAGCCGATCGAGGCGCACAGGACGCCCAGCACGCCACCCTCGGCGCACGACGGGACCATGCCCGGCGGCGGCGGCTCGGGGTAGAGGTCGCGGTACTGCGGACCCTCCTGCGCCCAGAACACCGACACCTGGCCCTCGAAGCGGTAGATCGAGCCCCAGACGTACGGCTTGCCGAGCAGCACGGCCGCGTCGTTGACGAGGTAGCGCGTCGCGAAGTTGTCGGTGCCGTCGACGATCAGGTCGTACTGGCTGAAGATCTCGAGCACGTTGTCGGTGTCGAGGCGCTCGTTGTGCACGATCGTCTTGACGTACGGGTTGGTCTCGGCGACCGAGGCCGCGGCCGACTCGGCCTTGGGCTTGTCGATGTCGGACTGGCCGTGGATGATCTGGCGCTGCAGGTTGGACTCGTCAACCACGTCGTCGTCGATGATGCCGAGCGTGCCGACTCCGGCGGCGGCGAGGTAGAGCAGCGCGGGGCTGCCGAGGCCGCCGGCGCCGATCACGAGCACCTTGGCGTTCTTGAGCCGCTTCTGACCCGTCATCCCGACGTCGGGGATGATCAGGTGCCGGCTGTAGCGGCGGACCTCGTCGATGGTGAGTTCGTCGGCGGGTTCCACGAGTGGGGCGACCACGGGTTCTCCTCTGTGCTTGCGGTGCGGTGCAAACGGATCTGGCGGCATAACACCGCATCCACGGTCCATTGTTCCCCGTCGGCGCAACGTCGCCGGTGGGCGTCCGGATGTCGGGCAGCACCGACTACGCTGGTGCCCGTGACCGAAACCACGCCGATGCGTCCGCGCACGAGCCGCCTGCCTCGTACGGCACGGCGTGCTCAGCTGCTCGAGGTCGCGCTCGAGGTTTTCGTCGAGCAGGGCTACCACTCCGCTTCGATGGACGAGATCGCCGAGCGTGCAGGTGTCTCCAAGCCCGTGCTCTACCAGCACTTCCCCGGCAAGCTCGACCTCTACCTCGCGCTGCTCGAGACGTCGTGCGACACCGTGATCGAGGGCGTCAAGACCGCGCTCGCCTCGACGTCGGACAACCGCAAGCGCGTCCGCGCCACGATGGAGCTCTGGTACGACTACGTCGCCGACCAGGGTGCCGCGTTCCGGCTCGTCTTCGAGTCCGACCTCACGAGCGATCCGTCCGTACGCGAGCAGATCGACCGCGTCATCGAGGAGTCAGCCTCCGCGATCGCCGAGGTGATCCGCGAGGACACCGGCCTCCCCGTCGCCTCGTCCCACCTGCTGGCAGTCAGCCTCGTCGGCATGGGTCACGTCGGCGCTCGCAACTGGCTGTCCCAGGACTCGAGCCTGACCCGCAGCGAAGCCGTCCAGCTCGTCGCCGGCCTCGCCTGGCGCGGCATCGGCGCATTCCCCCGCAACGAAGATGACATCAAAGGAGATGAGTGACCGTGGAGGTCAAGATCGGCGTGCAGCACGCCGCCCGTGAGCTGTCAGTGGCAACCGAGTCGGCGCCCGAGGACGTGCTCAAGGCGCTCGACACGGCGATGAAGGACGACACCGTCTTCACCCTGACCGACGACAAGGGTCGTACGGTCGCGGTTCCCGCCAGCAAGGTCGCCTACCTCGACTTCACGTCGGACCTCGGACGCAAGGTCGGCTTCGGCCTCGCGGCGAGCGAAGCCGTCACCGCCGCCTCCAAGTAGGACTCTGACGATGGCCGAACCCGTCGACAGCCGAGAGATCGCCGTCGTCGGCGACCCTGCCGCTGCCCGCGCGACTGTCGTGCAGGCGCTGCAGAGCCGGGGGTTCACGGTCGCCTGGCAGGACGAGTGGTCGGGGACAGCCGAGAAGGGCAGCAAGGGCAAGCAGATGATGTTGGGCGGGTTCGCGCCACACCTGCAGGTCGGCATCTCGCTGCACGCCATCGATCGAGGCACCGTGGTCCGGCTGATCCGACCGTCCTCCGGCATCTCCGGTGGCCTGATGGGGCGCGCCAAGGCGGTCAAGCAGTTCAACGGAGTCGCCGACGACCTGCTCGCGGCCTTCCGCCAGGCCGGCGTCCTGCTCGAGGGACCCGCCTAGGTGTGATGTCCAGGCAGGTTGTTGAGTCTGCTGATGGGCGTGCCGCTGATGGCGGAGTGGATCCTGTGGTGATTGTAGAAGTGGATCCAGCTGGGCAGTGCTGCGCGGCGTTCGGTTTCTGAGTCGTAGAAGCGGGCATAGGCCCAGCCGTCGGCCAGGGTGCGGTGGAAGCGTTCGATCTTGCCGTTGGTCTGAGGCCGATAGGGCCGGGTTCGTTTGTGCTTGATGCCGAGC